>JAUWGE010000059.1 GCA_030606565.1 Candidatus Bipolaricaulota bacterium | reverse complement strand
GTTGAACGGCCGCGGGAATCGCGCTTGCTTTTAATCCGATGATCCCTCCTGCGAGGAGCAGGGTCGCGATGATGATCAAGTAGAAGAGACGTTCGATAAGGATCGTGGCGATAACCTCGTGGCTGCGTCGCGTAAGCCCGTCGGAGGCGGAGAACACCCGCACCGGCTCGCCGCCGAGGTGAAAGGACGGCGTGAGGTAGGTGACAGCGTACGCTCCAGCCATCACACGGAAGGTCCGCCAAAAAGAGTACTCCACCCCATAAGAACGAAGGAGTGTCCTCCATCCCTCGACCCCGAGAGAGAATCCAAGGAGGATAGTGAGGAGGAAAGTGACGATCCCTCCTGCTCCGAGCGTGCTGATGCGGGCAAGGACGGCCATCGGACGTGCGATCCACACCATGGCGATCAACAAGGCGAGCCCGAAAAGGGAAGAGATGAGAAAGACCCGTCGCTTCTTCCCCAGGATCCTCCCCATTTGAACGCCGCTGAGGTCTCCCCAGGCACGCACCCTTTCCCATGCTATCCCCATGTAACGCTTCCTCTGAGTCAATGAGGGTCCCATCGGTTAGACCTCACCATTCCGGACGAAGAAGGAGAAGTAGTCCGGTACGTTAGAGATCGGAATCCTCCATAGGTCCTTATCAAGCTTTCGCGCAGAGGTACACACGGCCAGGTCCTCCAGAAAGCGGACCTTTCCGGCCCGATGGAGCTTCAATCCCAATTGGATGTCCTCCGAACGCCGGTAGTAGTGCCCATCCTTTGGAGAGCGAAAACCATGAACCTGGAGAAAGGCATCTCGCCTGACCGCAAAGTTTGTCCCGGAAAACTGCGGCAGGCCCAGTGCGGTCGTCCCACGATGGTAGTTTGTCCCTATTTTCTCGAGGTACGGTATCAGACGATTGATACGCGGGTCGGGGGAAGACCCACGCTTGAGATGAAATGGCCCGAACGCCCCACACAGACTCGGATTATCCACAAACGCATGGTAAATCCGGGCTACCCAGTCTGTTGGAACAATTGTGTCCGCATCGGTAGAGGCGATGATCTTCCCGTGTGCTGCTTCAAAGCCAGTTTGGCGAGCGCGGGCAATCCCGCGTTCCCTCTCCTCGATCACGTGTATCCCGAACGTCCGCGCGATGGAGGCGGTCGCGTCCTTCGACCCATTGTCGACCACAATCACCTCAAAATAGGGGAATGACTGCTGCCGCAAACTCTCCAAGCATTCCCTAATTTCCTCTTCCTCATTGAACGCCGGAATTACCACCGAGATCCTCATCTTTTCCCGCTTAAACACCCGCTCCTTCCTCTTCAAAGACCACGTCCCTCTTCTCTCTCGGGGCAAGCCTTCCCCTGGCCCTTCAACAATCGGGCCAGGCCATACTGAACCATGAAGGCGATCCCGACCCCGGCCAGAAGGAGCGCCGGAAGCTTGGTCATGAAGGAGTAGGCCACTGCGCTCGCCTGTGATATCCCCAAAAGTTTGAAGATCCCTATCATCCCGCCCTCCGCCACCCCGAGCCCGGCTGGTGTGACCCAGAGGAACAAAACTAGGAACATCCCCAGAGCGAAGATGAGGGAGAGCTCTCCCAGAGAGAGGACTTGGTGATCGGCGAAGAAGAAGAATATCAGTGAGTTGAGGTAAGAGAGAGAGGCAGCCGTCAGGTCTACCACGAAGGTGGTTACCACCGTCCGCTGATGTTGGGAGAACGCCCGGTGTATCTCCTGCTCGACCTTCAAGATCCCTCTCCCTGCCCTGCCGAGCAGCTCCTTCCCGAAAGGGAGCCGTTGCTGGAGCCAGAAGGCAAACTTGCTCACCAAGGTGACACGCTTCACGAATCCGATGCCGATAGCGAGGGCGAGGAGTATACCTCCCCCAACTCCTGAAAGGAGACCCCATCTCAAGGGCGGTGAGATGAGCGGGGTGAAGCTCACGTAGATGCTGCCGCCGAGGATGCAGAGCAAGATACTGGACATGTTGATGAACCGCTCGACGACGATCGTGGCCACCACCTTAGCCCCGGATGAGGAGAAACCGTCCGAGATCAGGTAGGCTTTGACCGGCTCACCACCCAAGTTCATCGAAGGGATGAGATAACTTATCGCATAGCCGCTGAGCATCGCCTGGAGTGTCTCTCTCCAACTTCGCTGCACGCCGTAAGCACGAAGGAGAACATACCAACCGGCTGTCCAGAGGAGGAAGATCAAAATCGCATTTAAGAAGAAGAGGAGGAAGCCCCAGGGGCCGAGCATGGTGATCTTCTGCAGGACCTTCCCCAGGCTGACGTAGTGTAAGATCCCTCCTAGGATCAGCAGGCCCAGGATCCCCGAGAGAATGAACTTGAGCCTCTTTTTGTACTTAGTCACTAGATCTCCTTACCCAGCACGGCCATTGAGATGTAGTTCTTGGCGTTGGTCAGGGGGACCTTCCAAGAGCCGCTGTCCAATTTCCGCGCCGAGGTATAGACCACCAGGTCTTTGAGGAAACGGACTTCGCCTACTTTGCGGAGCTTGAGCCCCAACTGGACATCCTCTGAAACCCGATAGAAGCGACCATCCCGCGATCTGAACCTACCTGCCCGTTCAAAAAATCTCTTTCTGACGGCGAAGTTGGCCCCGCAGAAGTGAGGAAGGCTCAGGGAGTGGCTGACCTCGAGGAAAGATGTCAGCAGAGGATCGGTCAGGGGGATGAGCTGGTTGAAGTAGTGGCTGGGGGATGAACCCTTCTTCAGCAGGATCCGGCCGTAGACCCCGACCAGATCCGGATCCTCTTGGAATGAGCAATAGATGAGCTCTAACCAGTCCGGCGAGACAACCGTATCGGCATCGGTGGAGGCGATGATCTCTGCCCGGGCTGACTTAAAACCGCGCTGGCGGGCGAAGCTGGCGCCTCTTCGCTCCTCGTAGAGCACGTAGCAGCCATAGCTATGAGCGATCCTGGCGGTGGCATCGGTCGAGCCGTTATCTACTACAATAACCTCGAAATCCCGGAAGCTCTGATTAGTTAAGCTCTCCAGGCATTCCCCGAGCTCCTCTTCCTCATTCAGCGCTGGGATCACTACTGTAACCGTTCTCTTCATTCTCCCGACTCTTCCTTATCTACAGGCAATAGTAGGCCACACCCCACGCTCCCGGACCGATGTGAACAGCCGATATTGGTGACATGTCCACCTGCCAGACTTCCTCAGGTTCAAACTCCTTTGTGATTCTCTCCTTGACCTGATTAGCCCACTCCCGATTGTCCGCGTCCTCAATGATACACCTGATCCCCGACGAACCGTATCTTTCCAGATCTGCTCTTATCTTGTTGACGATAAA
>JAUWGE010000011.1 GCA_030606565.1 Candidatus Bipolaricaulota bacterium | reverse complement strand
CGCAGAGACGCAGAGGACATCATTCTTCCAGGCCACTGACAGATCGTGTGATCCCGTTTTTCATCAAGGCTTCGCCGAAGTTTAGCAGATACCCGAGCTTGCATCCTGTCAGTCGCAGATATGTCTGGACTTGCTTCTTGTGCGCTGCACTAACGTGCTCAACGGACTTCAGTTCCAAGATGACCTTGCTATCAACGATTATGTCCGCCCGGAACCCTTCGTCAAACCTGATGCCACAATACTCGATGGGAATGGGGACCTGACGTTTCACTGCCAAGCCACGCTGCCTCAGCACATGGGCCAACGCTACCTCATAGACCGTTTCCAGCAAACCAGGACCAAGATCTCGGTGAACCGAGACCGCAGCATCAACAACGATCTTTCCTATCTCATTCTCTGTCATTCTTTGCGCCTCTGCGTCTTTGCGAGAGGCCAATCTCTTGAGTCTTTCTCTGCTTTACCTTAGCTTAACTGTGAGGAGCCAAAACAAGAATTCAGAAGAAACAGGGGAGCCGGTCGGATACTGCCGCCTCCGAGATCGGTTTATCCCACGGTCCAAGGCAGCGGTGGTCTTTGCGATCGTAGCTGCCGAATAGAACAGCGTTTCCCGCTTTGCATCCACCGTTACAGATGTCGGCGTAGCTACACTCCCTGCATTCCGCTGGTAGCGATTGGAACTGGATGAACTGAGGCACGTTGAACCGGTTCCCCATGACCTTCCAGATCGATTCCTCCTTGATGTTTCCAAGCGGGATGTCGGAAATGAACGGACAGGGGGTCACCGTGCCATCCACCTTGACCGTGAACACGAAGTATCCCCCGGAGCAGGCAGAGCCAGCCAGTGTGCAGAAGTTACGAACAAACCGGGCGTGCGGCGCGTTCTTCTCACATAGGATCCATTGTTTGACCGCTGCCCACTGTTCGTTGTCGGGGATGAGCGGATCGTCCTTCGTCTGAGGGATGTACTGGTAGAAGACAGCGTGTACCCCAAGCTGCCCTCTTGCAAACGCGTAGATCTCCTTGACTCGAGCGATGTTTGCGCGGTGGATCGCGGTGAAGGTGTAAACCTCGATGCCGGCTTCCTTAAGGCATCGAATTCCGCTTGTAGTCTTTCGCCAGGCGCCATCCACGCCGACAAACGCATCATGCTCCTTCTCATCGCACGAGATCAGTGTAACGAGCGCCGCATCCAAGCCAGCGCTGCGAAGCTCCTCAACCCGCCTTTGATCAGCACCCAGGGCGCTTGTATAGAGGACAACCTGCGGAACATTGGCCTCCTTCTTGGCATAGCGGATGATCTCAGCCAGATCGTCCCGCAGAAGCGGCTCCCCACCCAGGATCTCCAGGCGCGTTCCCACCCCCGCAATGTCATCGAGCAACCGCTTGATATCGTGCATCGGGAGGAGATCCTCTCCCTTTTTTATGTAACACATCGGGCAGGAGAGACCGCAGGCATTGTTCACCTCAAGCTTAACCGACCACAGGACCCCTCCTACCAGATGGCGCAGGGTCTGCCGAAAAGCACGTGAAGCAAGCGAACCTACAGGAAGCCGGTCAACCACTCCGAGGATCGGGTCCTGCAAACGAAGCGCAAGCCGTGTCTTTAACCGCGGGAACCGGTCAAGTGGAGTTCGCCTTAACCGAATTAGTGGCCTCGTCCTTTCAGTTATCCCTTCCAATGTTTGAAGCTCCTTTACAGCCTGTTCCCTGCATCTACTCTTGCCGCTTCGTTTCAAGTAGAAGCCTTAGTCCTAATCATTGTACCGGATCGAGCGATCAGCGGTCAGCTTACAGCAGATCATGGGGTTGGCTTTTGGCTGATCGCTGACAGCTGATAGCTTGTTTATCCCTGATTACTGACGGCTGATAGCTTCTTATCCCTGACTTGACAGGTACCTTTCCTTCCCCTACGATGAAAATGCCATGAAACGGTTCCATAAAGTGATCTGCATTCTGTTGGTGGCCCTAATTCCTGGCCTCTCAGTCATTGGGAATGACCTTCCCGCGGACAAGGTGGAGCACGTGCGAACGGGAATGACGATCGGCGGGGCGGTTCTCGGTCTGGCGATCGGGATCCCTTCTGTGCTTGACCTAATTCCTGAAGGCACGCCTCTCTCCGACTCTCTCCTCGTCGCTATTCCGGTTGTCGCTACGACCATAGCTACCGGGGCCCTCGCCAGCCGCTTCATTGCCGATGCAACGCTTAAACTCTCACCCTCGCTTCTCCTATCCCCAATCATTGGGGCTGGGTTAGGGATGATTGGGAGCGCAGTTGCTGGCGGGATAAGCTCCGCGCTCGGAATGGGACTAGCAATCCCCATCGTCCATGTGGATGTGGGGGATTTCACCTACCCCCAAGCGATCGGGATGGGATTTCTCGCGGGAGCGGTGTGGGGCGGGATCGCCGGGATCCCGGCAGGAGCACTGGCAGTGCCGATCATCTCGCTTTATTTGGGGTTCTAGCGGAGCCATAGGCAGCAAACCCCAGGTGCGCAAACTCCTCCGCTTGCGCAGCGTTGCACCTTACCTGCCTGTCGCGTCCACCTGTCTGCGTGCGAACACGCCTACCGCCCCAGCGGGGCAGGCGAGGCAAACAGGTGTGCGACAATCCTTTCTGTAGCGTCGTACCCTGTGTGCGACGTTAGATGAAAACTCGTCGCCCACCTTGCGATCGGCGTAGGCATACCATAACTGTTGATTGTTATTGAAGTATAACAGCGTGTATTACAGATAGCCAGTGTACATTTCATACCTTGACTTTGACGGCTTTTAGTGCTAGGATTAACTGGAGGTTGCCCGGTGCTGAGTATCACGGGTTCAAGAAAGGCCGGGCAGAGAAGAAAGCGCAAGTAGTACAGGTTTCCTGACGATGCGTCGCACGCATCGACAAGATCACTTCCTTCCCCGCTCGCGCCGCCGGGTAGAGCACGATGACAGTTGGTTGTGCTTGGAGCGCGAGTCTGTTGGCAGCCGGTCCTGCTATTGATTCCTCAAATCTGAGAATCCCATCTTTGTTTCATCCCCATTTTTGCCTTGTTCACATCCGTTCTATCTTCCGGTTGCTATTCCGCCGAGCGAAGGGAGGTGAGAGCTTCCCTAGGTAAAGGCAGTAGCGGTGCCTGAATCAGAGGAGAAGGTTGGATAGTAGTTGATTTAAGTAGAGTTGGCGGTGAAAAGGACCTTCGACGGAAGAAAAGAAGGGAGGCAAGATGATAGCCAAAAAGCTTTTACGGTGGGTGTTGGCAAGCCTCTTGGTCCTTTTGATGGTAGTCTCGGTCTCCACTCCACAAGCTGCTAAGCAGGGATCAGATGATCAACGCGAAGTGAAGGAGATCAAATTCCTTACACAGAACACGATGCTTTTAAAAACTCGTATTAGTAGCGTTCCAATCTCTGTTGCAAAGGCTGTAGATGAGCGTATTCCTTGTATCATTGAGCTATTAAGGAAAGGTCAAAATGACGGTTTATACCCCTATGACATCGTCGGTCTACAGGAGGTCTTTTATAAAGAGGGCGAAAAGGAGGTCCTTGGTACTTGGCCTGGTGGCAATTTAGAAAAGATAGAGTGGGTATTACCATTGCCTACATATCCTGAACGAGAAGTTGAGGCTGAAGATATTAAAATTATCACTGTAAGCTCTAAAGAACAGGAGATCACTATTAAACCTGGAATTAAATTCACAGTTCTTGACGCAAGGCCGAATAAGATTCCCGTTGAATTTAAGTTTGGCAGATTTTACGTTACGGGCCTCAAAGTAAAGGATAGTGGTCTGAGACTAGACAGTGGTTTGATGCTTCTTTCCCAGCACCCCATCATCGCCGTTAGCGCCTTTAGATATAGCGAGTCGGAGGGTTGGGAGAAGTGGGCATGCAAAGGTGCCCTCTATGCACGTATAAATCTAGCTCCTGGGAGCGCAAGAACGGACTGCTATATCCACGTGTTCGTTACACACACGCAGGCTCATGATTATCCAACTATTCGTACGAAGCAGTTTGAGGAGCTCAAGAAGTTCATCGGGAATGCCACTAATTATGATGGACACCCGATCGTTCTCATGGGCGACTTCAACGTTATCGCATGGAAACCGAAGGCCTGGGGAGAGAATGCATGGGGAGAGAATATAGGTGTTACCCCTCCTCCTAAACTCTATGCAGAGTCCGAAATTGGGGAGATATCCTCGGTTGCGTTCAGCCCTGATGGCAAATACCTTGCCTTAGGTTCAGCTGGTGGGGTGATTGAGCTGTTAGATGTGAAGACGGGTGAAAAGATTTGGCGTACCCGTGCTCATATTGCCATGGTGTCCTCAGTTGCATTTAGCCCTGACGGCAAATATCTAGCTTCCGGATCTTTTAGTGAATCAACGATTAAGTTGCTAGATGCAAAGACGGGCGAAGAAATTCGCGTTCTCAGTGACCACAGGAGTCATGTGAACTCGGTTGCGTTCAGTCGAGATGGCAAATATCTAGCATCTGGCTCGGAGGATAAGACGATCAAGCTGTGGAATATGGCCACGGGGGAGTTCGTCCGCACCCTTAAGGATAAGGGCCACACCGCCGGAGTTAATTCGGTGGCCTTCAGCCCCAGTGGGCGCCTGCTCGCCTCAGGTTCTGATGACAATACAATCAAGCTGTGGAAAGTGGAAAGCGGCGAGCTGGAGGGTACTCTCGTAGGCCATGAGGGCGCTGTAATGTCGGTCACATTCGATCCCCTCGATGGCATGTACCTCGCCTCCGGCTCTGCTGATAGGACGATCAAGTTGTGGAGTATGGCAACACGTAAAGAGGTTAGTACTCTTGCAGGCCATACTGGGAGTGTGATGTCGATTGCGTTCAGTCGAGATGGCGAATATCTAGCATCTGGCTCGGAGGATAAAACGATCAAGCTGTGGGATGTGGCCGATGTAGATGCAGCTATAAAGGTTCGTACCCTCATTGGCTACAAGGGTAGACTGAATGCGGTCACTTTCAGTCCCGATGCCCATAGCAGATATCTAGTATCCAGCTCAGGGGATAGGACGATTAAGCTATGGGAGATGCAAAAGATAATAGACAGTATAAAAGAGGAGCCATCCTCGAAAGAAGAATATTGGCGTATGTTATCGGAACTCCCATTCTCAGGGGATGTGTGGATGAAACTTCATTCCGATCTACCTGGCTTCACCTGGATTGGGAATCCAGATCTACCTGAGAAAGGGGAGGGTTGGAAGACAGATGAGCGCAGCCCTTATGGCAAGCTAGGCAATACCCTAGCAACCGAAGAGGGCAAACCGCAGAGGCTCGATTACTTCCACTACTTCCCGGGGATCAAGGCATTGACGCTCGAGCCCAAGTCTATTAGGCTCGTTCCCTCTGGACCAGATATACTCTACTGCTTCAAACCGGGTAATAGGAAGGGGTGTAAGAGGATCGAAGAGGATACTCCCGCTTACTATGAATGTGAATTGCTAAGCCATACAGTGTCAGATCATCTCGGCTTGGAGGCGGTCTTTAGGGTGAAGGGCAAGGGCAACACCTTCACCTGGACCGATCCTAATACCGGAGGCGAGTTGCAGATCGAGGTGAGTATCACGCCTCAGGCTGATGGACGCCGGAAGTGGGAATATCTCGTTACCAACTTGAGTTACAACCCTCATGGCGGCAACGGCTTCAGTAGCTTCAACATCTACTTCGCTAACGAAATCGACGAACTGAGTGACCAGTTCGGTCCGGAAGGTTGGGAGCTGAACAGCTGTGGCCTCGGTCCGCCTAACGGCGCAGCGTGGGATAAGATCAGCGGCCCTGGCGCGATGTCAGGAGAGCAAGTCACCTTCGGCTTCTTCACTGCACCTCGCGAGCCCGCAACATCAAGGGGAATGGCTCACACCTGGGTTGAAGGTAGGCCGGGGGTCTACTTCGGCGGTGACCTGCTGGTGCCGGGAAAACGTAAGTAAAGGAGGTGGTTGTCTGCGTGAGAGGTTGTATGTAATTGAAGCGGAAGATAGAAGGGAGTTTGAGCTTACTAGATTAAGGAGGTGGTGCAGATGCGTAGTGTCAAAGTGAATGTCTTAAGGTTCATCGGGGTGGCAGTGGTGCTAGCCAGTGTGTGGGCCGGCGGACTTGCCACAGCTCAATGTATCACTACAGCTGGGTCGCCATTGGATAGAGGCACCCTAGGGTTTCTCGAACCGGCCGATGTGATAGTGATTGCCATTGATAATTCAGGCAGTGTTATGGCCAACGCCTTCTTGCCAACGGAAAAGGAATGTGCTAAGGCTGTAGTACAAATATGGGAGGGGAAGCAGTTTGCCGTCCTCAGTTTCAACTCCTCAATCACTGTAGAGCAATCGCCTACTTATGACACCGCGAAAGTCTTCGAAGCCATTGACCGTATCCAGGATACGGAAAACTGGACTTGGATGAATGGCGCTATTGACAAGGCGTGTGAAATCATTAGGGAGGCGGGAGAACGCGGAGAAGCAGCTTTAGTACTTGCGACGGACGGGTTTCCAACGACGCCGGACGGTTCTACTCCGGATCTAGAAGTGGCCATAGAGGCCACTCGGCAGGCGGCTGAGAACTTCAGGTATAACTGTTCGATCCTTGCTGTAATAGGGGTTGCTTTAGAACAAGACGCAAAGGCGTTCCTGGAGGAGATCTCCAACTCGCTCATTGAGATTCTCCCTCCTCCTGTGGATGAGGATTTCGAGACGTGCGACTTCTCCCGGCTGCCCTGGGAGACCGGGGGCGATGCAGACTGGTTTGTGACGAGACACGAGGCTCGCTCTGGTCAATGTTCAGCTCAGGCTGGTAAGATTGACGACTATGAGAGCACCTACCTTGAGTTGACAATAGAAACTGGCACAAGCGTCAGCTTCTCGTACAAGGTCTCATCCGAGGAGGGCTGCGACTCCCTCTGCTTCTATGTCGATCATCAAGAGATGGACTGCTGGTCGGGGGAAATCGACTACTGGCGGCGCGCCGGTTTCCTTGTCCACCCTGGCACCCATACCCTCCGTTGGGAGTACAGGAAGGATAGCTCGTATTCTTATGGGCAAGACACTGCCTGGATTGATTACATCGCTTCCTCAGGAGCTTTGGGGGAGGTGAGCCTGAAGGTGAAGTTGGAAACCACTGGAGGGTTTATATTCCCTGTCATGATAAACGATGAATGGTATGAGCTCTGGCCATGGGGTCAGCCCGTGGATATCTCAAAGAGGCTCATCGAGAGAGGGTTCACACCAGGGGAAGAGGTGACGATGTGGTATACAGATGAGGTTCCACCTTTCACTATCACCTTGGAATGTGAACCCGAGCTTCAAGTGATATCTGAAGAATACGTCAGACGTGCGCCACAGCTTCCCAATCATTGGCCTGAGATGGAAGGGAAGGAGATCAAGTTCAGAATTGAGCGGAATACCACTTGCACACTTAAAGGGGAGAAATAAAGTCAACAACGAGATTGACAACAACGGACAAGACTTCTGTCCTAGCAACGAGGATTCCCCACCAGGCTTTAAGGAGTAGGGCGCAAAACCGAGTAAGACCTTGAGTAGGGAGATGGGGCAGCGATACTTTTGAAGTCCCTATTCCGTGGGCGGTTGGGGATCTCGTGGGGCTGTTCATCGCCCTGAGCAACTGGAGGCTTGTCCTTCCGTTTGCACGCGGGCTCTCCTGGTGGACGCCGTGGCCGTCCCTTGTGAGGAGAATTAGAGGCTCATCTTAGCTCCAAGGCTTTGGAGGAGCACAGGAGTCGACGTGTGCAAGTTGGTGTGTGGACATGTTTACACGCTGAAACGGAGCGCCCCGGCAAGTCGTACTTCTTGAGATTGGATGGTGGAGCGAGGCGGCGTATAATTCGTGAAGAGGGAAGATTATGCCTAAGATCGCTGAGCGCATCGTAGTCGACACGCGAGTGATGCACGGGAAGCCGGTCATCGCGGGAACCCGCATCCCTGTCTATGTCGTGCTCAACTTGCTAGCCGGCGGCCTGAGCCCGGAGCAGCTTCTCGAAGAATATCCTGACCTCACCCTTGAAGATGTGCAAGCGTGCCTGGCCTATGCCGCACGCTTGGCTGAGGAAGAGGTCGGGGTTTTCTAGAGCAGGGTAATGAGATTCTTGATAGATGAGAACATATCGCCCCTGGTTGCTGAAGCCTTACGGCAGCAGGGTTATGATGCGCAACATGTCCGGGAGATTGGGTTGAAAGGTCAGCCTGACCCAGAGATCATGGCCCACGCCCGTCAAGAGCGGCGGTGCCTCATCACCTTGGATGAGGATTTTGCCGATCTGCGTTGCTACCCCTTGGGCACGCACGCCGGGATCATTCGCCTCAGGCTCAAGTTTGCCCCGTCCTCAACGGTTATCACGTGCTTGACGCAGCTTCTGCCGCAGCTCCAGACGGATCTCTTGGAGAAGGGAAGTCTGGTTGTCTCGAACGGGACCACCTATCGCATCCGCGTTCCCTGAGCACTTCGGTGGCTCATGACAGTGCCGGGGCTCAACCGGAGCCCGAAACCCTGCGGGTGCCTGCAGTGTAGTTAATGGTGGAGGCGGTGAGGATGAAGCATCTCACGGCGCTGCTCCTTGCAGTAATCTTGTCAGTTTTGGCGACGACAGGAACTGCCCTTGGACAATCCCGGCCCCAGGGGATGGTCGTTTCACCGGCCAAGCCGAGCCTCTCCCTCAACCTGCGCCTGAGCAAGGAATGCCTGAGCCCAAGGGAACGGCTCACCCTCAAGTTCACGCTCGACCGCGCTGCCTACGTCTACATCTACAACATCGATTCTAAGGGCAAGGTGTGGCTCCTCTTCCCCAATGGGTTCTCGCGGAATCCGTGGGTGAGTAAGGGCGAGCATACCCTTCCGGATTCCGACCGCTACTCGATCGTGATCGAGGGCCCTCCAGGGATCGAGTACATCCAGGCGATCGCCGTTCTTTATCCGATTCCTTTCCTTGAGCACAACGGGCGGGATCCATACCTTCTCCTCAGTGCTGACCCTAAGGCGTTCGCCGTGAAGCTCGATACCTGGCTGAAGCAGAACCTGCCGCAAGGGTCCTGGGCCACCGATTGGGCCGAATATAGGATCTCTTTGTCGAGGCTCGTCGTCACCTCCTGGCCACCTGATGCGCGAGTTTATGTGGATGGGCACTACGTCGGGACGACACAGAAGGTGAGTGAGGAGGGACCCGTGATCAGGGAACTCTGGCTCAGAGGAGGCCTCCACTCGATTAGGGTCGAAAAGGAGGGCTACGAAGGCTCTTCTCAAACGGTCTACCTTGGAATATGCAAGAGTAGGCTACTGAACTTCTGGCTGGAGGAGCCGGGAAGGATTCGTATTACCTCTCAACCTTGGGGAGCAGCGATCTATGTAGATGGTTGCTCCCTTGGGATTACTCCGAAGGAGATCGAGCTTGCGCCAGGTCGTCATGCGATCGAGCTTCGCAAGCCTGGCTACAAGACCTGGTCCAAGGAAGTGTGGATAGAGTCCGGTAAGAGTAGGGATCTCTACGCGAGCCTCCGCGTGAACCTTCCGCCACAGGCGAAGTTCGACATGCAACCCCCACAGCCGCTGCTCGGCGAAAAGGTCCTGTTCGATGCGTCCGAGTCTTCCGATCCCGACGGCTCGATCAGCAGCTACAAATGGGACTTCGACGGTGACGGCTATCCCGACGCCGAGGGAGTAAAGGTATCCTACGTCTTCCTGCTCTTTGCCGCCCAATACAAGGTCACATTGACGGTAACCGATGAGGACAGGGCCTCTGCTTCCCAGACCCTGGTCATTCGGGTGTGTGCGAGGCCGACCGCTGCGTTCACTGTCGCTCCCAAAGAAGCGTTTGTGAGCGACCGAATCGCGTTCGATGCCTCATCCTCCCGCGATCCCGATGGAAGGATCGTCGCCTACGAGTGGGCCTTCGGCGACGGGACGACGGCGAGGGGGAAGTCGAGCACACACGTATACGACATGCCTGGGACCTATACCGTGACGTTCGTGGTCCGCGACGACGATGACTATGAGGCGCGAGCGACACGCTCGGTTGAAGTGGTGCGCGGCGGCAATCTCACGATCTCCTCCACTCCTGAGGGAGCAAGCGCATATCTCAACGGGGAATACAGGGGGACAACCCCCTTGACCACCCCCAAGCTCCCCGAGGGGAGCTACACGATCACGCTAAAGCTTGAAGGGTATAAGGATTGGTCCACAAGCGTGAACATCCCAAAGGAGAGTGAGATCACAGCCGAGCTCGTCGCTTGGGGAAGGCTAACGGTATGGTCCGATCCGGCTGGGGCGCAGGTGCACCTCGATGGTCACTCCGCTGGGGAGACAACGGAACAGGGAATCACGCTCTACCTGGAGGGGGAGCACCGCCTGGAGCTCACCCGTTGCGGGTACAGAGTCTGGTCGCAGACGGTGAATCTCGCCTCTGGAGAGACGCAGGAGCTGCGGGCGGAGCTTGAGCGGATCACCGCGGTCTCGATCGAGACCGATCCGCCTGGAGCGGAGATCCTGGTCGATGGCCGCCGTGTGGGAGAGACCCCGGCCACTGTTGCGGTCGAGCCGTCGCTTGGGGAGCTCACCCTGACCAAGGAGGGGTACAAGCCCTGGTCCACCGCCTGCATCAGCGAAGGGGAGATCCATGTCCCCTTGAGAAAGAACGAACCGCCTGTGGCCCAGATCGCTGGCCCGACCAACGGAAAGGCCGGTGAGGAGCTCGCCTTCAGCGGCGGCGGCTCCAATGACCCCGACGGGAAGATCGTCGCCTACGAATGGGAGTTCGGCGATGGGACCATGTCCACCGGAAGATTCGTCCGGAACCGCTATGTGAAGCCCGGGATCTACCTGATTCGGCTCACCGTGACGGACGACGATCGGTCTGAGGGGGAGGCTACCAAGGAGATCACGATCGAATCGCATCCCCCTGTGGTGTGGCTATCCGGGCAGGCTCGAGGGAAAGTGGGGGAGGAGCTCGCCTTCAGCGGCGAAGGTTCGCATGACCCCGACGGGAAGATCGTTAGCTACACTTGGGACTTTGGCGACGGCAGCACGGCGTCTGGGATGATCGTCTCGCATCGCTATGAGGAGCCCGGATTCTACATGGTTGTGCTCATGGTGGTCGATGATCGCGGCGTTGAGGCAGTCGAGATACTGGACGTGAAGATTTTCACCCAGCTCGGTCTCATCCTCGATGAGCTGCAGGGCCTTATCGAGCCCGTCCCGTTTAACCTCGGGCTCGATGCAGGGCGGGGCGAGAGGGGATGGAGCCTGGGCCTCCTGATCGGAGACGACGTGAGGATCGGGGGCTCGATCACGTTCACCGGGGAGGAGGTCCCCGACTACTACGAGGTCTCCCCACAGTCATGGGAGGGGGAGGTGTACAACCTGGGGCCCGAGTTCGAACTGTCTGCTCTCTTCGGGACCCCGTTCATCGGTGGGGTCTCCCTCGAATCCGGAATCGGCATCTCCTTCCAACAGCGGGTGCACATCGCGACCATGCCCGGCTCACAGGGAGAAACCGAACTCCTGCCCCAGCGGGCGGTGATCCTGCCGAACGGCTACACGGACCGGGAGACCTACCTCTCCGCCTTCGGGGGGATATCGATCCACCGCGAAGGAGCGATGTTCAGCCTTCGCTATCACACCCGCCGGGGGTGGATCGTGGGGATCGGGTTTGAGTTCTGAGCCTGCGGCAGAGGGAGGCAGTAGGATTGAATGATTGAGCGAGTGAGTGAGTGATTGATTGAGTGATTGAACTTCCTAATCTTCCGATCACTCAATCTTCCGATCTCTCAATTCCTCAGCGTCCTTGGGGAGTGTAGTAAATCCTTCTCCAGATACTACACCCCCCGAGGCGGTAAAATGTTTGAAACTAGGGTTTGAACTTGAAGGCGAGCAGTAGAAAAGGTTTAAGCAACAGGCTCAAAAGAAGATTCAATCACCTTAAGGAGGTGCGTGATGAAGGTTCAAGTTGTGTTGTTAGCGGTGTTGATTTTGGGGCTAGGGCTTTGCGCCGGCATCGTCTCAGCAGCCCCGGGGACGATCACCGTCGGGTCGACGGGCTGTGACTACACCTCGATTCAAGAGGCGATCGATCAGGCGGCGGAGGGGGATGTGATCTGCTTAGCAGGAGGGATCTGGGAGGAGAACCTGGTGATCGAGAAGAGTCTCACCTTAAGGGGGGAGGGGCAGGAACGGACAAAGGTGATAGGTCTCAGGAGAGGACATCCTGTTTTGTTAATCAGAGCGGATGCTCAGATCTCCGTGAGGGTAGAAGGCCTGACTTTGGCCGAAGCTAAGGGAAGATGCGCTGACCCTAATGAGGGGATTTGCCCTAGCGGTGTTGTCCTGCTAGGAGAGGCTCACGTGGCGATCTCTGATAGCACCGTCTCAGAGAATAGGTCGCATGGTATCGCGCTTTATGACTCGACGCAGGCGACTATCTCCAACACCATCGTCTCGGACAATTTGGATGCTGGCATCTCGATCGAGGACTGTGCTCAGGTAGACATCGCTGACTCAATCATCTCCACGAACGAGTGGAATGGCATCAGAATGGGGGACTACGCTCAGTTAAGAATCATCGGTTCCACCGTCTCCGGGAACGGGGATGATGGCATTCTGCTTTTGGACTCAGCAGAGGCAACTATTGAGGGGAACAAGATCGTTGACAACGAGAGCTTTGGCATCGCGCTCCATCTTAAGAGATGCGGCTTCGAATATGGAGCAGAGACGTTCGCTGGTTATGTCTCAGGCCAGGCCAACACCATTGAAGGGAACAGTAAGGGCGCTGTCTGTCCACCTGGTCTTGACTTACTTATGACTGAGGAGGGCGGGAAGTATCCGGTGGAATTGGAGTATATAACGGTTCAGCCAGGAGAGTCAATCCTGGGGGCGATTGACAGAGCAGCACAGGGCGCAGTGATTGAGTTAGCGGAAGGGATATGGGAAGAAAACCTGGTGATCGAGAAGTCTCTGACTTTGCGTGGCATGGGTCCAGAGCAGACGGTCATCCAGGGGAGCGAACGTGGCTATCCGGTGATCTGGATCAAGACACCGGAGCAGACGGCGGACCAAATCTTGGTCAAACTTAAGGGACTTACAATTACCGGAGCACATGGACGGTGTGCGGACTGGGATAAAGGAGTCTGCCCTCATGGGGTGCTGATACAAGACGAAGCGCAGGCGGAGATCGTCAGCTCTACGATTTTTGGGAACGCGGACTATGGCATGCGGCTGCAGGACTCAGCTCAGGTTAAGATCATTGGCTCCACTATCTCCGAGAATGAGTCGGCTGGCATCTTGCTTGAGGGTTCAGCCCAGGCAGAGATCACTGGCTCTATCATCTCTGAGAACTCGGATGGCATCACCATTGGGAACTCAGCCGAGGCGAGGATCACCGACTCGACCATCTCCGAGAATGGGTATGGCGTCTATCTTGAGGACTTAGCGCGAGCGGAGATCATTCACTCGACCATCTCCAAGAATGTCGCTGGCATCCGTCTTGAGAGCTCAGCACAGGCGACGATCACCGACTCCACGATCTCTGGGAACAAAGGTGATGGCCTCTGGCTTTGGGACACAGCCCAGGCAACGATTGCCGGGTCCACTATCTCCGAGAACGAGGGGGATGGCATGGGAGTGGGAGTCTCGGCCTGGGCAACGATTTCCAACTGCACTATCTCCAAAAACCGAGAGTATGGCCTTAATGTAACCGGTAAAGCGGAGATCACGGACTCCACTATCTCTCAGAATGAACGTAATGGCATCGGCAGCTCTTATGACACCTCTTTGCTGCAGATGACAATTACGCACTGCAATATCTCCGGGAATGGGTGGTCTGGTATCGATCTTAAAGGTAAAGCCACGATCACTGACTCCACCATCTCCAGGAACGAGGGGGATGGCATCCAGCTTGAGGCCTCAGCCCAGGCAACGATTGCCGGGTCCACTATCTCCGAGAACAGGGACGCGGGCATCTTTTGTTTTGGGAGGGCAGTGCAGACGACCATTGAGGGGAACATGATCGTCAAAAATGGGTACTATGGCGTCCGGGTTTATTACGAGCCCGCCGCTTTCACAGGCCGTGTCTCAGGCTGTTGCAACACCATCCCCGGCTCAGGGGAGCCTGACGGGAACGACCGGGCCGCCGTCTGGCCACCTGAGCTTGAGTTCCTGATGACCGAGGAGGGTGGGGAGTATCCATGATGTCACCGAGAGCTCAACATGGTAGGGAAACTGGAACAGCATGGACAACCGAGGGGCATCCATTTCAGGATCTCCCCGATGGGCAGATTTGTCTACAGTGAGGGAAAGCATCGCGCTCCCCCCACAAGGCGTATTCGAGGAGTGATCATGTGCTTAAGCTCAAGGCAAGTGCAGCGTAATCTTGAGGGCCTGCTCGATCTGGCGCATCGTATCAGGCCGGAGCTCCCCCAGGCGACGGAGCAGACGGATCTTGGCTACCGCCCGAATCTGCCCGGTGAGCACCACCGAGTCCTTGGTGAGCCCGCCCTCCGTAGCCTTTACCAGAACGTCACTCGGATAAGGCCGAGGAACGTGGCGCGCGTCGGTCAACGGGCAGACGACTATCACCGGGCTGGCTCGATTGATCGCATCGCGCGAGACGACCACCGCGGGCCGGGTGCCTCGTTGCTCCGAGCCTTCCGCAGGATCGAGCCGCAGCGAATAGACCTCGCCGCGGCAAGGAGACGATCCTGCAGCCGATTGAGGCGAAGAAGGGTTCATGGTGCCTGGCCTTCACCGAGTCGGAAGGCTTCCCAGTCTGAACGCTCGAACTCCTGGGTCAACTGCAACGCCAGCCCCTGGTATGCTTCATCCTCGGCCATTGCCGCAAACCGGGCGTCGATCTCGGCCTCTTCCAGCCTGTGGAGGCATGCTTCAATCGCTTGGGTAATCAACTGGTTGCGGCTGCGGGCTGCCCCTTGCTCGACGGCCGTATCGGCCCGCTTCACCAACTCCCGGGGCAGATCGACCGTCAACCGCGTCTTTGTTGTCTTCATATATCCCACCTGCTTTCTGATCCTGCGCTTAGTCATTGTACAAAGCGCTGTCAAAAAGTGCAAGCACAATCTGAAGGAGGTTAGGTATGCTCAAAAGCCGACCGGTGAGATTCGTTATGAGCGAAGGGCAGCGAACCGCCCCTCATGCCTCGGCCCGGGTGTGTGGGCTGGAGGTGGTTCCGTTGATTAGGAAAGCAGATGCTGAGTAGTAACTGCAGAACAGAAGGAGGGATTAGAATGACAAAGTCTTGTATCTTCAGGTTATTGGTTGTTGTTATGGTGTTGGCTCTGTCTGTGAGCGGTCCAGCGCTCGCGCAGAACGGTTGTCAGGAGGAGGTCCTCCAGCCGCAGGTGACGCGGGAGACGGCGCCCGATGCGACGGACGAGGAGCTTCAAAAGCTTGTTGACGGAAACACCGCCTTCGCCCTCGATCTTTATCAGGCACTGCGCAGGATGGAGGAGAACAAGGGTGAGAACCTCTTCTACTCGCCCTACAGCATCTCCCTCGCCCTGGCGATGGCCTATGGCGGGGCAAGAGGGGAGACGGAACAGGAGATGGCCGAAGCGCTCCAGTTCACCCTTTCCCAAGAGCGCACCCATCCGGCGTTCGATGCCCTCGATCTTGCGATCACCAGCCGCGAGCAAGAGGGGATAGAGCTAAACGTGGCCAACGCCTTCTGGGGCCAACGCGGCTACTCATTTTTGCAGGACTACATCGACCTTTTGGCGAAGAACTACGGCGCGGAGCTCCGGCTGCTCGACTTCCAGAGCACCCCGGATGCCTGTCGGGTTCACATTAACGACTGGGTAACCGAGAAGACCGAAGGGAAGATCGAGGACCTGTTGCCACCGGGCTCGATCGACCCGCTCACTCGACTGGTACTGACGAACGCCATCTACTTCAAGGGGACCTGGAAGTGGGAGTTCGACCCTTGGTTCACCCATGAGGACGCGTTTCACCTCTTGGGCGGTGGCACGCAGACCGCCTCCATGATGATGGTGGAGGAGGCGTGGTTTGGCTACGCCCGGGGCTACCTCGATGACGGCTACTACCAGGCGGTGGAATTGCCCTATGTAGGTGAGGAGCTCTCGATGGTCATCCTGCTCCCCGAGCTTGAGAAATTCGAACAGTTCGAGCAGGCGCTCGATGCCGATAGGCTTGGGGAGATCTTGAAGGAGCTTTGGCGCAGTGAAGTCCAGCTAACCATGCCCAAGTTCTCCTTCACCTCGGGGTTCGATCTGAAAGATACGCTCTCTAAGCTGGGAATGCCCGCTGCCTTCTTTCCAGGGGCGGACTTCTCGGGGATGGCCGGGAGGCACGATCTGTGGATCGACGATGTCTACCACAAGGCGTTCATCAAGGTGGATGAACAGGGAACGGAGGCAGCCGCGGCGACCGGGACCAGCATGGTGGCAGCAGCTCCCATCCCGGTGTGGGTCGATCATCCGTTCATCCTCCTCATCCGCGACCGTGAGACCGGTGCGATCCTCTTCCTGGGCCGGGTTCTAGATCCGCGAGGCTGATGACAAGACGGGAGATCGGCGGAAGTTGGGCAAGAACGAAAGTACGATAAACAAGGAGGGGTTCAGATGAAAAGCAAGATGTTCAGGCTAATGGCACTGGGCGCGGCCTTGGTCTTGGTGGCCTTGGTCGCGGGGAATGTCGGACAAGTTGGGTTGGCGCAGAGTTGTGCAGTAACGGTCTATCCTGGCCAGTCAATTCAGGACGCCATCGACAGTGTCTCAGCCAATGCGGTCATCTGCTTGGCTGAAGGCACGTGCCAGGAAGACCTTGTAGTCACAAAGGACAACCTGATCCTGCGCGGTCAGGGACCGAACAAGACGTTCGTGACTGGTTCTATCCTGATTCAAGTTGCGGGCCGATTCACTGTGGAGAGTCTGACTCTCCAGACCAGTGTGCCACCGCCACCGCCGGCAGGCATGGTCCTGATCCCGGCGGGTAGTTTTCAGATGGGGGACAGCTTCAACGAAGGCCAGTCCGGCGCGCGGCCCGTGCACACGGTGACGGTGAGCGCGTTCTACATGGACCGCTACGAGGTGACCAAGGCATTGTGGGACGAGGTGGCAAACTGGGCAGAGGACAACGGCTACGACATCGGGCCGGGGAGCGGTTCGGGGAAGGGGGCCGACCATCCGGTCTGGAACGTCTCGTGGTATGAGGCGGTGAAGTGGGCCAATGCGCGGAGCGAGAAGGAGGGTCTGACGCCGTGCTATAATCTCAGCGCCTGGAGCTGCAACTGGTCGGCGAACGGGTACCGGCTACCGACGGAGGCGGAGTGGGAGAAGGCGGCCCGCGGGGGCTTATCGGGCAAGCGCTACCCCTGGGGAAATGACATCGGCTATGGAAGAGCGAATTACCGGGATTGCGTCGGTGGCACGGCCCCGGTGGGGAGCTACCAGCCGAACGGGTATGGAGTCTACGACATGGCGGGGAACGTGTGGGAGTGGTGCTGGGACTGGCATAGTGAAGATTACTACTCAAGTTCGCCTGGGAGCGACCCGCGTGGCCCTTCGTCTGGCTCGGCCCGCATGGAGCGCGGCGGCGGTTGGTACTACAGCGCGAGCTACTGCCGTGTTGCGCTTCGCGACTACTACTCGCCCGGCATCGAGTACTACACCCTGGGCTTCCGCCTCGTGAGGACAGCGCCCTGAGGTCCTTGCCATCTCCCGCAAAAGCCAGGGTATGGGGGCGCGCCGGTAGGCGTCGCGCCCCCAGCTCTGGCTTGCGGTAGGGGTTTGGGGGCGCAGCCCCCAACGGATTTCTTTTCAAGAAAGGGGGTAGAGGAACGCGATAGACGTGCGGATGGCTCTTCATGGGCCGCGTCCTTAACCCGGAGGGGTAAAGGCGCGAAGGGAGGTGGTTAATGGAGAAAAGCTGCAAAAAGAAGCGAAATCACCTTAAGGAGGTGTGCGATGAAATTTCGGATTACGCTAGTAGCAGTGTTAATTTTGGCACTGGGGCTGTGCGCTGGCATCGCCTTGGCGGCGGCCCCGGGGACGATCACCGTCGGCGCGACGGGCTGCGACTACACCTCGATCCAGGCGGCGATCGATGCCGCCGCGCCCGGGGACCAGATTGAGGTGGAGGCGAGCGGGAGCCCTTATCAGGAGACGCTGACTATTAGCACCGCTGACCTTCGTGTCTATGCCCCTGAAGACTGCGTGGTCATTGACGGGGGTGGCGCCGAAGTCGTTGTAACTATTCAAGCCGATGGAGTCCGGTTCTCCGGGTTTACGGTCCAGAGCGGCTCGGTGAGGATCGCGGTCGAGAAGGCCACGGGGGTGCGACTCGAATGGAACACCCTCAGCGATTGGTTTTACCATACCGAGACCCTTATCCGGTTGGATCAGACGAGGGACGCCCTCCTGCGCGGGAACGTGCTGCAAGGGTCGGCCAAGGAGGGGATCGCCCTCATCGAGGCGGAGGAGAATCGGGTGATCGAGAACCGGATCGACGGCAACTTTGCCGTTGCGATCTGGCTGGATCGGGCGAGCGGAAACACCCTCTCCGGGAACGAGATTCTCGGTGCCTACATCGGGATCGGTCTCCTCGACTCCTCGGGGAACCTTATCGAGGAGAACCGCTTCACGGGAGGCTACGGGGGCTTCGGCTTGAAGGGCTCCGATGGCAACGTCATCCGCCGCAATCAAGGGCGGGGAGGGACAATCACCGAGGGGAACGGCAATCTTGTCCTGGAGAACGACTTCACGGCGATCGGCGAAGGGGAGTACGTCCTCCAGGTGTACGGAGCGCACAACCTCATTCGCGACAACCGGCTCGACGGGGAGGACGTGATGGGGGTGGCCCTGTCCCTCCTCGGCAACGGGAATGTGGTGGAAGGTAATCTCGTCTACAACAGCCCCGGAATCGGGGTCGACGCATTCGGGGAGAACCTCATCATGGGAAACGATATCTGGAGGAATCGGATCGGAGTGAGCGCATCTCCTGGGACGACCCTTCGCTTCAACCGGATCTACGATAATGCGCGGTTCGGGCTGGAGAGAGAAACCCCTGCCCAGGGCACCGTCGATGCCCGGTGGAACTGGTGGGGATACTCCAGCGGCCCCCATCATTCCGATCTTAATCCCGATGGTGAAGGGGGTGAGGTGAGCGATGGGATTGAGTTTGCCCCCTGGCTTGATAGCCCGCCCCGTTATTGAAACGAAGCGAGGGTGAAGGAGGTAATCAACGGCGAAACATCCAGGAGGGGTAGGGGGTCGAACCTTGTATTTTGCATCTCTTAACCCACTTTGGGGGCTGAGTAGAGCAAATACTGTCCTCCCTGGCAGCTCAAAGGAAAGCGCCGGTGAATCTATGGAGCTGGTTATTATCCTGTGGGATTGAAGGGTCGTCTTCCCCTTCGCGGGCGGGCTCTCCTGGTGGACGCCGTGGGCGTCCCTTGTGAGGAGAATTAGAGGCTCATCTCAGCCTAAGGCTTTGGAGGAGCATAGGAGCCGACGTGTGCGGGTTGGCACGCACGCACGTTTGCACGTAAGGATTTTGAGATGGGACGAAGTGCTGTTGGCAAGTTTACACGTTGAGATTGGATGGCAGGGTAGATCGCTGTATAATTTTTGAGGAGGTGGATTATGCCCAAGATCGCCGAGTGTATCGAGGCCGATCCTAATGTCTGCCACGGCAAGCCCCGTATCGCCGGTACCCGCATCATGGTCGAGCAAGTGTTAGATCTCTTAGCTGCTGGTATTTCTATTGCAGAGATCACCTCTGAAGAATACTTCCCGGATCTCTCCCAAGAGGACGTCCTGGCCTGCGTGGCCTTCGCCAATCAGCTCCTCAAGGGCGAGGAGATCCACGTGTGGGTGGAGGAATAAAGGGCTCGTGAGTGAAGCATTGGTACAGTAAAAAATAAAGCACATAAAAGGGGTGAAAAACAATGAAACGTTTAGTAATGCGACTCGTAGCGATGTTGTTGGTGATAGGGGTGGCCTCCTCTGTAACTTTCGGTCTACCGCCCTATCCTGCTCCAATCATCACTGCAAAGGTGCTGAGCGTAGTCGACGGGGAGACGATAGACGTTGAGATCGTCGCCATAACCGGTGATCCCATCATCACTGTGAGAGACGCGCAAGGGAACATTATCACTATCTATCGCATCTCTGGAGGGTGTCCGGTTGATGTAGGAGAGCAGGCACAGGTCCGTTACATCGGTATAGCCGCGCCAGAAGAGGCATCCGTGTTCAATGAGTCGTTGGTCGCAGGGAAAACGGTCTATCTGGAACTCGACTTTGACCACTGGGACGACGAGCACCGCCTGTTGGCGTACGCATACCTGGATCCTGAAGGGTACTTGATGGTCAACGCAATCCTTGTAGGAATGGGGTTTACGAACGTTGTGCCCGACAGATTCAACAATCGCTACGTTAACATCCTGCAAGGGCTAGCCGAAAAAGCAAAGGAGTTAAAGCTTGGCTTTGGGTATTCGGGTCTAATCTTTGACGAAGAGTAGTGGACGGCTGTTCAACCCTTCGTTGGGCGGCACAACAGAGGTGATTAAAGCTCATTAGCAAGGAGGCTGCAGATACTAACAAGACGAGTAGTGACAGGACTGATTGTCGGTCTGTTGGTGTTCGGAGTATGGGTGGCTGCCGAGACGAATGTCTCTGAGACTCCGGAGGCGTCCGTTGGCGAGAACTGGGGGTCAAACCTTGTCTTTTGCATTTCTTAACCCTCTTTTACGGTTGGGCTGGGTAGAGCAAAGACTGTTCTCCCTGGCAGCTCAAAGGGAAGCTTCGGTGAATCTATGGAGCTGGTCATTATCCTGTGGGATTGAAGGGTCGTCCTCCCCTTCGCAGGCGGGCTCTCCTGGTGGACGCTGTGGGCATCCCTTGTGAGGAGAATTAGAGGCTTATCTCAGCTTAAGGCTTTGGAGGAGCATAAGAGCCGACGTGTGCAGGTTAGCACGGTTGCATGAAAGAATATCCGATGGTCCTCTCTATCCTTTCTCTGCTATAATGAAACTCGAAAGGAGCTTTAGCGAAATGAGCGCCGTCAAGGATCGCGCTAAGCAGCTTATCGAACAACTTCCCGATGAGGTCGTCACCGAGCAGATCGAGGACCTCGAGGATGCCCTGGAGCTTAAGAAAGCCATCGCCGAGGAGGGCGATCGGCCAGAGGTCCTCTTAGAGGAGCTTATCGCACAGCCCAAGACCGCGGGCAAGCTCTAAAAGGTTTAGCCTTCCGGCCCTGCTTTGGCTCTTTCTGTTTCATAGTCTATAATGAAGGATGGTGATTCCTTATGAAAACGATCGAGCGCATCATCGTCGATCCGGACATCTGCCACGGAAAGCCGACGATCAGGGGGACGAGGATCATGGTGAGCAATGTGCTCAGCCTCCTGGCCGGAGGCTACACCATCGCTCAGATCAGGGAGTATTATCCTGATCTCAGCGAGGAGGACGTCAAGGAGGCCATCGAATATGCCGTTGCCCTCATCGATGAAGAGATCGTGCTCACTGCACATTCATGATCAAGCTCCTACTCGACCAGAACCTCTCCCCCAAGACCGCAGACTTCATACGAAGCCTGGGATGGGACGCCAAAGACGTCCGCGAATTCGGCAAGGGCGGCGCGGATGATGCCGATATCTATGAGTTTGCCAAAGCTGAAGGCTGGACGCTCGTCACGTATGACCTCGACTTCTCCCGAAGGTTCATGGCAGATAAGAAGCTTCCAGGGTTGATCCTGTTGCGCGTTCATCCGCAGACGGTAGAGATTCTGCACCCTGTGCTTCAGGATTTCCTTCAACGGATCAAACCGGAGAACTTGGCCGGTGCAATCGCAACGGTGGAGCCCCAGCGTTACCGGATACGCAAGGTACTCCCATGAACCTGTGGCCAGAACTTCACCGAAGAGGTAATCTTGCAGAACAACTGGATCTACGCCAGCAGCAGAGCAAGGAATCACTCAGGTAAAATCTGCTTGCCATAGTCAATGCACTCAACCCCAAGGATTCGGAGGAGTGCAAGAACCAGCCTATGCAATTGATGCGTTTCCGCATTGACTAAGTTAGGATAAAACTGTTTGTCCCTTCGCCTCTTCCAGTATGCTTCTCGCCTCTTGGGGGTGGCAGTCCTGCTCCAGAGCCTATAGTAAAGAACCCCGCAGTTTGCTACGTTAGGGTTCTCCCCACACGACTCAGTCACTACCCCAATACTCTCATGACTCTTATGATAGAACAATCGGCCATTTCTGGTGCTAGATCTTGCTCTTGCACTCACACGAAACGGCCGGACCAAGCGGTCTGGCCGCGTTGCGCTGTTTTCATAGTCTGACTTTGCCTACTCAACCTTCTCCGGCCGCTCTGGTACGTCGTAGAGGATGTCGTCGAGCGGGTGGCGATAGAGTTCCTGACTTTAACCGCTTTTGATCGAAGTAGTGGCCCATGAAGCCGATCGAACGGCCAAGGACGAACAGGGCGTTGAAGCGACCTGAGTCGTTTCTCAATTACTGGATTCTTGGGATAGTTTTGCCAACGTATTGAAATCGTGCTGTAGATCATTGTACAGGCTGCGGTATACCGAATAGTACTGGTTATACAGGGCATGCCTCCCTGGGTTCGGAAGAATCGGTTCTTTGTAGCGGCTCCACTCATGGATCTGTTCATAGTGATCCACCAATCCCATCGTCAAACCGACGAGGAAGGCATCGGCAAGGGGGGCTCCGATCCCCTCGGTGGCTAGGGTACGGATAGGGCGACCGGTTACATCGGCTAGGATGGAGAGCCAGAGATGAGATTTAGTCACCCCTCCTACAACAATGGTCTCCTCTTTCAACGGCAATGTGGTCTCTTCTCCCAACTCGATGGAGTGGCGGAGGGCGAAAGCAGTCGCCTCGAGGAGGGCACGGAAGAGGTGCGCTTTGGTATGCGAGAGGGTGAGGCCTACCCATGCTCCACGCGCATGCGGATCCCAAAGGGGAGCTCGTTCCCCCATGAAGTACGGCAGAGCCAAGAGACCCTCGCAGCCCGGTCTCACCTTTCCTGCTGCTTCATCGAGGAGATGAAAGGCTGTCTGCCCCGACTTTCGTGCTTGTTCTATCTCCGCCTGCGCAATAGTATCGCGGAACCAACGGGCCAACGCTCCGGAGGTAGCCGATCCCGCCCACGTGTAGATCTCCTTACCCTCGCCTATAACGTGAGGCATCGACACAAGCTCAGGAGCGAACCCATCTCCAGTATGGATAATTCCCCAGCAGGTGGATGTCCCCATCATTGCCACGTTATCTCCCCGCGAAAGGGCCCCAGCGGCGAAGGTGGCCATAGGGGCATCGACCCCTCCGGCGAGCACAGGGGTCCCTCGTGTCAGACCGGTGAGCTTCGATCCCTCCTCCGTGATCTCTCCGATCACCTCCTTGGAAGCCACAATCCGTTCGGGCATCCGTTCAAGAGGAATGCCCAGGACCTGTGCCATCTCTTCTGACCAGCAATGGGCGTGTATGTCGTACAATCCGCCAAGGTTGCCCGCTGATGAATGGTCAATCGCTATCTCGCCGGTGAGGCGGAAGTTGACGTAGCTATTGGGAGGAAGGAAGATCGAGATCTTCTGCCAGTGTTCAGGCTCTTTGTGCTTGATCCACAAGATCTTTGTGTAGCCGAAGTAGCTGTCTACCCAGTTTCCCGTAATGGAGAACAGACGGTCGAGGTCGACATTCTGCCGCACCCATTCCACTTCTTCGGTTGCACGGCGATCCATCCAGATGAGACACGGCCGCACCGGTTCCATTTTGGCATTGAGTGGGACGCCACTCCCCCCATAGAGTCCGCTGATACAAACTCCAATGATTGCGTGTGCGTCCACTCCATGAAGGAGCTGTTGGATTACCGCGCAGCTTGCTCTCAGCCAAACCTCCGGCCATTGTTCAGCCCAAAGAGGGTGGGGATGTAAGACTCCGTATTCTTCCGTGGCTGTTCTTAGCACGATGCCATTCGGTCGAACGAGCACTCCTTTTGTGGCTTGAGTGCCGATATCCACTCCTATTAAACACTTTGGCATCATTTCTAGTCCGAGAAGAGGCGATACGGGATCCGAAGCATCTTGGCTACCCAGATGAGCTCCTCCACCCAGTCACCGTAGACGGCGTGAATGTGGTTGGAGTCATACTCCGAAAGGAACTCCTCCGGCCCCACCTCAAGGCGCGTGAAGGCGTGAGGCCACTCGACTTGAGTTGCGGCCGCTTTTCGCTCAGCTTCGTCGGGTGAGAGCTCTATGAACTCGCCCGGAAGAATGGCAAGCCAGTACTGGCCGTTGCGCCGTGCAAGCCGTGCGAGCGTGACCTTTCCCGGAGCGGCGATGTGGCGCACCGATGCCCCCCCAGCCGGGAAGTAAAACCCTTGTGGGTAGAACTCAACCTTGGGCAGGTTGACATCCGGATCGTAGGAGTGACCGGCAAAGTAGGTGGGGTGAGTCCCGGAGTTACATAGATCGAAGACTCCAAGCTCCTCATCGTAATGTCGAAGGTCAGCAAACAGGACGGGTTCTCCCGTGATGTGCTTTAGAATCTCCATGGTGAGCGCACCGTCCATGTCTGCCTCGGTGGCGGCGACGATCGGCTCCTTCGGTCCATTCCAGTCGTAAGGATCGTTGAGGAGAGCCTCTGTGACGTCCATGGTGACAAAGTGATCGGTCAGCTCAGGCTGTGCTTTGAACCCTACAAAGGAGAGGCCCATCTCTTGAATCATCTCGCGGACTGCAATGTAACTGCGGATCTGAAGCTTGATCTTTTCCGGCGTGAGTTGCTTACCGTCGTAGCGGATCTTACCCACCTTGGCGGAGAACCACTCGAAAGCCCTGTCGACTTCGTCACTTGGAGTTTCTTTAGCCCGGCGGATGATCTCCGACTGATCGATGTGCTCGACGTCGATACCAAAAGAGCTCATCCACTGATCGAGATTGGCAACGGTCGTATACATTCCCATAGGGCGACCACCGAACAGGCCGAAGGTCTCCCCTTTAAGACGGGCAACGGCCGAGCCAGCCCGGACAAAGGCCATAACCTTCCGAAGAATCGTCTCATCCTGAATGTCTCCCACCAAGCGTCCGTGTAGGGTGCCAATCTGATCCAAGGCACCAGCTGAGGCAAGCATTCCTACCATTCCTGGATAGCTCGGATTGATATTGGAAAAGAGGAGGAATGGTCCGGGGGCAAAGCGGGAAGCGATAGCTGCTAGGTGAGGGAAGCTCCATACCGCGAAGTTAAAGATGGTGAGTTCACAGCCCTCGTTTGCCAGTTGGCTCGCTTCGTTCTTGGCGAGTTCCGCAGTCCAGATAATCTCCCGTCCCACGATGGGCTCCACCTCGCCGCTCTTTTCCAGCGCTGCTGCAAGACGCTCCTGAAACTCCAGGTTGATCGGTTCGACCTCTTTGTGCACCGACTCTCGCCCATCGGAAAACGTTAGGATTCCCACCTTGTACTTCTTAGGCATTTGAAGCTCCTTTACTGTAGAAATTTGGCTCTATATCTACTTACTTGAGATATCGAAATAGTATGTTCTTCACCAGCAAGAATAAATTTTTTATGTGCTCTTATATTAACATTTTTCGACCTGCTTAATTATGATCCTTAGTTTTCCTGCTTCCCTTAGTGTAGGTTGTAGATATGACAGCCTTAAGGCTCCAGCATAGAAGGTCTCTACTTATGGTATTCCCCGTATGTTCGAAGGGCTTCCCACATTGCCATGACGTTCTCCGGAGGCACGTCTGCTTGTACGTTGTGCACGGTAGCGAACACAAATCCACCCCCGGGCGCCAGGTCCTCAATCCTCCTTTTGACTTCATCCTTAACTTGTTGTGGTGTGCCTTGTGGCAGGACAAACTGGGTATCCACACCACCACCCCAAAAAGCAATGTCCTTTCCAAAATCCCTTTTCAATCGGGCGGTATCCATATTTGCGGCGTTCACCTGAACAGGATTCAAGGCATCCACTCCAAGATCAATGAAGTCGGGGATGAGATCCCTCACCGCTCCGCACGAATGTAGCTGAATGTAAATACGACCTTTGGCATTTTTGCGAATACAGTCAAAGAGCTTGCGGTGCCGTGGCTTTAACATGTGTCTGTACATCTTGGGGCTAAGGATCAAGCGGTCCTGCCCTGCTACATCATCTGACTCGGCGACCACGTCCACAAGACCATCTAACGCATTGAGCATGGTTTCCCAGTACTCCATGCGATACGCAAGTATCCTATCTAAGAGTCTCTCCGCCATTTTTGGACGGCGAGCCATGTCAATGATAAATTCATTGAAGCCCCTTACCCACCAAGCGTGTTCGTACATGCCTCCACCCAATCCGTCTAAGAGGACCGGGTAACCAGCATCTCGGTACTCCTGAGCTTTGGCTCGTAGCGGTGCAATCTCCTCCGCTGTAGGAATAGCGGGGAGGGACAGCGCATCTATATCGTTTTTGCTGATCTGTCGCTGTAGTGGACGGTGTCTTGCGTCGTAATAAAGGCCGGATCGAAGCGGCATAGCCCATTCTATACCGTAGCTATCTGTAAAATATCGGTGTTTGCAATCTTCTTTTAATTGTCGTTCCCATTTCCTCGTAGAGGACAATTTGAAGTCCACCTTACGAATATCCACGAAAAGCCTCTTTAAGATTTCTTCGTCGACGTATGCCTGTTGGGTGACGATGTCCTCGACCCGAGGACTAAAGTCCTTGCCCAAGTAGCGAAGTAGATTTCGGTAGGCAATGATGTGGATTCCAGTATTGGGACCACCGAAGGCGAAAGGAACGCGGTCAGGTTCCCGGTGCTCTAAAGCCGCCAACAACCGTTCTCTGGAGTTCATAACCACTCCTTTGTTCACAAAGGTCAAGCTTCCCAGCCCGCAGCGAGCAGGATAGATTGAGCTTGTCGCTTAGCCTCTTGCGCCATTTCCAAGGGATTGAGTTCCCCGTATTTGGGATGGAACACCTCCACGGAAATAGGACCTCCATAGCCCGTTCGCCTGATGGCTTCCAGAATTTGTCTTAAGGGGAGGCCACCCTCGCCAGGGAGCACACGGTCCCTATCCCGTATCGCGGAGAGAGCCTTACCTTCGGTGAGAGCATCCGATAGGTGAACCAAGCCGATGGCATCAGCGGGGAGAGCTGCAATATCGGCGGGCCGGGCTTCGCTGATTGCCAGGTGAAACGTATCCAATACAAGGGGCAACCGAGTCGCTTGCCAGATGGCTAGCGTCTCCCTTAGGGTTGGGAATGCATATGCGGCGAAGCCAATCGGCTCATATAGAAGGCCGATGTTATACCGCTGCGCTTCTCCTATCAACGTTGACAGGAGGGGGCCAGCTTGAGCAGGAGAGCGAAGGGGCTGCGCCTGTCTCCCTGGGACTACGATCAGTTGGTGGATGCCAAACCGTCGAGCCAGCGCGAAGATAGGGTCCGCCCTTGCAAGCAGCGACGCAGGATCCAGTTCGAACACTCCTTCAAGAGCATTCAATGGAAGCCAGGCTAGGTCACGAGCAACGAGTGTTTCCTTGGCTTGGTCATCCTCCCCACGCGCCTCGGCATCGAGCAGTAGAGGAACTCGGGGCTCGAAGAAAGCGAATCCAGCCTCCCCAGTCGCCTTGATGGCGGACAGAAGGTCTGTCCCCGGAAGAGTGGCCCCGTTTAATCCCAAGCAATCGGTCATAGTTTGTCTCCCTCCTCATCTCGTTTCGGTCTATCAGCAACCAGTGCAATCCTCGCGGATGAAACCTGAACCAATTCACAGTGCCCCGGATACGTCAACTCGGATAAGGTTCAAATCCCTAACTTGCCAGACCTGTTTCCTCAGGCTGTTCCACAAGATACGGTGAGCCTAAGTACTGCATCGATACAACGTAACTATTCAGCCTGATGAAGTGCCATTGGATGAGCATTATCGACCACTTGGGGTAAGGGAGAGGTCTTGGGGCACAGGACTTTCGAATTGAGACCTAAGGGCATGGGATCTGAATAAACGTCTCCATAACTTGTCTAGCAGGAAAATGAGGGTCTTAGACTCATGACCACGGAATTCCGCATGACAACTTACTTCAGCTAGCTGAACAGTTACATATTTTCTTTCGCTTGTAACCATCCTTAATCACCCAGAGGGAGCCGCTTAAGCACGGGAGGAAGCGGAGGAAATGGCACATGTGGTTCAGTCTGATACCAAAAAGCCACAGAACTGATGTCATCCCAACGGTGATTATTGTGACCATGCTCAATCGTCACTCTGATTGAACGGGAGAAATAGACAGGATCTTCAATATGGAACCGGTATAAGGTTATCTTGCCGGACCAGTTGGGACCACCTGACAATATTAGCCCGTGATAGGGAGCACAGTCCTGTTGTGTGGGACACCAAGCCATGTTGAAGTAGTCCTCAGTGCCAGTGCCATGGAGACTCGGTGGCCACTCTTCTCCGTCTATAAATATCATGTCATCCCCTTCACCATACCAATTGAGCTGTTCCGTTTCCCGGAGATTGTGGATGTACAGAAGTGTACCCACAAAATGGCCTGAACCTTTGGCGTCGAGAATAATATAGTTCCCTTTTCCGGTGATGTTCTTGCCCCCAAAAAGGAATGCTCGGTTTACTAATTCTGGTGAGCGATATGCACGTGTTAATGCATAGTCTTCCGGCAGCAGTTCCCTCACGACATCTTCTTCGCTTTTCCCTCGACATAGAGAACGTCTCCACTGGGCATGGAAGTAGATTACTTGCTCGGGCAAGTGTGGCCACAACTCGTAGTCGATGTAGTAATACAAACGGCTACTTGCAGCTTGGCACTGGTTTTCCACTTCGAAGCGGGCTCGACGAGCAAAGGGCATCGGAAACCAGCAATTAAATCCGCGCCCGTTTTCCGGGCTCATTTGGATTGGTAACGAAACAAAATTGCTTGTTCTGCAATGCCCCGCTCCAAAGAAATCTCCGATCGGTACTTCTACGCTTGGATGAGGCTCATCATCCCAAAAAACTTTAAGAACTAACTTCCTTAGGAAGTGTTTCTCCGCGGCATCCATTGTCATCCATATATGCGTGATCAAACCAGCACCATCAATGCAACCTAGCTCGTGACTCTTTCCAGCTTCAATTACTACGTAATCATTATTACCGCCAGTGACATCGTAGCTTGACAGGCGTCCCCTCTTTGCATCACTTTGGATTATGAGCCTTCTTAGAGCTCCATTTTCTCGCATCAGGACCAGCTCCTTTCGTCACAGATTTCTGAATGCTACCCTTTGAGGCCTCCCCCAGTTAACCCTTGGATCACATACCTCTGCAATACAGTCAATATGATCACCAAGGGAATAACAGCCAGCATAGAAGATGCAGTAGAAAGGTCCCAAGCCATAGCCCGGGCATCTTGAAAGTTCATTATTGCTACTGGCATTGTCATAGCACGCCGGGAAGTGAGAGTCATAGCAAAGAAAAACTCGTTCCAATTTTGCATAAAAATGAAGATAGCGGACGTGCTCACTGCGGGCGCTGCTAATGGGAAAACTATTTTAAAGATCACTTGGAAACGATTGCATCCGTCAATTCGTGCAGACTCTTCGAATTCTCTTGGTATGCTTTTAAAGTACTGTGACATGAACCAGATAGGGAGAGGAAGCGAGAACGTTAAGTACACAAGCATCAGTCCGATTTGAGTATCGAGAAGGTGCAACGCCCTCAAAGTAGTAAAGATGGGCACAGCGTAGGTCTGCGGTGGCGTTAATGAAAACAGCAGGAAGACAAGCGGCAATCCATAGATCAACCTGTTCTTGCTTCTGCTTATTCCGTAAGCCGCAATCCCTCCGACGAAGACGCCTAAAAGGGTGACCACAACAGCGACCACAACGGTATTACGAAGAGCCAACATAAAGTTGACACCAATCCCCTCGCCTCGCAGGACTCTGACGTAATTATCCAATGTAAAATTTTGCGGGAAGAGGCTTGGATTTAATGAGAATATCTCTCTAGCAGGTTTAAAAGAGTTGACAGCCAGCCAATAAATCGGGAACAGTGTATACAGCAAGTAAAATAGGACCACAGCGAAGAATAAGAGGCGCTTTATCGGGCTCATTCTCGTGCCCCCCTAAACAACAGGAAAAGGAAAGTTCCCCCAAGAGCTAGTCCCATCAGGAGTGCCAAGACCGCAACTGCTGCTCCAAGCTCAAAGTGCATAAATTGAAAAGAATATTTTTGCGCGAGGGAAACCAACACCTGAGTTAAATCTCCCGGTCCCCCTTTTGTGAGAGAATAGACGATGTCAAAGGCGTAGGCGACTGCCTGCATGGTTCTGATCATCAAAGCAACAAAGATGACCCTCTTTAATAAAGGCAGCGTAATGAAAAAAAACATCTTTATGCTTGTGGCACCATCAATACGAGCTGCTTCGTACAGTTCACGCGGTAACTGTTGAAGACCCGCGAGCAGGAGAAAAGCCAGGATGGGAAAACTTTTCCAACTGTCAGCAACAATGAGCGTCCACATAGCATATCTCTTGTCCGCGACCCACGCGACGGGAAAGTCGATCAGGTGCATCTTAAGTAACAAGGTGTTCACAATGCCGCCCACATCGTTTAACATGAACTTAAAAGTGATCCCTGCTACAACAATAGGAATAGCCCATGGGAGAAATGAAGCAATCCTCACTGCTGTTCGTCCTCTAAAGGCAGCACTCATAATCAACGCACTGAGAAAGCCGATGATAAATTCGATGGCTACTGAACCAAAAACGAAAATTACTGTGTTTTTCAAAGCCAAGAGGACGACCTGAGTACCTAGAATCGAGCGATAATTACTAAACCCCACAAACTGACTACCACTGTGTATACTAAGATAAAGGGTGGAAATAAAGGGATATACGCCGAAGCCAAGAAAAATCAACAGCGAAGGTAGAACAAGCAACCAGTAGAATCGCTCATCAGTGAGTCTTATCTTTCGAATCGCAACTACCGCTCCAACCGTCTTACAAAGGCTTGGGGATAGCCGTTGTTTTCTTGCCATTTATTACCCTCGACAAAGGTGATAGGTACATGCAACTTCTCTCAAAGTTACTCTATATAAAGCCACCGGTGGCAGCCACGCCACCACCGGTAGCTCTTATCCGTTTGTGGTTTTCTATCCGGAGATAAAAACCATTTCTGTCACAATGTTGCTATGACCCAACGTAAGCATCCTCGATCTGTTGGACCTCTTGAGCAGCCCACTGCATCGCCTCCTGGGCTGTCATCTCTCCAACAAAGACCTTGTGGATTGCGCGTGAAATGACGTCAGATTGCTGAGGCCAAATGGGTGAAACGGGACGCGGGATACCAGTCTCGCCTGCCTTCACAAACAGTGGCCCAAGCTCTGCCCAAACGGGGTTCGTCTTGAGCTCCGGATCATCGTACACATCTGGCCGCGGCGGGGTTATGCCGTCAGTGAAGAGCCCGATCTTTAGGACTTCAACACTTGTTAAGAACTTAAGGGCAACATAAGCCTCTTTAGGGTGCTCCGTAAACTTATTGATCGCGTAAACCCAACCACCAACACAAGAGTGCGAGCCAGCAGGGCCCGCAGGCAGGAGAGCTGTACCCACCGTTCCAGCAACCTGGGAAACTTCTGGATTGTTGAACTCAGTAGCCATATCCATCCATTCCCGAGCCATCACCGCTCCGCCAACTTCGTAGAGCTTCCGAACCTCGCCTTCAGTATATGTAGTCGTTCCCATAGGGCTCACTTTGTAGGTGTAAATGAGATCGTATATTAGTTGAGTGGCCTGTACCGCTGCCTCGCTATCAAGCTGACATACTCTCTCACCAACCACTCCACCAAAGGGATTCGAGCCAGATTCACCGAGAACCGTGCCACCAAAGTTGTGGAGCATTTCGATCCACGCACATACCAGACCCTCGTACTGTACTGTGCGCCTTGGAAAAGGAATCCGTATAGGTTTGGTGGAGAGTTCACTTGTTGTGCTACATAAACTAATTCATCTAGTGTAGTGGGAACTGACAGACCTTTCTCCTCCAAGATGTCCTTTCGGTAGTATAGGAAGGATTCATCGAGGCTCCTAGGGATTCCGTACTGCACGCCCTCGTAGTTCCCAATGGCCTTCGAAAATTCATAGAAAGGACTAAGAAAGGCCTCCTTGTCTTCCATGAACGGGTCGAGCGGGAGTAACCAGCCTTTGGAGGCAAACTCCGACACCCATGGCGAATCACATAGAAGGATATCGACGTCACCAGCACCAGCCATTAACATGGTTATATCTTTAGCTCGTTCATTATCGCCAGCGAATCCGTCCCAGACCAGCTTTATCACAGGCATGTACCTCTCATTGAAGAGGCTGACCCACTTCTCTGCACTTTCGGCGTGAGCCGGCCATGAGAAATATCGGAATCTTATTTCAACCGGCCCTGTATCCTTTGCTAGCGCACCAATTCCAAAGCTCACCAGGAACAACGATCCGATGAGCATAATCATCCAAGTCTTTCTAAACAGCATTTTTGAACCTCCTTTTCTAGCGTTTAGTCTCAGACTCCTCTGATGAACTACTTCCTAGCTCGTCCTCCTTTCCGGTCAACTTATCACCTCCCTCTATTCCCTTGATGTGGTAGTCAGGCCTGGTTCGCTGCTACCCGATCACAGCGCTTAATGGATGTTTCTTGGCGTCTCCCGTACTATCAATTCTGTGGGTAGGCGCAATTTGCGAACGTCTTGAGTCGTAACCCGCTCCGTGATTCGATCTAGTAGAAGTTCGACTGCATGCACACCCATCTCTCTTGGATGCTGCATTACAACAGTAAGGGAGGGCTTCACATACTGGAACCACTCCAGGTCGTCGAATCCCACTAATGCAACGTTCCTCAGGATTTTCGTTCCGCGTCTAACTATCTCTTTCAGCACGCCTGTGGTCATTAGGTTATTCGTGCTGAAGATCGCGCTTGGTGGCTCGGGAAGGGCGAGGAACTCCTCAGTCGTCGTCCGTCCGCCCTCCTGCCTGTACCCGCCGTATGCGATCAGCTCTTCGGATACGGAGATCTCGGCCTCATCGAGCGCCTTCCGGTAGCCCGCTAGCCGTTCCTCGGTGGTCGTCGCTCCCTTGATCCCGAGGATGAGCCCAATGCGGCGGTGTCCTTGCTCAATGAGATGGCGAGTAGCCTGATAAGCGCCTTCGATGTTATCGGAGAGAACGGCATCTGCTGTGATTCCCTCGACATACCGGTCCACAAAAACAAAAGGAATCTTCCACTGGGGAAGCTCATGAACGACCAAGCCAGAGCCATCTCCTACCGGAGAGATTATAAGCCCGTCCATTCGCCGCTGTCGCAGAAGCCGGACATAGCGGTCCTCTTTTTCCAAGGATTCGTCACTGTTACAAACGATTAGGGAATATCCAGCTTCGATCGCCGCGTCCTCCGCCCCGCGGACGAGTGTCGCGAAGAAGGGGTTGGTGATATCTGAGACCACCGCTCCGATTGCATGCGTCTTTCGCGTGCGAAGGGACTGCGCCACAGCATTAGGGTGGTAATCGAACTCCTTCATCGCCTGACGGACGCGTTGGATGGTCGCCGGGGAAACCTTTCGTGTGCCATTAACGACATGGGAAACGGTCGCTACAGATACCTTTGCACGCGCTGCCACATCTCGGATTGTAGCCATCCAATCAGTCACCTCGTAACCGATTACGGTAATCGTTTACCGTAAACGATTTACAAGATAGCACGATTCTTCGCGTATGTCAAGCCTTACGAGGAAAATGCTCTTGCAAACGAGTCTTGATGGATCCTGAACGATACTAAAAACGCCAATATCAGCGATTCATGGCAGCTCGAAGTGGCGTCTCATTAAGGTGAAGACGATTCGCTACCGGGTCTGGCAAACGTGTAACCAGATCTGGCTATAGCCAAAATTGGCTACAAAAGGACTGCGGCCGGACCAAGCGGTCCGGCCGCAGTCAGAGTTACGTGCTGAATGCTTGCTGCTACCCCACCTTCTCCGGCCGCTCTGGTACGTCGTAGAGGATGTCGTCGAGCGGGTGGCGATAGAGTCCTGACTTTAACCGCTTTTGATCGAAGTAGTGGCCCATGAAGCCGATCGAACGGCCAAGGACGAACAGGGCGTTGAACAGTCCGGCATCGATCATCTCGTCGATTTCGGGATCGGAAAACTTGAGTTCCTTCAATAGGTCGACTAAGAGCACGCCGATGCATCCGTCGACATTAAGGATCAGGTTGTTCTTCTTCTGCGTAGTGACTTGCTCCACTGACTGCGCATAATCCAACAGTTCCGTCTTGTGGAAGTGCGCCTTAGCGTAGCCGATCATCAACTCGACGCGTTTGTCAGGGTTTTCCACCGTGTGCAGGCGGTGCCCGATCCCCTGGATGCGGACGTTCTTTAACTTCATGTGGGCCACGAACTCACGCGGTGCCATGTTGCTGCGCAACCCGTAGAGAAAATGCTCTGCCGCACCGTTGACCGCACCGCCGAAGCGCGGCCCGATGGTCAAAAGGCCGCTTACAAGCGAGCTGATCAGATCCTTGCCGGCGCGAGCGGCAATGATCGTGTTGTGGGCCCCAGAGACGGCAGGACCGTGGTCGGCAATGATTTGCAGGACCATCTCCATGAACTCCCGCGCGTAGGTCGGGATATCCTTCTTGAACCACAGGAGCCCGATCACACCACCGATCCCGTAGTTCTTCCCGATCACTTCGTCGATAGGGACACCGCAGTAGTTGTGCACCTCGCCCGACTCATCGCAGATCGTTGAGATGAAGTTGGTCGGTTTGCGAACGAGACCCTCTGCCACCGCCTGTGCATAATCTATCGGAATGTTCGGAGACTCGAACTCCTCGGCGGGGGTAATTGTTCCTTCACTGACGAGCCGCTCGTAAGTCTCCTTGATCTTTTCGTGATAGTCGTCGAACGAGTTTGGCACGATCACGCCCGCTTCCCGCAGGGCATCATTCTTGGCATCCGCCGTCTCCGCTGTGGAATCGGCCTTGGCACCGGCATGACCAAACTGGACCTGCCCTGGGAGGACCTTGGCGCAGGTCCCCGTGACCCACATGACCAGGGGCTTGGTCAGCCGACCATCCTTGACTGCATCGGCGATCTCGTACTCCGCGGTGCCTCCCAACTCTCCAAGACAGACCATCATCTTGACGTCGGGGTTTTTCTCATAGCGCAACAGGTGGTCAAGCAAGGTCGAGCCGGGGAAGGCATCCCCGCCGATGGCAATTCCCTCGTTTAACCCATCGGTATTGCGGGCAAGAACATTGTAACCCTCGTTGGAGAGCCCTCCGGAAACAGAGACGAAGCCGACTGAACCTGGGCGATAGAGCTTTGCCTCACGGATATTCTGCATCGTGCCGGCGGCGTTTCCGATCTTGAACGCTCCGGCCTTCACCCCACCGACCGTGGCTGGACCGATGATCCACTTACCCTTTGCTTTGGCCATGGCGGCGAGTTTTCGCTCTCGCCTTTCCGGAACGCCCTCCGCGATGACAACCACGGTGCGGATCGTGTCCGTATCAAGGGCCTCCACAGTGAGATCGTACGCGGAGCGCTGCGAGGCGAAGTTCACCATCACGTCGGCCTCAGGATACTGGGCTGTGGCATCCGCGATGCTCGTTAAACGCGGGATGCGGACCTCCTTGGTCCCCCAGAAGAACTTCTCAAACCCTCCCCGTTCCGGAGTGATCATCGCCACGACGCTGGGTGAATCCTTGCGACACATGAAATCAAAGTCGAGCATCCGCTGCACTGCGCGCGTCTGCGCACCGTAGATGAACGCCTTGGTATCCTTGCTGAAAAGTTCATAGTCTTTCACTATCGGGCCTCCTCAAGCGCCAGGGAAACGATGCGCGTCATGTGGGTCTCAGGGCCGTATACCTCGAGCGGCACGCCGATCCGTTCCCCGAGTCGCCGCATGTTCTCGAGGCCCTCCTTGTAGTTGGGACCGCCGCGGCGCACGTAAATCTTCACATGATTCTCCCTTAACTTGTCTTTGTATTCCTCAAGCGCCTTGATGATCCCGGTAAAGGTCTTGGCCACGTCGGTGAAGTTGGCGATGCCACCTCCGATAAGGAGGTACTTGGGGCGCCCCTGCGGATCGGGCTTGCGCGTCATAAGGTCAAGGATCGTCTTGGTGTACTCGTATGTCAGCTCGGTCGTCGGGTTCCCACTGTACTCACCGTAATTGGCAAGCTCATTCCCGTAGCCGAGGTCAACGACCGTGTCCGCGTAGATGACGCTTGCACCACCGCCTGCGACCAGGGTCCAGACGCGCCCCTTCGGATTAAGCAATGTGAGCTTTAGCGATGCACCGGTCTTCTCGTCCAGGGAGGCGATGTAGGCCTCTTCCATACTAGCGGTGCTGCCAAACGCCTTGGGAAACTCGATCTTCCCCCACTTTTCTGCGCACTGGAAGGCGGCCGTGTCGTCCAACTTGGCAACCGTGTCCAGCGGAACGACCGCGCCGTTAGAGAAGGCGAGGGGGTTGAACTCCAGATAGGCGAAGTAGTAGTCGCAGTAGATGGTGTACAACACCTTGATGAACTGGGCAATGGCTTCCTTGTTGGCGATGTCAGGAAGGTGCGACAGGACGTCGATGCCCGCAGGGTCAGCCGTAACCGGCACCTCGATTGTAACAACAGTATCCCAGACCTCTTCGATGTCCACCCCACCATGGAGAGAGAAGTGGATGACATCCATATCGCGCTTGGAGGTAAAAGCAAGGTAGTACTCCTCCTCGTGGGGTACGAATGGCTCGACCAAAAAGTGGGCCAGGGTTCCGGTTGCCTCACCTGTTGTCTGCTCTATCGTGACCTGCTTGTTCATCCGTTCATCGATCCAAGCCTTGACTGTATCGAAGTCTGCGTTAACGAGAAGCAGCTTATTCTTTCCCCGCTTTCCGAAGAGTTGATCAGGTTTCACAACCAGCTTTTCTTGTTTTAACCACGGTTCCTCCTCCGCTAAGGCCGCAAGGTCGGTCTCTGGCGAAACAAGAACCAATCTGCCATCGAAGCGAAGCTTGCCATCCGAGTACTGGGGAACCGCCTTTGCAAGAAGACGCTTCGCATCGTATTCGCGTATCCCTTTCTGTGCCATCAGTACCTCACTCTTTTAAAGGTTGTTAGTGATTTCCTCACCGAATGCGGAGCAGGAGAGGAGCGTCGCCCCATCCATCTGGCGCTCCAGGTCATAGGTCACTCGCTTGGACTCGATCGCACGTTTGATCCCGGCGAGGATCAGCTCTGCAGCCTCGTTCCACCCCATGTATTTGAGCATCTCAACCGCGGAGAGGATGATGCTCCCTGGGTTGACCTTGTCTTTCCCGGCGTGCTTAGGGGCCGTCCCATGGGTCGCCTCAAAGACGGCACAGCCCGTCTTGTAATTGATGTTCGCACCTGGGGCGACTCCCAGGCCGCCCACCTGTGCCGCGGCTGCATCCGACATGTAGTCACCGTTTAGGTTCATAGTTGCCACCACATCGTACTCTCTTGGTCGCAGGAGCATCTGCTGGAAAAACTGGTCAGCGATCCTATCCTTGAGGACGATCTTGTCCGCCGGCACATTAGAAGAGTAAACCTCATTTAGCTCCTCTTCAGTGATCACCTGCGGATACTCTTTGCCAACCTCGTACCCCCAGTCGCGGAATGCCCCCTCGGTGAACTTCATGATGTTTCCCTTGTGCGCAAGGGTCACCGATTTTCTATTGTTTTTGATGGCATAGTCGATCGCCGCACGGATGAGGCGCTTTGACCCCTCTTCGCTGATCGGCTTTACGCCGACGCCGCACATCTTAGTGAAGCGAAAGGTCGTAACGCCCATCTCCTGCTCAAGCCAGTTGATCACCTTATCCGCTTCAGGGGTTCCAGCCCGCCACTCGATCCCGGCGTAGACGTCCTCGGTGTTCTCACGGAAGAAAACAACGTCCAGGTCTTGTGGACGCTTAACTGGCGCCGGCGTCCCGATATGGCGGACGGGCCGTACACACGCGTACAGGTCGAGAACTTTGCGCAACGTCACATTCAGACTGCGAATCCCGCCTCCCACGGGCGTCGTGAGTGGCCCTTTGATCGCGACAAGGTACTTGCGGATCGCCTGGATTGTCTCCTCAGGGAGGTAAAGCTTCTGCCTCTCGTCAGGGGGGATCGCCTTGATCTCGTCCTTGGTCTTATCACCGTGGAACTTGGCAATGGCCTCATCACCGGCCCATACCTTTAACCACTCGATCTTTCGCGTTCCAGCGTAGGCCCTATCGACCGCGGCATCGACAACTTTCAGCATGACAGGGGTGATGTCCACACCGATTCCGTCCCCCTGGATGAAGGGGATAACCGGACGATCAGGGACGTTTAGCCCTTCCTCGGTTATCGTTATTGGGCTGCCATCCCTGGATGATTCGGAACTCTCACTGTTCATAGCTTGCTTGATCCTCCTCGTTGTTTTAAGTTCTATTGCACACCGCGTGCTTCAAGCACATTCGTGATCTCTTTGGCTGCCGCCACCACCAACTGAATCGTTCTTTTCCTCTTTTTCCCCTCCAACCTGTAGCTCGGTGCAGATATGCTCAGGGCAGCGATGGCATTTCCCGACGGAGAGAAAATAGGAGCGCCAATTCCATAGGTACCCTGAATGACCTCCCCATCACTCCTGGCAAAACCCTGCTCCTTAATACTTGCAAGTTCATCCTTCAACAGATGGGGATTGGTGATTGTTGTCTTGGAAAACTTAGCAAGTCCTACTCGTTTGATGATTTCGTCCTGTTCCTTTGGATCAAGATAGGCCAAGAGAACCTTTCCGGAGGCCCCGGCGTGCAGTGGGAAGGTTGCACCACGCTCGTGGGAAACCCGCAGAGCATGATGTCCCTCCACTTTCTCAAGACAGATACCCTCCTGCTTGCGCAGAGTGGAGAGGATGACAGTCTCCCCTGTTTTGTCTGACAGTCGCTCCATCAAGGGGAGGGCGATCTGTTGAAGAGGCCTTCCTGAGACACTTCGTGCGAGCTCCAAGATCTTTGCACCGAGACGGTAGTCCCCCTCTTTTGTGTCTTCTTCGATTAAGCCGTGCACCTTCAAGGCGGAGATGTATCGGTAGGCTGTGCTTTTAGGAAGACTGAGCCGCGAAGCGATGTCGGCAACACTCAGAGAAGGGTTTAGTTCACCAAACAGGGTCAAGATTCTTACGCACTTTTCCAGCGTTTTCATGGTGCTCACATCTGGGCGCTGTTCTCGTATTATGAGAATACAATCCCATTATGTGAGTAAAGACTAGCCGACCGATCGCTCAATTTCAAGGGTCAAGGACGAAGAAAAAAGCGCACTGCATTAAAACAGCAGTGCGCCTTGATGCACCAATCTTTAATGTTTCCTGTTTGTCACTTCTGCTGAGCAGTGTAGGCAAGAAGGCCCCCTGCTTTCACCATCTCCACTTCGCGCGGGGAGAGGTCGTGATGCACCTTGAGCTTGTCGTCCTTTGTCTTGTTAATCAATACCAAATCACCACTTAGCTTGGAAACATCAAGGTGCAACTGGTCCCCTACTTCCAAGCGGTCGGTATCACATAGGAAGGGGATGATTCCCACATTGATCAGGTTGGCTCGATGGATGCGAGCGTAGCTCTTGGCAAATACCGCCTTGATCCCAAGCTGCCACGGTGCAAGGGCGGCGTGCTCGCGCGAGGAGCCCTGACCATAGTTATCCCCACCAACAATGAACCCACCGTTCTTCTCTTGCGCACGGGCCGCGAAGTCCTTGTCCTCGTAGTAGAAGGTAAATTTGGCGATCTCAGGGAGGTTTGAGCGCAGGTGCTGGGTGAGTGGCCCGGCCGGGAGAATGGCGTCGGTCGATATCCCGTCCCCGAGCTTGATTAAAACCTCCCCTTCGAGAACCGAAGAAAGTGGCTTCTGTGGCTCAAGCGGGACGATGTTCGGTCCGCGGCGAATCTCCACTCGCTCGCCAGCCGGTTCGAGGATCAGGTAATCATCGACGGTGAGGTGATCCACCTTGACCTTGACCCCGGGCAGCTCACAGGGATCGGCGATCTTTCCAACAAGAGCAGAGGCAGCTGCCACTTGCGGACTGCACAGGGCAATCTTGCCGAACTTGCTCCCGCCACGACCCTTCCAGTTCCGGTTCACCGTGCGCAGCGACAAGTGTCCGTGTCCGGGGACAAAGCCGATCCCGATACACGCATTGCAACCAGGCTCGATCATCCGGACTCCGGCCTTGGTGAGGGCTAGGAAGCTTCCGTCCTCCATCAGCATCTCCCAGGCCTGTCGCGACCCCGGCGAGACAATGACGTCGATGTCGGTGCAGACGTGCTTTCCCTTGAGCATCTCCGCGGCCACCTTCATATCGTAGTAGCTTCCATTGGTGCAGGAGCCGATGTACACCTGGTCGATCTTCGTGCCGAGAACCTCCTCGATCTCATAGACGTTGTCCGGCATACCGGGCATCGCCACAAGCGGCTTCACGCCGGCAAGATCGATCTCAAGGGGTTCATCGTAGTTAGCCCCATCATCCGGAGAAAGCTCTGCCCAATCCTTCTTGCGGCCTTGCATCTTCAAGAACTTCGCTGTCACCCCATCGGAGGGAAAGATCGACGAGGTCGCCCCTGTTTCGGTGCACATGTTGGTGATTGTCGCGCGCTGGGGAACGGAGAGGGTTTTCACCCCAGGACCAGCAAACTCGATAAAGTAGCCAACACCCCCTTTCACCGAGATTCGCCGCAGAATCTCCAAAGCAACGTCCTTCGCCGCCACCCCCGGGGGAAGTTTCCCGGTAAGAACAATCTGCATCACCTTAGGCACTGTAAGATGAAACAGCCCCCCGCCTGCTGCCACGGCCACGTCCATTCCTCCGGCGCCGATCCCGAGCATCCCTAATCCACCGGCCGTCGGAGTGTGGGAATCCGAGCCGAGGAGAGTTTTACCAGGTATTGCAAAGCGTTCGTAGTGAAGCTGGTGGCAGACCCCGTTCCCATTCTTGGAGAACTTTGCCCCGTAGTGAGAGGCGATCGTCTGAAGGAAGATGTGATCGTCAGTCGACTCCCCCTTGAACCCGAGGGACGTATGATCGCAATAAGAGACAACCAACTCTGCCTTGACCCGCTCCAGCCCGAGCGATTCGAACTCAAGCCAGGCCATCGTTCCTGTGGAGTCTTGAGTCAAGCAGTGGTCGATGCGGATGCCCACCTCCGCGCCTTTCTCCAAAGCTCCTTCTCGCACGTGTCGTGAAAGGATCTTCTCCGTCATTGTTTCGGGCAATTAAATCACCTCGCAGATGCGCCGCGATTATACCCATTTGCTCTTCCGGTGCAATCGCAAACACGACGCTTAGGCGGCTGCGGCGCAGAGGAGGTCCAAGAAGGGGAGATGCGTCGGCCGATCTCATCTCGCAACGGATCCTCCTCCGCAGGGAGCACGATACTCTTTTGGTGGAGCGATGCGAAGTTTGACACAATCATGGTACCGGGTTAGAATGCAATGTAATCTCGACGCATGAGTTGTAAATCCGGAGAGGAGGTGAAATAGAATGAGCAGGACAATCGCAGTTGCAGTACTTAGGAGTCCTGGTCTGTGGCATGATAGCATCAGCGGCCACTGTCACGGATGTGTACAATGCCCCGAATCCGTTGGTAACACAGACCACGTTCTATCTGGTCTACTACCCCACGCCTCACGATTTTGATAGCGTTGTCATCAAGATCTATAACCTATCAAGCCAGCAGGTGGCCCAGCCGTATGAGGAAGATGCCGACTGCGTACCCTGGGATGGAACAAACTTTGGTGGGGAGCAATTGGCGAACGGGACCTATCTGTATAAAGCCTACGTATACGAGAAGGAAATGGGTGTGCCCAAACTGATCTGGCAGTCGGACATCAAAACGATGGCCATCCTGCGGTAAGTAGGGCCTAGTAACGGCTATGGTGCTTTTTGAGCCAGTACGGGGAACTAAACGGTCCTTATCCTGCCGATGTTTACGGGAGGTGGGAGTAGATAAAATGAGTAGAATATCTAAAAGTGCAATGCGCTTAGTGATGGTAGGGGGACTCTTCGCCCTGCTCTTCCTCTTTGGGTGCGAGAGTCCGTCCCCATATACTCCGTTTGCCTGCATCGAGGCTGATCCCACCATAGGTTACGATCCGTTGACCGTCTCCTTCGACGCCTCTTGCTCTTTTGCTGAGGGGATGAGCCCACCCCCTGAGGGGATGTTCAGCTATGGATGGGACTTCGATGACGGCAGTGCTGCGGGGTCTGGGATGACGGTCGAACACACCTTTGTCGAACCTGGGACCTATGAGGTGCAGCTCGGGCTCATATATACAGAAGGACGAAAGGCAGGAATACCTGCGGCAGGGACAACCAGGACCATTACGGTACTTCCTGAAGGGTGAGCGATCCAAGGGAATCGCTTCCTGGGTGCGGTCAGCCCTGATCTTTACGCCCTGCTGAGTTCAGCGCCGCGTTCCTCCCCGAGCGCACTGCCCCTTCGATCGTGGACGGCCATGTTGTTGCGGTGTAGTCGCCAGCGAGGAGGAGTCCCTCGATCGGGGTCTTCACCCCTGGGCGCAGACTCTCGGACTCGGGAGCAGGGATGAAAGTGGCACGAGCGCTCTTGATCACTAAGTGATCGAGGAGACGGGCCCTGCGGACCCCCGGAAGGAGGCTGGAAAGTGCAGAAAGAAGACGCTCCCTGATCGTTGTGACCGGAAGGTCGATCCACTCCCACGCCGCACTCTGGGAAAGGACGACATGAGTGGGTCCCTCTTTGCCCTGAATACGGCTTACCTCAAAGATCGCCTGCACCGGAGAATCGATCACAACCCAAAACGGCTCCTCCATCACGGGACAGTCAAACCACAGGTGAAGATTGACGATCGGCGAGAAGCGAATCTCTTTCATCCCGGCGAAGTACCCCTTCTCGACTACCGCTCGTGGGAGGAGGGGAAGAAGATCGTACGGTGGAACTGCAGCAATGACGCAGTCAGAGTCGATCCTCTCCCCGCTTACGAGCTTCACCCCGCGTGCCGCCCCCTTCTCGATAAGAATCTGCGCAACTTGTGCATTTAATAGGACTTCTCCTCCCCGCTCAGCGAGGAAGGAAATCGCACGAGAAAAGAGGTGCGAGAGAGGAACCGTGAAGAGCCCCATGTCAGCTCCATGCGGCTTTAAAAACCCCTTCTTGAAGATCATCCTAGCGGCACGGGCACTCACCGACTCCACACGCTCGTTCAGCGTGGCAATACAGATCGGATCCCACAACTGCGCGATCGCCCTGTGCCCCTGTCCGTGGTTTTGCAGCCACTCGGCAAATATCTTATCTTCAGGCAACTGATGCAAGAAGAGGAAAAGACCGGTACGCAGCACGGCGATCCGCTCCCTGTAGGATAACGGGCGGTATCTCATCAAGCTCGGTACAAGGTGAAGCGGGCCGGGGAGGTGCGCTGAGGAAAGGAGGGACCGCTTCGATCCACAAGCGATCGGGATTGCCAGACGCTCTTGAAAGGAAACAGACCTCTCCATCCCAAGCTGACGCAAGAAGTCGATCGTCTCCGTACAGCAGCGCATGAGGATGTGGTACCCATAGTCAACTTCTTGCCTCATGCGGTGATGGAAGAACGAGGCGGCGCGCCCGCCCAGGTGTGGAGCCCGTTCAAGGATAAGGATCCTCTTCCCTCGTTCGGCGAGGGTGCAGGCAGCGGCGATCCCAGCTGCACCACCCCCGATGATAACGACCGGTTTCATCGCAGGAACGCCCGGATCCAGGTACGCAGGGTGAGGGCGAGTTTCTCTCTTGTTGAGAGCGAGACGCGCGAGCTGAAGACATCGTAGCCTTGCTCTTCGATCCGCTTGAGAATCCGGGAGTAGATCGCAGAAAGGAACATGGGACAGCCGCGCGCGTGGTGTGGAAGGTAGGCGAGGAGCTTCTCCCCTTCGTACAGGTAGCCACGGGCCCGCTCGACCTCAAACGCGAGCAGTGCCCGCACCTTTTCATTGGTCACGCTGGCGCGCAGCATCTCTTCGGTGACACCGAAGTGTTCAAGATCCTCGCCCGGAATGTAGACTCGCTCCCGGTGCATATCCTCCGCGACATCACGCACGATGTTCGCTAGTTGCATCCCCAACCCGAGCGCCTCTCCAAACTTGTGAGCTTCCTCAGGGAGCCCCCGTCCACGGCGGTGAGCGAGGATTGGAAGAACGGAGAGACCGACCGCAGAGGCGACCAGGTGGCAGTAGAGGCGAAGGTCGGTGAATGTCTCGTAGCGGAAAACAGTGAGATCCATCTCCACCCCGTCGATCACCAAAGAGAGGTTTTTCGGATCGACCGAGAAACGGACGGTGGTATCGAAAAGGGCGTAATCGACCAGGGTTTGCGGCTCGCCCGCTGTCACCGCGGCCAATCGTTCGCGAAGGCGGGTGAGCGCGTTGATCTTCTCGACCAAGGGGGTGTCACCGTCGGCGATATCATCGGCTTCGCGACAGAACGCGTAGATCGCGTAGATCGCACGGCGTTTCCTCCTCGGGAGGGTGATAAAAGCGAAGTAGAAGTTCTTCGCCTCCCGCCGGGTGATCCTCGAGCAGGCGTCGTAGGCCGCCTTCAGCTCGCGATTCATGCTTTCATCTCCTCATGCTGTGGGTAGCGGGTAGCAACCTCGTAGCGTCGGGTTTTGTGTCCGATGTTGATCGGAGCTTGTTCCTGACGTATCTCTTTTCTCATGGCCTCCTGGCTTCCTCATTTTCAAGAAAGACCGATAATAAACCCAACGAACCCAATAAACGTCGCACACAGGTTGCGACGCTACGCAAACTGATCGCTGAGAGCTGATTGCTGAGGGCTATACCTTAAGATAGTTCTTTAGATCTCTGTAGAAATTCTCGTGGCCACCAATGGCGAGCAGATAAATGTCATTGTTCGCCTCATCTACGGTATACGCCACCAAATACAACTGACCAAGGTGTGAAAACTTGTGAACACGCACCCCTCGTAGGTCTCCCACCTTTGCTTCTCCAATAGCAGGATCTCGGCATATTTGTCCCACCTCTCTGTCTATCTCAAGGCGCAAGGAAACAGGTAGTTTCTTTTTGATCCGGTTGAACTTAGGGTGCGCAACTGGCGTAAAAGCCACGGCCTAGGACCTATTCATCCGTAAGCGTAGGGCTCAACGTGACCCTTCTTGATCCCCTCTAAAGCTTCGAGAATATCCGCTTTGAACTGAGGATGAAGAGCGTTGTACTGTTTAATGTAGTTCTCAAGTGCCATTGTAACAACAGCACTTACGCTTCGCCTTTCCAGACGTGCGATGTTTTTCAGTTCCTTCTTCAGCTCAGGTGGCACCTTCGCCGCAACAGAGTCTGTAGGCATGTCTCTCCACCTCCTGTACCATTATGCCACTCGTGGTAAACAAAGTCAACTTGGTAAACCAATGGGGAGAACGTCGCACATGAAGTGCGACGCTACGAAGGCTGATCGCTGCGAGCTGAACGCTGATTGCTATCAATGCGCGGAATAAGCGCCATCAGGACCGCCTCGCGGGTGATAGTGGATCGATCGATCCGCCCGGACGACAAGTAACCGATCGCGCCTCCCTTCTCCTTGATCTCGGGTATTCCCGATATCCTGCTCATCTCACGATTAAGTGTCGAACCACGAATCAGTCTATCCCTGATCTCCTGGGGCAGTTCGAACCCTGGCCCGTGTCCGAAGGTCATCCTCCCTGCACGATCGATAATCACGCAGAACTGAACGCTCAGGTACTCCTCACAACCGGGAAAGCGCACCAAGCCTGCTTCGATCCCCACACCGAAATCTGCATCCTTAAGAGCTCCACGCGCGCGGCGGATCGCACCCTGGACAATCTCCTCGTCAAACGGCTGGGAGGGCACCTCTGCGTCGACATTCACCGGCACCACGTGAAGCGGTTCTCCACTAAACACATCAGAAAACCCCGCACGCACGGCTTTTACCTTGAGCGAGTTGCGCGTTCCCACGTGCACCTTCATGAGTTCCATCCTAACGGCGCCTCGGTGCTTGCGCAATATCAATGCTTGCGATAGCCTTCCTTGCATGGCGGTTAAGGTTGTAGCGACAAATCGCAAAGCGCGGCACGAGTACGATATCGGGGAGTCCTACGAGGCAGGGCTCGTCCTTGTTGGAACCGAAGTGAAGAGCCTTCGAAGTGGGAATTGCTCACTTGCCGACGGCTATGCCGTAATCCGGAACGGAGAGGCGATCCTGCGGGGTGTCCACATCGCTCCCTATAAAGAGGGATCGATCCACAATGTTGACCCTGACCGCGACCGTTGCCTCCTTCTACACCATCGTGAGATCGTACGCCTGGCCACGAAAATAAAAGAACGCGGTTACACCCTCATCCCTCTACGCCTCTATTTCAAGCGCGGCCATGCCAAGATTGAGCTCGGCCTTGCCAAGGGGCGCAAAACCTACGACAAACGACGCAAGCTACGCGAGGAGGATGAAAAACGCCGCACACAAGAGGCCCTCAAGCGCTACACCCGCGGCCAAAAGATATAGACGTGTACGCGCTTTACCTAGCTTCGAAACAGGACCGCCTCACGCTTGAATAGTCGAATCGAAGCGGCGATCAACAAACCACCACAGATGGCGTTCGCCACAAGGGTGTAGACCAAATGGAAGATCTGCAGGTTTCCCTCAATGATCTCCTGTAGCGCGTAGATTGCATTCGCCACCGGGATGAGGAAGCGGACGCCGACAAAGCTCACTCCCCCGGTCATCGAGATCAACCCAACAAGGATGATCACCATGTAGATCGGCATCAGGTAAGTACTTGCCTCCTTCTGGCTACGAGCAAAGCTTCCCACGATCACGACCAGTGCAGCAAGGATAACGGCGAGTGGGACAAGGACAACAAGCATCCAACCAAGGTCAGTAAGACCGAGAGAGAAGGTCACCACTGTTCCCACAGGCGCTAGCCCCCCGCCGAAGAAGCGGACTCCGATCAGGAGGCCGACTGCCGATAAGAGCGAGGAGACAAGCGAGACAGTGAGAATAGTGAGAAACTTGCCAAGGACGATCTGCGTACGAGAGAGCTGGCTGACAAGGAGGGTAGCGATCGTACCGCGCTCCTTCTCCCCGGCGGTGATCTCTGCGCCAAGCCCCATCGCTCCGGTAAGGATCGCCAACACCATAAAATACGGGAGGAGCCTACTTAGAATCATCCTCCCCACCGACTCGCCAGAGCTTACATCCTCCACGCGGACACTCAGCGGCGGGGAGAGCTCATCGTAGTCAAAACCCAGAGCGTCGAGCTTGTCGCGCATGACCTCCTTTAAATAACCTTCGAGAAAGTCGCGCACCCGCGAAGCCGCAATCGTAGCACCCTGATCGGTCTGGTCATAGTAAAGCACTACATTAAGTCCGATCCCTGGCCCGCCAGACTCCTTATCAACTGACATCACCACCTGCCCGATCCCGGATTTAAGGTCTAAGAGCCCCTGATCCACATCGTTGTAGAACAGGGGATAGAGGGTCTGTGTCGAACGCAGGTGGCGGCGGAACATCTCGTCATTCGCTCGGTCAACGACGATCACCGTAGGGACCATCTCCTCGAGGCGCGTCTGCTCGGCAGCGGTAAAGCGCCCCATCACCATAAGGATGAGGGGGTAAAAGATAAGCGGGAAGAATATAGTCAAGATTAAGGTCCGGCGGTCGCGAATTGCACCGGTGATCTCTTTAAAAAAAAGGAGGCGGATGTTCTCCCACATCTTATAAGATCAGTCAGTCGTAGCTTGAGATGGCGTCTGCACCGGCAGTGGAGGCTCAGCGGGAGCCTCACCCACAAGCGGCTCCGTGAGTTCCGACGGAGGCGGTCCTGAGACAGGCGCGGAGGGAGTCTGGTTCTCCTGCACTGGCTCGATAGCGGGGCCAACTTCCTTCGCGCTCACATCCTCCTTGTATATGTTCCCACGTCCCCTGTCGAGCAGATTTAGTCCGTTCTCGAGAAAACTGTTCTCGCTTATCGTGTTGTTGCGGGAGTTAGCCATCATCACAATTCCGTAATTGTTCTCCGCGATTAGGTTTGAAGTGAAGGTGTTATCGCGTGAGTTTAGAAGATAGATCCCCTTCGCGTTACGGGTCAGCTGACAGTCCTCGATGCGACCATTTAAGACTGTGTTTAGGTAAATCGCGGCTGCACGCGCTCGTTCGACAGCACAATCGCGGATGATAAAGTAGCGCGTGGTATGGTCGATGTAGATCCCGTAGTCCGACCAGCGGCTGACCAGTCTCAACCCCTCAATGATATAGGGATCATCGACTGTTCCGCTCCCACCGTGCACCCCGTTTTCGCTGGTGAAGGCCTCATCACCGTAGATGTAGATCGGCTCGCCGTTTCCCGACCTTAAGGGCCCTTCACCGCTTGACCCTACTGCCAGAGCGATGAAGAGAAGGACGAGCACAGGCACAGCCACAGATAGAACAACTTTCCTGACCATTTTCGCCTCCTCGAAGGTCCATATTAACAAGACCAGGATACCACGTTCTCTTAAGAAAGGGAACCCCTAGCCGGATCGCTCGCTCCCCACGGCGGCGAAGAAGACCTCCTCCAAGTCTTCCCCTGAAAAAAGTTCTTTAAGCTCTGAGAGACTACCCAGGGCGTGCAACCGGCCGCGGTATAGGATCCCGATCTCATCGCACAATTTCTCCGCCACACGCATGATGTGTGTGGAGAGAAGGATCGTGCGCCCCTGATCGCGGAACAAACGTATCGACTCGAGTACAGCCCGTGCGGCCATCACGTCCAACCCGAATGTCGGTTCATCGAAGATGAGGACCGGCGGATCGTGAATAATGCTACGAGCAAGAGAGAGTTTCTGCTTCTCGCCGGTGGAGAATGTCCCCACTCGCCGGTCAGCAAGTGACGTCAGATCGAGCATGGCGAAGATCTCTGAACTGCGCCGCTCGATCTCCTCCGCAGGTAGCTTATTGATCCGACCGAAGAAGCGGAGTGTCTCACGGGCAGTGAAGCGATCATACAGGCCGGTCTCGGTAGCGAGAAACCCGATCCGCTCTCGCACCTGTCCAGGTGAAGACCTGGTATCGAATGAAGCAACCGTAGCGCTTCCCGAAGTGGGGGTAAGAATAGTCGCGAGCATGCGCAGGGTAGTCGTCTTCCCGGCACCGTTTGGGCCCAGCAGGCCAAAGATCTCCCCAGATCGGCAGACAAAGGAAAGGCCGTCAACCGCCCGCACCTCCCCTTTTCGCGTCCTGAAGACCTTGGTCAGGTCACGGGCCTCGACCATCACCTCGTTCATAGGAACTCCGCCCCCACCAACTCCTTAAGAACTTCCGGAATGCGAACCCGTCCATCTTCCATCTGGTTGTTCTCCAGGATAGCAGCCAGCAGGCGCGAGGTGGCAAGACCAGATCCATTGAGGGTGTGCACGTAGAGCGGCTTCTGGAAAGCAGCAGGGCGGTAGCGCGTGTTCCCGCGCCGTGCCTGGAAGTCCTCGCAGTTGCTGCACGAGGAGACCTCGTAGTAACGCCCCTGACCGGGAAGATACACCTCAAGGTCGATCGTCTTGCTCGACTGCTGCGCCATGTCTTGCGTCGAAAGGAGGGTCACGCGGTAGTGAACTCCAAGGGCCTGAAGTACTCCTTCCGCGTCGGCGACAATCTGGTCAAGCTCAGAGTAAGACGCCTCTTGCGCAGTGAACTTAAACATCTCCACCTTGTTGAACTGGTGCACCCGGATCAGACCACGCTCATCTTCGCCGTAGGTCCCGGCCTCACGCCGGAAACAGGGGGTATAAGCAACGTAGTTAAGCGGGAGATCCTCTAAAGATATGATCTCACCACGGTGCAAGTTGACAAGGATGCTCTCCGCGGTTGGATTCAGGTAAAGGTCGTCCTTCTCACAGTAGTAGATATCATCCGCGAACTTCGGCAGTTGCGAAGCGACGAAGAAACTCTCTGAGTTGGCAAGGAATGGCGGGATCACCGGAATATAGCCGTTCTTGATGTGGTAAAAGAACATGAACTGGATGAGCGCCATCTCCAAGCACGCCCCCATTCCCAGATACATTGGGAAGCGCGCCCCGGCGATCGTCGCAGCGCGACCAAAGTCTAGGATCCCCTTCTCTTCCCCGATTTCCAGGTGATGTTTGACCGGAAAGTCAAACAGCGGGCTTTCCTTGTAACTACGCAGGACGATCTTCTCCTCCTTCGTCCCTACAGGGACCGAAGGGTGAGGCACGTTAGGGAGAAGTGCGAGGAGGTGATCGATCCTAGTCGAGACCTGCTTCAGCTCATCATCCAGGTGTGCAATCTCCTCGGCGAGCGAAGAAAGCGAGGCGATCAACTTGGTGGTGTCCCTCCCATCCATCTTAAGGCGCCCCACCTCTTGAGAACCCCGGTTTCGTTCCGCCTTGCGCTCCTCCACTTGCTGTATCAGGGAAAGACGTCTCTCATCAAGCTCTAAGATCTCCGTAAGGTCGATCGACGAATCCCGACCCTGAAGCCGCTTCTCTATACCGATTGGATCCTCACGTAATCTATGGATATCGAGCATCCCACCTCGCCTCCGCGCAGGAGATTCTAGGGGAAGAAAAGACAGTAAGCAACAAAGGACCGATTTAACCACGACAGGGGGCAGGCTATAATCAACTTCGACGATGAGATTAAAGAAAAGAACAAAAGAAGGTCTAGGTATATTGAGCCTGGAGGATACCCTCTACTCCTTGTCGAAGCGAGAGGAGAGTTGTCCCATACAAGATGAGCATGAAGCGAGGGGGTGTTTCTCGTGCGAGATGAGCATGAGATAACACTGGTAACGCAAGCGCGTGTGTCGAATCATAGGAGGCATGATTTTGATGATGACAGACGCACGTGTAATGAGTATCGACGAACTGAAGGCATTCCTTGCTTCGAGCGATGTGCTGACGTTCAAGGGAAACTCACGGGAAGAGACCTACGGTTGGATCGAGCGTACCTTACGTACCTACAGCTACTGCTCTCGCCCCCGATCAAAGAAAGGACTGATCCGATCTTACATGCAGAAGATAACAGGAATCTCTGCTTCACAACTGACCCGGCTCATTGGCCAGTTTCGTTGTACGAGGCATGTCCGTGTTTACCCCTACAAACGGCATTGTTTCCCCACCAAGTACACGCGAGAAG
>JAUWGE010000051.1 GCA_030606565.1 Candidatus Bipolaricaulota bacterium | reverse complement strand
GATCACGGGTCACCAACTGCTCGCGATGTACTCTGCGGCAAAGATCATGTGGGTGAAGGACAACGAGCCCGAGGTCTTTAAGAAGACATACAAGTTCCTCCACGTAAAGGATTTCATCACGGCCAAGCTCACAGGAGCGTTCGTGACCGACCTGTCTGACGCTTCCGGGATGAACCTGTTTGATTTGAAGAAGCGGGAGTGGTCCGAACACTTGCTCAGAGCCTCCCAGATCCCGGTAGAGATTCTGCCGGATCCTCATCCTTCCACCTATGTGGCGGGAGAAGTCACGAAAAAAGCCGCCGAAAAGGTCGGCCTCATCCCAGGCATTCCGGTGGTAATTGGCGGGGGCGACGGGCCGTGTGCAGCGGTCGGTTCCGGTGTTGTACGAGAAGGGAATGCCTACAACTACTTCGGATCGGCGGCGTGGATCGGGATTGCAGCCTCCGAACCGGTGTACGATCCCCAGATGCGCACCTTTACGTTCTTCCATCTGGATCCCGATCTATTCATGCCGGTTGGCGCGTCCAATAACGGGGGCTATTCCTACCAATGTTTCCGCGACGCAGTGTGGTCGAGTGAAAAGGCAATGGTCGAAGATCTAAACGTAAACATCTACGACATGATGGGTATAAAGGCCGCAGGAGTAACTCCTGGGGCGGACAAACTTCTCTACCTTCCTTACATTCGTGGAGAGCGGTGCCCCTACAACAACCCCAACGCTCGCGGTGTTTTCCTGGGGCTAACACCCAACCACAAAAGGGAGCATTTGACACGGGCCGTCCTTGAAGGCGTTGTGCTCAATCAAAGGATGATCCTGGATGCGCTTGAGAGCCAAGGCGCGCAGGTTAAAGAGATGTGCGTGATTGGCGGTGGGGCACAAAGCTCTCTGTGGAGACAGATCATGGCCGATGTCTATAACAAGCGAATTCTCCAACCTCGATTGTTGCAGGAAGCCACCTCATTGGGGGCAGCCATAGCAGGAGGCGTTGGCGTAGGCTTGTTCAAGGACTTCAAGGCAGCAGAGAAGATGGTACAGATCGTGAGCACTCAGGATCCCAATCCTGAAGCACACGAGCGTTATGAGAAACTCTACCCGGTATTCAAAGCGGCTTACTCGGCCCTTGTGCCAATCTTTGAGGATCTGGCCCATGTGGATGCATAGATAACGATACGGAAGGGGGTAAGAACAGAAGCAAAGAGTAAGGGAAGTGTAGCGGTTGACTGGATGCACACAAAGAAAATCTTTCGAAGAAAGGAGCTTTTAGATTATGGATAAGAAAATCTCGGGGATCATTCCTCCCTTGCTAACAGCGTTTGACAAACAGGGCAATTTCGATGAGAGAGCACAACGCGAGATCGTGTCCTTCCTTGTGGATAAGGTTCAAGGTTTCTACCCATGTGGGACCTACGGGTCTGGTCCTTTGATGAGTGTCGATGAGCGGAAGAGGGTAGCCGAAGTCGTCATCGATGAGGTGGCTGGGCGTGTTCCGGTTATCCTGCATGTCGGAGGTGCTTCGACTTGTTCGGTGGTGGAGCTTGCCCAACATGCGGAGAAGGCTGGTGCCATCGCTGTAGCCGCTGTGCCGCCCATCTACTACGGGTTCAAGGAACCGGAGGTAGAACGCCACTTCAAAGAACTGGTCGGTGCGGTCTCTATCCCGGTCTTTGTCTACAATAACCCGAAGACAACCGGGGTATCCATATCGGCCGACTTCCTCAATCGACTCGCGCAGATCGGTGTCCGTGGTGTGAAGGACTCCAGCTTCGACATCATGGTCTTCTACAACTACCTGTGGAAGGTCAAGAAGGAGGACTTCATCCCTGTAGTTGGGACCGAAGCGTTGATATTCCCAGCGGTTGGAATGGGGGCACACGCATCCGTATCCGGATTAGCAAACGCAATCCCCGAGCCCGTGGTGAAGCTGTTTAACGCAGTCAAGGCCGGCGATATGGAGAAGGCGAGATCCCTTCAGGCCAAGGTATCCTTGATGCGGGACATCATGCACTACGCCCCGACTTTGCCGATGATCCAAGCGATCCTCCGTGCGCGAGGGGTCAACGCCGGGCACCCCCGACTCCCCTTTGTGTTCCCAGAAGAGAAACTGGTGAACAAGGCGATCGCCGAGTTCAAGGCGATGGGTGTCTCATTCTAACGGAAAAAGGAATGTTTCTATGCGTATAGCTTTAGTGAGTTCCCGTTCTTTCGCGCAAGTTGTCCCCGTGGGAGAGAAGATCCTTACCAAGGCGGGCTTTGAGGTTTTGCGCGTCAGTCCGGAGGAACGACCTCTCGATGCGGCGAAAATGGCGCGGATTGTCTCCCGCGAAGATCCGGATGTGATCATCTCCGGTGCGGAACCGATTACGGCTCAGGTGCTGGCTGCATCGAAGAGGTTGCGCATGATTATGAAACACGGTGTCGGGGTCGACAACATCGACCTCGACGCCGCAAAGTCCTTGGGGGTCATGGTTGCCAATGCCCCTGGTACAAACACCGAAGCGGTAGCGGATCTGACCGTTGGGATGATGCTAACGTTGTTGCGCGGTATCTGCGAAGCGAACAACTCGACGCGAGTCGGTGACTGGAATCGCTTCATGGGGCATGAGCTTGGCGCAATGACGGTTGGCGTCGTTGGAACAGGGCGGATTGGCACCGAAGTTATCAAGCGGATCCATGGATTCGGCAGTAGGATTATTGCCTTTGACGTAGTGCAACAGGCTGACTTGGTTGCAAACTACGCCGTACGCTACGTTGCTTTGGAGCAGCTTCTTGAGAACTCAGATATCGTTACCTTGCATGTCCCATTGATGGAGCAGACCCGGCACATGATTGGTACTCGCGAGCTTGGTTTGATGAGGGAATCTGCGTATTTGATCAACGCTGCACGTGGGGATCTCATCGATGAGGTAGCCCTCTATGACCATCTGGCAGCTCACCGGATTGCTGCTGCGGCGCTAGATGTCTTCTCCACAGAACCACCTCAAGAGAGTCTGCTCTTAGAGCTTAGTAATGTCTTCGCGATTCCCCATATCGGGGCGTATACCTACGAGGCGATGGAACATATGGACCGCATGTGCGCGGAGACAATCTTGGATGTTTTCACCGGGAAGCGTCCTACCAATCTCTTGAATCGAGTCGACTCCGGCTCCTCGGCGGTCTAGGGTGCAATCCTGTAATGAAGAGCAGATACTCTAAGCTCGTTTTCGATCTGGATGGTACGCTCTACCGTGGGCGATCTTCTATCCCGTCTGCGGTAGAGACTATCAATCACCTCAAGAACCGGGCTGATCTGTTGTTCCTTTCAAACAACGGAAATCAGTCCGCGACCGCTCTAGCCCAGCGACTTCGCACGCTCGGCTTCAATGTAAGTAACGACGAAGTAATCAGTTCAGTAACTATAACAGTGGAATACGTATCATCACTACAGCAGGATGCGTCGATATTCGTGCTTAACTCGGGAGACCTGCCAAGAGCATTACAGGCGGCAGGGCATCGCCTGGTCGCGGCGGAAGAGGCGCAGTTCGTTGTTGTCGGGGTGGACATGGAGCTTACCTACGACAAGCTTGCCCAGGGGCTTTTTGCGCTTCGTAATGGTGCTAGGTTTATCGCCACAAATACTGATGCGGTCTATCCGAGAGAGGAAGGGGTCTATCCAGCTGCCGGAGCGATCGTCGGCGCCTTTCGAGGGATGGGCTTTGAGCCCGAGCAATACTGTGGGAAGCCCGACAGATGGGCGGTGGAGAAGGCGTTGTCACTACGAGGAATGCGTATCGGACTGGATTGTCTGATGGTTGGCGATCATCTCGAAACCGATATCGTTGGCGCACAGAACATCGGAGTAGATTCCGTTCTCGTTCTGACGGGCGTGTCGACCCGAGAAGAGATGATCCGGAAAGGGATCCATCCCACCTATGTCATCCGCGACCTCTCTGAGCTTGAGCCGATTCTCTTTTCGGATTCAGGTTCGCCAGGAGGATAGGGGATGTTGGGGTGAGCGTAGGTATATACTACGTTTCGGGAGGCGCTCTGAATAACGGGGGCGCTGTCTTTGTGGGGATTACACAAGACGGCCTTCGTCAGGTTCATCGGGGTTCACAGCCAATTTCTTGATTACTGATGCTCTTCACGATGTTCCAAGAAGGCTTCTAATTCGAGAAGGCTGGTAATGTCGCACTTTCCATCACCGCGGCGCAGAGTGATCGGGTAGAGGGAAGCGGCGCGGGCGGCCTCGGCGTCGTCGGGCTGGTCCCCTACGTAGTAGCCTTGATCCGTTCCTATAAGGGTCTTCATTTCGTTTAACATGTCCGGGGCTGGCTTGGCGCGATGCAGGTCCGCGAGGGCGCTCCCGCGGCCGATCCACACGCGGAATAGCCTCTCCAACGAGAAGTGGGCAATGACGCGATCGACCACGGTTTGTGGAGAGTTGCTGACCAGTCCCAAGGAATAGTTGCGACTGAGCACCTCGAGGGCGGAGACATCCTGGTAGAGGTGGATCTGTCCCGCCTCCAGTGCGGCAAACTTTTCCGCGACATAGTGCGCCTCACGGCGCTCCCAAAAAAGGTGCGGAACGTCGATTCCAAACCTCTGACAGAAGGCTGCGGAGTTCTCGCGCATGTTCTTGACGTAGAGGGCGCGGGCGTTCTCCTCACTCTTGGGGATCCCGAATTCGGCTAAGGTATTCATGAATGCAGCGGCAATCCAGTTGGCTTCGCTGAAATCCTCGGAGTCGATGATGACTCCGTCCATGTCAAATCCGATGAGTGGTTTCATCCCTCATGCACCGTCTTTTCGATTGCCAGGCCCCTCTCTTGCAACCCAGTGAGGAAGGGCTGTGTGGGGACGCAAACCTCTTGCGGGAGGGCGCCACGCTGAGAGATGTGCTCGGTCGCGAGCATGTACGCGATCTGCGCGATAGGAAAACCGGTCGTACGCATCATCGCGGAAAGGCCAGTCTCTTCGTCGTAGCGGTCAATCATCTGGTAGCGCACCTCGCGTGGGTGCCCCTCGAACGTACCGAATGCGTTCACGCGCAATAGGACGACGTCTGGTTCGTTATAGGAGAGGTTCTCAGCCAGTAGGTGCACCGCGAGCTCGCGTGGGACGACGTCGATT
>JAUWGE010000017.1 GCA_030606565.1 Candidatus Bipolaricaulota bacterium | reverse complement strand
TGTATCATTGCGTCGTCGGGGAGATCGCATGCTGGTGTGATCTGCGGGCTATTCAAGAGGTTTCCTGGCGGCTAGAGTTGACATTAGCTACTTGTGGATATATTATATTGCAGGGTTGCACGATAATCATTGTTAGCTAGGTTATGATAAGTAATCCAAAGATACGCAGTGAAAGTTGCGCATGGTAGGTCACGATAAGGAGGTAATGCCTTGGATTTCGAGAAAAAGAAACAACATGAGGTCAGGCTTTTTCCTTCAAGTCACATCTCGTCTGTAAGGGAGGCGGAGCTGCGAGCCACCGCATCTTTGCTGGCAATGGTGAGGGCAGTATCTGAATTCGGACGCGCTCTCGTGCGAATGGTAGGAGGTCCCGCAGGGAAGTTGACCTGTTATACCGAGGTCGAATTTGAGCTTGAGGGCGAAAAGGGAAAAGGCCCCGTCAAACGACGCCCAGATGGAATTATTCGTGTAGTTCGGGGCAAAACAGAGTGGAAGGCCCTTCTGGAGGTTAAGGTCGGGAACAACCCTTTAGATCAAGACCAGTTCGACATTTACCATTTGCTATCAATCGCCGAAAAGTTCGATGCCTTGATCACTATTAGCAACCAGCCTGCTCAGTTGAATGGACTTCCGCCCCTCCGAGTTGATGGCCGCCGACTTCGAAGCGTGCCCGTGTTCCATGTTTCTTGGGAACGCCTTTTTAGCGAGGCTCAAATGCTTTGCCGGAAAAAGGCTATCCAGGACTCGGATCAGAAGTGGATGCTGGACGAATGGATTCGTTACGTTGATGATGACGGCTCACAAATCATTGCGAAACCAAATCTAGGAAAACACTGGCACGATGTATTGAAATCTGCCCGAACGGGAGATCTCCACGCAGCATCATCATACTTAGAAGACGTCGTAAGGCACTGGGATGGTTTCCTTAAGAAAGCGGCGCTACGACTGCGTGCAAAGCTTGGGGTAGAAGTTCAGCCGAAAATTTCCAGAAGTGACAGACACGATCCGGATGGCCGAATAAAGCGGATCCATTCCTCCGCTATAAAAAGTGGACAACTATCGGGAATTCTGAAAATTCCTGATGCAGTAGGAGACATTTGGATAGATGTCTTTCTTCTAGCAAAGACCGTCAGATATCGGGTTGTCCTCGATGCGCCAACTGACGGACGTCAGGCAACACGGGTAAACTGGCTATTGCGACAACTCCGAAGTCTCTCAAATGTTCCAGGCGATCTCGTTGTAACGGTCCAGTGGGATCAGCGCGGAATGCTATCACAGGGAAGTTTACGCGATCTTGTTGAAGATGGCTCCTCATTATTGCGCGATACTAATAAAGCTTCTATTCCTAAGAATGCCTTCCCTAAAAAGTTTTTGATCAATTGGACAACATCTCTTCAGAGGGGCCGTTCCAGCGAAAAAGCACTTGAGGGGATTTCAGTCAATCTCGAACGTTTTTACCGAAAGGTGGTAGAGGGTTTAGTTCCATATGTGCCTCGTGCCCCCAAGTTACCAAAGGAAATAGAACAGGTACCAGAAAATGAATCTTCAAGTATCCCGATACAAAGCCCGCCCGACCCGGACGTCAGCTAACCAGCGGCTTCCAGTTGACGCCAAGAAACCGGCGCAACTGAAGCCGATCGATGGAGCGGGCGCGAAGCGCCTCCCGACAACGGATGAAGCTGGCGTGCGTTCTGGCACGCAAGCGTGCCTTCCGCTCGCAGCTTATCCGCAGCCCCGTTGGGCCGCCATAATGCATAGCAACACAAATTCAGCGGGAAGGAATGAGAAATGGGACTGATTCCTACACTTGAACTAGGGTGGCTAAACGGCTGGATTCTTATATGCTTACTGTATTTGATATACATTATTTTGCTCATAGTCTTTCCGAAGGATGTAGTAGAGAGGCTTTACGATAAGTCTGGTCGGAGTAAAAGGCATAAAGTCATTCTTTACATAGGAAGTTTCTTTGCGTTTGTCTATTTTGGTCTGATAATCTTTACCCCATTAAAAATCAGCTCTGCTGTTTTCATCCCCGGAATTATTTTGTATGTCCTTGGGTCGGCTGGATTCGTTGTTGCGCTTTTCAATTTTAAAAGTGCGCTCCTTGATCAGCCAATTACCAGTGGCCTCTACAGAATATCACGTCATCCACAGCAACTCATGTTTTTTGTAACCTTTATTGGGATTTGTATTGCCATAGGCTCTTGGCTTGCGCTATTCGTACAAATAATATCCTCGTTATTTCTTCACTCTAGAATTCTAGCAGAAGAGAGTGCTTGCTTAGAGAGGTATGGTGATTCATATCGAAGGTATATGAAACGTGTGCCTAGATATTTCCTGTTCTTTTGATTATGGTTTTTCAACGGGCAAAATGGAAAAGGCGGCCTAACCCTTAATGCAGCCGACCCGCCTGCGGCGGAGGGTAAGCGGCGTGAAATTTGCAGATTTTGGCTATAATCAAATTATGTTGGAATGCCAATCCGGCGGGCGGCTGATTATTTCGTTGGGCGGCTAAACCATCTCAGTACGAACAGTAGGTGAATTCATCACAACCGAGGAAGGAGCTACGTATGAAAGAACACACGCAGCTGATCACGATCATACTGGCAGTGCTGCTGGTGACACTGGCCTGCCAGTCCGGTGGGATGCTGGAATCAGGTGAGGAAAACGACGCCCGAACCTATTATGAATCGCTCAACCTGGAGACGCCCGAAGACGCGGTTCAGACCTTCGCCAAGGCCTTTCAGCGGGAAGACTTTATGACCGTCTACCTGGTGCTCGATGTCGAGGCGCAGAGGCTGCTGCGGATGGAAAACGTCCAGACATTCAGCTGGCGGCATTTGATCGGGGAAGACGCAGATGAGGGCTTGATGGATGATTTGGACTTTCGGGAGATGTTCAATACGCAAATGGACTCCTGGTACTTCTTCGACCAGATCATGCTTTACGCGGCCAAGGAAGATGATCTGTTGATCGACTTGAGAGGTGTCCTAGATATTCTCCGTAGCAAAGACTCGGAGACGCGTGACGGCGAGCAGGCTGTGGATGTGATCGCCGATGTGGACGGGGTGAGCGGCGAGGTCGTCTTTCGCATGGTGACGGACAGAGACAGCCGATGGCGCGTCTACCTGGTGAGTGCCCCCGATGAGGGTGTGGACTCCTGGCCTTCAACGGTGCTCAACGAAAGCCCGTAGAGCGGAAGTGCTGCGCCGCAACGAATAGAACCAATACGTGGGGTCACGTGACCAACCACTGCACAGACTGCGACAAGGAGATCGGCAAGCAAGCCGACCGCTTGCAGCGGCGGCTGATCTTGGTCGATGAAGCGGGCGCGAAGCGCCGTCCATCAGCGGATCCAGCGGACGGACTCCGTTGCGAGCAAACTCGCGCTCCGTCCACCGCTGATCCGCGGCTCGTTAGCCCCTCGTATAGACAGGATTGCTTGTTTTCGTAACGAAGGTTGGTATGCAACTCAAGCTGGCCAAATACAGATAAATAGGTGTGTGCGAGAATGTTGCTCAAGAGCAAAGTCCATCGATCGCAAAATCGAATCCCATCTATTCGATTAGCGAGTAGTCCACTTCGTACCCCAGTGGAACAGATTGTTTCTGAACACATAGGGCGCCAGTGGACAATAAAAGATGCTAGGGATATGACAGAGTTTGCCTGTCATCACGGCGCCATCCTTTCGAACGGTTCCTATTCCGTATTTGCCAAATTCAGTGAAGCAGCCAATGGATTTGAACAGTTTGAGATTGAACTGACAGGGTTGCGACTCCTCTCTGAACGTTCAGGCGTCCTAACGCCCAGTCCAATCGGTATTATTCCGGTTACAGGTGGAAGCATCTTGGTCCTTGAGGCAGTCAAAGCCGTTGATAGAGCCCCTCACCACTGGCGACAAATTGGACAAACGCTTGCCCGCATCCATAAGATCAGGTGGGATCGGTTCGGTTTAGAAACACATGGTTACTTTGGGCCTCTTTACCAAGATAACACTCCGATGAGTGACTGGCCAACATTCTATGCGGAACGTCGGCTGTGGCCAGGTTTGAAACTGGCAATTGATTCCGGAAATATGCCTCCAGTTGTAATTCGGCAGGTCGAAAAGCTAATTTCACGCCTTCCCGAGCTTTGTGGCCCTGAAATAGTGCCCTCGCTCCTCCATGGTGACGCTCAACAAAACAACTTCATCAGCACCGAAATGGGAGCGGTCGTTATTGATCCAGCGGTCTACTACGGAAATCCGGAAATGGATCTTGCATTTATCGACTATTTCCAAACAGTGTCGGATGATGTTTTTGATGGCTATCAGGATGAACTGCCCATTGATCTGGGATTTAGGGAAAGACGTGATCTATGGCGTGTATGGGGGTACCTTGCGGCCGTAACAGTTGAGGGCCCTAGCCATTTAGGTAAGCTAACCGAGGCTGTTCAGAAGTATATATAACTCTCTATTTACGCCATCAAAATGTAAACTGTTGGGTGTAACTCGTGGTGTTTTATGAATACTGACACAAAAGGCTGGCTTCAGAGAGTTGAACAGGGCTAACGATGGCGTGCAGCCGACGCCGAACACGCGCCGCGTTTAACAATCGTTTTTGATTTTCAATGGTTTGGCAGCAGTCCAGCGTCCTGGGTTGCGGTTCGGCGCGGCTGACGCCTACGATGGAGCGATCGCTTCGCGCCTGCTCCATCGAGCCGCGGGTTTCAATCCGCTTGCTGTCCGGCGCGTAGCGCCTCCCAACAACGGATGAAGCTGGCGTGCGTTCTGGTACGCAAGCGTGCCTTCCGCTCGCAGCTTATCCGCAGCTCGTTAGAAGGGCTTGAAATAGCATGCTAGCCGTGCTATTATGTGTTTATGATTCGGTCCTTCGCAACCCAGGCAACCGAGGACATCTTCAACGGGCGCAGCACCAAGGTTGCGCGAAGAACGTGTCCGCAGAATCTTTGGAGTATCGCGGGACGCAAGCTCGATCAGCTGGACTCGGTGGTGGACTCCGAATCCCGCCGGGGAACTGCTTGGAACAGCTGTCCGGAAGTCGACGGGACCAATTCAGCATTCGGATTAATGACCGATACCGAGTCTGCTTTCGCTGGACGGAAATGGGGCCTGCGGACGTAGAGATTGTGGACTACCATTAGGAGGCGGGAAATGGTACGTGTACCGACCCATCGAGAGCCGACGCACCCGGGCGAGATGCTTTTGGAGGAGTTTCTCAAGCCGATGGAGATTTCGCAGCGGGAACTGGCAGATCGTATCCACGTTCCCTATCAGCGTGTGAACGAGCTGATCAACAAGCGGCGCGGCATCACCCCCAGCACGGCGCTGCGCTTGGCCCGAGTCTTTGGAAACTCGCCCTCGTTCTGGATGAATCTCCAGGTTCGGTGGGACCTTTTTCGGGCTCAGCAGACCGAGGCAGCCGAGCTCCGGCGCATTCGGCCTGTGCGTGCCACCGACTAGTGTTTGAAACGGCCTCCTAACAACGGCATGCAGCTGACGGCGCTGCGCGCCGCAGCTGATGCCGAGGGCGTTAGTGTGAGAGATACTATATGAAACGATACCGCGTCCTTGCCTTCGACTTTGATACCCGCGTTCACATGTTGACGCAGAAGATCCGTGACGAATGGGAAGATGATATCAAAAAACAGCATCTTCAAAACAGGGCTGCAGTAGAGAAGTCCTTGATAAGCATGTATGGTGCCCAATCTCAGGATGGGAAGAGGAAGAACTTCATAGATTTGGGCGATAAGCCCCTATCGATTATCGCTTTCCATAATCGATTTTTCGAGCAAATCCGAACTGCTTTCGTCATGGGAGCCTATTATCCAGCCCTGACTTCGGCATGCGCTTTGGGAGAACGGATTCTGAATTACCTGATTTTGATTCTTCGGGACGATTATAGGCACACGCCCGAATACAAGAACATCTATCGAAAAGATTCATTCGATAATTGGGACGTGCCAATTGACACTCTGGAATCTTGGGATATCCTGCTGCCTGAAGTCGCCAAGCAGTTCCGTTACCTAAAGGACATGCGTCATAAGGCAATTCACTTTCGTCCTGAAGTCGATCGAAATGATAGAGAATTGGCATTGGATGCAATCCTGTGTTTACGCGAGATAATCCGGAATCAGTTCAGTGCCTTCGGCCCTCAGCCATGGTTCATTACTGACATCCCAGGCGAGATCTACATTAAGAAGAGCTGGGAAAGTAAACCGTTTATTCGTAAAGTGTATCTGCCAAATTGTCTCCTGGTCGGACCCAAGAACCGAATTGAAGCTCTCACGCCTCAAGTTGTTGTTAACGACAATTTCCAATACGAGGACCGTGAAATAACTGATGAAGAATTCAGTGAATTGCGCAGGAAAAGGGAATAGAACGCTAACCCGCGGCTGAAGTTGGACTGGCAAATCCGCTGCGCTCCTTTGCCAGCCCCATAGCCGCTCCAACGAGCCGCGGATTTCAATCCGCGGCTCGTTGGGCTGACATCAAAGGAAAGGCAGCAACATGACACTACAGGATGGAGCCAATATCGCAACAGTGGTCCTAGCGCTTGTTGCCGTGCTGGGAGTTGTTTACTGGATCATCACCGTCCGGCAATTTCGCCGCAACCTTGCATTGTCTCGCAGATCCATCATCGAGGCCGAGCGTGCTTCGCGTGTGCAGGCGCTGCGTCACGTCTTCGACATAATGGAGCAGTGTCGCGAGCAAAGGCATCTCCTTGAGGAGAAAATCGCAGCGGACCTCAACTTCGATATCATGAAGGCCTCGGATTCTGAGAGGAACAACCTGGACAGACTGGCAAGGTCTTACGATATGCTGGGCGTGATGGTGAAGCATGGTGTTGCCCCCGTCGAGTTCGTGATGGACTTCTACTCTCGTCCTTTGGTCAGGGGTTGGCAGTATCTGGAACCTATGGTCTCGGCGGAGCGGTGGAAGCGCAAACAACCGGCCCACATGCAGAAGTTTCAGGTGCTTGCAGCAGGCGCACGCGAACACCGGCGTATCGTATACCCCGATGAGCGCTCGTTGGACCCGCTAAAGGAAGTGGCTGATGAATGGGAAAGCTGGAAGCGTGCCATCGGCCCAACAAACGCATCCACCTGACGGTGTTCCGCTGCCGCTCCATCGAGCCGCGGATTTCAATCCGCTTGCTGTCCGGCGCGTCGGAATGGGGGCAGAATCTCTATTGACAGGTAGGGGGTGAAAGATGACGGTGTTGCAGTTCGACGAAATCTATGCTCAAGTTCCTGTTGAACAGAAGCGGCTCTTACAGGAATTCCGCGCTAACCATCCCTACAAGGAACTGGAGGTCGGGGGTGCTCGCTGGCGCTACATTGCCTGCGGGCAGGGAGACAAAACTCTCCTTTTCATGCCCGGTGCGTTTATGAGAGCGGATATGTGGTTCTACCCCATCACTGCCTTCGAAAAGAAGTATAGAATCATAACTCTGGACAATTACGCATTGCAGGGAACGTTCGCCATGGACGAGGTCTGTCGCGCTCATGCGGCAATCCTTGGCGCCAAAGAGGCAGAGAAAGCAACGGTCATTGGGGTCTCCGGTGGCGCAGGAGTCGCCCAGTTTTTCCTTCAGGAATACCCGCAGAAGGTAGAGCATGTGGTATTCTCTCACTGTAGCGTTGTCGGCGCGCAAGATACGTCAAGGCTACAGAAGCAACTGAAGTTGATCAAGATTCTCCCTTTCCCCATCTTGATGCGAATACTACGCCTAGTAAGGAGAAGTGGATGGGCATTTCCGCCTTCGAGCGAATGGTTGGCATTTCGCGGCACATACCTTCGGGAGATGAGTCTGGACATCAACAAGGAGATGTTTCTACGCTTCATGGAAGCAGGGGTAGAAGCCCATCGCAGCTTTGTGTTCAGGTCAGAAGCCCTACAGCACTGGCCTGGGGAGATATTAGTTCTGTCATCCAAGGGCGACAAGTCGTCAATCGACCATGTGGGAGAACTGAAAGCACGGTATCCCAGGGCCAGAACGCATATCTTTGAGGAGGGCGGACATCACACGTTCATGCTGTTCCCCAAAACGTATACCGCCGTTCTAGAGGCATTTTTGGATGAGGTATTGCAGCAACGGCTTCCCCGCTGAGTCGTTGCTACGCGGTAGTCACACTTGAAAAGCCGCCCAACAATGCATGCACCCGACCGGGCTATCGGTTGCGCACATCGGCGGTTCCACGCGCTTTCAGTGTGCCTTGTAGTGGAGGCTCTTTCCCGCAACCGCCCGGCGGGTGATGCTAACCGTTAGGCGAAATCGCGAGTGATCGGTCACGCAGGGTCTGGCCTTGCAACCCAACATTAATTCCTTGGTATACCTCGTTGACTTCGTATACCTTTGATGCTATACTTCTGTTTGGAGAACGCAAGAAAGAGGAGGCGGATGACGCATGGCAAGCTCAAAGTCAGTCTCCACAAAGGTAAACCCTCAACTAAAGAGACACCTCGAGGAGATCGCGCGGCTGGAAAAACGCAGCCTAAGCACGGTCGTCAAGATGGCCGTGGAACATTACGTCGATCAGTACAATACCCTCCACCCTCAGTTCCAAGCGGATATTCGCGAGGCGCTTGCCGGAATCGAACAAGGGGATGTTCTCCCTTACCCTCGCGGGTAGCTTTCCGCCATGGCGCTGGAGCCCGTTGCCTACACCAAATTTGCCCGGATCAAGAAAAAGCTCCCCGAACCACTGCGGCAACAAATCGACGTACAGGTAGACCTGCTCTGCCGCGACCCGACCCTTGGTGAGATGAAGGCCGGAGACTTGCAGGGCGTACGCGTCCACAAGTTCTCTTGCCTCGGCCAACTCTACCTCCTTGCCTACACTGTTGATGAACCCGAAAAGAGACTCTATCTGCTCGCCATTGGAGGACACGAGAACTTCTACAGGGATTTGAAGAACTACATCAAAACCTAAACGCTCGCTATCCAGAGAATTCGAGGGACGCAAACCATATTTCCGAGGCTTGCAACTCCGAAAACATCTTAAGAAAGCATGCGCCCAAATTAAGTCTTCACACCTCGATTCACCTCTGAGGTCGCCTTGTCGCCATCCTTCCTTCGAACCCGGTCTGTCGGAAGCATCTCTTCGCAGTTGGCATGAAATAGAGCTCCTGGTATTATGTTGCGGGCTTGCAGAATAATTACTGTATGGGCGGCGCTGCGCGCCGACCGACAGTGGATGAAGCTGACGTGCGTTCTGGCACGCAAGCGTGCCTTCCGCTCGTAGCTTATTCGCAGCCCCGTTGGGCACCGTGTTAAAAGCAAGGAGGGTGGATCATGACGAAGGGTAATGACAGTCGTAATCGGGTCACGAAATGGATACGCTGGATTGCCCGAATCTGGGGCTTTCCGATCATAGTTTACGCTCTACTTATGCTTATCGGTTATGCATGGAACTGGGTGACAACCGGTGTAGCAGACCCGCATGCGGTGGAGGACTATCCCCCCATAGAAGCCTTACCCCCGATCTTTATGTTTCTGAGTGTCCTGGGATTGGGCATTGCCTGGCGTTGGGAGCGATTGGGAGGAACGATTACCATTGTTTTCCAGCTGGCAGCGCTTTCGTTGCTTCTAATTCATAGTCCGATCACTCACGATTTCCCCCGTTCAGCGGTTCCTTATCTTCTGTCGATGATAATAACCACCCCTGGAATATTATTCCTGGTGTGTTGGTGGCGACCAAGAAAGAGGGCAATCCCTAACGGCAGCGCCTAACAAGGGCTTCCACCCGACGCCGCTGGCGCGGCTGATTAGCGGCGGCCATAAAAATTCGAGGGACACATACCTTATCTCCCATCTCCCAAAATTAGAGGGACACACACCTTATCTGCAAGGCCTGCCCCTTGCTTATGGTGAGCGTACCACGATCGCAACGCACGACGACAAACCTGCTTTTTTGAACACCACGGGTTGTCCTTCCGTCGATCAGTCCTCCAGGTGCTCGTAGAAGCCGGGATCCTCGGGAAGAAGGCCGATGTCTTCATGGAGTCGCTCCACCTTCTGGTCGAAGCGCATACCTGCGACCACTGCATAGCCCGAAGTGGGAGCGATGAGTCCCGCGAGCACGCGGATGGTGGTCGTCTTCCCGGCGCCGTTGGGCCCGAGGAGGCCATAAATATCCCGGCCGGCAGCGCGAACACAGGTGGTGGCTGCATTACCCGATGTCTTGGGGGACTTGACAGAGCCAGACATGACAACCTAGGATGAACCCATGAGAGTATATATTACGCTTTTGGCTCTGGTGCTTGCTGTTGCCTCCCTGGGAGTGTCACAGGAGGCCCCGCCGGTGTGGGTACTCACCATTGACACAGAGATCGGCCGCGGTACCGTGTCCTATCTACGTAAGGGCTTGGCGGAGGCGACCGCTGCCGAGGCCCAGGCTGTTGTGATACAGCTTTCCACCCCCGGAGGCTACCTGGATTCGGCGGTGGCTGGCCGTGACGCCATCCTGGACGCAGACCTTCCCACAATCGCCTACGTTGATCGGGAGGCCTACTCGGCCGGAGCACTCCTCGCCATCGCCTGTGAGCACATCTACTTCGCCCCCGCTGGGGTGATGGGAGCCGCTACCCCTGTCTACTTTGAAAAGGGGATGATGCGGGAGGCACCAGAGAAGGTCATCTCCGCCACGCGCAAGCTCTTCCGGGCCACGGCTGAGACGCGTGGCCGCCCGCCCGAGGTCGCCGAGGCGATGGTGGATCGTGACGTGGAGATCGAGGATCTCGTCGAGCGAGGCAAGCTTCTCACCCTCACCGCTCAGGAGGCAGTGGAGTGGGGCTACTCCGACGGAGAGGTGGCTAGCCTTGATCAGCTTCTGCAACTTGAGGAACTTGCCGCGGGGGAGGTAGTCCACTTCGCTCCCAGATGGGTCGACACGGTGGTCGAGATCCTGACCCGTTCGTGGGTAGCGGCCCTCCTTATCACCGTGGGGGTGCTGGGACTCATCGCCGAGATGATCATCCCCGGCTTTGGAGTGCCAGGTATCCTAGGGCTCGCCTCCCTAGGCGCCTTCTTGTGGTCTCACACCCTTGTAGGTCTGGCTGGGTGGGAGTCGATCATCTTCCTCCTAGGGGGGCTTGTGGCGATCTTTCTTGAGGTGTTCGTGTTTACTGCCGTTGACTTCGGGGTGGCTGGGCTTGTGGGACTGGTAGCGATTGGACTGGGCTTCTACACCTCGATGGTAGGGCCATTCACGCAGCCGGGGGAGACGCTGCGAGCGGTGCTGGTAGTCTCAGGTGCCCTTGTGGTGGCTTTGATAGGGGTTATACTGCTCCTTGTCAAGCTCCCCAGGTCCAGATTGCGCTTAGGCGGAGTAATCCTATCCTCGTCTATCACCGGCCGAGCGTTTGATCGGCGCCAAGCTGAAGGTCCGGTGAGCCCCTGGGTGGGACGCCGGGGGGTGGCCGCGACTGACCTCCATCCAGTGGGGGCAGGGGAGTTTGCCGACGAGCGAGTGGACGTGATCTGCGAGGAGGGGTTTCTCCCTCAGGGGACGACCATCGTGGTGATCAAGGACGAGGGCTACCGCAAGGTTGTCCGTAAGGAAAAGGAGGTGCAGGAATGAACGTAACGATATGGATTATCCCGATCCTGGCCATTCTGGTTCTTTGGCTTTTCTTCTACTTTGTGCCGGTGGGGCTTTGGATCTCGGCGCTGGCCGCGGGGGTTCCGGTGGGGCCGATGACCCTTGTCGGGATGCGTCTGCGTAAGGTGAACCCACACAAGGTGATCGGACCGATGATCACCGCCTGGAAGGCGGGGCTTCGGCCCTCCGTCTTGGAACTTGAGGCCCATGTACTCGCTGGAGGAGACCTCGGTCGAGTGATTCGGGCCCTGATCTCAGCCGACAAGGCGAACATCGCCCTTGACTTCCAGCGGGCGGCGGCGATCGACCTGGCGGGTCGAGACGTGTACGACGCGGTGGCTATGTCGGTCAACCCCCGCGTCATCGAGACCCCAAAGATCGGGGCGGTGGCCAAGGACGGAATTCAGCTGTTCGCTGTCGCCAGAGTTACTGTGAGGGCTAACCTCGAACGGCTGGTGGGCGGGGCGACCGAGGAGACGATCATCGCCCGGGTGGGCGAGGGGATCGTCTCGGCAATTGGATCGGCTGACTCCCACAAGGCGGTGCTGGAGAATCCTGACTCCATCTCCAAGCTGGTTCTGGATAAGGGCCTGGATGCGGGGACCGCCTTTGAGCTTTTATCTATCGATATTGCCGACGTGGACGTGGGCAAGAACATCGGGGCCCAGCTCCAGACGGACCAGGCGGAGGCCGATCTCAAGGTGGCCCGGGCCAAGGCTGAGGAGCGGCGGGCTATGGCCATCGCTCGGGAGCAGGAGATGAGTGCCCTGGTGCAAGAACGGCAGGCAGCGGTTGTCGAGGCCGAGGCGGAGATCCCGCGGGCCATTGCCGAGGCCTTCCGCAAGGGACAGCTTGGGATCATGGATCATTACCGCCTTCGCAACATTCAGGCCGACACCAAGATGCGGGAGGGACTGGCCCAAGAGGAGACTCCGCCTGCGGGCGAGACCACGGGAGGGGCGTAGATGGCGCCCGCCAAGCCCCTGGTGAAGCTGATTCGAGAGGTCCTGCAAAAAGACCCTCGGGCCGCTATTGTGCTAGGAGAGATCCTCGGTCCCCCGCTGGCCCTGGAAGAGGGCCCACCCCGGCCCTGGGAGGCCTAGGCCTGAGCATCATAGTTGTCTTGCGTGGCGCGGTGACATTACAATTAGTACAGTGAACGAGAGGATGAAAAGGGTTCCTGATCTGCTCACCGCATCGCGGGGGGGCATCGCTTTGGTGATCGCGTCCCTCGGGCTTGTCGGGCCACGGGCACTTGAAGCGGTGATCCTGCTGATCATCCTTGGATGGACAACGGACATCCTCGACGGCCGACTTGCCCGTCGCTACCACAAGGAAGTAACGTGGGTCGGGGAGCGGGAGTTTGTCTTCGACATGGTGATGGTCTTCTCCGGGCTCTGTTACCTGGTGATGTCCGGGTTCATCCCGCTTGCTCCGGCGGCAAGTCGGCTCGCCAATGGCGGTTCTCCTTCACCAGTTCTCCCGTGTGGGCGTCGTACTGGCGAACGATATAGTCCCCCTCTACGATTGCCTCGTCGATCATCCGCTGGTGAAACTCCACCCTGAGCTCCCCGATGATGAGGTGGACGAACTCAAGGCCCTGCTCGTCTTGCCCAAATACAAATAGGCCGAAGAGCAGGATAATCCCAAGGCCGATCAATATTCGTGTTCCTTGCCTGTACGGCCACCGCGCTCTCCGTCTTGCGTTTCGCGAAGCTAGCATCAGCACCTCCTTTTTTTGGCAAGCCTCGATAAGCCAATCGAATCTATTCCTCGTCCCTTTTCTTCCACCTCCTTTCTTGATGAATGGCATGTACAGGACCTAGCGACAGAAGTAATATGAGGCACGGACGCGTTGTGAGTCAACTCTTTTCCTGTATGGCAGGGAATCAGTTCCAGAATGCAAACCAGAGCGTCTTTGACGAACGGCATTTCCTTGCTATCGTCGATCATTCTATAATTCCTTTAGGCGAAGGACGGGTCGCTGGGAAAGAGCGACCGAGGCCTAAATATAACACCAAGGAGGTTGCCATGCCGGTCCAGAAACTGAAGGCCTTCCTGGATGAGAACGGGATCAAGTACGTGACGATCCAACACTCCGCCGCTTACACCGCACAAGAAGTCGCCGCTTACACACACATCCCGGGAAAGGAGATGGCGAAGACCGTGATGGTCAAGATTGACGGAAAGCTGGCGATGGCCGTCGTTCCCGCGTCACACAGAGTGGATCTCGATCGTATGCGCGATGTGGTGGGAGCAAAACACGTCGAGCTCGCGAGCGAAGGAGAGTTCAAGGGGTACTTCCCCGCCTGTGATGTCGGCGCGATGCCGCCGTTCGGGAACCTCTACGAGATGGACGTCTACGTCTCCGACGCGCTCGCAGAGGATGTTGAGATCGCGTTTTCCGCAGGCTCCCATTCGGAACTCATCCGTCTAGCCTACGCCGATTACGAACGTCTTGTACAGCCGAAGGTCGCGAGCTTCTCCACGCGCGTGCCGTGAGTGCACGAAGGCGAACGCGCTGGATGGATCGAGGCAGAAGCTTAAGGATCTATACTAGCGTCTTCGTGGCGAAAAACAGAGGTAGCATCGAATGGGGCGAATGCTGAGTCCAATACGCGATTTTGAAGCGTATCTCAGTAGATTACAGCCTCGGTAGCTGCGCGTTGTCTGGTCAAGGTGCGCGGAGGAGTAGCATGATGGCGGCAATCGCGAGGATGCCGCCGAGGATCAACAGAGATGAGATCCAGCTTCGATCTGTCTTCTCAGCGGCGAAGGCCTGCAGCATTGGTGTAACTACGCCTTCGTCGTCCAGCGGGAGGATCTTGCCCTGGGTGAACCCGGCGAACGTTTCGATCGTTCGCGTATCGAGTGATGCCCTCCAGATATGATTGTAGTCGCGTTCGAGTGCGATGTAGACCTCCCGCGCTTCAGGATCGAAGACGAGGGAGTAACGGGTCTTGAAGTCGCCCGATGTCTGCGCCGTCTGCCGGAGCACCTCGAACGCATGATCGATGTTGAAATTCTCGAGGTGCTCGTCGATGTAGGCGTAGGCCGTCCGGTAGCGTCCCGCGCCATCCCCACGGATGTCGCCGAGCTCCGTTACCTGGAAATCCCCGTTATGGAAGTTGGTCATTATGAGGAAGGCTCCGTTGATCTCGGTGATCACATTCGCGGAGGCGCCTGCCTCAACGACCATCGCGTTCCCACCGGGATCAGCATAAAGGTTGTGCAGAGGCAGCGTAGGATACTGAACTAGGCGTCTGTCTCCAATCCAGTCAACGACTTCATCCACTGCGGTGCACTCCTGAAGACCCGAGTAGAACGCGTCCCAGATGTAGACTTCGTCTTCGGCGGGCTCCTCAACGTCGGCCCGTAACGGAAAGACCATTTGGTCTGAGGAGAAGAGACCATGCTCGTTCATCCCCACCGTTCGTCCGTAGTGTTCTCCCATCCAAAAGCTTCCAATGAACACAGCACCGGCTTCATGCTCTTCGATGGAGAAGCGGATCTCGTTCGGCGGGTAGTCGAAGTTCATACCGTAGAGGATCTTTGACGAATACACTGCAAAGCTCGTGCAAGCAAGGCCGCCCTCGACGATGATGCCAACTAGAAAGAGACAAACTGACAGCAAAACCACGTATCGCTTCATAGCGCCAGTATAGCGGAAGGAAGCATAGGTTGAGAAGACCATCGATTGGGAGATTGTAAGGCGCGGGTCTTTGAATGTGGATGGTTCGTTACTTGCACCCTGATCTTGCTCGATACAGAGTCGCGATAAATAGGGTTTTCTCTACTTGGAGCGAGCAACCCACAGTTAGCTTCTTCTGAACTCGGCGGTTCTCGGCACGGGGAACAGCGCTACGCCTTCAATTAAGTTTTTGTGTTGGGTTACTGAACGTTAGTTTCTGGCGTGATTAAGGGATGATGCTTTCAATGCGGCGAGGCGGCGGGTCGGTGTCTCAATCCTCTGCCCAAGCGGGCATCGCTTGCATGAAGTGTTCTGCTCGTTTTTGTGCCTGCTCTTCGGTTATCCCCTCTTGCCAGCTCTTCAGCCACCAAGCAATTCCCTGTTTGATCTCATCGCGGGGCTTGAGGTTTCCCGCCTCGTCCGTACAGTGCTTGCAGTAGATCTCCGAGGGTCCCTTGGCTTCGGGAGAATCTAACGGCATCGTGCAAGAATGACAGTACTTTGTCATTAGAACCTCCTTTGAGCGCTATAGCCCGCCGCCCTGGTTCCTACTCTAGCGAGCTTTCTGTCCGGGAACAACCTTTCTCCCTTCGCTCTTTTGAAGGATTTGCCCCTGGTGCCGCGTTTTGGGGAATCAAAGATCATTCTCGTCTTCTATCCAGAGAGGCGGTCATGGAAAGGGAAGAAGCGGTTAGGGAAAGCCAGGTCCTGGTCGAAAGATCGCTGATTGCGATGCTTGGAACCAATGGCGAGAATGGCTGTCCAACATCAAAGCGATGATCAAATGCGAGCACGAAGGACTGAAAACTTTCTGGTTCAGCACGAACACGTCGTCTAGGAGGGTGACTCAACTCAAGCGAGACCCGAAGGCGTGTGGCTGCTTCGTCGACTTTGACCGATGGAAGGGGTTGATGCTGGTCGGCACAGTGGAGATCCTTCAGGATATTGGGTCCAGACAACGCCTGTGGCAGGAAGACGAGGAGCGATACTATCCCCGTGGCGTGACCGATCCCGACTATACCGTGTTGCGGTTCACCGCTACGCGGGGGAACTACTACCACAAGCTGGATAACCTCACCTTTGAACTTTAAGGACCTCCTCGACTAGAGTAGCTCCGGAATGATCATCCAACCTAAAGACCAGTTTTCTGCCTCATCCCTCTCGAGATAGACAATGCCGCCCTGACAGAAACGTACCACGTTTTGCTCTTCGTCTTTACAGATCAAATGGCTGGCAAGTCTGCTCAGATGTGGGAGGTGTCCCACCAGCATGATGTCCTGGCTTTTCGCGATCGATGCAATACGTTTAACCCAGACCTTTGTGGCGGCGAGTGGCTCCAACCCGTCCGCTTGGCTTATGCCTTCAGGTGGTGAAAGCGCCTCGGCCAATACCTGAGCGGTCTGTTCGGCCCTGGTCTTTCCGCTGTGCTTGATCTCCCTTATGTTGGCCTTACCGTAACCCTTAAGAAACCCTGCGACCTTCCTGATATCCTCCCTCCCTTTCTCCGAGAGGGGTCGCGCAGGGTCCTCCTCCTTGGGCTTGGCCTGCGCATGCTGGACGAGATATAGACGCATCGATCCTCCTTTAGGGAGCAGTCACAGGCTCCGGTTTTAATCTCCGTGACTATCATCATGGTAATATGGGGTGCCTGGGCCGACAACAATCAACGAGGGTGGTGGTCCCTCTTCTCTTTCCTAGCGGGAACTTCCAAGCTCTTCTCACTTTGGAGAACCATGCGACTCTGTTAATGGGTGCCCAGCCCCGGCCAACTGGCCTGGTTGATACCATGCCCGTGACTTTTGGGGTACCATCGGTACGAGATGACGATTCGTGCAGCGCTCTTCGACATGGATGGAACGATATGGAACTCACCGGTTGATTGGCTGGAAGTCCGTCGCGCTATCGGTCTTCCCAAGGACGGTCGGCCGATTCTCCAGCACCTGGCAGAGCTTCCACCCAAGGAGCGGGCCCGCGGCGTACGAATACTCCATCGCTACGAAGCACACGGGGTAAAAAACGGAGCACTCATCCCTGGAACGTGCGAGCTTATTCGCTTCTTGCGAGATTCCAAGGTTAAGTGTGCCTTGGTCTCCAACAACTCACGCCGTAGCGTGGAGGGCGTCCTTGCGCGTCATGATCTCCCGTTCGACCTTGTTATTAGTCGAGACGATGGCGCGTTTAAGCCCGATCCAGAACCCTTTCTCACCGCGCTGCAACAGTTAAACGTAAGTCCTGAGGAGGCCCTTGTAATTGGAGACGCTCACTTGGATCTCCTTGCTGCCCACCGCGCTGGGATCAAGGAAATCATCCTCGTTGCTACAAAAGAGTGGATGCGCCCTCTGCTCCCATCGGATATTTACTTTCACCGGGCAGGCGACCTATTTGAAGTGCGAGCGATTGTAACTAGCCTTTTGCGCCCGGGAGTAAACTCTTAGTAACACGTAAGGCAGGTCTTGACTTGCAGAGATTAGATACGTGTTACCCCGACAGCAACGATCAGGGCTGGGTAATGGTAGGCCACTCTTGCCACGCATGGAGCCGGGCCATATCGCTGTAATTGCCGCCTCATGCTAACAAAGAAGGAGAGATCATGACTGCTGGGCTTCCCAAAGGCTTTACCGTGCGGCCGGTGACCATGGAGGAGCTGGAGGCGGCCGTGGCGCTCTTTAACGCTTGCTCCATGGAGCTTATCGGTGCAAAGCAGCACGACGTGGATGAAACAAGGGTCGAGTGGGGTACTCCTGGGTTTAACTTAGAGACCGATACTCGGGTTGTGCTCTCGCCTGCCGGGGAGATTGTCGGATACATCGAAGTGTGGGACATAGAGGAACCACACGTGCAGATCTGGAGCTGGGGCCGTGTTCGCCCTGACTATAGAGGAAAGGGGATCGGCACTTACCTGCTGCAATGGGCGGAAGACCGGACACGCAAGGCGATTCCCAAGGCGCCTTCCGGCGCGCGCGTGGTACTGCGTCACAGTGCGCTCCACCAGGATAAACCGACTCAGGCTCTCCTCGCGTGCGGAGGTTTCAACTTGATACGGCATTTCTGGCGCATGGTAATCAAGATGGACGGACCACCGCCCACACCTGTGTGGCCAGAGGGGATTGTTGTACGCACTTTTTCCCCGGAACAGGGGGATCGTGCCCTGGCTACCGCGGTGCGTGACATGTTCAAGGATCACTGGGGGTACGTGGAGACGCCATTTGAGGAGGAACTTGTACAGTGGCAGCACTGGGTGAAAAACGATAAGGACTTCGATCCATCGCTTTGGTTCCTGGCGATGGACGGCGATGAAATCACAGGTGTGTCGCTCTGCTCTCCCAAGACAAACGAGGACCCAGATATGGGGTATGTGCATACACTAGGAGTGCGGCGTCCCTGGCGGCGCCGCGGGATAGCGTTAGCGTTACTGCATCACTCCTTTGGCGAGTTCTTCAACCGGGGTAAGAGTGAGGTGTCGCTGCATGTTGATGCGAAAAGCCTGACCGGGGCAACACGGCTCTACGAGAAAGCTGGCATGCACGTCGACCGGCTGTCCCACAACTACGAAAAGGAATTGCGTCCTGGTAAGGATCTCTCCACGCAGTCAGTGACCTAACCCGTTGCCCGATGGGATGCAAACTTAGGCCTCTTTGTACCCCCTTTTAAGGTGTTCGTTGGCTCTTTTGCAAACGCTGCCGCACTCAACCAGCAACTGGGTTTAACACCCGGCCTACGAACAAGATTGCCCCTGTTTCGACGTCACGAATGGCGAAGATGAACGGACGGTCGATCCTCATCTCGGCAGGTGGCGGAGGCTCCTCTAAGGCTGTTCCTACCATGGTAATCGCGGTGGCAGCCGCCGCTTCTGTGCCGGCCTCGTCTACGGATACAAAGGCCTTATGAATAACGTCACCGATGAATAGGAGCCGACTGCCGTCCATGCCAGAGAAGTTTGCAACCTCAAGTAGAAAGGCATCTGGCATGCCCATGCCAGTGAGGGTTTCCTTTAATGAGAGGGTGGATTCGGTCACAAACTTGGGCATTGTCAGATGTACGGTTTCTGGTGCTAGATTGGCTGCCAGTGAGGCGAACCGGTCCGCATCGAGTGATCCTTCAAATTCCGTAAACGAGCCAGCGTCAGGAAGGAGCACGATCATCGCTAGCTCTCTACCGCTGTAGGGAAGTTCAACAGCTTGGTATCCTTCGCCCTTTTCGTAGCGGAGGTGCTCTTCCTGTTCCATCATCGGTACAGTCACCTGCCCACCATTGAGGAGATAAAACGTCCCATCATGTGTGAGCTTAATCTCAAAAGGGGAAAGCCACGCGGCGTTGAAGTAGATCGCGTTGGTGAGCACAAGGCGTGTGTCGGATGTAATGGAGCCTGGAAATAGAAGATCCTCGATCTTCCCCTTGGTCTCGTCGCTGACCCAGTTGTTGATGGCGATGCGGGAGTCTTCCGGTACATTTGCGAAATCGAGGACCCTTAGGCCGGCGCCGTAGTTCTCAGCGAGGATGTCGAGGAAGTCTGCGAGGAAGGAATACCCGCTTTGGCCCCAGATGGAATTGGCGATGTTTAACTTGAAACCTTCCTCTCCCTGGTGTTCAGGGCCTTCACTGCGGCTGGCAAGTTCGAGATCCAGCGCATTGAAGGCGGGGTGAAGGCGAGCTTGGGGAAGAGCAAAGTGGAGGGTGTCCGCCATCTGCTGTTGTGTCACCTCGCGGGCGCCAGCATAGGTCATCGCCAGCGCTAACGAGATGCTGTAGGGAGAGTAGAACAAGTTGCTATCCGACTCTCGAATGGCCTGGTAGAGATCAAACGCAAACGCGCTGGTTGAAGCGACAAGCTCGGCCAATTCGGCTTCATTAACGTCTGGTGTGGTTACGCGCTCCTTTTCCGATTGCACCATTCCCTGTTGGAGTAGTTTATCCTTTGCGCCGTGGTCCGAAATACCGCCCGGATTGGCAAGCCCCACGATCAAGATCATGACGGCGACGAGGAGAACGACCATTTGGTTTAAAGACGGCATTGTGCCACCCCCTTTCGTTTGTATACTAACGTATTTCGGGTTTTTGAGAAAACGGATGTGTGGTCCCTTTTGTCAAGCTCCGCGGACCGTGTTTGACATTATCAGTTTGGAATTGGTGCGTCCTCTCTTTGACAAGAGGTGATGTCGACTCACGTACACTTGTTTCCGCGGTTCGGATCCATGGCATACTCCATTTTCTCCTTGAGAATACTTTTTTCACGACAATTTGTCGATATATAGCCCTAAGCGCTATGATGGCCTTTTAGTACTACCATACTCGCGGGAGGTGCAACTGTGTGGAGAGAGTTTCGTAATTTTGTCGCCAAGGGAAACCTAGTAGATCTTGCGGTTGCCTTCATAAAGGCCCACACTTGCGGCAGGAATTTTGCCACCTTAGTATACGATTGATGGATGAAGCTTATAGGGCATATGATAGATATCTTTCGTCTCATTCGGCTGGCGTTGGGATAGCCATAGTTTACGCGATCTTGTACCAAGATGCCTTGGGGATTGGCTTTGTACTCACCATCAAGTTAGGAAGTTCACAGGCACTTGGGTTGTAAGGAGTTGGTGATCCAATGCACAGTGCTGTTATCGGCGCAGGGAGCTGGGGAACTGCCTTTGCTAGACGCCTGTGCTGTTCGGGCTATACTACGACTCTTTGGGCGCGCCGACCCGAGCTGGCCGAGAGTGTAGGTCGCACGCGTGAGAACCCTGACTACTTGCCGGGTGTTTTGCTCCCGCCGGAGCTTTTGGTAACTTCAGACCTCAGAGAGGCCGTGATCAAGGCAGAAGTGGTGTTTCTTGCCATACCAAGCTTTGCCATGCGTGAGATTGCGGAGCGGGTTGCAAGCCACCTGCCTACAGAAGTTCCTATCGTCCATCTGGCAAAGGGGTTAGAGCAGGAGACGGGTCGGCGTATGTCCGAGGTGCTCACCGAAGCTCTTCCTAAACATCCTGTGTTCGCACTCTCGGGGCCAAGCCACGCCGAGGAGGTGAGCCTTGACATGCCCACTGCTCTGGTGTTGGCGGGGGAAGACCTGAGACTTGGGGAAGAACTGCAGAGGGTTTTGATGTCCGAGTGCCTCCGTGTTTACCTCTCTGATGATTTAGTCGGTGTTGAATACTGTGGTGTGGTGAAGAACGTAATTGCAATTGGTACCGGGATTTCTGATGGGCTGGGCTACGGAGATAACACAAGGGCAGCCCTTATTACCCGGGGATTAGCGGAGATGAGCCGTTTTGGTCTAGCAGTTGGAGCTCGGCCGGAGACTTTCTACGGGTTGGCAGGTTTGGGGGACCTTGTAGTTACTGCTACCAGCGTACACTCGCGTAATCGCCGGGTAGGATACCAGATTGGACAGGGTAAGCAACTCCGCGAAGTCTTGGCAAGCATGCAGATGGTAGCCGAAGGAGTATTTTCGGTAGTGGCTCTGCGGAAGCTTGCCCGAAGTCTGCACGTGGAGATGCCTATTGCTGAGGCGGTGTATGGGGTTCTCTATCTGGGCGAGGCGGCGAAAGATCAGATTCCTGCATTGATGCTTCGGCCTCCCAAGCGGGAGCGTTGCTAATATACTTGACTCACCGCACCAAAGGGAGGCTTGTAGAGTCTTTACTAGATGCACAGTGGTGGTCACTGCACTATGAGTGGACGGAGGTGGACAGGTTAAGGAAGGGGTGGACAAGACTACCATTACTGAGTGGAGATTGCTCTCGTACGCGTTGGGCTCTTTCCAGAACGGCGCACTGTTGGGGACTAGATAAGAGGGCCTTAGCACTGGGGAAACCTTGTAGTTATGTGTGCCGTTCATCAGGAAAGAGGGCAATCATAGGGTTCTTGTCGTTCTTGACAAGCGGGCGCGCTTCTTTGTAGGATCATTCCCATGGGAAGGAATAAGTACTTCCTTATTGTTAATCTTATCGCTGGACATGGTCGGTGCAAGGAGCTTTTCCCCAAGGTAAAAGCTGAACTTGACCGCCGCGGTATCGACTACGATCTTCACTTCACCAACGAGCCGCTTGAGGCGACCGACGTCGCCCAGATGGTAATCAAAGCCGGATTTACCTACATCGTCGCCATGGGTGGTGACGGGACGATCAACGAAGTGGCAAACGGGATTCTTACCTCCGAGGCGCCTCTGCCTCTGGCGGTGATCCCGGCGGGGAGTGGTAATGACTTCAGTCGCATGAACGGGATCCCTATTGAACCCATGCGCGCAATTGATCTCCTTCTCGCAGGAAGAGAACGCAAGATCGACCTGGGTTACATCGTCGGGGATCGTTACTTTGTCAACGGGTTGGGGATTGGGATCGATGCCCAGGTGGCGCGCGATGTCCTCCAAATGGAGCGCCTTAGGGGAGTTCCAGCTTATCTGTACGCGGCGATACGGGAAGTCTTCCGGTTTAAGGCATTCCCGGTGACCCTAGAGGGTGAAGGCTGGAGCGAAGAGCATACGTGCATCTCGCTCGGGCTAGCCAACGGTAAGTATTGCGGTGGGGGGTTTAAGCTTGCCCCGCAGGCCGAGATTGACGATGGGTTGCTTGACATCGCTGTAATCGAGGACTTCCCCAAACTTGAGCGGCTGATCCGCCTGCCCCAGGCACGAAAGGGGAACCACTTAGGGCTCGCTGAGGTTCACTATCGGCAGGAGCGCACGGTTACGATTTCCTCATCGACAAAGCTGATCGCCCACATCGACGGCGAGCAGTACCGACTCCCTGGTGACAGCTTCGAGGTCACCGTGGTTCCTAAGGCGCTTGATGTTATCACCCCCGCCTAGGAATGGCTTGCCATTACCTGGGTTAGAGAGCGTGTCATGGCCATGTAATGAATCCGTGAGTCTCTTCTAAGGGAAATCGGATTGGAAGAGATGTTTATCAACCCGCCTCCTTGCAATTTGTAGGATGGCACAAACTGCTGAGGTTGCCACTCCTAACTTCTTTGGTCTCTACGAGGAGCTAGTCCGATTTTTTAAAAGCGCCTGTTGGGGCTTACCAGCGAACACGTGGAGGGTATCGGTGACATGCTGAGACTACCCATGCTCCTGTTTCCCCTTTTAGCTTTGTTACTCACCCTTTCTTTACCAATAGCACTGATACAGGCCCGCTCTGTTCGCTTATCCGGAGGAGCCTCTTGTCTTACCTGCTAGGCTCCACTAAAATAGTAACGGTGAAAAGGTGATGAAGAAGGTCCCTGATTTGCTCACTGGTTCACGGGGGATTATCGCTGTGGTGATCTCGTTCCTCGGTCTTGTCGGTCCGCAGGCCTTAGAGGCGGTGATCCTGCTGATCATCCTTGGGTGGACGACGGACATTCTCGATGGTCGGCTCGCCCGCCGCTATCACAAGGGAGCGACATGGATTGGTGAGCGGGAGTTCGTGTTTGATATGGTGATGGTATTCTCCGGGCTCTGCTATCTGGTTATGGCCGGGTTCATCCCGCTTGTTCCGGCAGCGATTTACGTGGCGGTCGCTGCGGTCTTTATCGCCTACTTCCGCTCCAAGTCGGTCACTATGTCGTTCGCCTTCCCCATAGTCACCCTTCCACTCATTGTTGCCTACTTCAACGCCCCACGAGCAGCGATATGGTTCGTCGTCTGGATCTGTTTAGCGGCACTATTCGACTGGCGGCGTTTCAAAGGGGTCGTCTTGGAGTTTATCGAGAATACTAAGGCGCTTCTTGCCAAGCGCTAGATGAGGCGAGTTCTCTCTTTGCCGAGGTGGGTGTAGGCGCGTTCGGTTGCCACCCTTCCCTGCGGAGTTCGCTTGATGAATCCCTCCTTAAGTAAATAAGGCTCCACCACGTCGGAGACGGTGTCCTTCTCCTCGGAGAGGGCGGCGGCTAGGGTTTCCAGTCCAACGGGGCCGCCGTTGAACTTGGAGACAATCGCCTCAAGGACCGCACGATCGAGCCGGTCGAGTCCGACCTCATCAATCTCCAGCATCTGGAGCGATCGTTTCGCTGTCTTAAGATCGACCTCTCCCTCTCCCTTCACCTGCGCGTAGTCACGCGTTCGGCGCAGCAGGCGGTTGGCGATCCGCGGGGTCCCACGAGCCCGTTTGGCGAGCTCCTCTGCTCCCTCTGGGGTGACCTCAATTCCGAGGAGCTTCCCAGCGCGGATGATGATCGCACGGAGTTCCTCCGGACTGTAGAAATTGAGGCGGAACGATACCTCGAACCGGTCGCGCAATGGGGCCGAGATGAGACCGGCGCGGGTAGTGGCCCCGATCAGGGTAAATGGGGGAAGATCGATGCGCAGTGACTGCGCGTTCGGGCCTTCACCGAGAATAATATCGATCTTGTAATCCTCCATTGCTGGATAAAGGATCTCCTCGACGTTCCGCCGCAGGCGGTGGATCTCGTCGATGAAAAAGATGTCACGTGGCTTCAAGTTTGTGAGGATGGCAGCGAGGTCCCCTGCCTTTTCGATTGCCGGACCAGAACTCACACGGACGTTTACCCCCATCTCTGTGGCGATGATCCGGGCGAGGGTTGTCTTCCCCAATCCGGGGGGGCTGTGCAGCATGACGTGGTCGAGTGGCTCGTTTCTTCTTTGCGTAGCGGCGATATAGATACGCAACTTCTCTTTGATTTCATTCTGCCCGATGAACTCGTCCAGCCGGGCCGGGCGCAGGGTGGTGAATACGACATCCTCCTCCAACGGAAGGCCACTTATACGTTCAGTTCGCATCTTAAAAAGATTGTACAAGAGTGCGAATAGATGGTTCAACTAACGCCGTCCCCCACGCATCCTGTGATGGCGCCTTGTTTGTGCTACCATTTCGATTAGGATGATGAAGAAGAGGAAAGAGGGTGCCGTCGTTACTGTAGGGACGTTCGACGGGGTTCACTTGGGCCACCAGGCGATCCTCAAGCGGCTTTGTGCAATTGCTTCAGAGAAGCAGCTAGAGCGGGTTGTCTACGCTTTCACCTTCCCGCCGCGCCAGGGTACCTTCAGGCAGGCATTAAAGGAACAGCCAAAGCCGTGTTTGCTCCTGCCAGAGTCGGCGAAACTCAAGCTCCTTAAGCGTTACGTCGATCGGGTGGAGCAGGCTGACTTTGTGGAGGTAAAAAACCTTAAAGCGGAACGATTTGTCCGTGAGATCCTCCTTGAGCAGCTCACCGCTCGAGTAGTCGTGGTAGGAGACTCCTTCCGCTTCGGCCGCGCCCGCGAGGGCGATGTATCCCTGTTACGACGCGTGGGGAAGGATCAGGGGATCTTTGTGGTTGAGGTCCCATCCGTCGTCGTCGATCAGGCTCCAGTGAGCAGTACGTGGATCCGTGAACTGGTTGCCTCAGGGGAAGTTGGCGAGGCGAGGGCCCTCCTTGGCCGTCCACCGCTCTTCGTCGGCGAGGTGGTGGAGGGGGACGGTCTCGGTCGGCGGCTCGGCTATCCCACTGCCAACCTGGCGTTTGATCCAGTCGTCCTTCACCCCGCGAGGGGGGTCTACCTCGTGCACGCCTTCTGGTTAAGGAAGAGGGAGCCAGGGCTCCTCTACTTTGGGGTACGACCTACCCTGAAGGGGAGTGCGATGCGCTGTGAGGTCCACCTCCTCTCCCTGCCGGATGAGAATCTCTATGGAAAGACGATGGAGGTTCACCTGCTTCATAAGCTGCGCGGTGATCGGAGCTTTCCCTCTCTTGAGACCCTTCGCGAGCAGATGGGCCTCGATGTTGCCCGGGCACGATCGCTCCTTCCTGCGATGAAGGTTCAAGCTCCATTCTTGCTTGAAAACAGTTGAGGCCTGACTTATCATCGACATGGGATGATCACACTGGGATTGGATACCTCCGAAGCTCTGGGAGGGGTAGCTTTGTGGGAGGAGACCCTTCTCGGTGAGGCGATTATGGAAGGGCATCTTCACCATGCGGAAGAGCTCCTTCCCTTGATCGATGGACTTTTAGATAAGTGTATCCTGAGCAAGGATCAGATCCAGCTGATCAGCGTCAACCGCGGGCCGGGCTCGTTTACGGGCCTCAGGATCGGTCTGGCGACGGCGATGGGGATCTGTCAGTCTTTGGGGATCCCGTTGGTCGGCGTTGATGGAATGGTAGCCTATCGAGCGCGACTGGATGTTAAGGAGCATGTCTGTGTTCTGGTTCCGGATCGACGGGATCTGCTATACGTTCGGTGGTTTGCCGGAATGAGGGCGATCAGCGAGGTGGAGGTGGTGCCGATTGCTCGCCTGCTTGCGAGAATCTCCCGGGAGCAAAAGGAGCTGTCCGTGGTAGGAAGTGGTGCAGAGCTTCTGCGCGAACGGCTAGAGCGAGTCGCTTCTGTGAAACTCGCGCCGGAGGCGATGAACCATCCGTCGCCGGCGTGGATCGCTCGCCTGGGAAAGGATAGCTACAGTTGTGATCAGCTCTACGATTTGGAGCCAACATACGTGGAACCTGCGATCTTCAAGACGATCTCTTAGTGCGAGGTGAATCTGATGGCACGGGTTTGTGAAATTTGTGGGAAGCGACCGGTGGCGGGAAATACAATCAGCCACTCGCACCGACACACGCGTAGAGTAAGAGTTCCCAACATTCAACGGGTGCATGCCTACGTCGACGGGAAGAGGGTATGGATCAATGTCTGCACCCGCTGCATCAAGTCTGGCCGGGTTAAGAAGGTCGTCTGAGGTAGAAAGTGAGGGCCTCTTTCGTGGTAATTGGAGTTCCAGTGCGGTAGCCCCGGATACAAGAATCAATGGCGAGGAGGAGCGATGCAGCTTGAAGTTGGCGCAACCCTCTCTGGGGAAGTTGTCAAAGTCTCCCCCGATGGGGTCCTTGTCTCCCTCCCTGAGGGGCAAATAGGCCTAGTACCCATCTCTGATTCTCTTCCTCTGGAGACGATGCGTGCCCAATTTTACTCAGGCGCACATGTGATGGTTAATATCGTCGCGCAGGGAAAGGATGATCGATTCACCCTGTCGATCCTCTCGTCACAGGAGGAGAAACCGTCGGACGCGTTTGACCGCGAATTTCATCGTTTGAGCCACGTTCTCACTAATCGGTCCTCGAAGATCACCTTGGCGCGGACGCAGCGCGATCGACTGCTGGAGGAGTCCATCAAAGATTGGATCGGGCAGGTTGAGGTAGGGCTCTCTCGCATACGCAAGCATCGTGGCAAGCGTCTGAGCGAGGAATTCTATGACAGAGGGATGGATGGAGGTCTTCATGCCCAAAGGGATGCTCATCATCGATAAGGAACGGTGTAAGGGGTGCGGGCTGTGCATCGTGGCCTGCCCTCACCAAGTGCTTGCTTTCTCCGGTGAGTTGAACCGAAGCGGCTATAACGTTGTCCATATGGAGCGGCCGGAGGCCTGTGTCGGGTGCGGCTTCTGTGCCCTGACCTGTCCAGACGTGGCAATTGAGGTCTATCGGGAGAGGGTTCCCGCCTAAGGAGGGGTGATGGGAGAGCGGATGTTATTGCGAGGGAACGAAGTGATTGCAGAGGCGGCGATCCGCGCCGGTTGCCAGTGCTACTTTGCCTATCCGATCACACCCCAGGCGGAGCTTCTGGAACACATGGCGAAGAACATGCCTCGGCTTGGTCGAACGTTTATTCAAGCAGAGAGCGAAATTGCCGCTATCAGCATGGTCTACGGGGCGGCCTCCGTCGGCGTGCGAACAATGACCTCTTCTTCTTCTCCGGGAATCAGCCTGAAGCAGGAGGGGATCTCCTACCTTGCTGGTTCAAACCTCCCAGCGGTGATCGTCAACATTGTCCGCGGTGGCCCGGGACTGGGGGACATCGCCCCTGCTCAGTGCGACTACTTCCAGGCGACCAAGGGAGGTGGACATGGTGACTATCATATGATTGTCCTTGCCCCATCGACTGTCCCCGAGGCCGGTGAGCTGACCATGCTCGCCTTCGACTTAGCTGACCAATATCGCACCCCGGTGATGATCCTCGCTGACGGAATGCTCGGGCAGATGATGGAGCCGGTGGAGCTCCCCGAGCCGATCGATGTCGCCTCTCTCCCCGCAAAGGAGTGGGCGACGACAGGAGCAAAAGGACGTGATCCGAACGTCATCCTGAGCTTCGACCTTGACCCCGAGGTGCTAAAAAAGATGAACCTGGCCCTACAAAAGCGCTACCGCCAGATCGAGGCAAAAGAGGTCCGCTACGAGGAGGCCGCAACCGAGGATGCGGATATCCTCATCGCTGCCTATGGGACGGTCGCCCGTATCGCCAAGAGCGTTGTGCGGATGGCGAGCGCCGAGGGGATCAAACTCGGTCTGTTCCGCCCGATTACCCTTTGGCCCTTTCCCTATCAACCGCTTAAGGAACTGGCAGACCGAGTGAAGACAGTGCTCACTGTGGAGATGAGCGCGGGACAGATGTGGGAGGACGTGCGGTTGGCAGTTGCAGAGCGGGCGAATACCCCGTTCTATGGGGAGATGGGTGGCGTTGTACCGACCCCGCGGCGAATCTTAAGCGAGGTGAGGAAACATGCCAGTTAGTACGGAGAAGATGGTGAAAGTCTTCGGGAGGCCGGCGAGCCTTACCGAGGCACGGTTCACCTACTGCCCTGGGTGCCATCATGGAATTCTAACCCGGATTATTGCTCAGATAATCGATGAACTGGGGATCGTCGAACGGACGGTTGGGATCGCCCCGGTCGGTTGTGCCGTTTTCGCTTATCTCTGGTACCGCTGCGACGCGATTCAGGCCTCGCACGGCCGTGCCAGTGCAGTGGCGACGGGGGTGAAAAGGGCCAACCCGAACCTGATCGTTTTCGCCTACCAAGGGGACGGTGACTTCGCGAGCATCGGAACGGCCGAGTCGATCCACGCTGCGAACCGGGGAGAGAACATCACCGTTATCTTCGTGAATAACCAGGTTTATGGGATGACCGGGGGCGAGATGGCACCGACGAGCTTGGTGGGTCAAAAGACGACGACCACCCCGGACGGCCGTGACCCCGCTCTGTTTGGCTATCCGATTCGCTTTTCGGAGATGATCGCCCAGCTCGATGCACCGGTCTATGTAACCCGTCAGGCATTGTACGATACTAAGCGGATTGTGGATGCGACCAAGGCGATCAACAAGGCTTTCACTAACCAACTTGAGGGGAAAGGATATTCGTTAGTGGAGGTTCTTGCCACCTGCCCGACCAACTGGCGGATGAAGCCGACCGAGGCGAACAAGCACGTTGCCGAAGTGGTTACTAAGGTCTTCCCTCTCGGAGACCTGATAGATAGGGGGTAGCATGGAGTGTTCGGTGATTATCGCGGGCTTCGGTGGGCAAGGGGTTATCCTGGCGGGGAAGATCCTCGCTCAGGCTGGGATGGATCACGGTTTGGAGGTGACGTGGCTGCCCTCTTACGGGCCGGAGATGCGCGGCGGAACGGCGAATTGCACCGTTGTCCTCTCCGATGAGCCAGTTGGCTCGCCGATTGTCGACGATCCCTCCGCGCTCATCGCTATGAATCTACCATCGCTCGATAAGTTCGAGTCCACCGTGGCCAAGGGAGGAACGATCGTGGTGAACAGTTCACTTATAGATCGCGCGGTGAAGAGGGGCGATGCGCAGGTAGCTTCCCTTCAGCTGAACGAGCTTGCGGAGAAGGTGGGAAGCATGCGTGCTATTAACATGGTGGCCCTTGGAGCTTACGTCAAAGCGACGAAGATTCTACCCCTAGATACAGTGAAGGGTGCGATGGCGCGGATGCTGAAGAAAGGCGGCAAGGGGGAATTCGTCACGATAAACGAACAGGCGCTCGAGGAGGGGTATAACGCAGTCTGAGTCTGAGCAGAAACGGCTGATCGAGCGCCGCGAGGCGTTTGCAGGGAGACTTCTGCGCCTGGTGGTGGATCGAGTAAGGCTTCCGGATGGCTCGGAATCCACCCGGGAGCTTGTCCTTCATCCCGGGGCGGTGGCGATCCTCCCGATTCTCCCCGACGGGCGGATCATCCTCGTTCGTCAATACCGCTATCCGGCTGGGCAATCCCTGTGGGAGATCCCGGCAGGGAAGCTCGAGCCGGGCGAGGATCCCCTTACCTGCGCCAAGCGCGAGCTTCTTGAGGAGACCGGATACGAAGCTGCTACTTGGGAGGAGCGTCTTTCCTTCTATACCTCACCCGGTTTCACCGACGAACGGATCACCCTCTTCTCCGCTCGTGGTTTGTCGAGGGTTGCAGAACCGATACCGGGTGAGATAGCCTCGCAGGATCTATTCGAACAGCACCAACTGGAGGGAATGATGGCTTCAGGGGAGATTCGGGATGGCAAGACCGTGTTGGCTCTCCTTCTTGCAGGAGTCAGAGCCTTAAGAGGAAGCATACGCTGAGCAATCGGAAGCATTTTTTGTCCTCCTATTTTCAGTTTGGCCGTTCCTCAACAGGGGAATACAGCTTTTCCCAGGACTCCGTTCCCGGGAATGTCCGGCTAATCGGGGACGGTCAGATCGGTGGCAAGGCACGTGGCCTGATTTTTGTGATGGATTACCTGGCAAAAGGCGGTACTCTCACCAGACACGATGATCTCCTTTGCTTCCCTGACTCCCTGATCGTGACCACCGAGGTCTTTGACGAGTTCATGGCGGATAATGATCTTCAGGAAGAGGTCCTTGCTGGCTGTCGGCGAGAGATCGGGTTGGATGAATTGTGGGAGAGGATTGTGGCAGCTGCCTTTCCCTCCCCGGCACGGGAGGCGCTGAGTGGATTCCTCGAAAAAGAACTCCGCCCCCTGGTGGTCCGTTCCTCCTCGGTGATGGAGGACGACCAAGAGCACTCCTTCGCCGGGATCTATCTCTCTGAGTTCTTAAGTAACACTGGCTCGCTTACAGAACGGCTGGACACGCTCATAGCCGCGGTCAAGCGGGTCTATGCCTCAACCTTCGGCCGGAACGCGCGGGCATATCGGAAGCGTCACGATCTCCCCTGGCAACAGGAGAAGATGGCAATTCTGATTCAGAACATGATCGGGAGTCACTACCCGAACGACCTTTTCTATCCGCTGATTGGGGGGGTAGGCTTCTCGCTCAACTTTTACCCGTGGAGCAACCGGTTGAAGCCGGAGGACGGGGTGGTCCGTCTGGTGGTTGGGGTGGGAACGCGTGCAGTGGGACGTGAGTACGCACGGGTCTTCTCACCCAAGGTACCGGGGCTGCGGCCGGAGGGCTCGGACGGGAGGACCGTCATCCGTTACTCACAGGAGACGGTAGATGTCCTCGATATGCGAGAAAGGAGGCTTGTCTATACGCGACTTTCCGAGTTGGATAACCCGCTTTTAAGAAAGGTCTGCTCGGTGGTCGACTCCGAGGGGGCACTGAGTGAACCGTTCTCCATACTCCCGCCGGGAGGGCGTTACGTCGCCTCCTTCAACCGCTTTATTGAGGGGAACACCTCCATGCCCTTCACACCGCTAGTTTGTGATCTCTTCGCCAGCCTCCAGGATCTCTTCGAGTTACCGGTCGATATCGAGTTTGCTGTCGATTTCCCTTTGTCGAAAAAGGGCAATGAGACTCCCCTGTTCTACCTGCTCCAGGCGAGGCCGCTCGGGGGACGCCCCGAGCACCGGCGGGTCCGACTTCCCTCCTTACCCCTGGAAGAGACGCTCCTGGTATGCCATCAGGTGCTCGGGAATGGCAGGCGGAAGCGGATTCGCCATCTGATATTTGTGGATCCCGTTACCTATCGAGCAGAGGATGCCTATGCGATCGCGCGCCGCGTCGGCGAGATCGATCAGCAACTGGAGGGGGAGGAGTATATCCTGATGGGGCCTGGCCGATGGGGGACCTCAAACCCAGAACTGGGAGTACCGGTTCAGTATGGTGAGGTCGCTGGCGCTTCGGTTATTGTGGAGATGGCCACGGAATCCTTCTCCCCTGAACTCTCCTATGGAACGCACTTTTATGCCGACATGGTGACAGGAGGGGTGTTGTACCTTCCCTTCCGCGAGGAGCAGGGCGATTTTCTAAACCGAGCCTTGCTCGAACAGCAAGAAGTCCTCTGTGATGGCGAATGCCTGAGGCACTTCCGGATCGATGCGGGATTAGATGTCTACGTTGATGGGAAAGGGAAGGAGGGCTTGATCGCGCTTCACAAACGGACAAGTGGCTGATCCTCGCACAAGAGGTTTCTCGGCTTGTGTGATGACCTATGGGAAATTCCAATAGAGGATTGGATGATGGTTTCTGGCATCGACAAAGAATCTTATCTGCGCTATCATCGATCCAGCATGAGAGAGTTAGACGATAGAGCGTTCCTTACTAAATACGATAGGGAGGGGATGATCTTTGTTCTCGATCACTTCGTCGACCAGTGCAAAGAAGCGATCGAGACCGGAGAGCGGTTTGACTTCCCTGTTATAGAGGGCATCGATCAGATCATCGTCTGCGGGATGGGTGGTTCAGCGATGGCCGGAGAAATCGCACGGCGTTTCGCTCGGGTTCCCCTTGTTGTCAATCGAAGCTACACACTGCCCCCGTTCGCCGATGAGCATACCCTTCTCATCACCATCAGCTACTCCGGAAACACGGCGGAGACTCTCTCCGCCCTCGATCAGGGTATAGGAAGGTGCACTTCAATACTCTGTATTTCAAGCGGAGGGAGGATGGAGGAGATCGCAAGAACCCGGGGGATCAGATTCCTAAAGATTCCTTCAGGGTACCAGCCGCGGGCGGCGATGGGCTACCTCGCCCTTTCTCTTCTCATCGCCCTCTCCCGGATCGGTCTCCTTAAGGAGATTGGATCATGTGAGGATCTCCTAGGGGGGCTCGGTAAGATCAGAACCCGGTGCACTTACACCGTTCCCACCGATGAGAACCCGGCCAAACAGCTCGCCCGTACCCTAAGCGGCCGGATCCCCTTGATCTATGGGACCGTTGATAACACCGACCTCATCGCCATGCGCTGGAAGACACAGATCAATGAGAATGCAAAACAGCCCGCGTTCTGGAACGTCTTTCCCGAGCTAAACCACAACGAGATCCTTGCGCTAGTGAAGGCGGACCTCTTTGCGGATCAGTTCATTCTCCTTTTGAAGAACGACTACGACCGTCGTGAGAACCTCGATCGAATGAGCATCATGACAGGCCTGTTCGAAAAGAGCGCGGTGAGATTCGCCGAAGTAAAAGCTGAGGGTGAGAGCGAGCTTGCGCAGGTCCTCTCGCAGATATACCTCGGTGATTACGTCAGCTACTACCTTGCCCTCCTAAACGAGGTCGATCCGACGCCGGTTGCCCTGATAGAGGAATTCAAACAGGCTCTTGCGGAGAGAGAGGCCCTCTTAAGAGAGAAACAGTAAAGAACCCCGCAGCAAGCTGCGGGGCATTAAAAGGCAAAAGCCTAAAGGTCTAAGCGGAGTTGATCCTTATGCTGCAGTTTGATGTAGAGCTTTGCTGCATTGGAAGCAACGTCGCACACAAGGTACGACGCTACATCCATCTTTTCGTAGCGTCGGAGCTCGTCTCCGACGTTGAGGGGTTTATTTCGAAGGGAACGCATGTAGCTAGTACAAACAACAGGCTGATTCGCCTTCGGCGGATCTCCGCTTTCCTCCCACCAGCAAGCTTAAGGGTATCCAGCGGAGGCTCCTTATGAAAACGATCATCCTTGCTGGAGGGTACGCCACGCGCCTTCACCCGATCACCACAAACCGCGCAAAACCACTCCTCCCGGTCGCAGGAAGACCGATCATCGACTACGTCCTCGCGACATATCCATTCTCGGATCGCCCGATCGTATCCACCAACCGGCGGTTCGCCCCTCAGTTTGCGGCTTGGCAAAAACAGTCCGGTCGCGACGTCGAGATCGTGGTGGAGGAGACGAGCGCAGAGGCGGAGAAGTTGGGAGCTGTCGGCGCGATTGACTTTCTCATCCAGACACTCGAAATCGAAGATGACCTCCTGGTGATCGGGGGGGATAACATCTTTGAGTTCTCTATTGAGTCGTTTCACGCCGCGTACCGAGGGCGCCCGCTGATCGCCCTGTACGATCTCAAAGATTTGGACCGGGTGCGGGGACGGTACGGCGTGGCGATCGTCGAAGGCGAGCAGATCATCGACTTTCAGGAGAAGCCGCAGCACCCAGCTTCCACCTTGGTGAGTACCGCCTGCTACGTTTACCCACAGGAGATCCTGCCTCTCATCGGGGAGTTTCTCCGGAAAGCTGAGTCTGGCAAGGATGCTCCCGGGTACTTCAATGCCTGGCTCCTCAAGGAGAAGGGCGTCCGCATGGATGCGTTCACCTTCGACACCGGCTGGTACGACATCGGTGATCGCGCCTCCTACATTGAAGCAAATCAGCACTATGCCAAGCGCGATACAATAATAGGTGAAAACGTCTCAATCGAGCGTTCGACGGTAAGAAACTCTGTGATCTTCGACGATGTGACGGTTGAGGACTCATCGCTGATCGGGTGTGTGATCGACGGTGACTGTCACATCGAAGGGGTGACCTTAAACGACTGTCTAATCGGAAAGGGAACCGTTATCAAGCACGCCTAAGCCAATCGGCGAGAACACTACCGCCCTTGAACTTGGCCAAGCCATAGGTGCCGGGCTTCTTGGCCGGGTGAATGCCGGCCAAGATCTCCTCCGGGTTCAGAGGATTATACTGAGCGTCGGCGACATCGAGGAAAACAGCCCCTGGGAATTTAGCCGGATTGTACCTGTGAAGGCCGATACCGTAGCGTTTGCTCAAGATGAGATTTCTCTTATCATGCATCAGTTGCATTGTTGCCTCTCTATGATTTAACTCCAGAGGCGTTTTCACATCATCGGTAACGAGGAGACCATGACATCATCCGGGGCCAGTCGTTGACCCAACGTGTTCCACACCCTGGTCACTTTTTCCTGTCCCGGAAAGAGATCGAAGTAATTGTCGCTGAAGCGGGTGCCTTCTATTGGCACCGTCAGCTTGGTAAAGTAGGCGTAAACGTCGCTGGCGACCCTGACCTCGACGCCCTCGTCGGTCGCCGTTTTCTCCACCCGCAGGTTCGCCGATGGCCGCTTCAGATCTTTGATGTCCACGAAGAAGTGGCGGTTATCGGGGAAGAGGCCACGAGCGGAGCGGGCGTAGAGGTATCGGCTCGCTGGGTCACTATCGCTCAGGGCAGATGCTGGAATGTGCACGGTGCGGCTGATGCTATTGGCTGGCACAGTGATCTCCAACTCCTCCTCGTGCAACTTCTGGCCGTCGAAGGTGCCATGCCCCCACACGATGGTATCGGTGATCGCGACCAGGGCGTCGTTGACGATCCACAGGGAGACGCTGCCGCCCGCTTCCGCCTTGAAAGAGGCCATCACCGGGGCATAGGCTCGCCTGGCGTAAAAGTAGCCCGCCTTGGGAAAACGGTAGTAGTCCAACACGCTCCAGCTCAGGCCTGGCCAGCAGTCGTTGAGCTGCCAGAAGAGGGTCCCACTGCAGTGGAACTTGCGTCGGCGGTAGTGCTCGATGCCGAACTTGAGTCCCTCCGCCTGGGCGATCATAGAGAAGTCCACGTACTGTTCCAGGGTGGTGGGCAGGCCAGTGCACGAGGCCATCAGGTGATTGCCCTTGTCCTTGGGATCGTCTTTGTTGCGATAGAGCAACTCCGGGCTGCCCAGACGCAGGCCCGTGGCAGGGACGTTGCGCCGTAGCGTCTCCAGCACCGGCGCGGCGTGCATCCCGAATTCGCTCACAAAACGGGCCATGTCCTGGCCATAGTGCCGGAAGGAGGTCCCTTCTGGGGTAAAGTCGCGCTCCGGGCGCTGGCCAAAGCGACGGGGGAGCACCTCGCCGTGCCACACGTACCAGTTGTGCCGGTTTCCCTCCCGCTCGTCGTTGTGATCGTTTCCGCCGTAGGGGCTGGAGGGCCAGTACAGGCGCGTACCATCTAGGTGCTCGACGATGGGTGGCAGCAGTTGGTGATTGACCCGCCAGCCTGGGAACCGGTAGCCGGGCTGGTGCCAATGAGCTTTGTCGCCAATCCAGTCATTCTCGTTGTTGCCACACCAGAGGGCGATGCAGGGATGGTTACGCAGCCGGCGCAAGATCGCTTCTGCCTCTCGTTCCACCTCGGCCACGAACTCCGGATCGTGGTCCGGGTAGGGCGCGCAGGCGAACATAAAGTCCTGCCAGACGAGGAGGCCCAACTCGTCGCAGAGCCGGTAGAAGGCATCCTTCTCATAGATGCCGCCGCCCCATACCCGCAGCATGTTCATGTTGGCCGCCACGGCTAACTCCAGAAGCTCCCGGTACCGGCCTTCGTCCACCTGGCTGACGAAAGAATCGGCCGGGATCCAGTCAGCGCCTTTGGCGAAAAGTTTGACCCCGTTCAGCATAAAGGTGAAGAACTTGGTGCCCGGCTCGTCGGGGTCCGGCGATTGGTCCACTGCGATGGTGCGCACGCCGACCCGCTCGCGGTGGGTGTCCAAAGCCTGGTCCCCGGCGCAGAGTTCGACGGTCAAATCGTACAGCGCCGGTCCCCCCAGGTCATGGGTCCACCACAGGGCCGGATCGGGCAGCTCCAGTTCGATCTCGCCTCTCTCCCCTCCGGAGGAGACCAGGGGGGAGGCCAGCGGCACCATCCCGGCAAGGGTCTGCCCATCCCGTTCCAGCCGGATGTGGGCAGTCAGCGCCGGTAGATCCGTCCACCGTTCCACCTCAACTTGAACGGCCACCCGGGCGGCCTGCGGTGTGATCTCCAGCGTCTTGAAGAAAACGCTGCTCAGGCGTGCGCCCTGGTAGCGGCGCAGGGTTACGTCCTTCCAGATGCCCACGCTGAGCAGGCGGGGCGCCCAGTCCCAGCCAAAGTTGTACTGT
>JAUWGE010000045.1 GCA_030606565.1 Candidatus Bipolaricaulota bacterium | reverse complement strand
CTATCCACTTTTGAGGAAGTGGTTGCGGGCTACACCGACGAGCAAGCCCAGGCGGAGGCGGCCCGTTGCCTGGCCTGCGGCGTCTGCTCCGAGTGCCTGAGTTGCGTCTACACCTGCCAGGCCGACGCCATCAATCACGATATGGTCGAGCAGGTACAGGACGTCCAGGTGGGTGCGATTGTGTTGGCCCCCGGCTACGAGGCGTACCAGGCCGAACAGTCGGCGGAGTACGGCTGGGGCCGCTTCCCCAACGTGGTCACCGCGCTTCAGTTCGAGCGGCTACTGAGCGCCTCCGGCCCCACTCACGGCCACGTGCAGCGCCCTTCGGACGGACGGGCGCCGAAGAAAATCGCATTCCTGCAATGCGTTGGCTCCCGCGATAGTCAAGTAGGAAACGAGTACTGCTCAGCCATCTGCTGTATGCAGGCGGCAAAGGACGCCATCATCCTCGGTGAGCACCTCGATGACGTTCAAACGACCATCTTTTTCATGGATATCCGTGCCTACGGTAAGCATTTCGACCGCTTCATCGATAAGGCAGAAATTGAGCAGAGCTGCCGATTCCTGCGCGCCCGCATCTCCTCTGTCGAATTTGACCCAAAGACCGACGATGTGGTGGTGCAGTACTCGATGAATGGCTCAGAGGTAACCGCTGAGGCGTTCGATATGCTCGTGCTCTCCGTGGGACTGGTGGTGAACCCCGAACAGCGCGAAGGTCTGGAGGCCTTGGGTATCTCCCTCAATGACTACGGGTTTATTGAGGTCCCACCCTACGAGCCTGTCCGGACCCTGAAGCCGGGTGTATTTGTTTGTGGGTCCCTGTCTGGACCCAAAGACATCCCCGAGTCGGTCGTAGAGGCCTCTGCCGCAGCGGCAGAAGCGGCAAGCGTGGTGGCGGACTTTCCCCAAGCGGAGTTTGTGGTCGAGTATCCCCCAGAGCGCGACATCCGGGGTGAACCCCCACGCGTCGGCGTCTTTGTCTGCAATTGCGGGATCAACATCGGCTCGGTCGTCGATGTGCCCGCGGTGGTCGAGCACGCCAAGACCCTCTCCAACGTGGAACACGCCCAGGAGTTTCTCTTCTCCTGCTCCCAGGATGCACAGAAGGTCATCTCCGATACGATCACTGAGAAGGACCTCAATAGGGTTATCGTGGCAGCGTGTACGCCGCGCACCCACGAACCGCTCTTCCAAAATACCCTGCAAGCGACGGGCTTAAACCCCTACCTGTTCGAATTTGTCAACATCCGTGAGCAGTGCTCTTGGGTCCATCAGAAGGAACCAGAGAAGGCCACGCAGAAGGCGAAAGAGCTGCTAGAGATGGCCATGAGTAAGGCACTGCTTTTGGAGCCCCTCGCCAAAATGGCTGTGGGGATCAACAAGGCCGCGTTGGTAATCGGGGGCGGGGTGGCCGGCATGACCGCAGCCCTGGAACTTACAGCCCAAGGCTTCCCGGTTCACCTCGTGGAGAAGGAGAAAGTGCTCGGCGGCAACCTCCGTCACGTGCACTACACCTATGATGGCGAGGAGACAGCCTCGTTCTTGGAGTCTCTGGCTGAGCGGGTTCATTCCGAACCCCAGATCACGCTTCACTTGGGTACAACGGTGGAGAATGTCGAAGGCTATGTAGGCAACTTCAAGACAAAGCTCTCTGATGGGGCAGACCCCGTAGAACACGGCGCGGTGGTCATTGCAACAGGCGGTTTGGCCGTGGAGCCCTCCCAGTACCTCTACGGTCAGGACGAACGCGTGCTTACCCAGCGTGACTTTGAGGAGCGGTTGGCCTCCGGTGATCCATCGCTTAGAGCGCTTCGGTCGGTGGTGATGATCCAGTGTGTGGAATCGCGCGACGATGAGCGTCCCTACTGCAGCCGTGTGTGCTGTTCGGCGGCCGTCAAGAACGCCTTGAAATTTAGGGAACTAAACCCAGAAGCGTCGGTTCACATCCTATACCGCGACGTGCGAACCTATGGACTGAAGGAGCTACGCTACCGCGAAGCGCGCGAGAAAGGGGTTCTCTTCTGCCGATACGAAAAGGAGGAAAAACCGATCGTTACAGCGAACGACAGCGACCTCGTGGTTGAGGTCGATGAAAAGGTTCTGGGACGCAGACTGATCCTTAAGCCCGACCTGCTCGTGCTAAGTGCCGGCATTGCGCCTAACCCCGGGAATAAAGCCCTCTCCCAGATGCTGAAGGTTCCACTCGGCCCAGACGGCTTCTTCCTCGAAGCGCACGTGAAGCTGCGTCCGGTAGACTTCGCCACGGACGGCGTCTTCGTCTGCGGTCTGGCCCACTACCCGAAGGACCTTTCAGAGGCGATAGCTCAGGCAAAAGCCGCTGCCGGTCGCGCCGCCACGGTGCTCTCAAAGACCAGTTTGGAGACCGAAGGGAAGGTGGCAAGCGTTATTGAGACACGTTGCAGTGGTTGTGGAATCTGTGTGGAGGTCTGTGCCTACAAGGCGATCGAACTTGACCCAGAGACCGGACGCGCCGTTGTCAACGAGACGCTATGCAAGGGATGTGGGGTATGCTCGGCGTCCTGTCGAGCGGCGGCGATCGATGTAAAAGGGTTTAAAAACGAGCAGATCCTGGCAATGCTGGAGGCGGTAGGGTGACAAAGAAGACAAACGAGAAAATGGGCGGCAACGGGTGGGAGCCCCGGATTGTTGCCTTCCTATGCAACTGGTGCAGCTACGCGGGAGCCGACCTTGCCGGGGTCAGCCGCATTCAGTATCCACCGAACGTCCGCGTGATCCGTGTGCCCTGTTCAGGCCGGATCAATCCGCTGTTTATCGTGAAGGCACTTCAGACTGGAGCCGATGGCGTTTTGGTCAGCGGGTGCCATCCAGGTGACTGCCACTACATCAGCGGGAACCTCTACGCGCGACGGAAGTTCGCTCTGCTTAAGAGCCTGCTTGAGTACGTGGGAATCGAACCGCAGCGCGTCCACTTCTCGTGGGTCTCCGCGGCAGAGGGGCCTCGGTTTGCCGAGATTTTGGGGAAGGTGACTGATTCCGTCCGCTCGGTCGGACCGGCGAGCAAGATGATCAAGAAATTCGAGGAAGTGGCATGAAGCAAGTTGAAGAGACGCTGCGACAAGAGGTTGCCAAACTCCTGGAAGATGGGACGATCGATGTTTTTGTTGGCCACGAGGCGGCCAGCCTCCCGTTGAAGACCTCCCCCTGCTTTGTCCGGTCCCCAAAGGAAGTTGATCGGCTCGTATGGAATCGGATCTGTACAAGCAACCTCGCTACGTATCTACCGCAACTGTTCAAGCGGCCCGTGGGACTGAAAGGAGAATGGACTCCCCCCAAGGTTGGAGTGGTGGCCAAAGGCTGCGACAGCCGCTCGATCGTGGGACTGATCAAGGAGAAGCAGATCCCCCGCGATCGGCTGTTTATCATCGGAATAGGTTGTGAAGGGATGATCGACCGTCACAGCGTCGGACGAGCCTTGGGCGTGGTCGGACTCGCTGACGCGAAGGTCGATGACAAGTCGGTGCAGGTGATCGGAACCGATGGCAGAGAGAAACGGATCGACATTGCGGACGTGCTTGCCGCCTCATGCCGGGAATGCCAACATCGAGAGGCGGTGCTCTCTAATCTTACGATTGGCGAGACGCCCTCTTCTGCCCCGGAGGTCTCGCACTATGCAAACGTCGCAGAGTTTGAATCAAAATCCCCGCAGGAACGCTGGGAGCATTGGGTGGGGGAACTCTCCCGTTGCATCCGTTGTTACGCCTGCCGGCAGGCGTGCCCGAACTGCTACTGCGAAGAGTGTTTTGCCGAAGAGACGGCACCGAAGTGGCTGGGCGTGACTACGGATCTTTCGGATGTGTTTGTCTTTCATCTTGGTCGGGCGTTCCATCAGGCGGGACGCTGCGTCGACTGCGGAGCCTGTGTGGCAGCGTGTCCACAGGGGATCGATCTGCGCTTGCTAAACCAAAAGATCAACAAGGATGTTGAAGAGCTGTTCGAAGCACAGGTGAGCCTCTCCCTAGAAGAGGCGGAGGCGCTCTCAAGCTTCCGGATGGAAGATGATCAATCCTTCATGACCGAGCCGTAAGGAGGCTGCCAGATGCTGGAGATGACACTCGATAAGTCAAAGGTACAAGAGTTCTTGAGACTGCTCGGTGAAAATCGCCGGCTCTTTGCGCCAGTCAAAGATAGGATGGGGACGAAATTTTCCGAGGTGGCGGATCCTTCGCTCGTCTGCCTGGATGGATTGAACACCAACCTCTCGCCAAAAGAGGTCGTCTTCCCGCAGTGGGAGACCCTGTATACCTTTAAGGAAGACCATGCAAACGAAGTTAAGCTGGCAGCGCAGGAGACCCTGCTCTTCGGCGCAAGGCCATGCGATGCTAGGGCATTAGGACTTCTCGATCAGGTCTTCACCTGGGAGGGCATTGACGATCCCTACTACCTTCGCCGACGCGAGAAGACATGTGTGGTAGCGCTAGCGTGTAATACGCCGGGAGAGGCCTGTTTCTGTACATCAGTTGGCGGCTCACCAGTAGGGGAGATTGGCGCCGACGTTCTGGCCTTCGATCTGGGTGAGCAGCTGTACCTGCGCGCGCTGACCGAGCGAGGGGAGGCGTTATTGAAGGAAGCCTCGACGCTCACCGAGAAAGCGACTGAAGAGGATAAGCAGGCAGTGCAGCAGGCAGCGGCCGAAGCGGAGAAACAGCTTCAGGCAATCCCAATTCCCAAGGATCTTGCCGCTTTAAAGGAAAGCTTCGACGCCGAGATTTGGGAGGAGTTGGGTCTAAAGTGCCTGGGTTGCGGCACGTGCGCGTATGTCTGTCCCACATGCCACTGTTTCGACATCACCGACGAGACGAAAAAAGGCGTCGGCAGGCGGGTACGAAACTGGGACAGTTGTGCGTTTTCCCTGTTCACCTTGCACGGCTCCGGCCACAATCCACGGACCACACAAGCGGCAAGATATCGCCAGCGGGTCCTGCACAAGTTTCTCTATTGCCCCGAGAACTTCGGCGAGGCGTTCTGCGTTGGGTGCGGCCGTTGTATCACCAACTGCCCCGCTGGCTTGGATTTGAGAGCGGTACTGGAAAGGCTCAGTTCATTGGCCAAGGTGACGTAAAGAAAGCGTGGTGAACATGAATCAGACAACAAATCCCTACATGCCCTATCCGGTGCGGATTGATCGGATTACGAGCGAGAACGAGGCGCGCGACCTAAAGACGTTCAAGGTCGTTTTCCTTGATCCCGAGCATACGAAGGCGTTCCATCACATCCCCGGCCAGTTTGCCGAGCTCTCCCTGCTCGGGAAAGGCGAATCACCGATCGGCATCGCCTCATCGCCAACCGAGGAAGGCCATCTGCTATTCACCGTCAAGAAGACCGGTGTGGTCACTGGCGAGCTACACAACCTGACGGAAGGAAAAGTGATTGGGGTTCGAGGCCCCCTGGGCAAGTCCTATCCGATCGACCGAATGAAGGGCAAAAACGTGGTGATCGTCGGAGGGGGGTTTGCCTTCACCACACTACGAGCGCTCACCAAATACATGATCGACGATGGCAACCGGGATGATTTCGGCGAGATCACGGTGATCTACGGTGCCCGGAGTCCGGGTGAGCTCCTCTACAAGGAGGAACTCAAGGAGTGGGAGGCACGTGACGATCTTAAAACCTACATCACCGTTGACAAGGGTGATGGAAACTGGAAAGGCAGGGAAGGTTTCGTTCCCACCGTGTTGGAAGAGGTAGCCCCAAGCTCCAAGGACGCGCTGATCGCTGTCTGCGGGCCGCCGATCATGATCAAGTTCACCCTGCCGGTGATCAAGAAACTGGGGTTTGCCCCGAGCGACACCATCCTATCGCTCGAGATGCGGATGAAGTGCGGCATCGGCAAATGCGGGCGCTGTAACATCGGCAGCAAGTACGTGTGCAAGGACGGCCCGGTGTTCACCCTGGAAGAGTTGGACGTCCTCCCCAACGAGTACTAGCCGGCACCCCTACAGAGGGAAAAGAAGAAGCTCCCGCCCTAGATAACGGGCAGGGAGCTTCGATTCATACTACTCTCAGACCGCCTCCACTCCGTTTGCGGCATGACAGGCTATGAAGCGCGGGGTCCGAATCCGAAGGTCCGTCTCTTAGCCGCCGCAGCCTCCGCCTGAATCGTCGCTCGGGGGTGGCGCCGCTCCTTCACTGGCCTTAACCGGGTAGTTGGCACCCTTAGCAGGGTCGAACCTGTACGGCGCGACCTCAGGATCTGTTGTCCAACCGGTCATCCCCCATAGGAGATTGCTCGCATCGTAACCCAGGATGTTGAGGATTGCCGTGGCCTGGCTTGCGTCGCGTCCCGTGTAACAGTAGACAACGATCTGCTTGTCAGGATTGAGCTTCTCCAGGTTCTCGATCTTGGCAAT
>JAUWGE010000030.1 GCA_030606565.1 Candidatus Bipolaricaulota bacterium | reverse complement strand
GACTATGAAGATCGGCAAGAGCTATGGAGATGTCCTCGTCCGTCAGGCTATCGATCCGTCTTATCGCCCGAAAGATCGCCTCCTCAACGATGAGGAACAGACGCAGGTCTTCGTCCCTCTTGCGTAAGTCTGCGTTCACTTCCACAAATACCTCTCGATAGCGAGAGTGTTGTTTCTTGCGTTGAAAGGATTCGTTCTGCTCCAGGTGGTGACAAGTGCGCGGGCAGGCAATCTTGATGAGACGGTTCTCCCCGCAGCAGCGGCTGCAGATCGGCCCAGCAAGAGCTTCACAGTGGCGATTGCCCCGCCGCTTGCCACAACGAAGGCACTTCTTCTCCATATTCTAGCCGTTGTAGCCGAGCTGTTCCTTGGCCGTGTCAGAGAGCAGATCTGGGGTCCAGGGAGGGTCCCACACCAGGCTGACCTCCACATCGACCTCCTCAAATGCCTCACGAATGGCCTGTTCGACGCTCCCAGCAAGCATCCCCGCCATCGGGCACCCCGGGGTTGTGAGGGTCATATCGACACCGATCTTGTTCCCTTCTATCTGAATGTTATAGATAAGCCCCAGATCGACCACATTTATCCCCAGTTCCGGGTCAATCACATCCTCCAAGCAAGATGTCACCATATCAGTAGTGATATTCATCGTCCTCTCCTTATAGTTCCGCCACCATTATAAAGGGGATGAAGCTACCGATCAAAAGGAAAGACCCCTTGCCGCTTTGCGGGCCCAGCGGTCGGCAGCAAGAAGCGTGGAGAGAATCACATCGTCTTGGTTCCCCGTATTGGAACTAATCTCCCTGAGGTTGGCCTCGTCAGACGCCCAGCAGGAGAGGACCGTTTGCAGCCCACTGGCAATCCCGGTGAAGGGGATATCCCCTTCCAAGAACCGCTCCACGAGGACTTCATCTGCCGCGTTGATTACCGCAGGCGAGGTCCCCCCCTGCTTTGCTGCTTTAAGCACCGTCGCGAATGCAGGGAAGTGCTCATGGTCAAGCGGCTCAAACCCCATCCTCGATATCTCCTCAAGGTCAAGTCGGGGAAGCCCCGTCTCCACGCGTTTTGGGTAGGTAAGAGCGTACTGGATTGGGATACGCATATCCGGCGAGGCAAGCTCGGCAAGAAGGGAGCCGTCGTGGTACTCGACAAAGGAATGAATCACCGAATCGGGGTGAATAATGACTGAAATCCTCTCGTAGGGAAGACGAAACAGGAAGTGAGCCTCGATCACCTCAAACCCTTTGTTCACCATCGTCGCCGAGTCGATGGTGACCCGGGAACCCATCGCCCAGTTGGGATGTGCAAGCGCCTCCTCCGGGCGCACTCGATCTAGTGCTCCCTTGTGGACACGCAGGAATGGCCCCCCGGAGGCGGTGAGGATCACCCGTCGCACCTCGGAGAGCCTCCCCGCACGCAGGCACTGGAAGATGGCGTTGTGCTCGCTGTCGATCGGCAGGATCGCTCCCCCATACTCAGAGAGGAACTTGGTCACTAACTCCCCACCGATCACCAAACTCTCCTTATTTGCAAGAGCAACGGTGCGACCAAGGGAGAGCCCATCCAGGGTTGGAGGAAGGCCGATCGCTCCAACGAGGGCGTTCACGATCAGGTCAACATCATCGAGTCGAGCGAGTTCCCGTAGACCTTTCTCACCGGTGAAGACCCGCACTTTGGGAAACCGCTGCCGCAGGATCTCCCCCTCTGTTTCCTTTCCTATACAGACGGCGCGAGGGTGGTAGCGTTCTATCTGTTCGGCCAACCGCTCAACATTCTTCCCAGCAGCGAGCCCTACCACTGAGAACGCGTAGCCTCTCTGGTTAAGACGCTCGATTATGTCGATTGTCTGCGTGCCGATCGACCCGGTTGAGCCGAGGATGATAACATGGCGTTCAGGGCAAGGCATCAAACAGCGGGTGCAGGCATCAACTCGGCAAAGAGGGCATCAAGTTCGCTCCCTGCGATCTCTTCGCGCTTGAGCACCTCACTAGCAAGCCGGTCGAGGGCCAAGCGATGCTTCTTGAGAAGCTGTTTTGCCTTTTCATAGGAGCGGATTAGAAGCCCCCGAATCTCGCGATCTGCCAAAGACGAGATCTCCTCGGAGTGCTCGTGGCTTTTGACGATCTCCTCACCGAGGAAGACATCGACCCGCTCGCGCCCCAGGCTGATAGGTCCGAGCTCCTCATTCATGCCCAATTTGATCACCATCCTTGTAGCAAGCCTTGTCGCGTCCCTGAGATCGCTACTCGATCCAGCCGTGAACTCGTTAAACACCAACTCCTCGGCGGCTCGACCCCCAAGAGTACAGACTAGCTCGTTCTTGTACTCTTCCTGGGTAGGCAAGTACCTTTCCTCCAAAGGCAAGGACTGAGTTACCCCCATTGAGTAAGAACGAGGAAGGATGGATATTTTGTGGACTGAGCGATCCTCCCTTTGCAGCAAGTGGCCGAGCAGAGCGTGGCCGCTCTCGTGGTAGGCGGTGATCCGCCGTTCCTTCTCCGTGGGCACAACACTCTTGCGCTTGAGGCCGAGCCACACACGATCGGTAGCTTCCTCAAAATCGGCCATGTCGACGACGGCTTTGTTCTTCCGGGCGGCCAGCAACGCTGCCTCATTACACAGGTTTCGCAGGTCCGCACCGACGAAGCCGGGCGTTTGCCGGGCGAGTATCCCTGTATCGACGTCCTCAGCGATCGTCTTACCACGAAGGTGGACCTTGAGAATCTCCTCACGGTCCTTTAGAACTGGGTAGGGAACAAGGATCCGGCGATCGAACCGCCCCGGACGAAGGAGTGCCGGATCGAGGACGTCCGGTCGGTTGGTCGCTGCGAGAATGATGATCCCTTTATTCGGCTGAAACCCGTCCATTTCCGCCAAGAGTTGGTTTAGGGTCTGTTCACGCTCATCGTGCCCGCCGCCCAGGCCCGCGCCCCGTTTTCTGCCCACTGCATCAAGCTCATCGATGAAGATGATGCACGGGGCGCTAGCCTTAGCTTTTTCGAACATATCACGCACTCGCGCCGCCCCGACGCCGACAAACATCTCCACAAAGTCCGACCCGCTGATGGAGAAGAAGGAAACGTGCGCCTCACCGGCGATCGCCTTCGCCAGCAGGGTCTTCCCGGTCCCCGGCGCTCCGACGAGGAGGATCCCCTTAGGAATCTCCGCCCCCAGACGGGAGAAGCGCTTCTGATCCTCCAGGTAATCGATGATCTCCTCCACCTCTTCCTTCACCTCGGCTAACCCAGCAACGTCGTCGAATGTCACCTTAGTCGTGTCAGGACGGACTAGTTTTGCCTTCGACTGGCCGAAGGCAAGAGCCCCACCGCCCTGCGTTCGGCGCATGATGTACATAAAGACAGCAAAGATAAGGAGCACAGGGAGCAACGAGATAACGACAGTAAGGAACCAGTTGCTCTCCGTTGAGGGTTCAAAACTCACCTGGATTCCATGCTCCTCTAATAGGGGCATATAGATGCTCGTGCCATCGGGGGGGAGTTGGACGAAGATTGTCCCTCCGTCAACCGTCGTCGCCTCGGCACGGTTGTCCTTGATCAAGACTGAGACAATCTGGCCATTCTCCACCAAGGTAGTAAACAACGTATACTGAATCTCGTTCTTTGTCTTGCCTCCGCCAAGCCAGGACTGAAGAAGGATCAGCCCTAGGATGACGATGACGGTGATAAACGCGATATTCCGCAAGTTTCTATTACGTAGGTCTCTCAACGGGTCCTTTTCCATGATCCACACCTCAAGGCATCAAAGAAAATTATAGCACTATGCATCCTATCCGTCAAACTGCGTCCAGCACCGAGATTTCTCGCCCTTGACCGGGGCTTTCCAGAAGACTCACGTACCCTTTAAGAGTGCCCTATAAGGAAAGGATAGGAGATGACTACCGATGAAAAACCCGTCTTAAAATCTGCAAGCGGAGAAAAGAGCGTTCTTTGCCCTGGAAGAGGCGGACGATGTTCCCACGATGGGTGAACAGGATGAACGCTGCCAAGGCCGCGGTCAACCCAATCAGCAAGGAGGGGTAGTGAGCGGCGGTGTAGCGGTTAAGCAATGCGATGACCAGCGGCACGGTGATCGCCCCAAGGAGTGAGCTAATGGAGACACGGCCGGTGAGGATGAGGGAAAGCGCGAAGACCGGGACTGCGATGGCGACTGGAATCGGGGCAGTGGCAAGGAGCATCCCGGCTCCGGTGGCTACTCCTTTCCCCCCGCGAAAACCTATGTAGACCGGGAAGACATGACCAATCACCGCGGAAAGGCCGCAGAGGATCGGCACAATCGCAGGGTCGATCGGAAGCGGACCGAACGGAAGGTCACAGATCACCGTTGCCGCAATCACTCCCTTCCCCAGGTCGATCGCCGCCACCGGCACGCCACCCTTCCAGCCGAGGACCCGCCAAGCGTTGGTCCCCCCGGCGCTCTTGCTCCCGTGCTGGCGAATGTCAATTCCCCTAAGAATCTTCCCCACGATCACTGCCGTGGGAAAGGCTCCGATGAGATAAGAGATCAGAAGCAATCCTGCAAGCGCCACTACCTCTCCCTTTTGCTCTTTGCTGCTTCGATCATCTGCTCGATCGGCTCGGTGTCAAGGACAGCGATCGCCGCGCCGCCCGGGCCGGCATGAGACCCCAGAGCCGGGGCGGCATGGGCCACCATCACCGCTGAGGCAGGAAACCCCCGGTGAAGCGCCCCGGCGTAGTGCTGCGCGAGCTTGGGAGCGGCGGCGTGAGCCACGATGAATATCGGCGCCCCCATCTTCTGCGCGAGTTCTGTGACGAAGGAGAGCGTCTTTCTTACTGCACGACGTCGCCCGATCGTCTTGCCGGCCGGGGCCACTTTCCCATCTCTGACAGTGAGGATCGGTTTCAGGCGAAGCAGTTCAGCGATCCTCCCTTGAATGGGCGAGAGCCGCCCCCCACGCACAAAGTACTCGACAGTGGGGACGAACACGAAGATACTTGCTCCGGCTGCGGCTTTCCGGGCAACTGCGCTGCATGTATCAAGTGGGAGATCAGCGTCAATCGCGCGTGCAGCCGCCCACACCGCGAGCCCCTGCGCCGCCGAAGCGGTCCGGCTATCCACCACCTCAATCGGCACTCCGACCTCCTCGCTCACCGTCCGGGCAGCGGCAAGGGCCGTCTGGTAAGTCCCAGAGACCTCAGCGGAAAGGTGGATCGACAGGACCCCCGCGTAGTGGCGGGATAGATATCGATAAAGGAGAAGGACCTCGGCGGGGGTCGGCTGCGAGGTCTTGGGGAGGATCTTCGAAGTGGCGAGCCTCGCGTAGAACTGGTTCGGAGTGATCTCTACCCGGTCGAGGAGCTCTTCCTCGCCGAACGCTACCCGCGCCGGGATCACGCGAATCCGCTGAGTCGTGAGGAACGACTGGGGAAGATCGCAGATCGAATCGGTCACTAAAGCGACCCCAGCCCGCTCCACTTCGGTCGGATACGCTTTCAGTTGCACGAGCATGTCCTCGACCCTCTGCGAACGGATTTTTCCTGCCTCAGCGAGGATCTCTAGGACGTGCGCTGGGGCGTTTGTGTGAACATGAACGTGCACTTCTTGGTCTGTTCCTGCAACAACAACCGAGTCTCCAAACTGGGTGAGGCGCTGCTTCAGCGCCATCCGGTCGATCCTTTCTCCGATGAGAATCCCCTCCGTACAATAGCGGAAATCGACGCATTCCGGCACATAGCCTGTGGCGATATCGAAGTCTCTCTCTAGAACCTCGACCGCAACGGCCTCCTCTTCCTCACTGCACTCGAGGGATTCGACAAACCCCTCGAGGAAATTGACGAACCCAAGCGCACCAGCGTCGACCACACCTGCCCTCCGCAAGACAGCCAAACGGTCTGTCGTCTCAGCAAGCGACCGCCGCGCTGTCTGCAGTCCTTCCTCCAACAGGGAAAGGAAGTCACTGAGCCGCTCCGCGTTTCTCGCAATGTGATCCGCAAAATCGCTCATCACGGTGAGAATCGTCCCCTCCTGGGGATTGGCTAACGCCTCCCGCGCGCGGGAGGCGGCGCGCTTTGCTGCTTCAACGAAGTGCGTGACAGAAATCTGGATCTGATCTGCGATCCCCTCTCGCAAGCCCTGGAAGAACTGGGCCATGATCACCCCGGAGTTCCCCCGCGCGCTGGCAAGGGCTGAGGAGGCTATCGTCGAACTGACCGTAACAAGGGAGGGCTTAGAGAGATTAAGCCCGCGGATCACCCCGCGCATCGTCGCCGCCAAGTTGGAACCGGCGTCCAAGTCGGGCACAGGAAAAACGTTGATCCGATCTAGGAGATCCTTATTCGCTATGATGCGCTGAGCGCCGGTGATCACCGCCCGACGCAGACGCTCCCCGTTCAGATAGTGTATCTTTTCCCGCCCTTCCTTTTGCACCACGTCCGTATCATACCACCTTCAGTGCCGGGTGCAAAAACAGACCAGCGACCCTCCCCCAAGTCGCCTCTGTCCCTTGATACGCACTGGGAGTTATGCTAGCCTAGGTTATCTCTGACAGAGGGGTGGTCGTGATGAAGACGTGTCGTATCGACGAAGTAGACTCGTTTGCCATTCCCACGGTGAATCACCCCAACACCACTGTAAGACCACAGGTCAATACCAACGCCCCCTACGGGGCGCAATACTAATCTCTTTACATCTTCATTCATTCCCAATTCTAACCTGAACCTTGGACAATATTTTCATCTACAAAGGAGGTATTGATGCATATTTCTACTGCTAGCACGCGCCTTTGTGTGTTAGCAATCAAAAGCGAGATCATGCGGTCAGCCGGAGCTTACCTGCGCGGGCAGGGGTTCATCGAGATCCTCCCGGTGATCCTCTCGCCGGTGACCGACCCGCTCCACCATGAGACATACGGCGGTGCAATCGATTATTATGGCCGCCCTTATCAGTTGACCAAGAGCATGATATTGCACAAGCAGATCGCCCTACGAACAGCCCCAAAGATCTTCTGCTTCTCGCCGAATGTCCGCATGGAGCCTGAAGAGCGTGCCAGCTTAGGCCGCTACCTCGCTGAGTTCGTCCAACTCGACCTTGAGGTGCGGGACGGAACACGGGATGAGCTCATAGAAATCGGAGAGGGCCTCTTGCTCGCCATCCTCCGAGGGGTCAAGGAACGTTGCCCCGGAGAGCTTGAACTTCTAAAGCGGGACTTGGCAATTCCCCAACGTCCATTCAGACAGATCACTTACCTGGAAGCAGAGCAGCAATTCGGGAAGAAGTTCGATGATGCTCTCTCCCAATCCCTGGCGGCACCGAGCTGGGTGATCGACTTCCCGCGGGAGGTGCGAGAGTTCTACGACCGCGAGGACACTTCCCGCCCAGGGACGCTCCTTGACATGGACCTGATCTATCCCGAGGGCTACGCAGAGGCTCTCTCTGGGGGCGAGCGGGAACATACCCTCTCGTGCATCCTGCGGCGATTTGAGCAGGACGGGATCGACCCACAGCGGTTCTCGGAGTACCTCAAAGCAGTAGAAGAAGGGATCCCGCCATCGGCCGGGTTCGGAATTGGGGTTGAACGGTTGACCCGCTATATCTGCGGCCTCGATCATATCAAGGAGGTACGCCTCTTTGCCAAGGTCCCCGGAGTAGTTGGGACGATCTAACGATGGAGAGCGGCTCTAGGCTGCACATGCAGTCGGGAGTCGCTCCATTAGCTTATTAAGCGTACCTTAAAGGAGACCGAGGAAACGTATGATCCGGGCTGATGTAGTAGTTACCAGGGCTTCCTTCTCAGGATGTTATGGGTCCCGATGTTTCTGAGCAGGACAACCTTTCCCTCCCTTTGGAAAGTAATCCTGTAATTCCTGGTTACGCTCATCTCCCAGATATCCGCGGTCCCTTCCAGCTTCTTTACTCTCAGGGAAGGGTGGCGAGCCTTGTTTTCGTAGAGGGCCAGCTTCTCCAGCGCGCTCTCCTGGATATTCGGGGGTAGGGCAGTGAAGGATTTGTCGAAAGTCCTGGTGGTCTTGAACTCCAGGGACGACCTACTCAATGTGCTTCCTTAACTCCTCTGCACCCTTGAAGGGACCGGAGACACGCCTTGCCTTGATATCCTCATCGGCTTGGTGTTCTTTCTCCTGCCACTCCTCGGTCCAAAACCAGGCTTGGGTGGGGTCGAGCAGTTTACGAGGTTTCATCAAGATGCCGTCCACGCACCTCTCGATTACCAGGATATCCCCCTCTTGCAAATCGAACAGCTCCCTTATTCTCTTGGGAATAGTGATCTGCCCATGCCCCCTGATTTGGACCGTCTTAGCAGCCATTGCTCCTCCTTTCAAAATTTCAAAATTTTTGAAAATTATATGTTAATGACCCGTCAAAGTCAACCCGACTTTCCACCCACATCTGGACACACTCCCCGCCCCATGAGAATAGCGGACTTAAGACCTGTGAGACAAGCTGAGGAGTTCAGCGGGTGGGTGCCTCGACCGGATCGAGAAGGCGCGACTCTTTCCCAAGATTCCTGGAGCGGTCGGATCGATCTAGGCTGGATCGAAAAACGAGGGTCACGGCCATAGGGCAAGCTGTGCCCCTCGTTGTTGGAGAATCAACGACTGAACTCAGGTTCGTTTCCCCGCTCCTGACTGCTTCGTAAATAACCGCGGATCACACAACTCTGTGTGCGATCTTGAATGATGTAGGAGTCGAATAGCTTAAAGAAAAACCCTGAACGACTAACGCGCACAGCCCGCCGTTAACCGGCAACACCCGTTAGGGCTGAACCTCAACCACGCGCTCTGTCACCGCCTTGAGCCCCTTGGAATCGGTAACGGTCAACTTAACCTTCCATGAGCCCGACCGATCGAGGATGACCTCCACTCTCTTGCCCGACCCTGTTATACTCTGCTCCCCAATGGTGATCTCCCATTTATAGAGAACGAGCACAGCATTGATCGCTGTGCTTTCAGAGGCATCGAGCGTGAGAGTATCCCCCACTACGGGTTCTTCTGGCACGGCAGAAAACCTCGCTGTTGGGGGGCCGAAGGTGACGACCACCTCCCGTTTCTTCTCGATCACGGGGAAGTCAACGTTTGTGGACTTGCCTTCGCTCACTTCCACCGTGACTTCGGGTTTGGCCACCAACTCACTGCGCGGCGGAAGCGACTCGGGAAGAAGCTTGAGCACGTAGCTTCCTGTCACGGCTTTCTCTGAGAAGCGGCCGCCGCGCGTCGTATAGACGGTCTTCTGTATCTCTGGGCCGCTTATGGCGATGCCAACATCTGGGATTCCCTCTTCCCGGGGGTCCTTTTTCCCATTGCTGTTTTCGTCGTAGAAGACCGATCCTGTAATCCACCCGTGTAGCCGTAGCGCAATCGAGATCGCTGGTTCTTCCCCAGCGGCAAGCTCGATTTCCAGGGGCAGCTCCACGATCGCCATCGTCCCAGAGGGAAGATGCAAAATGGTCAGCTCGTATGCACCGGGGGACACCGGGATAAACCGGAACAGTCCACTTGATCCCGAGATGGCTTCGAGACCATCCAGACCAAGCACGACATCCTTCACGCCCTGCTCAGCGGCGTCTCGCGTGCCGTTCTCGTTTTCGTCCAGGTACACTTCACCGGTCACTCGGCCTTTGATGGGCCCACAGAATCGGAAATCGGTCTGGAAGGATCCAATGAGTGCCATGTAGAAATCGCCCAACGTGTTTTCGCAGACTCCAACTTCGGTTGTCAATTCCACCGCCCCTCCGGGGAATGAGCCGGAGAGCGTTGTCACCAAGACGACGTGGTTCTCCCTGCCTCGAAGCTCGAATGCAGGACTTCCGATGAGATCGGGAAACTCGACTCCAGCAAAGAAGGGAGATCGCGCTGCGCTAGCTCCCGCACTGGAAATCAATTGGGGCGAAAAACCAAGATCAAAAAGGATATCCCCAACTTGCCCTCCGAGGCTCACGCTCAACTGATTTAAAGTGGTCCGTGACCCAGAGACGTGGTCCTTGACATTCTGTAACTGCTGCGAAAGCTCCCACCAGAACGGGCCCAGCGTACCTGAGAGACTTGTGCTGAAGAACGTTCTAGATTCCTGGGTGGTTGGCGGGGTATCGTTGCTTTCTCGCCTCCGGTAGCCAAAATCCAGCTCCAAGTCCAACAACTCAGGAAGGGTGATCGGACCCAGTCCGAAGGTGATCCCGGTATCATGGACGGCGTAGCCAGGAGTTTGCACGTCCAAGCTGAACTTCGTAAAGCTTCCTAGCATATCTGTAGGGAACGTACAGCCGGACCAATTCGCGGATACCTCGTACTCCTCCCGCTTCTGTTGGCGAGGATAATCTGCGGGAACCTTCAGGTAAGACGTCGATATGTCAAGCTGTCCACAGTCGGGAGCTTCTGACTCCAACGCTGCTTCGACCCCAACAACTACTGCAGATCGACTGCCCGACTGAGCGCCGGAAACGTATCCCGAGAGTGAAAAGGGCCCTGCAAACGTATAGTTCGCCCACGCATCGAGGAAAGCATACCCCAGGTCGGCATTGCTCCCGTAGGCGAGGCTCACCTCGCAGTCGTTAACTTCCCAGGTGGTGAAGGCTCCTTTCTGATCGTCGGTAAACAGAAGCCGTCCGCTGGCACCTCCAGGGGTGCTCATCGAGAAAAGCGGTCGGCCACTAACGCCCAGAAACCTACCGGCTATGGTTCCGCCTCCGAAGTAGATCCCCCATTGCTCTTTAATCCATTGCAAATTGGCTTGCTCAACCCCTGCGATGCTGAACCGAAGTGACGCAAACACATCGGCGATCTCCGCGATGCTTCCCTGTCCTACCATCAGGAAGGTAGGCCCCCCGTCTTGGTTGAATGACGTGTCCAACGAGACATCCCAGGAGGGGAAAAGGGATCCTCCGACCAACTCGGGGGGGGGCGGAGACACAGCGCTACTAATAGTAAGGGTTGCAACCACACTGGGATCGGAAAGCGACGCGGCCGTGAGAACCAGACGAAATACGGTCTTCTGTTCCGCATTGGAGGGGACCTCAACGTGGAAGTTAACCACCGCCTCCTCGCCCGGTGCAAGCTGCAGCTGATCGAACTGAAGCCGTGCGGGCCATTCCGGCTGCACGGAGAGTTCGAGCCGGTATTGGTCCGGCACGTTGCCGGCGTTTCGCACCCACACGCTTCCCTCCACACGCTGTGCAGGGACCGGGCGAGACGGTGGCACGTCCCAGGTGAGCTCAACATCCGCCACGCTCTGAACACGGACACCAGCCGATGCTTCCGCTGTGATCGTCCCATCAGCCTGCGATGTGCACCGCAGGACCACGTCGTAGGCCTTCGCTTCCGCGTCTTTGGGAACGAGGAGGTTGACAAACAGGAATGCCTGCTGGCCACTGCTCACGGCCACTGAGCCGGGTATCGGAAGCGCGACCCATTCGAGCGGAAGCTGCAGCTCCAAGTCATAAGCATCATCATTGGTACCCGTGTTTTTGACGGTATACACGTGGGTGACGAGTTCTCCGGGGTAGACGATCTTCTCCGGGGTGACAGAGAGGGATAGAACGTAATCGGCGGCCTGCGTTACCACCGCAGCCGACACGATGAGCCCTCCCAGCAGGAGAATGCGTAACCAACCTCTGATTGTGCAGTGCATACTGCACGATCATCGTCGGGAAACTGCGTTTCGTAAAAGGAATACCCGCAAATCGGCGCTGACTTACTTCTCCTACGAAGGGGTTATCCGTCCACTCGAAGGACGACGTTTGCGGAATGGTTTGGTGACAAGGTTACCAACACGTGGCTGGATCTACGTCTCGCCCTCTGCCACGGGAGGAGTGATCTCGAACGGCAGGCCGCCTTGAACCAGGTACTCTCCACCAAAATCCACGATAGCGATCATGAAGTACTGCCCGGGTTCAAGTGTTGAACCCGTTTCATCGGTGACCACCAGGATGCGCTCTTCCCCAGGTAGGGTCGGAAATGCTTTGATGTCGAATTCCCTAACCGTCTCCCCGAAGATGTCCCGCACCGTCAAGGTTCCAGTTGTTGTCAGATGAGCATTCCCGGTGTTCGCAATATGCACACTAAACGTGAGGGGATCCTGCTCTACGAGTTCTATTCCTCTTATTTCAAGATCCTGGTTCTCCGTGCTTGCGTCCTTCTGGAGGATCTTGATCGCGTAGCTCACGATCACGCGGGTCGTGCTGGCCATACCCTCGGCTTTTGCCCGTTCTTCGGGCGTGGGGACCTCCTCCACAAGCAGAAGGGCCCAGTGGTCTCCCTCAACGTCGGCCGGAACTTCAACCTCCACACTCAGGTCGGCCTGGTCCCCCGGCGACATCACAAGGGAGCTGGGAGCAAAGCGCACCCAGGAAGAGCAGGAGCGCTCCACCGTGCCCGGCGGGAGAATCTGAAGTTCTCCCCTGGGGGGTTCGCGCCACCAATCGTGGAGCGAGACCTTCAACTCGATGGGGTCGTCCCCCGTGTTCACGATTGAAATCGATCCACTTCCGCGCCCTTCGGCGGGAATATCGAGGATAAGGCTCAGTGGGCCAACGGCCAGCCGCCCGACGCACGCGATAGAAAACGACATGAAAACGACGCTTGTCAAGAGCACCAACCAAGACGCCTTGCTACGGACCATGCTATTCCTCCCCTTTGGCAAGGTTACAGCTCAGATAATACCACATGAATAGTGAATGTGAAAGTCTCCCCGCCTTCTCGATCGCCGAGGTTCTTCAAGTTGATTTGCACGGGGTAGGCGATTGTCTCTCCGCTCGGGGTATTTGAGCTTCCACTGAAACCGGGCAACGGGATCGAGCCCGGCCACTCCGGCAACACGGTCCAGGTCCCGCCGCTGGCAGGGTATTCGAACCGCAGTGGGTCGCCGGTAAACGCCGGTGTGGGAGTGGGCGTGACCGTGTAATATGCCGTCACCTGGTAGTCCGTGCTGGCTTCGACGGTCACGGTCAACGTGCCCAGCGACTGGCACGTCCCGCCGAACCATTGCTCCAATTTGGGCTGGGTGATCGTCAGATCCGTGAGCCCGCTGACGGTCAAATCGAGCGTGAACGGGGTACAGGAGGGCCCATCGATCGTCCCCCTGTAGATGTCGCCCCCAGCCTTGATCCCCGCGTCGACCGGTTCCACTTCCCAGTCTCCGACAAGCGTCACCGAGAAGTCGATCGTCAAGTTGGTATCAAACCCCGGCTCGTCCCACTTGATGCCGATGACACCTGTCGTAGGGTCTCCATCTGGATAAGTGGTCTCATAGCCAGAGGGCGAGGCCGTGGTGACCACGTGTGTAGGAAGGCACAGTTCCAGGACCCAGTGACTGATAGTGGGCGATGTACTGGAGGTCACCGTGTACGACCACGTGGAACGATCCGCGACGGGATCATAGGTTTTGCCGTTGAACGTGATCGTGTGCGGGCCGAAGTACACGGGAACCCCCACTTCGGCAAACACGATCGCGCCTGCCGTCACGGCAAGCAGCGCGATGAGCAGGATCTTTTCCGCCTTCAGCGCAACCCCCTTCTCTCCCTGCTCGTCAGGGAGCATTCGCTCATTCCACCACCGTCTCTTCGAGCACGGTCGCGTAGATCATGTAGTCCTCGAGCCAGGCCATCCGCCAATCGTAGGCCTCCTGGAGATCGACAAGCAGTGGGAGATACCCCTCGTCGCAGAACTCGTACTCAGAGACCCCCTCCAGCCAGAGCAGATCGCCCGTGTCGGTCAGGGGGACCCGGCCATAGACGGGCAGACCGTAGACCGACCACAGCAAAAGCGGTTCTTCTTCAAGGAATTCACACACGGGCGCTTCCTCACGGTGCGTGAGGCGAAAACCCACCCGTTTTGATGCCGCCTCGTTCGGCATCTCTACCAGTCCAACGAGTGCGCGCTCCGGCCAGGATGGATTCCGAACCGCGGGGTGAGCCGACACGTCGCCGAAGAAATCACCGCCGTAGAGCACCCAGTGAAGCAGCTCCTCGCCCGATATCTCGCGGTTCACCAGCGGCCAAAGACCCGTCGGCGCGGACGAGATCAGCTTCAACCAATCGTGCCAGTCCCAGGCCTCACTGCACCGGTACGGAAACAGGACCGCTGTCGGGTCATCGGCAAGCCAGGTGGCCGGATCGTCGGAGAAACCCGCGGCTGACAGCGTCGTTGCCATGGCCCGAGAGCAGGTGTAGGTCACCTCGGCCGGCATGTCGTACCCGATCTCCGTTTGGTAGCGCAGCACGCCGGACTGACCGGGAACAAGCTCGGGGAACTCGGCCGTCACAACACTGATCGGTCCCAAGGAGTGAACCGTCGCTTCCGTCGGTCGAAGACTCTCCGGATCGACGTAGAGATGGGGTCCAACAACGTCGTAGACGCACACGTTGCTCATCGCTTCCGAAGAGGTGTTTGTCAGGACCACGTCGTATTCCACGACACCGCCGAGGTCGACCACGCGGAACGCCTCTTTCTCCTCGATCACCGTGGCGGTCTTCGCCACTGCCAAGTCCGTCGCTTGCCCAACTGTCACCGACGGCCCGCTCACTATGATGGTGCGAGTGGCGTCCTGCAGCGGCTCGGTGGTCGGGTCGTCCGTCAGGACAGGCGATGATCCTTCCGCGTACACGATTCCCTGCCCTAAAAGGACCGACGCGGCGGCGAGCGTTTCTTCCGCTACCCGTACCGCGAACTGCAGCTCGTAGGTCTCCTCGGGGGCAAGCGACGGTATAGAAACCGTGATCGCCTCGGTGTCAGCGACTGAATAGATGTGTTTCTCCGCACCGGGGGCCACAAAAGCGTCGTGAATCAACCGCAGGTGCGGATCAAGAACCTCGACGTACAGAATATCCTCTACGACAACGGGGGAGACGTTCTCCAAGGTGACCACGTAACGTAGCGTCTTTTCGTCGTTCGTTTGCCCAGCGGCTTCGTTGTCTTCCACCCAGCGGCTGTACTTGCTGGCGTAAAGAGCGGGAAGAGGAGGTGCACAAAACGGTATACACTCGATCGCCCCTCCTCCACCTGCTACTTCTTCTTCTGGGGGTTCTTCGTCATCGGGAGGAGGCTCGAAAAAGAGCACCGCAACGGCGATCCCTTCGGTATCGGCGAACGATACCAGGGGAACCAACAGCGCCATAAGGAGAAGCGCCACAAGAAACACCGCTATCAAGCGCCTATTCAAGACCGTCCTCCCCGCCCGTTTCCTCTAGATCGTGGTGTCGGTGATGGTGACCGTCACGATGAACGTGATGACCTCTCCGGCCTTGCGGTCGCCGAGGTTATCCAGGTTGACCTTCAGCCCGTAGTCGAACGTCTCGCCCGGTGTGTTGTTTCCACCCGAGAAATCGGTGATCGTGTACACACTAGGTGTATGCGGGATGTAGGCGATGTCGCCCCCCGTGCCATCGAGCAGAAACAGGACCGAGTCAATCGTGCCGGCCGGCAGTGTGCCGCCGCCAGTTATCGAGTAGTCCCACGTGATCTCCACCTTGAAGTTGGTCAACGCGACCAGCTCGATGGTGAACGTGCCCCCGAACGTTCCGAAGATCGGATTGACAGCGCCGCCCCCGTAGACAGCCAGGGCGTCGAGGTCGGCCTGTTTAAGTTCGAGATCCGTCAGATTATCGATTACGTTGACGTTGATGACGGCCGTCAGCGTCAGGGCCGCATCTGCGGTACCTTCCGTATCGGCCAACCCCACAATCGGGAAGAGCAGCGCCCCTCCAAGAATCAGTACCATTAACAGCTTTTTCATCGTAAAACTACCTCCTGAATGTGTTTTTTGCATCCAGGGAGGCTTTCGGTAGCTCGGCCATCTCTTTATGTTGAGACCCGTGGCTTTGCGCGCCCGGATCGCTCCGGGGTTGCCACTTCGTTTTCTCCCTAAGTAAGTGACCCTTTCGGGGTCAAAAGGACTGCTCTTCTTCCATCACCTCCTTATACTTTATTATACATCCCCGCTCACCTTTGTGAAGGGCGAAGGGGTACACCGATCAATTGCTCGTGCATCTTTGTCACTGTAGTAATTCATCGTTCGCATGACATCTCTACCAACCCCTCTTTTGGCCTCGGCAGGATAACAAACGCCACACTGCCATCTCCTTTTCAACTCAGGTGCCTTCTTATCTTTGTAAAACACTCTCTTCGGTCTTTCCCTGAATGATCAGCGCACGCTCGAGCGCTTCCTGGTCGACAAGCTCCTCTCCCAAGAGAATGTCACCGAGAAGCTTCTCGGTGAACCTGCTCTTCTGTAATTCAAGACCTTTCGTCAGATCGGCATGAGATATCGCTCCCAGATCGATCAGGATCTCGCCGATACGTTTCTTGCGCTCGAAGTACTCCTCCAGGACAGACAAGATGACCGCAGAGCGGCTCTTGCGCTCTCGACGCCCTTTCATGTCGACCTGCTTAATCACGTAAGCATCTTTGTCACTGTAGTAGATCGTCGTTTGCATAATTTCCTCACCACCAAGCCCTTTTTGTCCTCGCTAGTAAAACAAACACCGCGCTGCCATCTCCTTTTCGTTCTGGCAGCCCGGCTACCTTTTCTAAGGCCCGTAGCTTTGCGCCCCTGCTACATACAAGTTTGCCTTTTTCAGAACTTTAATCTATCCAAAGGTATTATATAGCGAGCCAAAGCGTTTGTCAAGTACCAGAACAATGCAGATTGGAAGAGCATTATGCCCGTTTCGGGTATATGTTGCAGCACGAGGAAGAATGGTGTACCGTGAGAGTGAGATGAAGAAGTGGATGTTCATCCTTGTTGTTCTCGTTGTGTCCGCAGGTCTCCCAACGATCGGCTGGGCCACCGGCTGGATTGTCCACCTCCCCCTGACCGGTTCGATCAACCCGGTGAGCCGTGGCCTGGTCCTGCGCGCGATCGCCCAGGCTGAAGAGTCACAGGCGTCACTTTTGGTGATCGAGCTTAACACCCCCGGCGGGCTGGGTGAGTCAATGCGCGACATCGTCATGGCCGAACTCGCCTCCGCGGTGCCGATTATCGTCTTCGTGGGCCCGGCCGGTGCACGCGCCGCCTCGGCAGGGGTTCTTATCACCCTGGCCGCCGATGTAGCGATAATGGCCCCAGGGACGAACATCGGAGCTGCTCACCCGGTCGACCTGATGGGAGGCGGGCAGGATCAGGACGAAACGATGGCCGAGAAGATGACCAATGACGCTGTCGCCTTCGCCAAGTCGATCGCCGAGGAGCGCGGCCGCAACGTAGAGTGGGCAGAAGCCGCGGTGCGTGAGTCGAGCTCGCTCACCGCCTCGGAGGCCCTCGAGCAGGGGGTAATCGATCTGGTCGTCGCTGACTTCGATGAACTGCTGGAGCGCCTCGATGGCTACACCCTCCCCGACGGCCGTGTGCTGCGGACATCGGGGCTGCCCGTGAAAGAGGTAAAACCGAGCTTGCGCGAGCGGCTTCTGGGTTACCTCGCCGATCCCAACATCGTCTACATCCTGTTTATCCTCGGCCTCTACGGATTAATCTACGAGTTCTTCCACCCGGGGATCGGCTTTGGCCTCGCCGCCGGCGGGATCTGTCTTGTCCTCGCCTTCCTCGGGTTGCAGATCCTCCCTATAAACGTTGTTGGGGTCGTGCTTGTCCTGTTTGGAGTCTTGCTGATGGTCCTAGACGCGTTCACGCCGACAAACGGGATCCTGACCACTGGGGGGGTGGTTTCACTCCTCGTCGGTTCGTTCACCTTGTTCAACATCCCCAACCGGGCGATCGGCCTCTCCTGGTCGACGATCCTCATCACTGTGGGGACAATGACCGCCCTGTTTGTGTTCATCATCTCCAAGGGACTCCTAATCCAACGCAGGCAACCGGTCACTGGAAAGAGTGGAATGATAGGGGCAATCGGGAACGCCCGCAGCGACCTCGATCCCGATGGAAAGGTGTTCATCAAGGGTGAGTACTGGGAGGCTCGCTCCCTCGAAGGGCGAATCCACGCCGGTGACCCAGTTGTCGTGGAACGCCTCGAAGGGCGCACACTCCTTGTCCACCGGAAACGATGATCATTCGGGTAGCGCGGTACCGTCGGTGCTTACAAGCTCGTGAGGACACGTGAGCCGATCATCGTCATGATGTCCTTAAGGATGAGTGCCCCCAGGATCGTTGGATAATCCCCGTGGCTTAGGCGCAGGAGACGCTAACGTTAAAGGCAGAGCGTCTTGAGTGGGGTACAATTCTTATCAAGGAAAGTTAAATTTTCCTTCCCTGTTAATGGGGAAAGGAGGAGAGAATGCGACAGATCGCACTTTCGGTCGCCTTTATCACGCTGATCGGCCTGTTGGTTGGGATGTTGTTTATCTTGGTGCAAATCAACCGTCAAGGCCTCACCATAAACGTTAAAGGTCAGGTTAAGTTGGCAGACGCCACTACAGGCGTAATGGGCAAGGTCAGCCTAGTCATGGAAGAACCCGTGAACCTGATTGCCACAGGCCCGGACAAGGAGGCAATACCAGCAAACCTTTCGGTTGCGCCCTGCCCTGAGTGCGGGGGAAGCATGGTCCCGGTTCGTTGGTACCCACTGAGCGGGGAGATCGAGTGGCGTTGCCTTGAGTGTGGCTACACAAGTGAAGCACCGGAAACGCCTTGATAAATTAAGGGCAAGCCTCCGACTCCTCCTGATCGTCCTTAGGAAGAGCCAAGCGATCTCAAAGAGTGAAAACTCAAGTGCTTTCCGGCCAGAGGAGAGTCCCTCTACTCGTTGAGGCGTCTTCCTTCTTCCCACAAAACGTGGAAGAACTGCTCAAAAGGAGCAGCAACGAGTGGAAGACCGATGAGGGCAAGGTCGACCTCGTTGTTCTTCTCTAAGGCATAGTAATTCCAATTCGTCGAGCCCAGAAGAACAGTCTCCCCATCTATAATTACCAGCTTGCAGTGGGTGGTCTCTGAAGGATCGTCAAGGTGGATCTTGACCCCATGCAAGTGTAGGTAAAGCGCTGCTTCCAGATTCTCCTCGGCCGAGCCAGGATAGAAGGCACAGTCATCGATGAGGACCTTAACATCTAGCCCGCGAGCGGCCGCATCGACCAAGCCGTGCAGGATTTCGTTTGAAAGGCTTCCTCTGTACTGCGGATAGTAGGAAATCCGGTACATCACGACATGGATCGATCGCTTGACCCGGTGGAGGAGTTCGAGGAGCAGGGAGGCGTAGTTTGCAGTGCCCACAGTCTCCGGTATTGGAATAAGGAGCGGACCCTCTCCGGTTAGGAGGCCCAGATCGAGCCTGACCCCGCCAGGTGGCAGGTCCCCCCTCCACAACCTGCAAAGTATGTCGCAAACACTTCCCCCACCTGATCGTCTTGCACCTTCACGTTTGCCTGTTCCTGATCGGTGAAAGCGTAGTGGTTCCAGTTTGAAGAACCAAGGATTACCACCCGCCGATCGACGATCACCAGCTTGGCGTGGATGGTAACTGCAGGATCATCGAAGCGAGCCTCGATCCCATGTACCTTAAGAAATTCAATTGTCGGCCGGTTCTTTTCAGTGATCGATGTGGACCACTCACTCTCATCGAGAAGGACGCGTACCCGTACTCCGCGGGAGGCCGCCGCGAGCAGCTCATCCCATAGGGGTACCTCATCAAGCTGGGCGTTGGAGAGCAAAAGGTCGATCGACTCCTCCGCCGCGGCGAACGCCTCTTTGACGCAACAGCAATAAATGTTCTCCCCCGGTCGATCGATCACCGGACAAACGAGTGTCTGGGCGATGAGGCCCGCCCCAACCGCGAGTAGAACGAGAAAAAAGAGAGCCGTCTCTCCCGCAGTCCGCCATTGCAGCCGTCGATTCATCTGTGTTACAATTCTAACGTCAGGAGGAAGAGATGGTCAAAGAACTCGATGCAACAAAGCTTCGCTACACATGTGATCCCGCGATATTTGACTTTGAGACGAGCGCTGAACTGGAGCCCCTTGACCACATCATCGGTCAAAAGCGGGCGATCGCGGCACTCAAACTCGGTTTGGGAATCAAGGACGCCAAGAATCGCTACAACATCTACGTGGCCGGTGGACCAGGGACTGGGAAGATGTCCGCGGTAGAGTACTTTTTAAGCCATGTGAGCAAAGATGAGCCCAGGCCTCCAGACCTCTGCTACGTACACAACTTCGACAATCCCTACAGTCCTCGCTACCTGGAGCTCCCCGCCGGCATGGGATGCCAGTTGCGTACAGATATGGAACACCTGATCGTGCGGCTCAAGCGCGACATCCCCAAGGTCTTCGAGTCGGACGAGTTCAAGGCACGCAGCAAGAAGATCAACGAGCGACACAGTGAGAAGCGAGCAAAGCTTTTAGAGGAGATGGAGTCAAAGTCGCGCGAGCATGGCTTCGCAATCCAACGCACCCCGATCGGGATCAACACCCTCCCGCTGCACAAGAAGGGCGAACCGCTCAGCCAGGAAGAGTACGAGGCCCTCTCCGAGGAGGAGCGCGCGAAGATCCTTGAGCGGCAAGGCGAGGTACAGACCCTAATTCAGGAGAGCCTGCAGGAGATCACGCGTGTGGAAGAGGAGCGGGAAGAAGAGATCAAAAAACTGGCCAAGGAAGCTGTTCTGTTCATGATCGAGCCGCACTTCAACCAACTGAAGGGCCGCTACGGCGAGCTCGACAAAGTGGCCACCTTCCTCGAAAACGTTAAGGCCGACATCGTTGAGCACCTGGAGGGGTTCAAAGGGGGAGGTAACCAAGGGACCAAGAAGGTGCCTTTCCCGTTTCCTATTCCCCAGGCCGATCCATTCAAGCGCTACTATGTTAACGTCCTGGTTGACAACTCGCCGACTGAGGGCGCTCCAGTGATCGTTGAGCAGAATGCAACCTACACCAACCTGTTCGGCACGATCGAGCGGCGTGTGCAGATGGGGATCGCCATCACCGACTTTTCTATGATCAAGCCAGGCTCACTCCATCGGGCCAACGGAGGCTACCTGGTCCTAAACGCGAACAACCTCTTTCGGGTCGGCCTCAGTTGGGAGGCGCTGAAGATTGCGATCAAGCGACGGGAGATCCGAATTGAGGACCCGTTGCAGATGCTCGGCTATTCTACGACCGAGGGGTTGAAGCCGGAGCCAATCCCGTTCCGGATGAAGGTGATCATAATCGGTAGTCCCCAGATCTATGAGCTCTTACACTACTACGATGAGGACTTCCCCAAGTTGTTTTCCGTCAAGAGTGACTTCGGAACGGAGATGGAGCGTACCCCTGAGCACGAGCAGGAGATCGCGCGCTTCTTACGCGCCCGTTGTCAGGAGGATGAAAGCCTGCTCCCGTTCGACGCTAACGGTGTGGCAAAGATCGTCGAGTACTCCTCAGAGCTCGCTTGTGATCAGAAGAAGCTCTCCTGCCAATTCGGGAATCTAACCTCGATCGTCAAGGAGGCCTCCTATTGGGCACGCATCGAGGAATCGCCATACGTCACCGGCGAACACGTCCGCCGTGCGCTCAAGGAGCGTGACGATCGACGCAACCGGATCGAGGAAAAGATACGCGAGATGATCGCCCGCGACCAGATCCTGGTCGACACCGAAGGGGCGAAGACCGGACAGGTAAACGGACTGGCTATAGTGCAATTTGGAAACTACGCCTTCGGAAAGCCATCGCGGATCACGGCGACGGTCCATACCGGCAAAGGTGGGATCGTCGACATTGAGCGCGAGGCCGAGCTCGGCGGGCATACCCACACCAAAGGAATCATGATCCTGAAAGGGTTCCTCGGCGAGCGGTTCGCCAGGGAGAAACCCTTGAGCCTCTCAGCCAGCCTCGCCTTCGAGCAAAGCTACTCGATGATCGATGGAGACAGTGCATCTAGTACTGAGCTGTACGCTCTTCTCTCCAGCCTGGCCGACCTTCCGATCAAACAGGGGATTGCAATCACCGGCTCGGTCAACCAGAAAGGAGAGATTCAACCGATCGGCGGGGTGAACGAGAAGGTTGAGGGATTCTTCAAGGTCTGCCAGGCAAAAGGATCAACGGGGGAACAAGGGGTGTTGATCCCTGTGCAGAACGTCGATAACCTGATGCTCTCCGAGGAGGTTGTTGAGGCCGTTGACAAGGGGGAGTTTCACATCTATCCCGTGTCCACCGTGGAAGAGGGGATCGAGATCCTGGCCGGCGTCCCTGCCGGAACTCTGAAAGCAGACGGCACCTTCCCGGAAGGGACGGTCTTTGCCCGCATCGCTACGCGCCTGGAGCAAATCCGCAAGGTGCTGAAGGAAGAGGCGGAAAAGGAAGAAGAAAAGGACAAGTAAAAGTCTGACTGACGGAAGATTCCTACATCCTGATTGCCCAAGCCGTCTCCCGAAGTGGAGGACAAGGCTCGCTTCCAATGGTAGACCCAAAACTTCAAACTCCTCCAAATTTGCTCTAAGCAGCCTAGTCGATATACGGCCCCGGTTGATGTACGCGTCATCTTCAGTAACGACATTTCAAAAGTCCGGAAGTAGAGGTATACGGTATAATCCCGGAGGGTTGAGGAGGTCATAGGTGATGAAGCTGCTGCCGGAGGAAAGGGACTGGCTAAAGACCTTTATCCGCGGAATCCGCCGAAGCTTTCCCGGGAGGCTTGAGTTGGTCATGGTCTTCGGCTCTAAGGCCCGCGGGGAGGCCGGGCTGCATTCTGATCTGGATGTGTTGGTAATCTTAAGAGGAGGTGGGCACCTCAAATCCCGCGTCCGCCTGCTCGGATATGAGCTAGCACTGGGAAAGGACGTGGTCCCTTCCATCTTAGTCTACTCAAGTTCAACTCCCAAGCGCAACTGTCAAGGTTGTTTTCGTGTTGAAGAATACTTCGTACGGGGTTCGGAAGCCAAGGGTCTTTCTCGGCCGGTGATTGAGTCGGTTCATCGTATGCTCGATTTCGGCCTTGGTCACG
>JAUWGE010000058.1 GCA_030606565.1 Candidatus Bipolaricaulota bacterium | reverse complement strand
CTCGCCGACGCTTCTTAACGCTTGTTTTTTGGCCATCCCATTCTCCTTAACCGATCGTTTACTACCAGCATATCGAAGTCCAGGTGACCAGCAAATGCTGTCACCTGGGTGACTAGGAAATGCTGTCATGTGGCCGCTGAAGGGTTAAGCGACCCGACAGTCATCAACAAACTTTCCGTTTACGAAGCAACGATCTCCAAGGACGATATGCCGATCGACTACGAAGGAAACCGCGGAAGGTGGCATGGCTACGGAGTAAGGTGTTCAAGAGAAGAGATCGATGCCCTGCAGCCTTATATCCTCCACGGTTGGTATGCACACTTCTGGAATGAAGAGAAGATCATCGTGGTCTACAACGACAAACAATTTGAACTCTCAAGAGACGATAAGAGTACCTGGAGAGAAGCGATAGAACACGGAAAGGCACAGGGGATACCTGAAGATGAGCTTGACTTTGCAACAGACTGAGAGGTAGAGAAAAATGATCTCGAAAATTCCTGTATGCCTTGAAGTAGGCCCTCAAGCAACCGGTGCATTTGCTCCAGATTGTCCTGGGTGTTGGGTCTTCGGGCGGACAAAGGAACGTGCGTTAGAAAAGGTAAGAATCGCCATACTTGAGTGGTACGATTGGTTGGATCAATGCGGGGAGACTCATCCAGATACAGGTGACGAAGTAGAAGTAGAAATCGCTGAGATGCTCAAAGTAAACTATAATCCTATCGAAGCCGGTAAACCAGAACCCCTATTTTGGTCTGAAGTCTTACCCATTCAGAAAGGCGACATTGAAAGGACCATTCGCCTGATGGGATATTCACGCGACGACTTAGTGAGCCTCGTCTCTACAATAACTGAAGAGTCCCTTGATTGGGACCCACTTGGTAAGCCCCGCACTATAAGAAACTGTCTGGAACACATAGCTTACGTTGAACCGTGGTATATCACTCGCCTTAATCTTGAACTGCCTACGGATTATCCAGAGGACGTATTTGAGTTGTTGAACTACACGCGCAGCATTGTCGTTAACTGCCTGCACGATTTTCCCGCACGAAAGATGGAGGGTGTCTTCGAGCCGAAGAAGAACAAAAGCCCAGTGTGCGATCTATGGACCGCCAGGAAGGTTTTAAGGAGGCTGGTTGACCACGAGAGGTTACACACAAAATATATCCAAAGGGTACTAGAAATGTACCACAGGAGGGAGAGAATCTAAAATTGCGACATCACCTAACATTGATCCGGCGTGCGGCGCGCAGCTTGGCACTGCGGGCGCGGGGATTGGCTGCGGTCTCCTCTGATGAAGATTGAATCGGCTTGCGGGTGAGAATCTCCGCCTCGACCTGCTTATCACAAACGCAGACTGGGAAATCGGGTGGACAGGTGCAGGAAAGCGCCTTGTAGCGAAAGAACTGCTTAACAGTCCGATCCTCCAGGGAGTGAAAGCTGATCGCTGCTAGTATTCCACCGATCTCAAGGGCTTGGAAACCGGCCTCGAGGCCCTCCTTCAGGTTCAAAAGCTCCTGGTTCACCGCGATCCGCAACGCCTGAAATGTGCGCGTCGCCGGGTCGATCCGTTTGGGGTGGAAGCGCTTTGGTATCGCCCCACGCACGATCTCGGCCAACGTTTCGGTCCTCTCGATCGGGTTTTTCGCGCGGGCGGCGAGGATCGCGCGGGCGATCCGCTGTGCGAACCGCTCCTCACCGTAGTCCCTTAAGATATGAGTCAGTTCCTTTTCTGAGGCTTTGTTCACCACGGCGGTGGCTGTTAACCCCTGTGAGGTGTCCATCCGCATGTCGAGGGGACCGTCCCTCCGGAAGCTGAACCCACGATCGGCACTGTCAAGTTGCAAAGAGGAAAGTCCAAGGTCGAGGAGGAATCCGGCGATCTTCTCGATCCCTAGGTGTGCCAGATGCTTCCTGATGTCGCGGTAGTTACCGTGGATCAGGTGGACACGCTCGCCGAATGGAGACAGGCGTTCCGCGGCGATCTTAAGTGCCTCTTCGTCGCGGTCGATCCCGACCACAGTGATAGTCGGGCCTATCTCCAATAGTGCTTGTATGTGTCCACCAAGGCCGACCGTGCCATCGACATATACCTTGCCTGACTGCAGGTGAAATAGACGGACCACCTCCGCGCATAAAACCGGTTGGTGTCGTGCTTCACCCATCTCTTCCTCCCAGGACCGTTTCCAACTTACTTAAGAAGGAGGAAAATGCCGCGGTCGTCCGCTCGTGCAACCGGCGGTACGCCGTCTGCAATGAATCTCGTTGGGGTGGATAGTTTAAGACGAGAAGGACCTTCTCGGGTGACGGGAACGGCGTACACGAGATTTGTGGCCCATCGACTGATCTAACTTCTTTGAGAAGCTGTTTGACTTTCGGGTCCTCGGCAATGGCAAGCATCGGAGTTCCCACTCTCAGGGCAAACTCAAGCGGGTGCAACCGCGATGAGATAAGAAGATCAGCGCTTGCGATCGCCTCACTCGCCTCCTCAACGGAGTCAGGGCAGGTGATTTGGCATGGGAAGCTGAGCCTGCACGTTATCTGCGCGGCAAGGGAAAGGTCCTTTGCGGGAAAGAACGGGAGGAGGATAAACAAGGCGCTGGTATCTCCATGCACCCCCTTAATCAGTTCTACCGATTGCTCGATCAGTTGTTGCCTTGTAGCAGTGCCAGGATCCTTGAGCGAAAGAACGATCCGAGGTATCTCATTCGGCGGCGTTGGCAGATGCTCTATAGGAGGAAAGAGGAAGAAGAGATCGCCGTCCAATACGCCGCTTTGACCCATCTTCACAAGGAGATCGAGGCTCCTCTGATCGCGACAGCCTATGTAGACCGCTTTAGAGAGTGCATAGTGGGTGGCTCCTCGTGCCAACATCCCACGAATCGGGCCGATCCCCTGTCCCAGGAGGAAGACCGGACGACGCGACAGATGTGCGAGAAGAATGAGGGAGAGGTAGTAATAGAGCGAACGGTTGCTGGTGCGGTTTTGTAGCAGTCCTCCTCCACCGAACAGGAGTGCTGAAGCACCTCTTAAGGCAGCAAACACGCGTATGGGAGAACTGCGCTTCACCTCGTTTGCGCGTCGCGGAGCAGCAACAAGAAAGATTGGCGTAACAAGCTCAGAACGTGTCAACTCTCCCACCAACGCATCCCGGATCGCCTCGTCGCCGAGGTTTCCAAATCCATAATAGCCGGCAACGACTACGGCCTGTTTCTCGCTCATCTATAACCTCGCCTATACGGTATCGTCTTTATTCCTTCTTCACAATGAGGTTCTTCGCTATCTGGTGTGGGGAACCAGCCAGGGAGCATCGGAACTGGCCTGCTCTCGTGAATCAAGACCTTCTCTCTGAGGAAACCAGGAAAAAGCCCGGTTTCTTGTGTGACGAACCCAAAAGCTCATTCTCATGATCTGTCTTCCGGCCAGGCAGGGAAGCCCCGTTCTCTCGCCAAGACCTGTCTGCCGTACCGGCACAGGCAGGCGCTAAGATCGCCAAGGGTCATTTGTTCTTATCGTTCTAAGACGTGTTCTTCCTGCATTCCTGGCCTCCTCAGCATTAGGCACTTGCTGTTGGTTGTAGGCACATCTAAGCCAAGCCCCTTAGGAAACCAGGAGGCCAGGAAAAGCGCTGATTTGTACATCCTTAGCTTTCTCATGGATTCCTGGATTCCTCATAGGTTATTGGATTCCTATCGATCCTGTTTTCCGCCGTTCT
>JAUWGE010000047.1 GCA_030606565.1 Candidatus Bipolaricaulota bacterium | reverse complement strand
GAATCTGATTCCCGACGATGGTCTCGTAGTACCGGGCAATGGGTGCCGGTAGATCTGTCGGCGGCTCGACGGTGCTAAGGACCGGCGTCTACTCTGGGCAGGAGGGGACCGGCTTCGGCGGGCTTCTTGAGATGTAGCGTGTAGGCCAATTGTCTGCCGAAGAAGCTCCCCTCCTTGAAGCCAGCCTTGTCAGCTGCACGCAGCACCGATTCGCGTCGCTGAAAATGGGGATCGAAGATAACTTCGGTCACCGACAAGATTCCTCCCGGCTTCAACGCATCGTGAATCTCTTTCAGGGCCGAAACTTGATCCGGGATTTCGCCGAGGACGGTTACAAGCAAAGCTCGATCGAAGTAGGTCCGCGGCAATCTCCCGTCTCCCAGCCCTGCCTGAAGACATTCCACATTCTGCAAGCACGCCGACTGCACCTTTTCGCGGACGCGTGCCAGCATCCCTTCCTGGATGTCCATCGCCAGAACTTCCCCTTGCGGACCGACTGCCTCCGCTGCCGGCAGAGTCAGGCGACCGGGACCACAGCCGGCATCCAGTACTTTCATGGCGGGAGCAAGTCCCAAGTATCCGATGATGACCCGGGCCCGATTGGCCTTAGTGAAGGGATTGTCAAGTTCGACCATCCAACCCAGCCAGGATGGACAGGGCAATGTGTAGCGGCGTGAAGACATCCGCCAGATCAAGCCGATCACAATGCCAAGACCGGCGAATCCAAGAACGATATACGCAATGGGGGTCATGATTGCAGAACCTTCTTACGCGTGAGCGTCTTTGCACCCCATATAGCTGTGATGCCGATCGCCACGACGAACCATACCGCTATGGAGTAAGTGTCCGCTCGTTCAGTCAGTGCGATCAGTTCGCCCGTGAAGTTGACCATGGAGTGGAACAAGATGACAGCCAGCGTGCTGCGGCCCGTGTTGTTGTAGATCCACGTAAAGGGCAAGCTCAAAGGAACAATGCCAATGATGAACAACCAGAAGGCGAAGGTCCCGACACCCAGACCTGCCTGGTAGGAACCCTCGACAAAAAACAGCGGCAGGTGCCACAACGACCATGTAACACCGATGATCAAACTTGACGCCAGGGCACTTCGTTTCTCCTGCAGTCGATCCAGCACATAGCCTCGCCAGCCCAGTTCCTCGATAAACGGGATCAGGGAAGCAAAAAGGATCGATGGAATGATGGACAAGGGATTCGACAGCACGTTGCGCGCGGCTTCTCCCCAGGTTGCGCCGCTGCCTCCGGTCATGACATCGAGGAGCGCGGCCAAGGCGAATAGAACAGGCACAAACAGGAAGATAACCAAGTACCACCTGGCTTTGATCCGCCGAAAGCTGACAACGCGCTTCCAATAGTCCCGCCTGCCCTCCTTGTCCCGCGTGAGACATGTCAGACCAATGCCCGCAATCATTGGGCTCACAACGCCAAGCAGCATCACAATAAGCCCCATACCTGTCTCCATGCTGACACCCAGCAGAATCGCCGCTCCCCAGATGAGCCAGGCCCAAGCGAAGGTGGCGACAAAGAAGACCCAAGGAGCAGCCAGTCGTGTTTTCGTCTTTTCGTTCATTTGTGTTTCTCCTTTCGATCGCCGTCCCGATGGCGGGCACGGCACGATTTAGATGCCTCTTACTGCGGTGCGTCCCCTGGGCTCACTTCCAGAATTGCCAGAACTTCCTGTTTACGAGCTTCCCTTCTACTTCCCCGTTCTCAAGTGTCAAGTAGAAGTCCATGATCCATTCCTCACCGGTCTCGATATCGGTCAGGACGCAGGTCGCGCTTGCCTTACCCTTGACTCCGCCTTCGTTGATCAGGACCTCGATCGTCTCCACCTTGATCTCCTTGATCATAAGGACTGCATCAGCCTCATCGACATTCCCCACGATAGTGATGTTCCTGTTCCCCAAGATGATCTTAAGCCCGTTAAAGAACGGACCCTGGATGATCTCCTCCTGTGGGGTCTCTCGCCAATCGAGCGATTCGACCGCGATCGTCTCAACCCCGGCGAGGGGATCCCCACTTGGCCAGAACACTACGATCAAAGCAGCGATCGCAACGACTGCAACCGCACTTCCTACCCAGGTCCATTTGTTGCTCATCATGCATCTCCTTTCCTTTGTGATATGATTTCTGTCAGAACTTGATCGCTTCAATATTGTCTACCAGCTGGCACTGCCGAAAATCCTCGGCCAGGGCTAGTAGCTGGCGCTCGGCCCTTTTTGCCCTGATCGGCCTGGTTATCCCTTGGGCTGTAGCGCTAAGACCGACCCACACACAGAGGCCGAAAAGAGCCAGGCCGCCGAGTAGCCATTCACCGAAGACACGCCAGCGCCATACCCGAAAGCGGGATGGGACCAACTTAGCCAGCCCGACCCGGTCGCCTGCACGCTGTGCCTCTCTCACCCGGATTTTCGCCAACTGCTGCTGTTCAAAGTAGTTCATCGCTTGGACCTCCTCACTCTGCCCATCAGGACAGAAGTTGTTTAACGGTTTCTACAAGCTTCTCTGCCGAAGACCCCTTGATCAGCACTTGATCGACCCCAGCGTCCCGTGCCAGTTGTCGCTGTTCTACATCTTCAGTGAGAACGATGAAACGAACCTTGGGCTTCTCTGCCCTGAGGCGTCTCAACGCGTCCTGAGACCCCTCTTCCAGTAGGTTGCAGGAAATGAGAACAATGGTCAGATCGTGCTCTGTGAAGAGATCGGAGTTGAACGCATCATCGCAGGGACATTCGACAACGTCCACTCCGGGTATCGCGTGCAGAAGTGCGCGCAGCCCGTCCCGTACCTGTCCTGGTTTTGCCATGATCAATACCTTCGATTGCTCTTTCATCTATGTCGCCTCGTTTTCTCCTTTGATGGTTCTTAGCACTACCATAATGCTGCCAAGAGCGCTAGACATCGGAGGAAAAGCGGGTTCTGACTAATACAAAAGGACCGCTCTTCAGGCGGTCCTTCTAAGACAAATGTTGTAGGTAGTCGAGGGTGTAGGGTTTTCAGCGGGCTGTGGCTGTTTGGACGCCGTTTCCGGATACCTTTCGATCGGTAAGCTTCATGTCTGACAGGATCTCCTCTTCCGTAATTGAAACGGAGGCCCTTGATACGGCCTCCGTTTCAAGCAACCGATCTGTACGGGTTCCGATCCGGTCAACGGGAATCCCGTTCCGTGTACTGAATGATCCGGCCCTTCTTCGTTCGCAGCTCGAACCCCGCGCTCGCATCGAAGAGCTTGCCTTCCGTGGAGAGAATTCCACCTGGTTTGAGGATCCGATGCATCTCTTTGAGGATCGGCTCCATCCCGCCGATTGCTCGACGGAAACCAAATAAGAATACGAGGTCGAAGCTCTCCACAGGCTGGCCTGTATCGGCGGCATCAACCTGCAGGACCTCAACGTTCTTTACCCCTGCTTGTTTGGCCTTCCGCTGAACGTGCTCGACCGCGTATGAGTTCAGATCGAGCGCGCATACGGACCCGTTTTCCCCAACTATCTTCGCCGCTGGAAGCGTGAAGAAACCTGGGCCGCAGCCGACCTCCAACACATGCATCCCGGAAGCGACACCTCCATCTCGAAGTGCCCGCTCCGGATTCCGGAACAGCCCGTACATCGTTTCGTGCACGAATCGAATGCAATTGAATGCAAACCGTTCGAAGCGCATCTTTTCCCCTTTTCTGTATCCAGTACACCTGCCGTTTGTTCTCCGCCGCGCGGACCGCCGACAGCCGGTTCGGTGCCTCACAGATCGCGCGCACCAGATTGTCTTCTGTTCATTCATTTAGTAAAGAACCCCGCAGCAAGCTGCGGGGTTCTTTACTCGTCGCACATTTTACTATTCGTAATATACGTCTTCCACAATTCTTTGTCAAGAGATGGACGACAAGCCACACCCAACCAGTGAATCTATATCCTTCTCGGCTCTTCTTTGAGCACTAGCAGGCGGATTAGAAGGTGGACTACCGGATCACTCCTCGAGCGACGCGAGTCCCTCTCTGAGGGCGTAGAGCGCGGCTTGGGTCCGGTTGTTCAGGTGGAGCTTTCGCAGGATGTTACTGACGTGGGTGCGCACTGTGGGTTCGCTGATGAACAGCTTCTTGGCGATATCGTGATTGGAAAGTCCCTCGGCGATCAGGCGAAGTACCTTGAGCTCGCGAGCGGTGAGGGGCTCCGTCTGGGTTTCCTCGGAAGAGCGTTGGAACCTGTGGATCAACTTGTGAGCGACGGTGGGGTGCAGGGAGGACTCACCTTGGTACACGGTGTGAACGGCCCGGATCAGCTCTTGGGGTGAGGAATCCTTCAACAGGTATCCCAACGCCCCCGCCTCGATGGCGGCGATGATCCTCTTATCTTCGGCAAAACTGGTGAGGACCAGGATGCGGGCGTCGGGGAACTCCTCTCGGATCTCGCTGATCGCCTGGACTCCGTCCTTGCGGGGCATCACCAAGTCCATCAGGATGACATCGGGTTTCAGTGTGCGGGTCTTAGTGACTGCCTGTTCCCCGTCGGCGGCTTCTCCAACGACCTCCACGCCCGGCTCCGTGTCAAGCAGGGCCTTGATCCCTTTTCGGACGACGGGATGGTCATCGGCGATAAGGATTCGGATGGATGGTTCTGTCATGGCTCACCTCACCTTCACTCGGACTTGAACTTTCGTCCCCTTCCCTGGGGTTGAAGCGATTCGAAGATCTCCGTTCAACTTCTCGGCTCGCTCTTGCATGCTTGAAAGCCCGACCCCGCCTGTGTCGGTCGCGGCATCGAGGTCGAATCCCCGGCCATCGTCGGTTATCTCCATCGTGAGAAGGTTCCTTTCAATTCGAATCCGTACCGTCACCGCGGTGGCTGCGGCGTGTTTCAGCGCGTTATTCAGCGCTTCCTGCGCGATGCGGTAGAGACCTTCCTCGATTTCCTTTGGCAGATTCAGAGAGTCTTCTACTGAGAGTTGAGCCTCGACACCGGCCCGCTTCTCGACCGTATCAAGACGCTGGCGCAGCACTCCGACCAATCCCTCTTCCTCCAACGTAGATGGCCGAAGCTCATAGACGAGAAGACGCATCTCTTTTAACGCCTGTTGGGACGTTTCACCAAGTTGGGAGAGGTGCTCCTCCGCGGACTCCTGCTCTCCGGTGGCACTCAACCGTCGGGCGGCCTCGGCGAAGAGGGTCATGCTGTAAAGGGACTGGGTTACCGAGTCGTGGAGTTCCCGCGCCAGTCGCCCCCGCTCCTCTATCACAGCTGCCCTCTCAGCCCGTTGCCGCAGCTTAGCGTTCTCAATGGCGAGGGCCACCTGATCGCTGAAGGCGACCGCCAGCTTGATCTCTTCGTCGGAGAACTCTCGCGGTTCACGGTAGAAGATCGAGATAGCACCATAGACCTTTTCGTTGACGATGAGTGGGACCGAGAGATAGGAGCCAAAGTGCGTCCTAATGGCTGCAATCCAGGCATGGATCTCTGGGGGGAGGCTCGGATCGTCCGCACGATAGGCTGCGAGAGTGGCTTCAAAGTCGGTCACGGCATACGGCTGCCGATCCAGGATCGCCTTGTTCGGCTTCGTGTCAATCAGGGGAATCGGGCCGATGGTAATGAAATCGGCCGGCATTCCCGAAGCCGACTCGATGATGATCGATTGTTCGAGGCTATCGATGTGGTAGATGACACCAGCATTCGCGCCCAATAGCGGGACAACCTGCGCCACGATGAAGTCAAGGATCTCCTTCAAGGGGCGGCTGGAATTGAGGATGGCCAAAATCTCGCGCAGGCCTTCGGCAACCCTGCGGCGTTGCTCGATCTCGCGCGTGCGCTCTTCGACGCGCCGCTCCAGCATCTGACGAGCCAGCACTCTCTCAGTGATGTCCCGGGCGACTGCCAGGAGATGGGGCTTGCCTCTATAGCTGAATGAAGCCCCGTGCACCTCGACGTTGATAGGGCTTCCGTCTTTTCGGAGATCAATCGACTGGGCGTGAAACCGGCCGCTAGCCTGCACCTGTCTCTTGAAATCCTCGAAGAGGTGATGGTAATCCGGGTGGACGATGTCCTGTCCGGGCAATCCGACCAGTTCCTCGTAGGG
>JAUWGE010000040.1 GCA_030606565.1 Candidatus Bipolaricaulota bacterium | reverse complement strand
CGAGCCGGCCCTATCCCCTGATAGGGCGGGGCGCCTGTTCACCCTTGATGCTGAGGGACGTAGGGTCCGGGTTAAATCTCCTTTCGATCATCTTACGGAAGTGATAGAACATCCCGAGCGCTACTCGACCGATGCCGCTCTCCGTCCACTGCTTTCCGACACGCTCCTTCCGAGTGTGGCGAGCGTTCTCGGTCCAGGAGAAACCGCGTATCATGCCATGCTGAAACCACTGTATCAGCTCTTTCGCCTGCCGCAGCCGGTCCTCTTCCCGAGGAAGAGCTATACCGTGTTGGCTCAAGAAGAGGCCGATCTGATTACGCGCTACGGGACGAGCGTTGCCGCTATTCTCTCCGGGACATTCAACGCCAGACAGGTACTGCGCGAGCTTGCGCCAAAGGAGCTAAAATCGCGGTTCTCGGCGGCGCGAGAGACAACAGCCCAGGCGTTTGTTCCGCTGCGCGCCCTTCTTGGAGAGATCGACCCCGGTTTGGAAAAAAGGAGAGAGAAGGCTCGAACAAGCTCCCTCCATAACATTGATCAGCTGGAGAATCGTGCCATCCGGGCCGAGCTGGCGAAGCGCGGCCTTGGGGCGCGGAAGCTCCAACAACTTGGTAACGCTCTCCTCCCAAGAGGAAGACCCCAGGAGCGCGTCTTTCCTCTGCCTTACTTCATCAACCGGTATGGATCTGAGTTTGTGGATAGACTCTTCTCGATGGGACGAGTTGACGATTTCTCACATCATGTGATAACCTTGGAGGGTGAAAATGGCTGAAGCAGATGTACTCGCTTTTGGTGCTCACCCGGACGACATCGAGCTTGGCTGTGGGGGGACGCTCGCCAAATTGGCTAGCGCCGGCCGATCTATTGTCCTTGTGGACATGGTCCGTGGCGAGTTGGGGACCCGAGGAACGGTAGTGACACGCCGGCAGGAGGCGATAGCCGCCGCCGAGATCCTCGGTGTGACCACAAGGGAGAACCTGGATCTCGAGGATGGAAACCTTCGCGCGACTACCCCGGCCAAGCATAAGGTGGCCGAGGTTGTTCGTCGTTGGAAGCCGCAGCTGGTTTTCATTCCCCATTGGTGTGTGCGGCATCCCGACCATGCGCACGCAAGTGAACTGGTCTACGAAGGGATATTCCTCGCCGGGCTCTCCCGCTATGAGACAGGCCAAGAGAGCCATCGTCCAACCAAGATTCTCTACTATATGGGATGGGAGGAGTTCGATCCGACATTCATTGTCGATATCACTGACCAATTCGATCAAAAGATGGAAGCAATCTATGCCTATACCACCCAATTTAGAGCGGACGAATCGAGCTACGCGCCGACACGGCTTACCTCGCCCGAGACGGATTGGTTTATCCGCAGCCGCATGGCTTATTATGGATCACTTATAGGCAAGCGGTATGGAGAGGGTTTCTTAATCCGAGGTAAGTTGGAGGTCGAGGATCCGATAGCGTTGGAATTTCGGTCGTTCTAAGGAGCGAGCATGGGAGAGAGCATGCGGATCGGCATCGCCTGTTACCCCACCCATGGAGGAAGCGGAGTAGTTGCTACCGAACTCGGGAAGCATCTGGCAGAGCGGGGGCACGAGGTGGCGTTCATCAGCTATGCCGCGCCGCTTCGGCTAGCAGAGCTCCCACCGCGCGTTAGCTTCCATGAGGTTGAGATCGAGGAGTACCCGCTTCTCAGACACTTTCCCTATGCCCTTGCCCTTGCTTCTAAGATGGCCGAGGTAGCACGGATGCAGAGGCTTCAGATCCTCCACGTGCACTACGCAATCCCGTTCGGGGCAGCAGCCTTGCTCGCAAAACAGATTATAGGGAGCTCGGATCTCAAGGTAGTAACAACCCTGCACGGGACCGATATCACCCTAGTCGGGAACAATGCGTCGTTCAAACCGGTCACAACGCTGACGATTGAAAAAGCCGATGCGGTGACGGCGGTCTCCCACTTTCTACAGGAGGAGACGAGATGTCAATTCGGAGTGACTCGCAAGATTGACGTTATCTACAACTTCATTGACCCAGAGCTGCACGAGGGCGAGATTTCACCTTGTATTCCATGTTGTGGTTCCCCGCAGCAGGTCACGTTAATGCACATATCAAACTTTCGTCCCGTCAAGCGGATCCGGGACGTGATCACCGTCTTCGCCAGGGTCGCCGCAGTGATGGACGCGCGGCTGATCCTGGTGGGAGACGGACCGGATACCTCAGTAGCCGAGCAAACTGCCACAGACCTTGGGGTGGGCGATCGCGTTACGTTTCTTGGGGTGGTGGAGCGGGTCGCTCCGATCCTCCAAGCTGCCGACCTCTTTTTGCTCCCCAGCGAGACAGAGAGTTTTGGGTTGGCCGCATTGGAGGCGATGGCAAGCGGGGTCCCGGTGGTGGCGAGTGATGTTGGTGGGATTCCTGAAGTAGTGGAGCATGGGGTTACCGGGTACCTTGCTCCGGTAGGAGACCTCGACCAAATGTCCAGTTACTCCATTGAGCTTCTCTCCAACTGTTCGCGAAAAGAGGCTTTCGCGCGTGCGGCCAAAGAACGTGCCGCCACGGTCTTTAACTATCGAGGGATCGTCCCGCAGTACGAGGCAATCTATGAACGGGTGCTGAAATACAGCTAGGAAAACTGTGTAGTATGAAACCCGGCCTGCGCTATTTCACTTGATCTCTCCCACCGATTGAGTATCTTTATGTAGGTTAACTGGAGGCGCGAAATACATGCCGCGACGAGTGGTTATGCTTTCTCTTCTCTTCGTAGTTTCTGCCCTTAGCGGTCAGCGGATGCGGCGAGTAAGTTGATACAACATCGATGCAGTGGTTAGGTCGCGTTTATCTGAAATTCCCGCCAGTTACTGCCTGTGCTGGTGGCAGTTACGAAAACAGAGTTCGAATGTCCATTCTCTGCTTGACTTTCCTCGGGAACCTAACTTGAGAACTCAGAACGGACACAAGGAGGAATTAATGAAAGCTGGATTTGTCTTTTTGTTAATCATCGTCGCCCTGGGAGCCACTGTAGTGGCTGCACCGAAGATCGATGTCGAGGGCTCCATGTACGACTTCGGAGAAATACTCGAAGGGATCGCCGTCACTCACACGTTCACCCTGAGGAATGTCGGAGATGAGTCCCTCGTGATAAAGCGGGTGCGCGCGGATTGTGGGTGTACTACTGCAGACCTCCCGAAAGACAACCTCTCTCCCGGAGAATCGACTGAGCTTGAGATCAGCATAGATACAGCGGGGTTCAGGGGGAATATCGCCAAGCGTATCTACATCGAATCGAACGATCCAACAACCCCTACACTCACGCTGCGGGTTACTGGAACGGTGAAACAACCGGAGCGCTACCATATCGCAGTGAGTGACTTGGACTACCTGTTCTACTTGTTGATCGACCTGCGAGGTCCGGAGGCTTACGCAACCGCTCATCTGATGGGCGCGATCAACATCCCTTACGCGGAACTGGGTGACTGGACGAGCCGCCTCCCTCAGGGTGTGCTGATCATTCTTTACGATCAGGATGGCTCTGTGAGTGATGAGGCGGCGCAGATGTTGAGTGGCGCGGGTTTTCCTGAGGCGAAGAGCCTCCTCGGCGGGTTGGGCGAGTGGACGCGCCAGTTTCAGGAGAAGTTAGTTCTCTCTTCAAGCGGTTAATCCATGCAGCTTTAGGTAACAGCTGTGGCGAGGATTCTTTGCGGACAAACTTCTCAGGATGTGCCTATTGCGCTGCATATAGAATCCTCTTCCCGTATTCTTGAGCAAACGCGGTAAAAGAAGGTTGGGCAATGACAAGCGATCGTTATCTCAGGCAACGGATTCTCCCCGAGATAGGGGAGGAAGGTCAGCAACGGTTGGCTCAAGCGAGGGTTCTCATTGCCGGGTGTGGCGCCCTGGGGACAAACCTTGCCGATCTCATCGCTCGTGCCGGGGTCGGGCAGATCACCGTTGTCGATCACGACAGGGTCGAACTTAGCAACTTGCAGCGCCAGGCCTTGATGGGAGAGGCTGACCTTGGGCGGCCCAAGGCTCAGGCTGTGGCGAAGGCTCTCACGGCGATAAATTCGGAGTCTGAAGTGAGCTATGAGGTTACCAAGATTGAGGCCCACAATGTGGAGCAACTAATCGAGGGATACCACCTTGTTCTGGACGGATTTGACAATCTTAAGGCCCGGTACCTGCTAAACGACACCTGCGTCAAGCACGACATACCGTGGATCTTCGCCACCGTTGCTGCCACCTACGGGATGACGATGCCAATCCTTCCCAACAAGGGACCCTGTCTGCGCTGTCTTTTCCCCAGTCCTGTCCCCGACGAAATCGTCCTCACTGCGAGAAATGCTGGGATTATCAACACCATTCCGCGAGCGATTGCGACCATAGAGACAACCCAGGCACTTAAGATCCTCCTTGGTTCGCCAGAGTGTCCGGTGAAGCTCATCACCTACGATATCTGGCGGAACACTTTCAGCGCTCAGGAGATTCACAAGGCCAAGCATTGCCCCTGCTGCAGCGAGGGGCGCTACGAGTTCCTTGATTGAGAAGCGTGGCCGGTAAGTACCTGGCTGTCGCTGGCCAGTCTTATCCTCCGCCGATCGGGGGAAGGAAGGCAATCCTGTCCCCTTCGGAAAGGGATGTCTCTAGGCCGCCCAGGAAGCGAATGTTTCGACCGTTCACTATGATGTTGATATAACCCTCCGCAACGCCTTTCTCCAACTTCTCTTGTAGCGTGGGGTGGCTCTGGTAAAGCTCTTTCAACGCCTCGCTGATCGCGGCATGAGGAGGAAGCAAGACACTTGCCGTCGAAATACTGGCGAAATTACCTATTCCGCCAAAGAGTTTCACCGTGACTTTCATCTTCTCTTCACTTGACATAGGTCGTCATTTACCCCCTGAGTCTATCAGTTTAACACCTAATCTCGCTCTTTCCGAGCGGCCAGCGGTGGAATCACGACCTCTCCTGGAAAAACGTGAGTATATCCAATCCACTATAATTTTCGGATGTGTTGATCCCGCGGACGCTGATCTTCCTGCGTTACGATCTCGATCAACAAGCGAGTGAAAAACTATATCTTGTTGGCTGCCGAGGCTAAAGAAGAAGAGGTGTATTGCCCTAGAAGGGTGTGGCAAAGGGCTAAAGCCGGTATCATTCTAAGTCTAAGAGATCAAGAGGAGCTGACGAATTGGGTGTGAGTAGGTTGCAGAGGATGCACAGCGCAGAGCATATCTTGACCGCGGTGATGCAGCGAGAGTTTGGCTCACCGCGGAACCTCGAGTCGCATATAGGCGACAGGAAGTCCAAGTGTGACTACGCCGTCTCTCAAGGGCTCCTACGGGAAGACATCCTTGCAATCGAGAGAGCCGTGAATGCGGAGATCGAGAAGGACTATCCCATCACTGTACAGGTACTTCCAATCGAGGAGGCACGAGAAGACTACGACTTGTGGAAAGTGCCTGGGGACGCAACCAACATTCGCATCGTTACTATTGGCGACCTGAACGCAATGCCATGTGCCGGGGACCATGTAGGGCACACGGCGCAGATCGGCCGCTTCTGCGTGAGAAGCCACGATATGAGAAAAGAGGGGGTCGTCCGCATCCGCTTCACTGTGGAGAACTGATCAATCGAAGCCAAAACAGCTATTAGGTGCGGGCGCTTTTCCGTCCTTACCTTGTTCCCACGTCACTTGTTGCGCGAACTGGTAAAGAACGACAAAGTACACGCGCGAGGTTCATCTTGTGCAAGAACGAACTGTCGATCCATCTCCGAGAACAGCCTATAGTATGGTCTCTTCTGTCTCTGAATCAAACAGATGAAGAGTCTTAAGATTGGGAGAGAGCTTGATTGTGGAGTCGATCTCGATATGTTGATGAGGATCGAGGTTCGCTACTACCTGCTCTCCACCGCAGTCCGCGTACACGAGTAGCTCGTTGCCTAACGGCTCTGTCACCTTTACCGTCATCTCAAGGAGATTCTCCCCCTCAGTAAGTGGGCCGGTGAGATCCTCCGGACGGATGCCAACAATTACCTGCTCTGGAACGGCATCGATCCTCCCATCTGCGGGTAGATTGATCATGAACCCTGTTCCGGTCAGGGAGATCGTACCGTCGTTCATCGTGGCCCTTGCCGTAAGCAAGTTCATCGCCGGACTTCCAATGAAACCAGCGACAAACTGGTTCGATGGCCGATCATACGTCTCCTGTGGCGATGCGTACTGGTGGATTACCCCATCGCGCATCACGGCGATCTTGCTCCCTAGCGTCATTGCCTCTACCTGGTCGTGCGTTACGTACACCGTTGTCGTCTGTAACTTGTGGTGTAGCTGCTCAAGCTCAGTGCGCATCTGTACGCGCAGCTTGGCATCCAGGTTCGACAACGGCTCATCGAACAGGAATACCTTCGGGTCACGCACGATTGCTCGCCCCACAGCAACTCGCTGCCTCTGCCCACCGGAGAGCTCACGCGGCTTGCTCTTCAGCTTCTCCTCTATGCCAAGAAGCGCCGCCGCCGCTTGCACACGCTCATCGATCTCCTTCTTTGGAGTCTTGCGCAGCTTGAGACCAAACGCCATGTTGTTATACACGTCCATGTGCGGATAAAGCGCGTAGTTCTGAAAGACCATCGCGATATCACGGTCCTTCGGCGGAACACGGTTCACCACTCGCTCCCCAATTCGCACTTCACCCGATGTCACCTCTTCCAACCCAGCGATCATCCGCAGCGTCGTCGTCTTCCCGCACCCCGATGGCCCAACCAGCACTGTGAATGCGCCATCGTCTACCGCTAGATCGATCTCGTTCACGGCAACAAAGTCGCCGAACGTTTTCATTACCTTGGTAAGCGTTACTTCCGCCATCGATCCTCCTAATTCCTCTATTATTTCCTGTGGGATTCGTCTCTTCTCTACCAGTATGCTACTACAAATTGTGCCCAGGGCCAAGATTATTGTCAGAAGAGGATTTCGATTTCGGCCTTGTCCTTTACATCATCGAACCACGTATTCCACGCGTTGGCTTGCGCATTTTCCAGCAAATCCTCATGAATCTGCTCTCTTACTTCATCTAAGGGGGAGATCGATCCATCTTCTGCGGCGAACTCCTCCTCATGGTCTTGGTAGTAGGCAGAGATCTGTTCACTACTTATGACTACAGGTTGAGTGATCAAGGTATACAAGTCTTGCGCCATGGATTGTTCGGCAAAGGATTCTCTCATCATTTGCCTATATTCATCCAAGGAAGACCCTTGTTCCGACAAGATAGCCTCTATTTGTTCAATCGTTAGTTGATTTTGCTCGATGATCTGATTGAGTTGTTCTTTTACCTGTTCCTCAACTTTCTTCTCATCTGGCGCGATGTCATGTTGTTTTGCCTGTTGAATCACAAGACGGCTAGTTATTATTGTATCAAGTATGCCTAACTGGTAGGCGTACAGGAGCGCGTCGCCTTCCGGGGTGGTAAAAAGGGTTTGCCCAAAGATGGGAAACTCCTGGATGATTACTTGGAAAATTTGTACAAGTTGCGCGCTTGCTGCTAGCGTGTCTTGTGTAATGATCTCTCCGTTGACGATGGCTGCAATCGCATAATCTGTAGAGGAACTTGGTGTAGACTCCTCCTGAGCCGCTGTAATGAAGCAGAGAAGCATCAAGACCGTGACGAGTAAGAA
>JAUWGE010000004.1 GCA_030606565.1 Candidatus Bipolaricaulota bacterium | reverse complement strand
AAAGGACCTCCGCGACCGCCGGCCCGACCGCCGTCCCCGGCTCCAATTACAGACGAAACGCAACCCAGAGGTCGGGGAGCGTGTCGAGGTCGAGGAGGGTGCAGAAGTCATCGCGGATCGTCAGGGAATGCGGATCGGCGGCTTCCTGGCGGGTGATCTTCCAGGCGTAGAGCGTCCCGGCGTCCGGGTGATCCGGTAGGTAGTCCGACGCGCTTCCGGCGGTCGTGCGGTCGTTCTCTCCGGCAAGCCCGAGGAGCAATCCCGTGGGTTCGGAGTTCAGGAGCCTGGGGGACTGAATGTAGAACTCAAGTGTTGGCCCTCGCGTGGTGACGACCTAGGGGCTCAAGAGAAAGATCCCAATAGAAGGCGCATTCGGCACACGTACATGCTCGAATGACGCGCGTTTCCCGGTGCCGGAAAATGCGACAAAGTGATCAACAAATCACATATTCGCGAAACCACGCCTCACCACACGTTACAGCAGCCTCGCGGGCACTCCCTAGACTGGCTTGGTGAGTATCTACTGGGGTTCGCACAGAGCCGTTAGTCCCCCAGCAGGACAAGGTAGATCCCGAAGACAAGAAGACTGCGTGCCGCTCTAGTCATCTTTCTCACCCCCGCACAGGATTCACAGAGGGGCGACGACTGTCAAACGTGGAGTCGTCGAATGAGCGCGTCCGGCCATCGGAAGCTGCGTTGCGGAGAGCCGCGCTAAGCCCCGGTCAGTTCGCTACTCCTCCAGACGGAACGGAGGGTACTCATCGGTCATCAGCGCCGCGTAGGCGAACACTCGAAATGCCCAGCGGTTCATGCCGACGACCAGTCGGAAGATGTCCTTCGGGTACCTTCCGGTGAACAGCAGTGTGATGGCTGCGAACATCGTCAGGATCGTCACCAGCCCCCAGGAATAGAAGCCTGCACCGCCCTGCAGGATGCCCACCACGATGTAGTGGGGAATCGCCAGCAGCCACCACTTCACCAGCACGAGCCCTTGGGACAGCGTCTCCGGATACCGGACGTCGAGATCGGCCGGATACCCGCCGGCCTGCAGGGTGAACGGCGGATACCTGTCCGTGCCCAGCGCCTGGTAGCTGTAGAAGGCAACGCGCCACGTCCACCGCATCACGCCGACGTTGTAGTCGAACAACCCGCGTGGGTAGCGCCCGGTGAACAGAATCGCGAAGAGCGCCACGATCCATGAGAAGGCAAACCCAACCCAGAGGAACGGCAGGACGAGAAGATGGGGGATCAGCAGGAACCACTTCACCAGCCACAGTGCCGGAGAGAGTGGTTCGGTCATCTCCGCCTTGAACGTAAGCGGGAAGCCGCCTGAGGCGATCGGCTGAGAAGATTCGGCCGGCGCTTGCGGCGCTTCGATCCGCGCGCGACGCGCGACGAACAAGATGAGGGTCAGGCCGAGCGCGACCAGGGCGACTCCTGCGGCGAGGAGACCGATCCCGACGCCCAGCAGCCACGGGGCGTGGGCGCCGACCGTGCCGGAGACCTCGATTCCGCGGCTCGCGTCGGCGTTCATCACGACGAGCATCCAGTCGCCCGGCTCGATCGCCCATCTCAGCGTCTGCTCTCCCGCGCCCTGAACACTGGCGTGCCAGAAGGTCTGATCGGCCGGAGATGCCGGTGCGATCGTGCCGATGTAGTCCCGGTAGTCGGTCGTCCAGACGCGATCGGCCCAGTAATCGTCGAAGTCGATGTCCTCGATCTGCGAATAGGAGACGTCGGACAGGTAGCCCTTGAGATCGGAGCTTGGCACGATGCCGATGAAGACAGGCTGCTCGCCCGTCATCCTGACCTGAATCGTGGCCGGGTGCTTCCACCACCAGATCCAGTCGCCCTCGAGGACCATTCGCCCGGCCACTGCGTAAGTGTCTCGTTCGATATCGGTCGGCGGCAGGTTCAGGAACCCGTCCTCATCGCTGAAGGTGAGATCGACGCCGACCAGCGTCCCTCCGCCGAACAGAAGAGCAACACCGACGAGCAGAATCAGACTTCCGAGAACCAGTGAAACGACCTTCCCTGTGCTCATTCCTCAACCCCCTTCGAAGCGATCGGGCAGCGCAGTCGCTGAACCCGAGAGTGCATAATACTCCGCCGGTCGGGACGTGGCAAGACGAAGCGAGCACGCGTCGATGCCTAGATCTCGCTCGGGAGCTTGGCTTGTCTTGTGCCGAAATCCATTCACGACGTGAATGATGATCACTCACGCCTTGAATCATTGTGCGAACCTTTGCCAGCGCACGAGTGCATTCAGAGGTGACCTTCACCCCGAAGAATGGACCAAGGATAGGGTGATAAGTCGCTTTACTGACCCTGCGCGAATAGTAGACCGAACAACAGAGCAGATCGCCGGCGTCAATGGGCGGCGCCGCATCCGGCACGCGCTTCGTTCTCCAATGTGATGTACATCACAAGAGCTTGAGGGGCCAATTGGAGAACTACCAAGTACCTCTGGTGGGGTAGGGGGAGGGGAACGTGGTGAAGAGTCAACTCTTCACCGGAGAGGCACCCTTTGAAAACGCTGACTGTAACGGAGACCACGAAACGCATCGGAGATTGTAGAACGCGTTCGCTAGCCGTAGCGTGGCAACGAGGCTGCTGATCTTTGCCTTCGTCAGGTTTTCGCAAACCGAGAGGGAACGTGTCGTGTCGGCGAGCGCCGTACATGCTGTGGAATTGCATCGTTCCGGATATCCAAGTATGTTGGACGTTGTGTTGCCGATCTCGGTCGGAGCTACTGGAGGTAAGGGGGAGGAGAATGAGGGAGTTCATCAAGAAAAGACCGGCGCTGGCGTTTCTGGTTTTCATTGTGGTATGGACCTGGATCTTCATGGCCGCGATCATCGCTCTGGTACCGATCGATCCGGTCGAGGGACCTGGTGCGATGCACGTCGCGCTCGTGTTTCTCGTAGCGAGTCCCAGCGTGTTCGGGGTCTTGTTCGCACGGATGGTCGACGGCAAGCAGGGAGTCCGAGCGCTTTTCGCCCGAGCCGTTCGCTGGCAGGTGAAGCCCATCTGGTATGCGGTGTCCCTACTGCTAATCCCCGTCGTCTATGGCGTGAGCTACTTTGTTCAAGGCTGGCTCGGCGGACCGACGGGCCCGATTGACGTCGTCGACAAGCTAGCGTTTGCACTTCCCATTGCCCTCATTGCATGTCTGATGGAGGAATTCGGCTGGCGAGGCTTCGCCCTGCCCAAGCTGCTGGAACGCCACAGCGCACTGACTGCAGCCCTTATCGTGGGCATGGGATGGGCGCTCTGGCACGCTCCGATCAACTACTTGGCCTTATCGAAGTTCAGGACGGGGGCCATCCCCATCCTGATTGCGTTGGCCTTGGGTCCCATTCTCCAAACCGTGATCATGACGTGGATTCACAACAACGCCAACGCCAGCATGTTGTTGATGCTGCTGACTCACTTCAGCATTACCAGCAGCGCTATCGTCTTCATGGTCCCCAGTTCCACGGCAGGAACTGAATTGAGAAGCAATCTGGTGTCTGCAGCGCTGTTCGGGTTGGTCGTTGTCGGTATCGTCGCTGCAGTCGGCACAACGCGGCTGGTGCGGGCGGAACGTTCGAGGCGAGACGTGTGAAAGCGATTGTCTTTGAGAGATACGGTCCGCCAGAGGCAATGTCAATCCGCGAGATCGAGAAACCTGCAGTGCGGGATAACGAGATTCTTGTCAAGGTCCATGCGGCTGCTGTGAATCCGCAGGATTGGCATTGCCTGAGGGGCAAGCCGTTCTTGGCGCGACTGATGGTTGGCGGGTTGCTCAAGCCAGGACACCAAGTGCTGGGTTCCGATGTGGCGGGAGGGGTGGAGGCGGTCGGCGACAGTGTGACGGCGTTCAAGCCAGGGGATGAAGTTTTCGGCCTCAGCTCCAAACACGGGAGCTTCGCGGAGTATATCAGTCTTTCCAAATCTAGTCTGGTAGCCACAAAGCCGGACGGACTGTCCTACGAGGAATCCGCCGCCGTGCCGATGGCGAGCGTGATGGCGGTGATGGGCCTCCGGGACAAAGGCAAGGTCAAGCCAGGAGACAGGGTCCTGATCAATGGCGCATCGGGTGGAATCGGGACGTTCGCGGTGCAGATCGCTAAGGCGTTCGGCGCCGAGGTGACCGGCGTGTGCAGCACACGCAACCTCGAGCTGGTCAGTTCGCTCGGCGCCGAACGGGTCATCGACTACACGCAAGAAGACTTCACTCAGGGCGCAGAGCACTATGATGTGATCTTCGATGTGGTGGCGAAGCGCACGTTCGCCGAGTGCCAGCGTGTCCTGACCTCGAACGGGATCTACGTGACTACCACAATCTCTGTGGGCCTCCTGCTGCAATCGCTGTGGGTCGCGCTGACAAGCGGCAAGCGACTGAAACCGATGCTCCAGCGTCCCACCACGGCCGACCTGGCCGTTGTTAAGGAGCTGATCGAAGCGGGTGCCGTCCGTTCGGTCATCGATCGACGCTATTCGTTGGCTGAGGTTCCCGAAGCTATCCGATATGTCGAGCGTGGACACGCTCGCGGCAAGGTGGTCGTTACCGTGCATGAACAGGCTGAAGAAACGGGCCAATGAATGATAGGATAGAAGGAAAATCGGAAAGACGAAGAGCAGGAGACAAGCAATGAAATGGGTCAGTATTGAAGAGTCTCAAATGTTGGATTGCAAGACTTTTCTTAACCCTCCACGACAATGCCTAGGCCGTGAGTTTCACCAAACCGCTGACGGATGAGGACAGAGCAGAGGCACGAGTGCGTATTGGACGCTTCCAAAGGAGGTGTATAATGAGAAGCCGCGTCATGCCCACCGGAATCATAGATCTTCCGCACGTTGCCACCAGATGCGTTCATCATGAAGATGTCAAGAGTGCCGTCGCGCCCCGAGAGAAACGCGATCTGTGTACCGTCCGGCGACCAGGCAGGGCAGAGGTCCCACAGTTCATTGTCCGTGAGCCTCCTGTGATCCGTACCGTCTACCCTCAAGGTGCAGATCTCCTCGTGGATGTCCTTGTCACCGTCGATCTTCTGAGAGAAGACCAGACGATCGCCAGCGCTGTTTAAGCGTAAGGTCGAGATCTTGCGGGGAGAGCTGTAGATCAACTCAACATCCTCAAAGGAAAGATCCAGTGCGTAGATGCCCCACCGCTGTTCGTGCGGTACGGTCTTTCGCGCCGGCTCCGGCCACGGCTCGATTACACATCCAGACATGAGGAGAATTGCGACCAGTAGCAGGAACAAGCTACGAGTGATTGTCGACTTTATCATCGTCCTACCCCAGATCCCAACTACATGTAATTGAAGCGCCTCGCTGTTCGTTTTGGGTACCACCGTAGTCTGGCGAGCGTGCCTCCCTCCTGTCAACTTATGCCTTTCTCCCGTTCAGGGGGCGGTCCCTCACTAGGCGAGAGGTCATGGCTTGCTCGAGCGGGTACGAGAAGGCTATGATAGAACAGAAGGAGGTGCCAACGATGAAGGAGTTGCGTTTCACAGTGGAGAATCAGCCCGGAGCCCTTGCAAAGATTGCCTCAGCACTCGGCGAGGCGCGTATTAACATCGACGGGATTACTGGGCTAGGGTCGGAAGACACAGGATTGATCTGTCTCGCTATCGATGACCCTGGCGAGGCGCGGAGGATCTTGCAGGACCTTGCAGTGGACTTCAAGGAAAACGAAGCTTTGGTCATCGACATTCCCAATCACCCAGGAGAACTGGCCACGCTACTCCGTCGGCTCGCTGACGACGGGATAAATGTGCAGTCTTTGTACGCTGGCGTGGAGCGAAATAAGCTCGTCCTCACCGTGGACAATGTAGCACGTGCGAAACAGATCCTGCGGATAGCTTAGGGCTGAAGTGTTGCTGAGGTGAGCTCCTCGACATCGGAGGGCTCACCTCGGTATGTGGGGGTCAAGTCTTTTTTATTGAATCTGTAGTGGCTACGACAGTGATGTATATTACATCCCTGTAGCTGGCTGACGCGAGATCAAGGACAGCCCCGCAAACGACTCTGTTCATAGCTTCGCGGATAGCTTCAAGGAGCTGAGCAGGGGCTCTTAAATGGGTGAGCACTACTCTCAAGCCTCCAATCGCTGGGAGCGATCCCACTTCCGGCGATCGTACGCCTACTTGTTTGACCAGTGCTCACAACTCACAAGCGGTAGGCTGTTCACCTAACGAGAGCTGGATGTTCAGCTACTACACTTGCCTTCCGTGGCTCAACCTGTAACCTTAAGCCGTATGATAGGACAAGAACTGCTATCCGATGTGGCAGAAATCTTGGAGAAACAGGGACGGCTGATCGAACTTCCAAAGGACAAGACGATCGTGTTCGTTGGTGACACCCACGGGGATCGCGAGGCGACCGAGCGGGTGTTTGATCGATTCCTCGACACGGATCATGTGATCGTTTTCCTCGGCGACTACGTCGACCGCGGTCCGGACTCAGCCGGAAACCTCGAGTTGATCCTGCAAACGAAGCTAGCTCATCCTAAGGCGGTCTTTCTTCTCATGGGAAACCACGAGGGCTGGGCAGTGACGACATTCTCACCGGCCGACTTCTGGCAGTGCCTCGCTCCCAAAGACGAGCAACGCATCGCTGCGACCCTCTCGCTCCTTCCGTTCGCGGCCTGGCACCCGAGTGGAGTACTTGCCCTGCACGGCGCATTGCCCGATACAGACTCAATCGAGGCGATCCAAGATATCAAGCTTGGCTCATCGGACTGGCGACGCATCACCTGGGGCGACTGGATGGACGCCCCAGGAACCGTGCTCGATCCCGGTGCGCTCGGCAGGCCCGTGTACGGCCGAGACGCATTTGAGACGATCTTAAATCGCCTTGGACTCAAGGCGCTCGTCCGCTCGCACCAGCCGCATGCCCCAACCTACCTATACGAAGATCGGTGTCTGACAATCTTCACTTCCAAGGCCTACGGCGGAACGCACCGCCATGTGGCGCTCCTTCGGCCAGAAAAAGCGATTCGCACCGCACGAGATCTGGAGCTGGTCGAGATATAACGCAAAAGACGACAACTTACCTCCTCAAGTCTTTGCGCGTATTCTATGTAGCGCTACGGTGAGTATACGGGCAGGTAGCTATGCAGTTTGAATAGGCGGCTCCGTTTTCCACCCAGAATTCGTAGCAGCGGTCGACGTTCACCGCACAGCGGAGGATCCCCTCGTTGTTGGAGGGACTGGCAACTTCGTACGAAGGTTCACGCTCAAAGCTGATCGCTCTCACTTCACACGCCGTGGCGCATTTGTTGCAATCCTTGCAGGTTTCAGTAATGCCAAAATCGATCGGTCGATCCGGCTTCAAGGGAAGATCGGTAAACACCTTGCAGATCCGCACGCAGGGGCCATATCCCGGAGTGATCAGAAGGCCGTTTCTCCCCAGCTGCCCCAGGCCGGCGTCGATGGCAAGCGGAATGCTCAGGGCGGTGTCGTTCCCCATCGGGATCGCACTGTAGCGAAGATTACGGATGAACTGGGCTAAACAGGCGATCGTAAACGCCATGCGCGAATAGCCAACTCCGGTCGCGGTGGCCGATGTAAAAGCCGGCGAGGTCATCACCGCTTCCTTGTCCATCGCGATCCCCATCACAATCGCGTACTTGTACTCTGCAGGGATCTCAATCGGGTCCCCGCTTCGGTCGCGAGTAGACCCACTTCGGATTGAGCTCGCAGATACCAACGAGGTCCGCACCGTACATACGAGCCGTCTCTTTAACCTGTTTACTCATGAGAGCTTGGTCCGGCACGGGATGCACCCCGATCTTAATCATGCTTGGATCAGCCTGGCCCAACCGCTTCCAGGAGAACGCATCACTGAAACAGTCATTAACGGTCCATGCGGCGAGTATCCTCGCGAAATCAAGGCGTGAGTAACCAGGGCTATCGCAAGCGATTATTTCCGCCACATTCTCCCGGTACTCCTTTCCGTAAAAGCTCGCTTTTCTGTCCCAGAAGCGCCGCATGAAGACCGTCTGTCGCTCATCGTACCGGCTGTGCTTTTGAGGGTCGATCGTGTAGGGAGGAAGATCGAGTCGTTTGATCACTTCGTGACCTCCTGCTACGGAAACTGTCTTATTATAAGCATGATATTGTCTTTGCGAGCCACAAGCCAGAGCGACTAACTGGATAGGTTTTGGCTGGAACCTACAAGGTAGGAAAGATAGGCGGCAGGAACTCGCATGAGGCTGTATCATTCATCGAGGGTTGGTGTGGGCAGATACCACGGCTGGAGAAATCCGGTTGCTCGCCGTCTGCTCACGATTCCCACCCGCACTTTCGCTCAAGGAGGGTTACGTGAAGGCTGATATGGATCGCACACGAACTAAGATCGTCTGTACGATTGGGCCTGCATCCCGCGATGAGGCCACGCTTCGAGCGATGATCCGTGCTGGCATGGATGTGGCACGAATCAACTTCTCACACGGAACTCACGACGAGCATGCGTTCGACATCGCTGCCACTCGGCGGTTGGCGCAGGATGAAGGCGCCACGGTGGCCGTGATGGCCGACTTGCAGGGTCCGAAGTTTCGTCTCGGTACGATCGAGCCTGAGCCGCTTGTATTGAGGAGAGGCGATCGAGTTGTATTGACCAGCAAGAAGACGACCAAGGAGAGGGACGAGATTCACCTGCCTCATCCTGAGGTGATCGACGGGGTTAGCGTTGGGTCAACACTCCTCCTTGACGACGGCACGCTTGAATTCACGGTGGAGGAGAAGGAATCCGATCGACTGATCTGCCAAGTCGTCGTAGGGGGTGAGCTGCGCTCGCATGTGGGGATCACCCCCCCGGGGGAGTTATCCCACATCTCGGCGATCACGCCCAAAGATCGCGACGATGCCCTCTTCGCGTTGAATCAAGGAGTGGACTTCCTTGCCCTCTCCTTTGTGAGAAGCGCGAGAACGATTCAGGAGCTACGTTGGCTCATCCAGCATCTGGCTGACGGTAAGCCCGACGTAGGGATCGTAGCCAAGATCGAGAAGCAAGAGGCACTGGATAATTTCGACACCATTCTTGATGCTGCCGACGCGGTGATGATAGCGCGTGGCGATTTGGGGGTCGAGGTCTCGGTGCAGGAGGTGCCACTCCACCAAAAAGCGATCATCCGCAAGTGCAACAGTGCCGGGAAACCTGTGATCACAGCCACACAGATGCTACAGTCGATGATCGATCATCCGCGTCCTACCCGGGCCGAGGCAAGTGACGTAGCCAACGCCATTCTCGACGGCACCGATGCGGTGATGCTCTCCGGTGAGACCGCAGTGGGCCGCTACCCGGTACGGGCGGTGGAAACGATTGTCGAGATCTCCACCACGGTAGAGAAAGAGGCACTTCGCACGAGGGACGAGGTGGGTTTCGCAGCAACAACGCACCAACATCCTATCACCGACGCGATCAGCGACGCCACAGCTACGGTGGCCAGAGAGGTTGGTGCCCGCCTGATTGTGACCTCCACGTGGAGCGGATATACAGCGCGGCAGGTGGCCAGGGAGCGTCCCACCGTGCCGATCGTCGCGCTTACCCCAAACGAAACAGTCTGGCGACGGCTTGCTCTGACCTGGGGGGTTATCCCAGTGCTTGTGGAGCCAATCGAGAATACAGACAAGATGCTCCAGATGATGCAGCGCACTGTGTTGCAGCGCGGCCTTGCCACGCAAGGAGACCTTGTGGTGGTCACGGGTGGACTTCCTTTGGGTGGCGGGGGGAGGACCAACTTTCTAAAGGTGCATCGGTTGTAGCAACTGCGGGAACAGAAAGGCGACTTTGCTGTCGCCTATGTTTTGCCCTGTTATGGCGATAGTGCTATGCTCCGTGCTGGTGGTGAAGGGGGGGGGCGTGAGCAACTACGACACTTTAATCCTGTTTGAGGGAAACATCGCTGCTGGGAAAAGCACGGTCGGACGCCGTCTGAGGGCGTCCGGGTTGTTTGGGTTCGTCGAAGAGCCGGTCACCGCATGGCAAGAGGGGTTTGCATCAAATCTATTAGGGCTCTTCTATCAGGATCCCAAGCGCTGGTCGTTTACGTTCCAGCTCGCGGCGTTTACCACCCGGGCGATGACGTGGTCGAAACTTCTGAAGGAGACAGAGCATCGGGCCGTCGTCTTGGAGCGTTCGATCTACTGCGATCGCTACGTTTTCGCCAAGAACTGCTATCACAGAGGCTTGATGACTGATACAGAGTGGCAGCTATACTGCTGCCTGTGGGACTGGCTGGAGGATGCTGTTTGGGCCGAGCCCAATGTGATCGTCTATTTACGAACGCCAGCCCATGTGTGTTTGGAACGTATTAGGGAGCGCGGTCGAGAGGAAGAAGCGAGCTTGACGCTTTCCTATCTCCGCGATCTGGAAGCCCTTCACGATGAGTGGTTGCTCAATAACCCGGACGCGATCGTCCTTGATGGCCGGCGCGAGTGGACAGCGGAGGGAATCCGCGATGCCCTACTCGCTCACGGGATGAAACTGGTAACTAAGCGGGCCCAAGAAGCACATTGACTGCCACACTGGCTGAAGACATGTGAATCCCAGCATCCCCTGGCAAGGACCCACACCGCTATCCTTTGCGGGCGATAGCCTGGCAATGTCTCATTAGTCCCAACATACACCGACCACGTTCGTAGTGCTCCAGATGGAAGCCGTTGTCAGCAAGGCAGGTCTTAAGCGCGGTTTCCTCTAGCTGGTCCAGGCGGGGAAACAAGAGCGCGATGAAACGACCGACAAACGAGGGGACAAAGAAATCAGTGAAGATGAACGATCCGTTCGGCTGAAGTACTCGGGCCACCTCAGCCACGGCTCGCCGCCATCCGCGAGGAATGTGGTGCAATACCCCAAAAGAGAAGACGACATCGAACTGTGCGTCATCAAAGGGAAGTTCTCTGGCATCGACAACGCGAAACTCGACCCGCTTACCAAGATCGGCGAGCCGTTCCTTGGCCACAGCTACTTGGCCCGGATCGAAATCGGTGGCCATCACACTTGCATTAAGCCGCCCCACCAGCAACCTGGCCAATGCCCCTTGGCCACAACCGATCTCTAGACAACGCGGTTGGGATGGCAACGCCACATGCGCAAGAAGAGCAAGCGCTGTCCGCTCCGTGTACCGTGCGTGCTTAGGGCTGTTCATCGCCCGCTTTTCGAAGCAGGTGAGCCGCATGATGCGTCGGGTGAACCACCCATCTCGTCTTCCCTGTCCCATGGCCGACACCTTCTTTGGTATCCCCTGTCTGCAAACGCAGGTTCCTCTTGATCGTGTCGTAGTGGAGGGAACGATCACTCCCCCATGATCTGGACGATGATCTCTCTTCTTCGTTGCCTTGTATCCCAATTGATGGCCACAATCTGTTGCCAGGTTCCTAATGTCAACTCACCTTCAGTGAAAGGAACGACCAGGCTTGGGCTCATGATGGAGGCCTTCACATGGCCCCGACCGTTGTCATCGCCCCACCGCTTGTGGTGTTCATAGGGAATGTCAGCCGGAGCGATCCGCGCAAGCGCCTCGGGCAGGTCATTCTTCACCAATCCAGGTTCGTACTCAATCGTCGTGATTGCGCCGGTTGAACCGGGCATAAACACGGTCACAATCCCTTCGGCAAAGCCCGTTTTCTCAAGCTCTCCCTGCACGTGATCAGTGATATCGCTCATGCCCCCGTCCGCGGATAGCTTGACAGAAATTCTTGAAACAGCCATCTTGAAGTGACACCTCCTCGATGACGTAATCGGTGCTAATTTCGTTATTTCATTGTGTCATACCCGGATTCTCATGACAAGAACCTCCGCGGCCAGGTGCGGGCCGATCAGACGCCCATAAGGTAATGATTGCCAAATTTGACTTCAACCGGCGCCAAGGTGCACGCTCGTGGTGTTCAGAGGGGCACAGGAAGACTGTGGCAGGCTATGGAAAATTAAGGAAGAGGTGAAACTATGCAAATCGTCGATCTGACTGATGATCGAAAGGAACTGTACTTCTTCTGTCTTGAAGACTGGTCAGATGAGATGAAAGAGGCGGGGGACCACAAACGGGTGTGGTACGAGAAGATGAAGGATCAAGGCCTCGGGGTAAAGCTGGCGCTTGATGATACCGGAGAAGTAGGAGGGATGATCCAGTATGCCCCGATCGAGCACACTTTTGTAGAAGGGCAGGACCTCCACCTCATCTATTGCATATGGGTACACGGCTACAAAAAGGGAAGAGGAAACTTCCAGAAGAGGGGAATGGGGAAGGCATTGCTAAAGGCCGCAGAGAGTGATGCTAAAGAGAAAGGGGCGAAGGGAATGGTCGCCTGGGGGATATCTCTGCCCTTCTGGATGAGGGCCTCGTGGTTCAAAAAACAGGGGTACACCAAGGTTGACAAGCAGGGGATTCAGGTTCTCCTCTGGAAACCATTCGCAAACGACGCTATCCCTCCCAAGTGGATCAAAAAGAAGAAGAAGCCGGAGACGACTCCTGGGAAGGTGACGGTAACCTCGTTTGTTAACGGGTGGTGCCAGGCGCAGAACATCGTATACGAACGGGCAAAGCGGGCCGCGGCTGAATTTGGCGACAAGGTCGTGTTCCAGGAGATCGATACGTTCGACCGGCCCACCCTGCTCGAGTGGGGCACCTCAGATGCCTTATTCATCGACAACAAGGAGGTTCGCACTGGGCCACCACCTTCCTACAAGAAAATAAAGAAGCTCATCGCGCGGAAAGTCAGCAAACTCTAGGAATCCACCAGCAGAGGTCCCGCTACTTCCTTCAATACTAAAATCGGAGGGCAGACCTTGATCCCCAACAGGTTCGACCAGTACCCTCTACCATCAGCAAGGTGCCTTGTAAGGAGCTTTACAGAATCGAAATCAAACCCGACCACCAAGGGAGGACGTGGTGTTTTCAGAATCAGCTACCTATTACGATAAAATCTACTCTTTCAAGGACTATCGCACGGAAGCGCTGAAGCTCATTTCCATCATTCGTGAGTACCTTTGCTCGGAGGAAAACCGCCTGTTGAATGTAGCGTGTGGAACAGGGTGCCATATCGAATACCTAAAAGCGCTCTTCGACGTTGAGGGGCTCGACATTTCCCAAGAACTCCTCGATCTCGCTCGGAGGCGAAACCCTGGCATCACCTTCCATCACGCCGATATGATGAACTTTGATCTTCATCGCAAGTTTCACGTTATAACCTGTCTTTTCAGCTCGATCGGCTATCTCAAAACACTGGACAACCTCGCTCGCGCGGTGGATTGTATGACACATCACTTGCTGCCTAGTGGTATCCTTGTCATCGAACCCTGGTTCACTCCTGATGCTTGGCATTCTGGCACGGTCCATTCTCTCTTCATCGATGAGCCCGATTTAAAGATCGCCCGAGTCAACACGAGTTTTGCTGACGGGCGCCTGTCGTTTTTTGACCTTCACTACTTGATCGGGACACCGGAGGGAACGGAGCACTTTGTTGAACATCACGAACTTGGACTGTTTGAGACAGATGAGATTCGTGCTGTCCTCGCTAACGCCGGCCTTGAAGTAACCTACGATCCTAAGGGATTGATAGGCAGGGGGTTGTTCATCGGAAGACGCCCGTAATAAAGTGAGATGAGTTCACATTAAGCTTTGGTTGCTACATCGGGCCATAGAAATCATCAAAGGATTTACTCCGACATGCACAATAGACGCGAGCGGATGAGACAAGAGTACGTGGCCCGCATAAATCGCGTTATGGATTATATCGGCGCGAACCTTAACGGGGACCTCTGTCTTGAGAAACTTGCGGGAGTGGCCAACTTCTCCCCCTATCACTTTCACCGAGTCTTCCGTGGGATAACCGGGGAAACTCTCAACACCTTCATTCGACGGATCCGTGCCGAGACCGCGGCGATGAAGCTCATCAACAATCCCAAGATGACGATCACTGCCATTGCCATGCACTGCGGATTCTCAAGCTCTGCTTCCTTCGCTCGCGAGTTTAGGACCTTCTTCGGAATGAGCGCCTCCCAGTTTCGCCGTGGCGGGCTTAAGTCATTGAGTAAGCTCCGTCAACCGAAAAGCAAGATCGGAAAATCGATTCGCAAGGATGGGAAAGACGATGCCGCGTCTTTGAACTACACTGAGGGTATACTCCAAATAAAAAGAAGGAGGACGAAGATGATCGAGATGACTGTCGAAGTGAAAGAGCTGCCCGAACTGCACGTGGCCTACATCCGCCACGTTGGCCCGTACAACCAGATCGGGGGAGCTATCGAGAAGCTGATGCGGTGGGCCGGACCGCGTGGGTTGATCAACTTCCCTGAGACGAAGCTTCTGGGTGTGTACCACGACAACCCCGAGATCACCGAGGAGTCAAAGCTTCGTTCAAGTGCTTGTATCACCGTACCCAAGGACACACCTGTTGAGGGCGAAGTTGGAACGATGACGATCCCCGGGGGAATGTTTGCGGTGGCTCACGTGGAGATCAACGAAGACCAGTACGCTGAGGCGTGGGACAAGCTGATGGGTGAATGGTTTCCCGAAAGCGGCTACCAGCCCGACGATCGCCTGTGTTACGAGCTCTACCTCAACGACCCGAAGACCCACCCCGAGGGCAAGCACATAGTCGATATCTGCGAGCCGATAATGCCTCTGTAACAATTGTCGATTTGGGACTAAGGGGCGCGGTCTTCCGTGCCTCTTTTGCTTGCCACTCTGCTCCCCTAGCTTTCGGTGCGGAAAAGCATGGGGGCCTCTCAATTCTTGTCTACACCATTCACAAGTTGCCTACGCTCAGACGTTCAAGATAGCGCATCTAGTCTACTCCAATCGGGGGTGAGTCCTCCAAGCGCCGCTTGAACCTGCACCCACCCTACCACAGAGTGACAAAGATGCTACACTGTAAGGCGAATAAAGGGGGACCGGGTGCCAGTTGGTGTCGTACTGACCTTTGATGGAACAACCGAAACCACAATTCGCCGGACGTGGGAAGCCCTCGCCGAAGCGGGCGTCTCCTCATCTATGCTTGTTGAGGGTCTCCGCCCTCATCTGTCGCTTTGTGTCTGCGATAAACTCGATGTGAAGGGACTACAGGATGAGTTGTCTTCCTATATGACCACTATCTCGCCATTCCCGCTTCTCCTATCCAGTATCGGGATCTTCCCAACAGAAGAAGGCATCCTCTTCTTTGGCGTAACCGTGACGAAAGAACTCCTGAGTTTGCACGCCGCTGTTCACCGACTCTTTGAAGAGCATGCGAAGAAGCCCTGGCCTCATTACTGTCCTTTATCCTGGGTCCCGCACTGTACGCTCGCCGTTGGCCTCTCACCCGGCAAGATCACCAAAGCAGTGAGCATTTCTCGGGGAGCTTCTTTGCCGATTCACGCTCAGGCAGAAGCGCTCAAAATCATCAAAGTTTCTCGAGTCGGTTGCGAAACGCTTTTCTCGCACACGCTTGCGGGAAGCAAGCGAGGTACGATAAATGCATAAACCTCTTACAAAACATGAGATGCTAGAACGGACATTAAAACCTAAGGAACCTGTCGCTCTTTCCATTTTTCACACCAACGACATACATGGTCATCTGGAGGCCATGGCCCGTCTGAGTGCCTTTGCCCGCGGGTTACGGGCTGAGGCGGAGGCTCAGGGGCGACAGGTCTTCTTCTGGGATGCCGGCGATGCTGCGGACCGTCGAGTTCGTCTATGCAGCCTTACGAAAGGTGCTACCTTCTCGCCGATTCTCACCGCAATGGGGTACACCTTACAGACGATGGGCAATGCCATCTCCCTGCCGTATGGTCCACAAGCGATGGCCGCGGTGGCGGCTCGGGCCGATTTCCCCATCTTGGCCGCCAACTGCCGGGATGGCGATGGACCGCTGCCCAAAGGGCTTCAAGAATATGTGCTCATTCCCCTGCCACACGGCTTGACTATGGGCGTCATCGGTCTAACCGCCCCCTGGGAAGGACTCTACGAACTGTTTGGGCTCCACTTTCCTGACTTCTGTGATGTAGCCCGCGCCCTGGTCGGAAAGCTGAGAAAGCAGTGTGGGGGGCCGATCGTTGTGCTCTCCCACCTCGGCCTGGAAGATGATCGGCACCTAGCCAAGTCAGTGCCCGGGATTGACCTGATCATCGGCGGGCATTCCCACAACCGGTTGCCTACAGGGGAAGAATCTAGCGGCGTCCTCGTTGCTCAGGCGGGCCAATATGCCGAGGCTCTCGGTCGGGTAGATTTAACGCTGGATCCAGATGATGGACGGATGCTGGAACACTCGGCCCAGGTGCTGGACGTGCCCGAGGACGAGCCGCCTGACCCAGCCATGCTGGCAGCCATCGCCGCCGCCGAGCAAGAGGTGGACGCGTTGGTAGCAGAACCCATCGGGGTGTTGGAAGTACCACTCAACCTGGATCACTTCCACGAGTGCGGTATTGGAAACCTCACCGCTGATGCGCTGCGAGAGCACCTGGAAGCTGATGTGGCCATCGTTGCCAGCGGACTTCTTAACCAGGGCCTGCCAGCAGGCACGATCACCTTGGGCGAGCTCGATGCTTCTTGTTTCACAACAGCCAATCCATGCTTGACCAAGGTTCGAGGTGAGCAGATCTTGACCGCCTTGGAGCATGGCCTGGATCCTGCCATCTCGCAGTTCAAGCATCACGGTTTCCGAGGGACACCCATTGGCATCCCGCAAATCAGCGGCGTGGTGGTCGAGTACGACCCGGGCGCAGACGTAGGAGGCCGGGTGCGGCGTGTCATGGTGCAGGGGGAACCAATTGATCCGAATCGCCTGTATTGCCTCGCGCATACCGATGCCGAAACTATGTCGAAGGTCGGCTACCTGGTGTTGGACAAGGGACAGAGCACGGAGCAGGAGGTACCGACGATCTTGCGCGAAGTGATTGAAGACTACGTGCGCCGACATTCGCCCGTGCCTCAGCCGATGCAGGGTCGTTGGCTCTCCATTCCCTAGCCATCGACATTATGAAATCTGAAACACAATTCATAGCAGCCGTTCTCGGCTCCGCAAGAGAGGACATTGGACTACGAACGCCACCAGACCCTGCGCATACGCACACATACGCAGTCGAGCGCTCCATCGAACAGCTTGTAAACGCTCCGTTGAATCTGTTTGTATCGGCTAACGGCATAGGCTCCACCTCGAGGGTGATCTCATCTGTAAGCGGCATGGGATACGCTAAGGAGCAACGATGAAAGACGCGACACTTTGTTTTCCGATACGAGGAAATCCGGCCAATGAGGTCCTCTTGGGCTTCAAGAAGATCGGGTTTGGCGCGGGGAAATACAATGGTCCTGGGGGCAAAGTCGAGGCGGGAGAAACGGTAGCAACAGCCGCTATCAGAGAACTAGAAGAAGAGACAGGAATCAAGATCTGCAAAAAGGACCTCCAGCAGATGGGCCACTTAACATTCCTGTTTCCCGCAAAACCCTCTTGGAATCAAGTGGTGCATGTCTTTGTGGTGACAACGTGGGAGGGCACGCCGACGGAAAGCACAGAGATGAAGCCTGTTTGGTTCAAGGTAGACGATATACCCTTCGAGCGCATGTGGAAAGATGGGGCTCATTGGCTCCCACGCATCCTTGCAGGGGAGCGGATACGGGCGCGCTTTACGTTTGGAGAGGATAACGAGACCGTTGATGAGGTGGAAATCGAGTCGTGGAATGGCAATAGCTAAGAGCGATAAGGACCTTAGCTAAAGCTAGTGCCGGCTGAAAAACTAAAAGCAACGGCGGCGGATTATGCAGCGTTTAAAGGGGAAGATAACCGTGGTCACTGGAGCCAGTCGCGGTGGGGGGCGCGGTATCGCCCTCGTGCTTGGTGAGGAGGGAGCCACGGTCTACGTGACGGGACGCAGCATCAGGGGTGATCCCACAAGACCAGACTTGCCTGGCACCACCATCGAAGACACCGCAGAGCAACTCGCCGCACGAGGTGGGACGGGCATTCCCGTCCGCTGCAACCACACGGTGGATGAACAAGTCGAAGCGCTGTTTGAGCGAGTGAAGCAGGAACACGGCCGGCTCGATATTCTGGTGAACAACGTCTGGGGCGGGTATGAACAATACGATGACCGCACCTTCGACCTCCCGTTCTGGGAGCAGCCGCTCTGGCGCTGGGAGAAGATATTCACGGCAGGGGTGCGCGCCCACTATACGGCCAGTCGCTTCGCGATCCCGCTCATGATGTCACACCGCCAGGGACTCATAGTGAATACCACCTTTTGGGATCGGGGCAAATGTCTCAGCAATCTACCCTATGACTTGGCAAAGACGGCAATCAACCGCATGGCTTACGGGATGGCACTGGAACTGCGGAAGTACCATATCGCCGCTGTGGCACTCTCGCCCGGTTGGATGCGCACGGAATCAGTGATGGCAGATAAACACACTCCTGAAGAACTGAGCAAGACCGAATCGGTGGAGTACATCGGGCGGGCGGTTGCCGCCCTCGCGACCGATCCCAACGTGATGGAAAAGGCGGGAAGCGTCCTGACCGTGGGTGATCTTGCGCGCGAGTACGGCTTCACCGACATCGATGGAAATCAACCCCCGGCGTATAGGATGTCGAACCCGAGGGATTAGTAATACTCCTGCGCGGCGTAGGCGAGCTCTTGCAGTTAGGCAGTGCCGATTGAGGATCAATGATGGATATCATCAAATCCCTTACTTTTATCGAAGATAGATAATCTGACTTAAGAAAACCGTCCGCCTACTTAGCCTCCGCTCCCACCCGCCCCATCTAAAAGGCCATCAACAGCGTCCTACAGCAAACCAACCATCGGATTTTGCGCGACCAAAATCGCTGGCTTCGGCCAGCAGTCTTCACCTGTAGCACTCTTCTCACAGCACTTGATTTTTAGTCGTTCTAAGTTTATAATAGTTCTAATATGGATATTGGAGCTCGCTCTACAAGGTTGCGAAAGTTGGGACTTGTCCCTACGATCCAGCGGTTGGCAGTATTGGAGTACCTGGAGAATAACCACACCCACCCCACCGCGGAGGAGGTCTATCAAGGGGTGCGGGACCAGTTCCCCTCGCTCGCCAAGGCGACGGTGTACAACGTGCTCGACGCGCTGAAGAAGGCAGGGGGTATTCAGGAACTCACCATCGCCCGCGAGGCGGCGCGGTATGACTATAACCCCAGTCCCCATCCACACTTTCTCTGCCGAGTCTGTGGCAACCTATACGACGTCGATCTTCCCTGTTCCATCCGACCGGGGGACGAGATTTGCGGGCACCTCGTGGAAGTAGCACAAGTCTACCTCCACGGGATTTGTGTACAATGTCAAAAGCAGAACAGCCAGAATAAGAACGAATCTAAAACAGGAGTAAGGCGTTCTTCAGTGAGCACGAAAAGGAGGGACGATGCCGGAGCTCCCTGAGGTCGAAACGATCGTCCGCGAGCTGAGCGATCTAAGCGGAGCGAGGATCGAGAGACTACAGGTCCTCGACCCGCGCCTAGATCTCCCTGTGCATGAGATCGTCGGAACGACGATCGAGAAGATCGAGCGGCAAGGAAAGTACATCGTCTTCCGCCTCTCCGGGGGGAGGTCGCTCATCGTCCACCTGCGTATGTCCGGCCGACTCACCCGCACCCGTTCCCCCGAGGAGGTACGGCACACACGCTTCATCCTCCACCTCGACCGTGGAAAGGTCTATTTCATCAACCCGCGGCGGTTGGGAACGGTCGAGTACTCGCGTAACGGCTTCCCGCACCGGCTCGGAATCGACCCGTTCGACCCGGAGTTCACGCCGGAGCGGTTGGCAGAGGTCGTCATGGCCTCGCGCGCCCCGATAAAGCCCCTGCTGATGAACCAGAAGAGGATCGCCGGGATCGGGAACATCTACTCTGCCGAAGCCCTGTGGCGCGCACGTATCGATCCGTGCCGAGCTGGGAACACGCTCACCCAAAAGGAGATCCGGGCGCTTCACCCCGCTATCGTGGGGGTACTCAAGGAGGCAATCGACCACATGGGAACTACACTCGGCGATACGATCTCCGACTATCGCAACACGTCCGGAGAGTACGGAGGGTTTCAGGAGGTTCTCTCGGTCTACGGCCGGGAGGGAGAGACCTGCCGCCGTTGCGGAAAGAAGATTGAACGGATCGTGCAGGCCGGGCGATCGACCTACTTCTGCCCTGGTTGCCAGAGGTGCGAGAAGACTACAAACGTGCAAAAGTTAAGGGAGATTAATAAAACGGCTCTATGACAACAAAAAGGAGGAAACTAGATGGAACTGAAAGGATCACGGACGGAGAAGAACCTACTTACAGCGTTCGCCGGCGAGTCGCAGGCGCGTAACCGCTACTCCTATTTCGCCAGCCAGGCGAAGAAGGACGGATTCGTACAGATTCAAACGATCTTTGAGGAGACGGCAAATCAGGAGAAGGAGCACGCGAAGAGGCTGTTTAAGTTCCTTCAAGGCGGCGAGGTCAAGGTCGAGGCGGCGTTTCCCGCCGGGGTTATCGGGACGACAGCACAGAACCTGAAGGCTGCGGCCGGCGGTGAGCACTACGAGTGGGAGGAGATGTATCCCGGGTTTGCCGAGACAGCCCGCGGGGAGGGTTTCACCGAGATCGCGAAGGTCTTTGAAGCGATTGCAGTGGCGGAGAAGCAACACGAAAAACGTTATCTCGGCCTGCTTAGAAACGTCGAGGCAGGGACCGTCTTCAAGAAGGATCAACCGGTGGTCTGGCGCTGTCGCAACTGCGGGTACCTGCACACCGGCACCGAGGCCCCTTCGGTCTGCCCGGCCTGTGCCCATCCGCAGGCGCACTTCGAGCTTTTAGGCGAAAACTGGTAAAAAATTATAAAAAGGAGGTAATAGACATGGAAGATCGGTACCTACTCACCAAGGATGAAAGAAAAGGGATGCCCCTCATCGGCGATGCGCTTCCCAAGATGGAGGTGCAGACGACACACGGGAGACTCTCTCTTCCGGAGGACTACAGTGGCAAGTGGTTCGTCCTGTTCAGCCATCCGGCGGACTTCACGCCGGTCTGTACGACCGAGTTTATCGCCTTCCAGAAGCGTTTCGACGAGTTTCGCAAGCTCGATTGCGGTCTTGTCGGTCTCTCCATTGACCAGGTCTTCTCGCACATGAAGTGGACAGAGTGGATCAAGGATCACCTCAAGGTAGAGATAAGTTTTCCCATAATTGCCGGGACCGAGGCGGTGGCAAACCAACTCGGACTGATCCACCCGGGAAAGGGAACTAACACGGTACGCGCGGTGTTCATTGTCGATCCCAAAGGGATTATCCGCGCCATCCTCTACTACCCCCAGGAACTGGGGCGCAACATGGACGAGATCGTGCGGATGGTAAAAGGGTTGCAAACCGCCGACCAAAACGGCGTCGCGATCCCGGCAAACTGGCCAAACAACGAGCTCGTGGGTGACGAGGTCATCGTCCCACCGCCCACGGATGAAGAAGCGGCAAAAAAAGCGGTTAAGGAATACGAGTGTTTCGACTGGTGGCTCTGCCACAAGAAGCTTTAAGGAAAGGAGAAATCAATGATCGGAAAACGGATGCAGGATGCGATAAACGAGCAGATCAAGCACGAACTGGAATCGGCATACCTCTACCTCTCCATGGTAGCGTACTTTCATTCCGAGAGCCTCGACGGGATGGCGCAGTGGATGACTGTCCAGGCTCAGGAGGAACTCGCTCACGCGATGAAGTTCTTCAACCACATCGACGAGCGGGATGGACGGGTCGAACTTAAAGCCCTCGCCCAGCCGCAAAAGGAGTGGGCCTCGCCCTTAGAGGCATTCAAGGCGGCCCACGAGCACGAGCGGTTCATCACCGGGAAGATCAACGACTTGGTTAAGCTCGCTGCCGAAGAGAAAGATCACGCAGCAGGGATCATGCTTCAATGGTTCGTCACCGAGCAGGTGGAGGAGGAGTCCTCGACGTTAAAGGTGGTGGAGCTATTGAAACGGATCGGTGATTCCGGCCACGGCCTGATCATGGCCGATCGTGAGCTGGGAACGCGTATCGCCGCCCCCACCGAGAACGAGGAGTAAGACACACTGAAAGACAGGGAGGCAAGATGGCGTTTTTCATCGTGAAAGAGACCGCGGAGCTGAACCAAGCCCTGTTTCAGGTGACGCACGGCCTGTACGTCGTCACCGCCGAACATGAAGGCCGGTTAAACGGCCAGTGCCTCGACGCGCTGATGCAGGTGACAAGCGCACCACCGCGGATCGCAATCGGGGTCAACAAGCGCTCACTCACCCACGAGATGATCGCGGCAAGCGAGCGCTTCGTCGTCAACGTCCTCGATCGCGAGGATGAAGACTGTCCGGAGGTGATCCGCCACTTCGGCTTCCAGTCCGGGCGCGCGGTGGACAAGTTCGCAGAGACTCCCCACGAGTTAAGCGAGAACGGAATCCCGATCCTCCCAAAGGCAAAGGCGTTCTACGAATGCCGCGTTATCCCAGAGATGATGCTCGATCTTGAGACACATACCTTATTTGTGGCCCTGGTCGAGCGTGCCGGGACGCGGGAGGGGGGAGAACCCTTAACCTACAACGAGTACCGAAAGACGATGAGAAAGAGGAGGTAGGAATGGAGAAGTGGGTCTGCACGGTGTGCGGTTACGTCTACGATCCGGCGGTCGGTGATCCCGTAAACGGGATCCAGGCGGGCACGGCATTCGAGGATCTACCCGATACTTGGGTCTGCCCAGAGTGCGGCGTAGGGAAAGAACTGTTCGAAAAGGAGAGTTAACGTGAACGATCTAAAGATGTTTTGCTACCAGTGCTCCCAGACAGCGAGGGGAGAAGGCTGCACCGTGCAAGGGGTCTGCGGGAAGCCGGCGACCGTGGCCCGGCTGCAGGATAACCTCATCTTCTCAGCGAAAGGGATGGCGGCCTACCTCTATCACGCGCGTGAACTCGGCTACACCGACACCAAGATCGACGCGTTCCTGGAACGCGCGTTCTACTCCACTTTCACCAACGTTAACTTCGACGCTGAGGACTTCGTGAAGCTCGCGCTCGAATCCGGAGAGATGGCGATAAAAACGATGCGCCTCTTGAAGAAGGCACACATCGAGACCTACGGGGAGCCCGAACCGACAGAAGTACCAACCGGAACCATAAAGGGACCGGGGATCCTTGTCACCGGGCACGGGTTAAAGGCGCTCGCTGCACTCCTTGCGCAGTCAGGAGGGACCGGGATCAACGTCTACACCCACTCAGAGCTCCTCCCGGCGCACGGATATCCGGACCTGAAGAAGTATAAGCACCTGGTGGGAAACCTGGGTAAGGCGTGGTTCGATCAGAAGGAGCTCTTCTCTCACTATCCGGTGGCGATTCTCGGAACGTCAAACTGCGTCCTTTTACCGAAAGACGACTACAAGGACCGCATGTTCACCACCGGCCCGGCAAGGCTCCCTGGGGTGAAGCACATCGCAGGCTACGACTTCACAGAGGTGATTGAGAAGGCGCGCTCGCTACCCGAACTCCCAGATGAGTTGGGTGAAGTGACGCTCACCACCGGGTTCTCTCTGTCCACGATCCTCTCGCTTAAAGACAAGATCAAGGCGCTCGTAGAAGAAGGGAAAATCCGGCACTTCTTCCTCGTCGGCGGATGTGATTCGCCGCTTCGCAAGGCAAGCTACTACCGCGAGTTCGTGAAGCTCCTGCCAAGGGATACGGTCGTTCTCACCTTGGCGTGTGGCAAGTTCCGGATCAACGACCTCGACCTGGGGGATATCGAGGGGATCCCGCGTCTGATCGACCTCGGCCAGTGCAACGACTCGATCGTCGCAATCGATATCGCCATCGCCCTCTCCGAACTCTTCGGAGTGGAGGTGAACGACCTTCCGCTAACCATTGTCCTATCCTGGATGGAACAGAAAGCGGTCACCATCCTGTGGGGGTTACTCTCGCTCGGGATCAAAGGGATCTACCTTGGCCCGATCCTCCCGGCGTGGGTGAACGAGGAGATCCTCGAGGTGCTGCAAGAGAACTACGACCTACGGCTAATCGGCGATCCGAAAACAGACCTCGCAGAGATGCTCTAGGAGGCTACCGTTGAACGCTAGAGAGATCGTACCAGGAGTCTTCTGGATGGGGGCGCAGGACTTCGATCGGCGACTGTTCGACGAGCTGATTCCGCTCCCTGATGGGACAAGCTACAACGCCTACCTCGTTACGGGTAGCGAGAAGACCGTTCTCATCGACACCGTCGATCCAGACAAGATCGATGTTCTGATGGCGCAGCTTGAATCCGTGCCACAGCTTGACTTCTTGATCGTCCAGCACGTGGAGCAGGATCACTCAGGCTCTGTTCCTGAGGTCCTCGACCGGCATCCAAACGCCACGCTTATCACGACGCCGAAGGCAAGACCGATGGTCGTCGATCACCTACACGTCGACCCGGATCGGATCGTGACCGTGGAGGACGGTGAGACCCTCTCCCTTGGAGATCGGACCCTCGAGTTCATCCATGCGCCGTGGGTCCACTGGCCGGAGACGATGTTCACTTACCTCAAAGAGGAGGAGATCCTCTTTACCTGCGACTTCCTCGGATCACACCTCGCTACAACCGAGCTCTACGGGAGAGAGCGGAAACGGGTCTACGAGGCGGCGAAACGCTACTACGCCGAGATCATGATGCCATTTAGCTCGATTATCAAGGGGCATCTGGAAAGGCTCACCCGCTACGAGATCGAGATCATCGCCCCAAGCCACGGGCCGCTCTACGATGACCCGGCATTCATCCTCGACGCTTACAGACACTGGGTCCTCGATCCACCGGAAAACCTCGTCGTGCTCCCATATGTGTCGATGCACGGGAGCACACAGGTGATGGTGGACCACCTGATCTCCGCCCTCGCCAATCGCGGGGTGCAAACAGAACCGTTCAACATGACGGTAACCGACATTGGAAAGCTGGCCATCACCCTAGTAGATGCGGCGACGGTCGTCTTTGGCGCACCGACCATGCTTGTTGGACCTCACCCAAGCGTAGTTTACGCCGCCTACCTGACGAACGCCCTGCGGCCGAAGCTGCGGTACGCCGCGGTGATCGGCTCCTACGGTTGGGCGGGAAAGGCGCCCGAACAGGTCATGGGACTCTTGAAGACACTGAAAGTCGAGTGGTTCGATCCGGTGATGGTGAAGGGGTTGCCTGACGAAACAACGTTGGAGGCGCTCGATCGTCTCGCCGATGAAATAGCCAACCGTCACCGAGATCTAAAAAAATGAGGTTGCAAGAAAACTTTACGACCAAGAAAGGAGGAAACTATGCGGCTTGGAGAGTTAATCAAAACGGAAGCACAAGAAGGGAAGGAGAAGCACGTCCCGGTGATCGAGCTGGTCGCTTGCCCCGACTGCGGGGAAAAGATCGTCAAGGTCACCGTTGGTAAGGAGGTGCCACACCCAAACACCGTGGAGCACCACATCAAGTGGATCGCCCTTTACGGGGTGAAGGACGGGGGACCGGTGCACGTGGCGACGTTCGACCTGGGACCGACCTACGGGGTCCCCACGGTCATTACCCATGTTAACCTGGAGGGGTTAAGTGAATTGATCGCGGTCGAGTACTGCAACATCCACGGCCTGTGGGAGAGCTCACTCACACTTTAAGGAGGTTTATATGGCAGAGGAAGGTAAGATCTACATCTGCGACATCTGTGGGCAAGAGGTGAAGGTGACGAAGTCCGGAGCAGGGACGCTCGTCTGCTGCAACCAACCGATGCACATCAAGGGAAAGTAGAGCCGATCAGCCCCGATATCACAATGGGCGAGCAGGCCCGCCCCGGCCTGTCCGCCCGCGGGAGTATGTAAACTGCAGGAAGGCATAGGGGCGTTTTTTCGGTTGCCTCTTCTGTGCGCAACTTAGGAGATCACGATGCTTAATACCCTGTCTCTGATCATCGGCGAAAGCTGGCGGTTGCTTGGCCAGATGGCTCCGTATCTCTTGTTTGGCTTTCTGGTAGCGGGAATACTGTCGGTTGGTATCTCTCCCGAATGGGTGGAACGACACCTGGGTGGGCGCGGGCTGGCACCGGTGGTAAAAGCGTCAATCTTTGGCGTACCGCTTCCGTTGTGTTCATGTGGCGTAATCCCGGTGTCAGCTTCGATTCATAGGCACGGTGCGAGCCGGGCAGCCACAACCGCGTTTCTGCTGTCAACACCACAGACCGGGGTGGATTCGATCCTTGTCACCTACTCCCTGCTTGGCCCAGTCTTTGCCGTCTTCCGACCGATTGTGGCCCTGCTCACCAGCTTCCTCGGCGGTGTGTTGGTGCGGTTCTTCGGTGAGCCAAACGGAGAAGGTTCGGCGCGAAGCGAGGCGCAACGATCTGTCTGCACCGGTGATCGCTGCGCAGATAAGGGAGATAAGAGTGTCTTGTCGCGCATCCTGAGGTACGGGTTTATTACCTTGCCGCAGGATATCGGGCCTGCCTTGCTCATCGGCATCCTGATCGCTGGGGTGATGGCCGCGCTGGTGCCAGCAGGGTACTTGCAGGCGTACATCGGTGGTGGCGTGCTGTCGATCCTGGTGATGATGGCAGTGGGGGTACCGATATACGTATGTGCTACTGCATCGATACCGATCGCCGCCGGTTTTCTCCACATGGGAGTATCGTTCGGCGCGGTACTGGCCTTCCTGATCGCCGGGCCTGCTACTAATGCCGCCACCTTGACCACTGTTTGGAAAGTGCTGGGCAAACGTACTGCAGCACTGTATCTTTTTACTATAGCAGTGAGCGCGGTTGGTTTTGGCCTGCTGTTAGACCGGCTGATACCGATAGTGGAAGAAACGCTGCCGCAGATTGCAACCTACGCCCATGCGCACGCGGAAGGCGGTTTATTCTATCAGTCAGCGGCGGTCGTCCTATTAGGGGTGCTTACGTTCTCCTTCGGATCAAGATTCCTTCGTGAGAAAGGTGCCGCTAAGCCCCAAACAGAAAACAGCAAGACCAAGAGGTCTTCCCAAGGGCAGCGGTTGGAGCTTGCTGTCATCGGCATACACTGCAATCACTGCATCGAAAGCGTCAGACGCGCAGTTACCGAGTGCACCGGTGTACAAACTGTAGAGGTGAGCTTGAAACGTGGCCGTGTCGTAGTAGAAGGTAATAACCTCGATTCCGACCGGATCGTGGCCGCGATAGAGGAATTGGGGTATGGGGCAAGAATTTTAAGCAGTTAGAAACCGCATTGCTCGGTTTTACAAAGCAAAAGACAGCGCCCTGGAACCAAGACGTTTGTGAGCTATTGGACTTGGTAGCCTATCCGATCGCCGGGTTAAATCCGCTGAAGAAAATTCTAAAAATACCGGATGACTACGTCTTCACTCGTCATTGTCGGCCGCCCTGAAGATCCCGCTGATCTCTCCAAAGACCATCGAAAGGTCGAACTTGGAGAACGCGATCGTAAACCACTTAATTAGCCCCTATACTGGAGATCCTAGAGCTTCCTCTCCGCGATCATGATGTCAATCCGGTCGGAGAGGTCCTCAGCCCGATCGGAGAGTTCGACCAGTTCTTCCACCAAGCCACGCATCTGGATCTTCTCGGCCAGGTCTATGTCCATGTTGAAGAGTTGCTCTATCACTGAACGCTCCAGATGGTCGACCTCACCCTCCTTGATCTCGATTGCTTTGGTATGCTTCAACGCCTGGCTCATATCGTGAAAGAGCAGATGAAGGGCCTGTTTGACCTCCTCGAAGATCTCCTGATTTTTCACCATGATCTCTCGGAGCACCGGTTTGATCTCCTTGGGAATCCTTACCCTCTGCAGCAGGAGATAATCAAGCGCGGCCTCCCCTGCATTGGCCAGCTTATCCACCCCCTCGATGATCTCAAGGATCTCCCTCCGGGAATGGGCGAGAAGAGCTCCACCCAAGAGCTCCGCCTCCACTTCTCGCCTTACGTCATCGGCCCGACCCTCCGCTTGGTGAGTCTCAAGGGCGAGCTGGCTTGCCTTCTTAGTCTCGCCTTCGAGGTAGGCGGACAGCGCCTCCTGAAAATAGGCGAGGGTCTCATCGACGCACTGGGCATGCCTGAGGACAAGCGTCTCAATTACTCTTTGCTTTTTCCAAAAGGCCATTTAACCCCCTTATTTTTCTCCAGTTTCCGCTCTAGATTAACGTTCTCTTTAACTGAGGTCAAACACACCAAAACTCAGATCGAGCCAGCGAAAACGGCCAGCGGCAGCAAGGCGTATCCCCCTAGAATGCACTCCGCCAGCCCGCTTGGGGGACGAACCGTAGGTGGATGCAACTGCCGGAGGCGATGGTATGGAGAGTATTGTCTACCTCAATAAGGAGTCTACCGAGGGAATCAATTCCCGCTGCCCTTCCGACGATCGGCCTGGACGCAGTAGATGTTCCAACCTCTACACGCACGTCTCGACCGATCGTGGCTGAGAGCGCTCGATACTGCTCGAGAATCTCCTTTGGCAAAGCGGGAGTAAGGTGTTGCAGGATCCTCTTCAACAGGTCATCTTGGGTAAGAAAGACTGTAGTCTCCTGGACAACGCAGGTCGCCGTCGCGACCGGTGCGGTGGTGAGGTTCACTCCAATCCCCGCGATCGCCAGATCGCCAACGTTCTCAATGAGGACACCTGCAATCTTCTTCTCGTCAACTAAGACATCGTTCGGCCACTTAAGCATCGCTTTGATCCCAACATCCCGCAGCGCCTCGGCAACCGCGATCCCCACGCGAAGGGAGCCAAGCGGATCTACTCTCAAGACAAGCGAAGCGTAAAGCCCTCCGGAAGGAGAGATCCAGGCCCTGCCACGTCTCCCCCTCCCGCGCTCCTGTTCATCGGCAACGACGATTGTCCCCTCATCCGCCCCTGCAGCGACGAGCTTTCTCGCAGTGTCCTGGGTCGATGGAACCTGACCGTAACGAAAGATTTGCCAGTTCATCCCATTCCTTTGCCCGTTACGTAACGGGGAAGGTGTCTCCTCCATGGGGCATCACGAGGGTGCGGAACCTTTCACCGAACCGTTCACGGGCAGTTGCCAACACGTCGTTTGGATCAGCAACCGGTTTCAAGAATAAACGCCGAACAAGGTCGCTCTTCATCTCCGTCAAGATGTAGATCTCCGCCCGCCTAAGGTCCTTCGCCAGGTAGACCGCCTTGTGCCCTCCGAGCTTGAAACCTTCCTTTGCAAAGATCCCAAAGACGTCATCCGTCTTATCACAGCGCGTCATCCACTCAGTAAATACTTCATGCCCAATCCCATCGGGACAGGCCGCAAGGAGAAAGATCATCCCTCCATCCTTCACTGCTCTAGCGGCATTATATATCGCCTTATGCGCCTGGTAGAGGTCTATGTCATTGGGGTACCCCCCGGCCGAGACAATCACCAAGTCAGCCTGCTCGCTTACCTTTACCTGGAAAAGCGTGTCCCAGAATGCCCTCCCCACAGCGTGGGCCTCCTCTACATCACCCACGACCACCTTGGCCACCCGTCCCTGCGCGTCGAGGACGACATCGACGATGAAATCGACCCCGATGAGCCGGGCCACCTCGCTCATCTCTTCGCTGATAGGGTTTCCCACATAGATGCACCCTTCACAACGAGGATCGGTGAACTGAGCATGATTCGTCTCGATCATCTCCCGCCCGGCAACTCCAGGGAGGATGTTCTTCCGCCCGCCGGAGTAGCCGGCGAAGTAGTGCATGCCAATATGCCCAATCGTCACAACTCTGTCGGCCTCAGCAACGAGGCGGTTGAGCAAGATCGGCGTCCCACGCGAGCTTTTTCCAACCTCCACTAAATCGTCGTCGCAGTCGTGGATCCTCACGCAGAACTCGTGACGAATCTCCCCCAGCATCCCTTCTAGTTCCTCTTCAGTTGGGGAACGGTGCGTCCCCGTACCCACGAGAAGCGTGACGTCCTCCGGCCGCACCTGCGCACGGATCCGTTCCCAGACCAAGGGGAAGATCTCCCGTGTAGGAGTGCGCCTGGTGTGATCGGTGACCACAAATACAACGCTCTCCCCGGGGTGGAAAAACGCTGCCGGGTCATCAAGTCCGATCGGAGACTCCCATGCATCGCGGAATGCCTGCTCGAACTCGATTCTCTCCGCTTCTTTCCCCTCAACTATCCCCAGAAGGTTCCTATCCAGAATGCTCAGCCCTACGGCGCCTTTACCGTAGGGAAGACGCAAATCTGCCAATGTTTATCACCTGCCCGCGGGATTCTAGCCCCGAGAAGGACAAAGGACAAACCTCGAAGGATCCTTTGCGCTTCGGCTCATCGACATCCGGAGTAAGAATCATCTGACCATCCAGCAACAGGAGAAAGTTGCCGTGTTCGTCGGCGGGTTGGTCGGGCGTAGGCGGCTTTCAGGCTTAGGCGGCTGTCGATGGCGTACCGCATCCGGTCGTAGATATCGAGGATCTGAAGCTTGGTGTGATACTCGCCGTGGTGACAGAGTTCTTACTCTCTGAGCACACGGAAGCGTGCAGTAGATCTTGAGTCAAGAATCAAGATATGACCCCATTTTTCACAAGAATCTTACCACACCGGCACCTCCTTTCCGGTTTGTATCATCTGAGACCTTCCGGGGGTTGGACTGCAAGACCTGAGCCTATAGAGCCTGCTCTTCGAATTATGGTATGTGTCCCCCGAACCCGCCCCGCCCGGAATTTCCCCGACGGGTCCCGTCCGAAGGCAGACCGAACCCTATGGATAAGCGATGTTCAACTCGGCAGATGCTGCACGGAGACGTTTATCGGCGGTCCACAGGGGCACCCTTGTGAGAAGCGCTGAAGCAAGCAAGTGCACATCGATGAAACCAAGTCCACTGCCCATCAAGTGGTGAGATTCGATGAAGTAAAGGACTTCTTCATGCTTCGCGACCACCGCCGCAGGCAACGCATGTAGCGAAGAAAGGATCTCGGTTCGATTGGCGATGTTCCCGCAGGCCAGTTCCCCGATGATGAAGGGATGGCAGACCACTTCCGCTTTTTCGAGCAGCGTCTTCAGGCGAGCATTCCCTTTCCTCAGATGTGAGACCCAAATGGACGTGTCGACCAAAACCATGCCTAGCTATCTGCCATCCGCCGTCTGGGAACGGGCTGCAGATCCTTTTCAGTCGCACCAAGTTCGGCCAGCCTCTTGCTGCTCTCGCGAGCGATCAACGCCTCCAACCCCAGCTTCACCAAGGACGTTTTCTCCTTGATGCCGGTTAATTCCGCCGCTCGCTTGAGGGTCTCATCGTCGATGTTCAACGTTGTTCTCATATGTATCAGTATGCATCCTGGATGCATATTTGTCAAGCTGTGTGAATTCCGAGGACACGCGCCTGTGGATCTGGATTTCATGACTTCAACGCGTCTTCGGGACAACCTTGTGCTACGGCGACAGCGAAGAGATCAATCCGAGGGACGTAGACCCTGTTTCAGGCTGCTCCTTGAGAATCATGGTATGCGTCCCTGGAATTCCGCACCGGCTGCCTGACTACTTCTCGGTGGTTTCGGTGACTGTTGTGCCTGGATGTCTCTTCGCATACTTCTTAGTTACGAACCTGCCGGTCTTCGCGCTTCTGTGGATCTTGCGTGGTGAACCTTTCTTCGCCATGTCCCCCTCCTCTTACGTTTGGATACACCGCATTGGTATGATCCCCGTAACAGAAAATCTTGAATACGGGCACGGTATTTGCTATAATGTAAACTAAGGAGGCAGAAAATTCAAGCTAATCTTGAATCTACATACAAGAGCCTCTCTTCGTCAAGTGAACACACGGAAAGCAGCGAGGCGAGAGTGCTGATAGTGGCAGTATTGAAATCCTAGCGGAGGCTATTACCGCCGTGTCACAAGCCCTTAATGAGTATGCAGCAGCGAGACTATCCACCTGGTAATTCGTAAGTTCACGAAAGCCAAGCTGAGCTGGAGGTGCAACATGGAGGAACTGCAGAAGATCATTGGAGAGCGCATTCGGTTACTGCGCAAGAAGCTGGGAATCACACAACGAGCCTTCGCGGAGCAGGTCGGCTTCTCCGCTCACCAGATTGTATCCGAGATCGAACGTGGCGGGAGAGATGTCAAGGCCTGGGAGTTGGTCAGGATTGCGGATGCTCTTCACACGGAGGTTCGGTATCTGATAGCAGGGGATGAGCCTGCACCTGCGCACGTGCTCTGGAGAGACTATCCAGAGGAAGGAGCCGCTGCAATAGAGGCTTCATTCCTCAAGAGCTGCAGGCAATATCATGAACTTGAGGACCTTCTTGGGATTACACCCAAACATGACCTTCCGAAGGTTGAATTGGACCCAGAGACGGCCTCATATGGCGACGCCAGGGTAGCTGCAAAAAAGGTTGCAGACGCGCTAGATCTTGGTGGACGGCCAGCTGCGTCCTTGATAGCAATCCTTGAGGGAGACTATTCAGTGAAGATCTGGTACAAGGATCTTGGAGAAGCCGGATCTGCTGCATCAGCTATGGGGGATTTTGGATATGGGATCCTGATGCACCGAGAGCAAGCACCTTGGCGACGCAATTTCAGCTTCGCTCACGAGTTGTTCCACCTGATAACAAGAGCAACTATATCGAAGGAATCCGTGGGCGATAACCAAGCCCTAATCGACAAAGTGGAGCGTCTCGCCAATGAATTCGCTGCTAACTTGCTCCTGCCGGCTGATGTACTGGATGTCGAGATTGAGGCTCGGGTCAAGGATGGGAAGATTTCTTATGACGATCTCGTAGAACTTGCACGGGACTTCGACGTGTCTACCGAGGCACTGCTTTGGCGAATGGTCCACTTTCGGATTCTCACCGCCGATCGAGTGAGAGCCGTACTGAATGATCCAAACTTCCGCTCGATAGATCGAAGCACAATGCCCGCCAACTGGCAACAGCCAGCTCCGTTGCCCGAGCGATTTGTCAGGCTGGCTTTCCTCGCCTACAAGAGAGCGAAACTGTCACGCGCTAGGCTCGCGCAGCTACTCGAAACTAGTCTATTCGATCTGTCCGCCACCCTTCTTGAGTACGGGTTCGAAGATACCGATGCCTATCAGATCGAGACAACTGTTGCCTGATGCCAGCGTAATCATCGCGGCATATGAGCTTGATGTGTGGAATGCGTTGCTCCAAGAAACAGACGTAGCGGTAACATCGATAATCGCACACGACGAAGCGCAGTTCTTCGACAGCAAGATAGACGCTGTCCCGGCTTCGATCAACCTTACCGCGTTAATCAACCAGGGAGTCATCCCCGAGATCTCCGCCTCTGTGTCTGACATCGAGCGAGTTCGTACTGTGTTCGACAAGGAGCTCAACCTGGATCTCCACGACGGCGAGGTGGAGGCCATCGCTATCATTTACGCAGATGAGTCTGACAGCTTCCTGTTCTGTACAAGCGACAAGGTTGCAATTCGGGTACTGGCAATGCTGGGGCTCTCAGACAATGGGATATCATTCGAGGAAGTCCTTGAATCTATCGGGCTCCGCAAATCCCTACCCCCTGAGTACCGCAAAGAGTACTTCGAACGATACATCGCCGAGGGACAGACCGATCGCATCCAAGGGAAAGGACTCCCCTACGAGTAGCAGGGGGATGGCAAACCCATGCCTCTTCACTAGTTCGAGGGACATAGGCCCTATTTCAGGCTGCTCCTTGAGGAATTTATGGTATGCGTTCCCGGAATTCCCGCGTTCACAAGTATAGGCCTTAAAGACGTGGCTGACTTTGTGGGACTGGAGTGCTCCACCATCACCATCATCGCGAACCGCACCGGTAAGCCGAAGAAACAACCAAGAATGAAGATCTTGAGTGCATTGCTCCCGCGCGCCCGCTCTCTAGGCTTGAATAGTTCATATAGCGCAATCATTTGACAGTCTCCAATGTATACCATAAAATGCCGACGAAAAACGGTGACGATATCCCTTGGCGAATATTGGAGGACGTCCAATGAATACCGGTCGAAAACCAAAGAAGTCCCACGTCGGCATTGATCTCGTGCGACTCTTGGCCTCCGAAGGCGACCGTATCTTCTCGACGGAACGTGCTCGTGAGCTCAGTCCTCGCGTTGGCCTCAGAGCCTCGTACCTGTTGGAGGCGCTCTATCACCTTCGCCGAAACGGATGGATCGTTCCTCTATGCAAGGGGCTTTATTCCCTTTCGTCCTCGGTCCCCGGTGTCACGGCAGCACACGAGTTCGAAATCGCCATGGCGCTGGTCAACCCTGCCGCCATCGGCCACTGGTCCGCCCTGCACCACCATGGTCTGACGGAACAGGTTCCCAGGAAGGTCTTTGTGCTGACGACCACGGAGACCTCCGTTCCACGAGTACGGAGTACCAAGATCAAGCGGACAGACCGCGGCTATCCAATAGGTGATACGATCTATCAGTTTATCCAGGTCAAGCCGGAGCGATTCTTTGGCACGGAAAAGATCTGGATCGGGGAAGCCCGCGTGACGATCACCGATCCCGAGCGTACGTTGCTCGACGGACTGTACAAACCGCAATACTGTGGCGACTTTGGCGAGGTTCTCCATGCGTTCGAGGTGAGGGGAAGCCGGTTGGATCTCAAGCGGATCATCGACTACGCCCGGAAACTGGATGCGGTCACCTCCAAGCGCCTGGGATGGGTGCTCGAAAAACAGGGCGTTGATTCGGGTTGTCTTGAGGCTCTTGCACAGCTTCCGATCAAGGGATATCGAAAGCTCGATCCGACCGGCCCGCGCAAGGGCCCGTACAACCGTCGTTGGATGATCCAGGAGAACCTTCCCGGAAAGGTCGGGACATGAGGCCACTCCGCCTGCGTCTTCTGGAAGCGCGAAAGCAGATAGGAGTTTCGTGGGACATCCTTGAACGGGATTATCTCGTCTCGTGGATTCTCGCTGGCATCGAGCAAGACAGATCGCTCCACGGCACACTCGCCTTCAAGGGCGGGACTGCGCTTAAGAAGTGCTACTTCGGTGACTATCGCTTCTCGGAGGATCTCGACTTCTCCGGCATGGAAGGCGTCCCCACCGGCGATGCGCTGGAACGGGCAATCCAGGGAACCTGTGACGCGGCATCGGCGTTGCTGGACGAGTACGTCCCTGTAGAGATCGCTTGCGAACGGTACACCGAGAGGGAGCCGCACCCGGGAGGCCAAGAAGCCTTTGCGATTCGCGCCCACCTTCCATGGCACAGGCAACCCAACACGCGCCTCATGATCGAAATCACGATGGACGAGAAAGTGCTCAAACCCGTACAGGACAGGAAGGTAATCCACGGATACGGTGAGCTACTCGAAGCCAAGGTTCAGGCGTATGCACTGGAGGAGATCGTTGCGGAGAAGCTGCGCGCAATTCGTCAACACACTGAGACCCTTGAGAAACGCGGATGGAGCCGCTCACGCGCTCGTGACTATTATGACCTCTGGCGCGTGCTGGGGACCTACAAGAACCAGATGGACCTGTCCGGCTTCGTGTCGTTCCTCCCCACGAGAAGTGTGCCGTGCGGCACGTCAGCTTCGAAGGGCCAGAGAGCTTCTTCCAGGAGACGATGCTCGTCTACGTCGAGAAGACGTGGCAGCAGTGGCTCGGTCCCCTGGTTCCCGGGCTGCCCTCATTCGAAACCGTAATCGGCGAGCTGCGCCCGCAGATTGAGTCTCTCATCTCGTTGCCGAAGTGATACGTGGCTTTTCGTCAGAGTTGCCAGAGCATCAAGAACCCAAAACGGACGTCAAAAGACAAGGCACACCCCGCTTTCCCATGGCAGTGAGATCGATAGTGGAATAGTCCTGTCCAACGATCGTTGTCAAGTCTCGTTTCTCATCGCCCGCGCCAAATCGTTCTCCTTGTGGATGCCAAGAATGAAGACCCGACCACGCAGAAATAGGTGTTATGTCCCCAGATTTCGTGATCTAGAGATTGGTGTGATCCTTGCTGCAGTGGCAGAGTTCTTACTCTCTGAGCACACGGGAGCATGTAGTAGATTTCGAGTCAAGAATCAAGATACGACTCCATTTTTTATATTGGGGCACCACTTCTCGTCCCCGTCAACTCTTCCAGCACAACCTGAGCCTTGAACTGTGGCGTAAATCTTCGTCGCTTGCTCATCGTGGTCCCCCTTCCTGGACTCTATCATTCTCTAACGAAGGTGTCCAATCTTTGGGGTCCACTGCAATGTTCTCGCCAAAGCTGCACTTGGGTTCGCTGCTAGTGGAAGATGTTGAGAGCGGAACTCCGAATACGCAGCCCTTTCAATGGACGATACAGATGGTACAAGAACCCTTTGATTCAAAGTCGGATTTGAACTCTGAGTCGTCTGGTACGGCGTGATATGGATCGTAGACCAGGAAAAGAATATGGGAGTTGGCAGGACAATTGGTGAGATCAGCCAATATTCCATCTCGGGCTTTGCTGGGGCTCGTATTCCCTCTTAGGTATTTGGCCTCAATCAACACGTCTACCTCGCTCAACGTGTGATCTGGAATGAAGCCTGCGCAAGCGAAAGACGCTGCTGGGTGTTCGCTGTGAAGATCCTCTCTATGACCTGCAAGCAGTGCGTGCATCTTCGCGTTGAGGTCAGGCTCGTCTGCAGGCTGATGCTTTCTGAACATGGTGGGTATGGCTCTTTGCAGGATAGACTCTAGGGAACCAACTAAGCGTGCGACTGGGGCTTTCAGATGCTCGCGAGTCGCGACTAGCGAAAGAAGAGAGCCGTTCTCAAGCTTGGCAAAGGGCTCTTCATAGAGAGCCTGGATTCGCTTAAGAGCAGCCCTTACCTGTTGTCCATGTCTTTGAAGGAGCGTCGTGATGTTGCCCACTGCCGATAGATCGTCTGAATAGCCTGGTACGAACTCAACTATGTCAGAGAGTTCGCGTAGCCGAGACATCATCAGGGAATCCGGGACTAGCTCCATGAATTCCCCTGCTTGCCTTAGGTAGTCAACGAGAGTCGTCTGGTCTTCGGCTGTTGGAGCAGCGTGCATCAGGAAATCTTGCGCGTAATTGCCTGGGCCATCGATGTCTTCGCATGAGGACGAGTACGCTGCGAGTCTACGGTCGATGCATTGAAAGCAAGTCCCACAGTGCGAGGCGCTCCTAGTACTCCTGCTGAGTCTTGAGCATGAGACTGCGCTGGAGGCTAGGTCTCCATGCGGGCTCGCGCCGAGGAACGTAAAGACGTCAGCCTTGGTTTTCCAGAAGAAAGGATTGTCTATGGCAACATGTGATTCAAATGCGAGGGAAAAGAAGGCTTCAAGATTCCTGAGGGTCTTCGGATGAGTCGTCCTACTTGCGCGCGCGTTCCCAAGGTCCTCTCTTCTCATGAGGTTGAGGCTTGTGGTGCCGTTCTCATACAGAAACACCTTCTCCTGTCCCAATGCCTTGGCAAGAGAGAAAGCAATAACTGTGAAGAGGAAAGATCGAGTCCTCTGCGTCTCTTCTCTGGAGGTGGCGGGACTCTTTAAGGTGCAAGGGAAGCGGTAATGGCTGGTGCGGTCTGGGTACCGTGTTGCCAAGGCATTTGCGAGGCTGTCTTGTGATTTCACCTGTCGAGGACTTGATTGGTGACTAACCAGGCAAACATGATCGGTTGAGCTCTCAAGTCTGTCAACTGCCCCGCCTAGCGAGTCCAAGCCGCCCGAGAAAAGCACTATTGAGGTTGGAGAAGTAGCAAGTTTGAACTCCTCGCTGCAGAATAAGGTATCGACAGACCCATCAGTCAATGGTTGGAAATCGAAGGACCAGGCTCGATCCCCTGTCATGTAGATGAGTGCTTCTGACAAGGCTTCCACTGTATCTTCGCTCTGCCAAAAATCTAGATCACGTACCCTAATGATGAAATGGAACTCGCGTGCCCAGCTCTGATATTCGACAGCATCTCTACTCCCACGAGGGGCCAGACGATCCGCAGCAAAGACATAGGCTGCAAGCTGAAGCAGATCGAGAAATCTGTCTGGCAACCAGAACACATCTCGAACAAACCTGGGGAGGTTAATCTTGACGTTTCTTTGCGTCCCTATGCCGATGCGACTCTCAAGCTCAAGAAGTCGCGTCCCCTTCGGTCTGGACGTGGTCTGAGTGGCGCCATTGCAGAGAACAACCCAGGAAGGCGCACTCACGTATCACCAGCCTCCCTGAGTATCTCCTCTCTGAGCTTCCCAAACGCAACAACAAGGAATGCTTCAATATCCCTCTGTGAAGGCATTCCCTGTGAGACATGCTTGTTGAACCAGCCGGCAGCGAAGGATTGGGTGATTTCTGATGTCTCGAAAGCATGACGAGAGACATCATGGACGTGGAGCTTCAGGGCTCGATCCAGTCTGTTACGTGACTCGATTGTGTTCGCTCTAGAGGAAGCTCCCCGATCTAGGAAGTACTTCAGATATCGCTCCGTGAACTTTGCGAAGAAGCAGCGTGCTAGCTCACAGGAGCCCCTACCAGTTGAAGCTTCCCCCCAGATCTCCCTAGCAAGCCGATCCCCGAAAAGCCCTGGCTGTCCATGCTGGCTGACCCAGTATACAATTGCATCTGAAGCTGCTCGTTCCGCGATCCCCGAATACTCCAGCGAGGCTCTACGTGTCTTGACCCACCTCTTCAGCGCACTTACGAGGGCAAACACACCAGGGTTCTCGGTAATATCAATCCCTAGTATGTTCTGCGCGTCCTCTGAACCGATAACCGCAAGAGGAAGCGCAACGAGAAAGCTGAAAGCTGCTTGCACTCCTCCATCAAGGTGGATTCTGCGATAACGATCGTCGACGTTCCGAAGGGTTGACTCTGCGAGTTCTGCGACCTCAAGCTCGTGGGAGGAGAATGCTTCGATTTCCTCAAGTATCCTCGCCCATCGTTTGGTCTTCGGAAGAACTCCTACTCTTTCGTGGCCCATGTTAGCTCAACTCTCTTGTTATACCCCAATGTGCGGGGTGTTAATTACCGTCATTGTACGTTCATGTTGCTTTAGTTTGTATTCGGCGATGCCCGCTCGATGCAAGTAAGAGCCAGCTCTGCCCGCATCATGGGGTGGGGTCAGAAGTTCGCTCCTGGCGTTCAGTCTGTTGAAACCGTGCTTGGCCGAGAAATCAATGATGGAATAATCCCGTCCAACAATCGTTGTCCAGTCTCGTTCCTCATCGCCCGCGCCAAATCGTTCTCCTTGCGAATGCCAAGAATGAAGATCAGGCTTCACGCTGCTATTAAGTGTCAAGTGTAGGCCTGGCCCTCTTCGCTCATAGATAGCTAGGTAGAGCATTCCCGAACCATACCCGCAGGGAATCTGCATCCCAATTCTCACCCTCATTCCTTCTCAGTGCTTGCGCCTGGAGTTTCAAGTCCAGTGGTTCACGCATTCGTCGAGGATCCGTCAACTAATCACCCCTTCTCAGTTCACTGCTCAACCCAACTAGTCTAGAGAGATACTCAATGTCTCCGCCAGGGTATAGGGGATCTGCTCGGATCGAGCGCCTTCCTTATAAACTCTCTTGTACGCTTCCTCCTGATGTGCCCTTTTCACCGTCGCGGTAGCGGACAGGTCTTTGAACTCCTCGGCGACGCGTTCGGCACACCGCAGCTCGTCTGGTGAGAATGCTTCTGGATCGTATCCTTGTCGTGCAACAATGCGCTCTCCACAAAACCCCTCCCCTATCTGGCTCGTCTCAAAAACCTCCTCTTGCACATCTAGGACACCCCTGCGTTGCATGTCCCCAAAGATCAAATCGTAGTTATCAGGCACAGGACCCAACTTGTAAGCCAGATACGGACTTCCCGTGATCGAGCGAGACGTGTCGTTGAAGCACAAAACATCAGCGTACCACAACAGCTTGGTCATCTTCGTTTTGAAGGCGTGGTTGACGCTACTAGCAAAGAACAGGATCAAGTTCTCCATCTTGTCAAGATCGAAGCGCCTGAATCCGTTCATTTCATCCGGCTCTCGCTCACCAAGCACTCTTTGGAGCGACTGCTCGAATTCTACCTCAACCTCTCCCTGCAATGCCGCTTCAATCCTCTCCTGCAGTCTCTTAGCTCTCCGTGGTGGCAGCGCGTCCGCATTTCTTTCGTACACGTCCCACATATTGCGAGGATTGCCAATAAACCTCAGCATGTCGTCATGGACCTTGTCTTGTATCGCTCCATTCTCATAGCGGTTTATGGTTACTTCTCCCCAGCGCAGGAGCTTCGCGAGCGCCCGTTGAGACAACCCATACCTTTCTCGAATCCCCCTGATTTCTCTTGGAGATAGAAGGTCATGGCTCTTGCGGTAGTCTCTGTACGCACGCTCGAAGTTTTCGGATTCAAGTTCCTCGTCCACCAGCTCTTTGCCACAATGGCCACAAATCGCCACCTTTGACAAAACAGAGATCGGTTCTCCCCTCACGTTGAAGATCTCCTCACCCTCCCTTATTGTCACGTCCCGTTCAACCTCACAGTGGGGACAGAATAAGGTTTTCATCTGACCTTTTGCTCACCTCCTTTTCGCAGTGGATATTCCATCGGCCATTTGGGGATATGAAAGGACATACATATCGCTTTGTTGCGCTTCTTATCGATCTGCAGCTTCACGTACACTTCCTCGTTCAGAACAGTACATCCAAATTCGCAAGTTTCTTTACCTTTGGGATCTTCTGTGAACGGGGTGCCCCTGAAGTAGTCCGATACTTCCAGAGCCATGACCACCTCTCTGGCTTGGCGGGGCGTTATTCGCAGCCACGTGAGAGTGTCTCTCCATGATTCGCGATCAACGAAGATCACGCGGTCCTCAGCCGCGATTCCCTTGAACCTCTTGAGAAAGTCAGCTACCAGCGCTCGGGTTACCTCTTCTTTTACCACCAACAGAATTCTATCACGTGATAGCGCTTAAGTCAAATCGTAATCGGGGCACAGACAAGCCGGAGAAAGCCCTAACACCGATACAGCCGCATCTTCTATTCATTCAGAGGCCCACAGGAGCTTTTCTGGAACGAGCTTCCTGTGGTTGAAGGATAGTTAGTCTTCGGGCAATGAGGTAGCCTAGATACTCCTGGTGGGTGAAAGCGACCTTCTGGCCTGTTGAATCTGTACGCAGAACCCCTTCCGACATGAGAAGGGCAACGACTCTGTGGTCTTGCTCGACCAAACGCTTGACGTAGCCGTGGAATTATGGTATGCGTCCCCGGAATTTCCCTGGCTATCATCTCCTCACGATAGCGGAGAGGATTGCATCTTGCTTCGGTGGACTCCTGGCTGCGAAAACTGTATGGTCTTGGTGTTGGCCGGATTAACGGTATGGTGAGCAAGATTTGGTAGTCAATGATCATCAGTACAACTGTTGCCTAGCCTTTGGAGGAGATTGTGGACAAGCGAACAGCGTTCGACATAGTGAACAAACCAAGCCCCCTCGAAGGGAAGGAAGAGCACAAGATCGAGTACATAAAGGAGATGCTTTCTCTTGCCAAATGGAGCCAGAAACATGTAATGCTCTACATAACAGCGTCGCTGGGTACCGTGTTCTTCTTCCTTGCTCAAATAGGTTTACCAAGTATCCGTGCTCTACCACTCTTTGCTCGGATTTTGTCGTTCGTAGCCGTGTTGTTTGAAGTCATCGGTGCATGGGCCTGTTTCCTCTACATTCGTGCGCTACACATAACTCAGATGAAGATGACGCGCTGTATCGTCTCACTTGACGTGAACCGCGTCCGGGAGCTCTGGGCAGGCGAAGCGGGTGTCTACCAACGCAACAGGATTAGGTACAGGGGAGGGAGAATTCTGATGCTCATAGGGATGATCTGCCTGGCTGCCATTCTCTTCCTCATACTCTTCGGTCGCAGTTTCCCGGGGCCAGCTGATTGAAATGTCAACAATAGGAACGTCGAAAACCAATAGACAGCTGGTTCTGTTTCTCTGTACGGCCAACTACTACCGCAGTCGTATCGCAGAGATTCTCTTCAACCGACAAGCCGAACGCGTTGGACTGCGCTGGCAAGCGACATCAAGAGGGATTACTGTGGATGGCGGTCCGCCAAAGTCGGAGAACCTATCTCCACACGCAGTTACGGTTCTGGAAGGAAGAGGGATCGATGTTGGCGAGGCAGCAAGGCCACCGCAGCAAGCGTGCAGCCATGATTTTGAGACGGCCAATCTAATAGTGGCCCTAGATGAGTATGAACATAGACAACTCGTGCACGAGAGGTTCATCCGATGGGCTGATCAGGTGGAGTACTGGCACGTTGAGGACCTGGATCGCAAGTCTACAGACGCAGCAATGAAAGAGATCGAAGGCGAGATTGAGCGGTTGATAACTCGTCTGTCCTCTCGTGAGCGCGAGTCAAACATGTAGGAATTCGAGGGACACAAATCTTATCTCAGGCTGCTCCTTGAGGAATTATGGTATGCGTCCCCGGAATTACCCCGGAATGGCTATGAGCTAATCCGCCGCTGAACAGTGAGTTAAGGTCATCCGCAATTCTTTCCAACATGCCTATTGCGTTACCTGGTGGGAGGATCATCTGGCGTTCCGGATGCGATGCCGCATTTCTCAGCTTACGAGCAGCGTGCCAGCGAGCAGACTCCGACCTTGGAATAACTCCTCCTTCCACAAGCCAGTCTATTCTCTTCTCAAAGGTTCTTCTTGATCTTGGCGTTCCCAACGCCTTGCACTTATGAGCTACAGCTGCCTCGACAACTCGGAATAGCTGCTCAGCGGCAAGGGTGTAGAGAGGGTAGAAGAAATAGCCATAAACCATACCACCACGCGCAACCTCAAACAGCGCCTGCACACCTGTAGGCACCGATTCAAGCAGCCTGGGTCTCAGTATATGTCGGAGGTACTCTTCACCAGTGATCGTGTGGCGTCGCCCATCAGGCGATATCCTGACGAACCCTTTCAGGACATCGTCGGGTTCCAACCAATTGCTCGGCGTGATCTCTTTGAATCCGAACTTTGTCATGCTCTTTACCTTTAGAAAATTGCAAACGGCAGCTCGATGGATCGCTTTGCGCCCGCTCCATCGCTTGGGTTCACTGGCTGTCTGAAGGCACGCCTTCAGCCGGTACAGTGGAACCCATGGCTGGGCAATTCTACTTCTTCTTCGGGACAGAGCGTCGTTTCGTTCCTGACATGTTCTTGACAGTTCCACCAACCCCTACGTTTCGCATTGCCTGTGAGGCCTTGTCTATGTCCTTTTGGGGAACTTGGAGAACCTTCTGCCGCTTTCTGCTAGCCTTGAGGCGCTGAGCCGCTTTCTCCAAACCGGCCATGGTGCCACTGCGCTCAACCTCAGTGGCTTTGACCTTCGAAACGGCATCAAGCCGCCGGTTGCCTTTGAGTGGCACCTCGGTCTTGCCTGATTTGCCCGCAGCCTTGGCTTTAGCCCGTTTGTGACTGGATGTTTCTCCCATGAGTCTCCTCCTTTCATGTCCATCAATGATTATTGTGCACTTCTACAACATAGTATGTTGAAGAGCGGAGGGAGTCAACTCTATTCCTGTCTTCTCTTTATATCATGTTGGAATTCGAGGACACAAACCTTATTTCAGGCTGCTCCTTGAGGAATTATGGTATGCGTTCCCGGAATTCCGCAAAGAGAAAGTTATCTACCTGACAAACTACGCAACAAAACGTGGGAATCGAGGGACACAGATCGCGCAAGTTCTGGTTTGTGCCCCCCTGAACTAAAGAAAGCGTCGTGGGTTCGTTAGCGAAAAGATAAGAGGTACGTTTTCGGACCTCGCTTCATTGGAACGCGAGTCGGATCCTCAGGAGAGTTGACTGAACAACGTCCGCAAGATGCACCTGGGGGCAGGACATCAAGAAATTGCATCATCCAAGAGAGTTAAGGCTGCCAGTCGATCCAGTCGATCCGCGGAATACTGGCCGGAGAAGTCAAGAATGCAGTCAAGGCAAGCCTTCTTGCAGCGCGAGTGGTGCTTGTCATCAACGTAGAGAATATTCTGGGTTGCCTCGATCCACTCCCGGCCAAGATCAATGAGTCTTTGACAATGGCCTGCTCCCCCTGGGGCAGTGTCGTAGATGACGATACCGACATTCTTGTCGCGCAGTGGAATGAGTTCCATTCCAAGTTCGCGCTCGTCCAGTTCAAGAAGACGTGCGCCAGCCAGCACCAGCGCGCGTCCAAGTGAATACAGGCCATCATATTCGTTTGACGTTGCTCCAGGCCATTCAAGGAGCGCCATGTCAGTCAGTTCCCTAGCAGCAAGTACCCTGTTTCTCAAGACGGGCGCTGTCTGCTCGCCTTTTCCCCAGCAGAAACTTGCAGGGTTACTGGAAAACACAGATGCGTGCTTGTGAAAATCCTTCAGTAGGTTCATCCGACCTTGACCGTAGTCAACTTCACTCATGGCAAAGCCACATCGCGTACAGATGGCGAAGCCACAACCACGGCGCCCAGCGTTTCTCACGAGAAGTTCAGCCTCTTCTCGGTAAGTGATACGTGCTTTGCGAATGCCACCAAAATCCTCCACTGTTTTGCCTCCACCATGTTCAGCGAAAGCTATTGGACAAACAGACTGCTTCCCGATTCGCTCAAGGTTTGTTCCCAACGGCATTTTATCCCAGCCAGCCGTTGTGTAGCCAAAGCGAGGGAATACAAGCTGTCGTGTCTTGCCCTTGGCCGGAGCAGAACCGCATCTCGGGCAAGTCTCATCCGGTGACTGACGAATGTAAACGTGTTCCTCGGGGCATTCAAGGGAGAAGTATTGCAAGCCAAGCGCTCTATCCAGATTGTTGTCTGTCCAGTGCTTCCGCAAACCACGGGAGGTAGCTACCCGACCCCCAACAAGCACGCGTGATTCGGGCACGTATTCTCTGAGAGCTAGGAGCGAACTCCGTTCCAGCCGATATCTTTCGTCTGGCGCGGAGTAGTCGCGGCGGCTTCCCTCGATTGCCTTTCGCACAGTCAAGCTTTGGAGGTTGATGGGGAATCCGTAACGCGGTAGAAACCGTCGGTCTGCTAGCCGCTCTATGACGGTAATCTCACAAAGCGCCCTAATCATGTGACGAATCGAGTTCGCCTTCGCCATCTCGCGGTTTTTGTCAGTCGCTGGCTGTGATGGGATCTCATTCCAGACTTCCCTTAGCTGCTCAACATCTCGCGTCCATTCATCGATGGCCTTGCGGAACACATCCACCGCTGAACCGACGAACTCACGCCAGCTGTCAAGTTCCCCTATAGTGCTCAAGACAGTGTGTTCCGAAAGGTGGAACAAGCGACTCTGGAATCCCCCGTCCGCTGTTTGCAATTGACCCAAGAACTCAATGAATTGGTCAGCGACATTGATGCCTTCTGGCGACCACAGGGGTTTGGGTTCCGATACGCGTGTCCAGCGTGAAGGTATGGTTTTAACGCCGCAGAACGCACCCATTTTCCCATAGGCGTGCATTGCTCCGGTCTTTTCCGGCTGCTTCGACCGCAGGAACTCAGACAAGAGAACAGCGTGGAGATGACGTCGGATAATGCGTTCACGGTCGAGGAAGACAGTTGGTTTCCTCAGGCCCCGCTTCAGGAAATCCCCGAACCGGCGAAACACCTGCCGGTCGTATTCCGAGTTACGAGCATATGTGACGACCACTGCAGAACCATCGGATCGGCGTCCTGCTCGCCCAGCGCGCTGGCGATGATTCGCCGGTCCAGGAGGCACGTTGCTCAACAGCACCCCATTTAGGCCACCGATATCAATACCCAGTTCCATCGTTGTTGTGGAAGATAGGACATTCCGAATGCCCTTCTTGAAGAGGTTCTGCAAGCGCCGGTTCTCTTGAGGTGAGAGCTGCGCCGAGTGCTCTTCCGCCCACAACCCTTCCGAGAAGATTGGCGACTCTTTGAGCTCCCGACGAGCTCGACCCCACCGTGCATCCTTGTCAAGTTCCTCTGGGGTAATGGCGCGCAGCGTGCCAAGACAGCCTTCTATGGGCACCCAACCGAGCGCGGAGTGGGCCCAGACTGTTCCTGTAGCCTCACAGCGGTAGAGCTGAGCGGGCGACCGTACACTAAGCTGATCCAGCAGTATCTGTATAGCTTTGTCTGCTTCCTCAGGCTCGGTCTGATGGTGGTCATCATTCCGTAGCCATGCAAAACCGTGGCCAATCTTCCCCGCCAACTGGAAGAGCTGATCGAAGACCGCGCACAGGATTTCCTCGGACAGGCACTCCAATTGACTATCAACGCAGCCGGCTGTATGGAGCATATTGAATGCGAATGTCCGCCGAAGCTGCCTTCGCGTTGCGCCTACAAATGCAGCGGCGACCCATCCACCGCGCGTACGAGTCAACCATCGCCCCGGCAACGGCGATTCACCAAGCCACGTTCGCCCGGGCGTCTTATGAGACCAGGCAACACAGCTATCTCTCCGGGCAGAGTCCAGGAGCAGAGCGACGAATTCAGGCCATACTTCTGCTATCTTCGGTCGGACGTTTGATGACAGCTTTTCCTCCAAAAGAGGAGGAATGCCAAGGCTGTCGATCCCCGGATAGACGACCTCAATGAGTCCAACCGATTCTACGGATGCTCGCTTCTTCAGTGGGCGTTCGAGCTCCTTGGCAATCAATCCCTCGATATGATCCTTAATTTCTTTGCCGTTCCTTTCCCATTCGGATTGTCCGTAATTGTCGGCATTGTGACGTTCGGCTGTATCACGGTCCAGAATCTGGATTAACTCACCTCTTTGGGTTACGAGTCTTGCGTAGTCGGTGAAGGAAGTTCCAACCTTGGCGCGCTGTAACTTGACTTGCTTCTCTTGCAGTTCCGCCCCCAGATGTTGCTTTAATTCAGGCAGAAGTCTCGGACTTGCCATTTGTTTCTTCAGCCTATCTACTTCACTGGCAAGGTATTCAGCTGTTCCCGCCGGTGTAAGATCTTGGGCGCAACGAGCCATAGAGGCACGGACAACCCGCATTTCATGCTGCTGGGTCAGAAGCGGACCAAGCCGAGCGGCCGATGCGCGCGAATCGCTGAAGGAAAGGAGACGCCGGCCTCCGGAAGGCTTCCAGTGGCGAGAGATCCCGCGGTATGGCGGAAGATCATGAAGCACTGTCTCAGCGGTTACGGATAATGCAAAGGGGCGTCCACCGACCAAACTTCGACATGTGCGTTTCCACTCTGGCTGCTGTTCCTCACCGTCAGCTGACGCCCATGAGGAGCGGCATGTCGGGCAGTGCTGGACCTGCGATTCGGCCGACTCACGCGGCGCTTTCCAGAGGGATACGCCTGCAGCGCCATGACCATGGATCTCGCCTGCTTCAGAATCAACCACAACTTCTTCCAGATCGAGGTCTTTGGGTCGGGTCAGAAGATAATAGGTGCGTTGTTCAGCGGATTCAGCGTAGTATCCAGGCTCGAGTGTAAATGTGTCCTGTTTCTCATGTGCTGCAAGAGCCCATTCACCGCAGTTGTCGCAACGGTGGACCGGCAACAGGATATGCCCGCAGTACCGGCAGCGGTCCCCTATTGGCTGTAGACAACCGATCGATGGAATCCGACGTTCATCACGGCCGGAGCAGTGCGGGTTCAGACAAACGGACAGCCCCTCAGGAGCGCGAACCAGGAAATGTAGTCGATGGGGAACCAGGGGCAAGTCCGAAGCACGCATCCGTGCAGCAGCGGCAATACGTAGCAAAGCATATGGTCGCGTTACGTTCATCTACGTCATTCTTGCCATTAAACAGCCTACCTGCTAGATCATTCAGACTTAGCACACTGCCCTTTTCCTTTTCCTTGTCCTTTGCCAGTAGGGCAGCTACTTGTCTTATGAGTGGCGCTTCTCGCATGCTTGCGTGTAGAAAACGTGCCGGCGTACCGGGGTACTCATGTCGCGCACGGTCCAATGTGGCTTTGGAGACAAGAAGGGTGGTAACCTCGCCTAACATACCCACTGTCTCCTCGTTATCTTCGATCAGTTTGTCTTCTGCCGTCAGCGTGTCAAAATCAAGGTCGACGAATTTCGCGGTATCTGCCGCCGGTGTTGGCTGTGTTGGTGGAGACTCAGCGTCCCCAAGATCGTGGTCGGCATAGCGACCGCGAATAACAGTCGTCGTCGCCTTATCTGTGGAAAAGAGCGACGACGCAAAAGCCTGCAACTCTTCATCATCTCCGCCCAAGGTCGCCGATGTGGCCATATGGAGGATTTCATACGGTGAAACCCCGCAGCGCTCCCGCACACGTCGCAGGAGCATCATAATCTCCGCTGCCAAGGTACCAGTGTAGAGATGGGCTTCATCGAGGATGATGCATCGGAGGTCGGGACCAAAGAAGCGGGAGTCCTGTGGTCGACACAGCATATACTCCAGCATCGAGTAGTTCGTAATCACGATATCCGGAACGCTGCCAAATGGCTCTTGACGTATTGCGTCCCCATTGTGTGTCTCAAAACCGCGTGCCTCCTGTCGCGTGCGCACCCTGCATGACTCCCAGTTAGGTTCACCCTGCTTATTTGCACGTCGGGCATCTTCAGGGGTCTCACTTGTGAAATGGAATACGGTAAGTCGTTGCTGGCCCTTAAGCCATCCGTAGATTCGGTCAACTTGATCCGCAATAAGCGCGTTCATAGGGTACAGAATCAGACATCTCATCCCTCCGTTCTTCCGCCTATCAGGTGCGGTCCAGAGGTCTGCCAGCATGGGCAAGAGGAAAGCTTCCGTCTTTCCAAGACCCGTCCCAGCGGTGATAACGAAAGCCGGTTTTTCTCTTGCTTTCGCTGTCGCGGTCTTGCGCAGCGCTTCGGACTGGTGGTTGTACAACAGTCGATCTTCTGGGAAAATGTCACGAGCATTCACATGACGGCAAAGGTCATCAGGGAACAAACCTTCGGCACTCAGCGACTTCAGCGAATCAGAGCTATGTTCACCGGGAAATGCACCCTCCACCCACAATTCGCTGACCAGCCCCCCGTCAGCGCCCGGCCCTTCCCAGACCGTTTGCGCAGCGTCGGAAAGCCTGTTGTCCCGGACATAGTTCTCCGACACGGCGAGATCCACAAGCCTCGTCCGAACGTGTTCGACCATTTTCAGTGCGTCAACTTGCCCCATGCTCAGATCCTCCTATACCTCGGCCAGATCAAGCCAGTACAGACCCATTCGTGCAGATAGATGTCGCCTACCAGAAATAGTTTGCCCAAGCCTCAATAGATCAACGCGATCTTCTTCCAACGGACGCCATCGCTTGTCCTTCATCAACCTGAAGCGGTTGCACGTGATCTCTTTCAATCTCTCCTGGCTGATGCCAGTTGCGCTCGATGCTCTCTTTTCTAAGCCCTGAAGCCTGAAAAGCATTTGCTGCCGATCATCGCTTGAAGATAACCCGACTTGTGCACGAGTAAACATATGAAGGAGATCGACAATCGTCTTGCCGTCGCGTATCAAGACCTTCTCCATCCCCTTCCACAACAAAACAGGAGAAATATCAGATAGTTGCTGTAAATATCCGATGTGGCTGTCGATTTGATGCAACCCACCATCCCGTTGCGTGATTACAGCGATTGTATCTTTCGCATACCCTGGAGGAAAATCATTCCAGAGAAAATGGCGCACCACCGAATCAATTCCCAGAATATGAGCATGTGGCTTGAGCACATCGGGAAGTCCACTATCGTTCAGCCATGTCTTGATGAAACGGGAAGGGGCCTGCAAGATTGCCTTTGCTAGAGAGGAGGATAGTGTCGACTGCAGGACCGGCACACGCAGCCACTTCATAATCGCGAAATCATGCTCAGGTAAATCCGTCCGCTCGTTGACGTAGTCGCGGATACTTTCAAGGCTCCACCATGCCCCGAGCCACGCTCCTTTCCACGTTAGCGCGACGGCCATTGGGTCGCACGAGTCCCGGATTTTCCATACTCGATCACTCGAACTCAGCTGGACACTGCTATCCGGCAACCTACGGAGTCTAGCCTTTCCTTTCTTACCAACAAACCACCCATATAGAGCAAATCCGTTATCCCCCACTTCTGCAGGATCCCTGTCCGAGAGGAGAAACAATCGCGCATCCGATGAGCCAAGCATGGGAGGAAGGTAGTCACGAACACAGCCTGTGTTCAAGCACGCAATACCCAAGCCGTGTCGCCCTCCTTGGTTCATGACCTGAAGCTCGCCCCCGTGCCCAGGGACATCCCGTAGTCTTATCTTCTGGTATTTCAATCGGCCCACCTGGCAGTCGCCTTCCAACACCGATGCGCCCTTGTCGTGCTCAGGTGTCCAAATTCTGAGGTAGGTCGTCCCCTCAGAGCAATTCAACTGATCACCTTGTTTCAGAACCTCAAACGACACCTTTTCGGCATTATCGTTTTGCTGATGACGAAGCATGGCCGCGCCAAGCAGGTTAAGAGCAAGGCGCGGTTTTTCTTTGCACTCCCTGTCTCCTGATGAGAAATAAACGAGAACCCGACGTTGCCGTGCCACCAGCTCCGGGGTTATTGTAACGTCTTTCAAAGTGAGCCATCTGCTATCGTGCTGCTCAACAGCATACGTTTTCTTGTAAATCAGTAGTTTGACAGATTTGGCATCTTCTGGCAGGCCTTCCAAGAACAGCTTCGATCTATCATGCAGCGAAAAGGTCTTCCCTTCCGGCGTCGTTAGGCTAAGGGGGAATCGCGGAAGCTGCTCGCTTTCCGCTTTTACTGGCTGCCATAGCACAAAATCCTTGTAGTAAATAGACAGATTCTCGTTCAGAGGCAAGGCTAGGCGTATTGCCTTTCTCGAAATCCCGTTCCGCTCAAATGTTTCAACTGTGGTGCTGCCTCGCAGTTCACACTTGCGATCACAAACGATTGCGTATCGCCGATTCGGCTCCAGTCGTTCCAAAGCCGCTTTGACCATCCTCTCCCTTTCCAGGTCGAACACCAGGACATCCTCCGATAGACCTGAATCGGCAAAGTCCCACTCCAGCAAAGATTCTCCAGAGCTAGACTGAACTACAAGTGTCCGAGGGTTAAGATTCGGTTGCTCGCTATACTTGTCCAGTTCAGCATAGATATGGTCAACGCCCGCCCAAGATCCGTCTCTCTGGCGAAGCCAGCGGCATAGTCTCCTGCCGTCGACATAGAAATCCAGTTCGCTTGCCGCAGTTCCGCTGACTTCATCTTCGATGGCCTGACGATCCAATTGGAACCTGAATCGAGGCGCTGTGTTTGGAATCCACTCGAGCGCAATGCCCGCGATGGGACAAAGCTCTTCTTCTGAAACCTCTTCCTCATATGTCTCAGCTTCTTCCTCGTGCCGTTCTCCAGTCCCGAGCGTTGCGATCTTTGCTTTTGCCTCTTTCAGTAAATCATCGATCCAATGGGCCTTGACCCATGGATTGCGTTGCAGAGTCGTGCGGACTTCCGTTTCCTCGATCAATCCTCGTCTATACTGCGTTAATACCCTCCACAACGATTTAAAAGACTCAGAGGCGAGTTCAGAGAACTCGGATTCGCCGTTAAGATATTGGACCGCATGCGGCCGTCCGAGGCTGACCAGCCATTCGGCTAGTCTATTGTTCGCGCCACAATAGGTGAAGCCAAACTGAAGTTTGATTGTCACGAACCACTGCTGAGTCCCCTCAATATCCATCGCGTTGCGAAGATTTAGTATGCGGACAGCATCCGCAATAGCGTCCTTAGTCAAAGAAGATGGTTGCCCATTCGCCAGAAACAACTTATGTCGAAGCGCATGCGATTCCGGCAAGATGCTTCGTATTGCCGGCCAGACGGAATCTTCCCTGCTTTCCTCTCGGCAGACTTCCGCCCCTGCGCATATAAGAAGAGAGCCGAACATCTGGCGATAGGTCACGCATGCGTCATCCTCATACTTCGCAAGCATCACGGAATTGATCCAATTTCCTGTTCTCTCGGGAGTTAGGCAGCCAAACCAAGATCGAAGCCATGTTACGTCGGCTTCTGATAGTCTTAGCTCGGCAATCGACCATGCGTGATCGTATTGCGCTGCCTTAGCGTGCAACGGCTCGAAAACCTGCTCGAGTTTGGCTGAATGAGGTTCAAGGTGTGTCCACATCTGCCTTTCCCCCTTCCACAAGACGTGATGCGCTGTTGCTGGCCTTATGGGCAGAAGGCTGAGCTTTCAAGTATGGCCACGGTTGTTCCGGTGCCTTGGTCGCGCCGCCGACCTTGATCGCGTCCTCGTGGATGACCTCTTTGTACGCCTCCGCGTAGCCCTTCTCGTTGTTGACGTCCCAGCCGAGCGCCATGAAGAATGGATCGATGAATTCGTGCCGTGTTTGGGTTTCGTTGTACTGGTTGGAGCAATAGACATCCCGATTGCACTCGAACCGATCGACTAGGTCAAGGACTACCTGTGGAGTTTCCATTCCCCTTTCCGCTTATCCGATTTCAAGAGCCATAGCCAGCAGACCGCCAAGCAAAATGCCCCACGGGCACTCCGTCATGAGGACCCAAAACCTATTTCCAAGACTATTCCTGGCGTCAACCTCACAGTCTCACTCTTCCTCTTCGCTACGCAAGCTACTTTTTCATGCACAGTATTCCCTTATCGCCTCCTGGTTATTCATTGGTGAATTCTCTCTCTTGTTGTGAAACCCTATCGGTGTTTGAGATCACAATCTGTGACCTCACCTCAGCTCTCCCCTTCTCGGTCGTTGTGGTCACGATCATCATCGCCATTCGATCTGACGATTCGCTCAGATCGCCTGACGATTGTCTGACGATTCATCTCCATCGAGATCCCTCGTTCCGCCCCTCTGGTTTACGATTTCGCCCTACCCCTTTACGATTCCTTAACGATTCACGTCGAGACTGACTGCCTCAATCGGTCGATTCCCTCACTCCAACTCCTGCGCCAACGTATGCACAACTTGTACGGTACTTGCTCGGTGACTCCCCGAGAGCTCCCGCTTCGTCAAGCAAGTTCCTCCGGTAAGCCCGACGAGCTTTGTCACAGCCCGCATCACCAGTCGCCAGCAATTTCCTCGACCGTCGAAGCTCCCGATCTGACGATTAGCGCAAATCGTCTGACGATTATCTGACGATTAGCGCGAACCACGGAGCACATAGCGCGTCGAACGACCACCTCCTCTTCTCTCTGCAATGTCCAGCTCCATGAGCAGCTTAAAATCGCGATTCGCGGTGTCGCGTGTGACACTGAATTCTTGCTCGCAGAGCCGACTTGTGAGTTCCTCACCTTGAACCAGCCGTGCAGTCATCTTCTTCTGTCGCTCGTTTAACTGAGCCTCCACAGCGGGCGTCACAATCGGTCCCAAGGCGGAAGGTGGAACCCGAAGCCGATCCAGATCCTCACCCGGTCCCGGGAAGACGATTTGAAAATACCCAGTGTTCGTGCCCAGAGTGGGCCGGTCGAGACCGTGATCGAGCATGGAATCGCGCATGCGCTGGAAGCCACTGCCACGTTCCTCGATCCGATGGAAGTATGAAAGCCATTGAGCGATGACCGGGTTTCGCGAACATGGTTTGTAGTTGCCCCTCCGCAGCTTGGCGAGCGTGATTGGGGACGGAGGAAACCCGGGACTTGAAACCACGACCCGATCGGCGAAGACCTCTAGCATGATCTTCCGACCCGCATCCTCGTAGTTACGATGAGCGAGTGCATTCACCAGCGCTTCACGCAGCGCTTCGACAGGATACTCGTCCAATCGGACTCGGCTCAGTCCAACAATGCGCATCGGATGGCGAGTATTCCGATCGATGAAGTCAACCGCACGATCAACCACCATGGGCATCGGCCCGCGGATGTCTTCATGGTCCCGCGGGTCCCCATCTGGATCGGCTCCACGGTAGGCGTCGGCGAGAATGCGGCAGTGTGGAAAGACGGCCGAAGGATCCCTTCCCAGCAGAACAACACCGGCAGCCGTAGCGCGATACTCACGCGAATCCGGATCTCGCCACACAAGCCCCCGAAGCGCCACGCCGGCAAGAACCTCTTCCGGGGTTAGATCATCAGTCGGCTTGCCCTCCGATGCCCCGATAAGTTGGCGCGCTACGTTTTGGTCAAGGAACTCCCAAGGAACGTGGTCAAGGGGCTGGGACTCAAACGGCGATGTCGCTTCGATGGTCTGTTTGGCAATCTGATCCTCGTCACTTGTCGGCTCGATACTGAATTGCTTCGAGAGGAGTTTGACCAGCGCTGCCCGCACCTCTCTCTGAAGCTCGATGACGTTGCCAAAGTGCTTGTGCTTGTAGCCATCGGCCTTAAGCTCAGCGAGAAGCTCTTGGGTCCCTTCCTCTCGGTCTATACTGCCCAGCCCTTTGACGAAGGCCAGAACCGGCAACCCTTTCTCTTTAGCTCGTCGATACTCCTTGTGTATGATGGACAGACCGTTGACGCGATGACCGTACTCCTTCCAGACAATGAGTACGTAGATCTGGCACTCGTCGATCGTCGTCAGGCACTCCTCAGAGGCAACCTCGGGAGATGCTGGTTCGTACTCGTACAATACTGGTACGCAATGTGTCTGGAGAAACTGGTCGCTCTGCAGCAGATGCTGTACGCTCACCCGCTCATTCTCCAATTCCAACTGGACGGAGCTCACGAAGGCCCTCAGTTTATCCATACAACGCCCCACTCTTCCGGCACGGGGTCATCGCAGATTGCGGTGACCTGCTTCTGCTACCCTTTTCTGCCATTCCTTCCTTACCTCGGATTTGAGGTATCGCGCTAGTACTCAAGTTCTTAGCTTGCTCAATCATTTGTGCAATACACTCTTGCACAACTTCGGCACGACTTGTGCCAGATTCTCTCTCCTCCGCTTTGCTTCCCATTTGTTAAACATCAAATTTCAACCCCCTTTACGTTCTCCCGGACCTCTTCCTTGATTTGATGATTGTCTCCTCAAAAAAAGCGACCTGTAAGGATTCTCCTTCAGATTCGGAGCATCAACCTCTCTTGTGATGGCTTGTTGCGCCCCCAGCCTCACAGTCTCGCCCTTTCCGTCTGATACATAGGTCCCTTCTTCGCGCACGCTTTTCCTCATCCTCTCCCGTTTACTCGCCTATTGTACAGGATTCTCCCCCTCGATGTGAAGCCTGATTTGCACCGGATTGTGCTGCCCCCTGGGCCCATTGAATATCCTTACGGTATCCTACTCTGCGTTCTCATCGAGCAACCAGCGCCAAACCGGTTGAACCTGTATTGCTTGACCAGCCATCTCCCTTTCACCGGCCTGGCGAATGTAAGAATCGTACCGGTTGTAAGCTCAAGGGTCCGGAGCGCCTCTGCCAGTCCGGCAAGTTCCCGCTTCTCGTTGCGGGGCGTAAGCTTCCAACAGACCTGTATGGCTTCCGTAGGTCGGGGGCCTGCCTTCACGATGAAGTCGCACTCGTTCCGATCCTTGAAGTAGTAGGTCTCTTGCCCACGCCGATACAACTCAATCGCAACTAGGTTTTCGAGCACCTTCCCCCGATTCTCAGAAAAAGGACGGCCGAGTGCGGCAAGACCGGTGTCCATGAGGTAGACCTTCTTGGGGTTCATGATCCGGCGCCGGGGTGAGTACGCAAACTTGTCGTTTGCGATGATGAAGAAAGCTTCCTGAAGGTAATGCAGGTAGTTGGCGATTGTTCGCTTGCTACCTGGAAGATCGTTATTCTTGAGCTGTTTCTCAAACTGACCTATGGAAAATGTTTCTGAGAAGGCCTCAAGGATTTCACGCATGAGCGCATCGAGGACGTATCTGGCCTTGATGTGGTAACGTTCGAGAATATCACGGTAGAAGATTGTGTGGAAGTAAGATTGAAGGAGCTTACGCATTTTAGAAGGAACTCTGAGCATGACGACTTCAGGAAACCCACCGTACTTGAGGTATTCTTCAAACGCGGCAACAATTTTCCCCCGAGCCGGGGTGTGAAAGGTGGCCAAGCTGTACGATATCTCCCTGTAGCGTAAGTACTCCACAAAGGAAAACGGCAACATCCTGATTCCTTGTACCGGCCACGGAGCTCTGTAACGACCTCCTGGCTCAGAAGCTGCGAATTGCTGCCGGAGACGATGATCTTGAACCGGCGACGATTATGGAGCGTTCGCAAGACTTGTCCCCACTCGGGTATATGCTGAACCTCGTCGAAAAACAGAAAGCGGGGGTACTGGCCGGTGAACTGCTGGAATGCGGCAAGGAGTTCATCCAGATCCTCTGCTAAGAATCCACTCAGGCGGTAGTCCTCGAAATCCACAAACAGAATGTCCTGTTTGGCCCAGTTGCCTGTATCCAGCAAAGATTGGATGAGTTGATACATGAAGTACGTCTTGCCGGCACGTCTTGGCCCAACAATGGCCAGGATGTGCTTGAGATGGTCTGGGTCAACCGGGAAAACCTGACGTCGGACGAGGGGCGGGAGCGCGATCTCTTCCAACCATTCGGCAACAACAGCAAGTAAAGAGTCTCTGTTCATAATCGTTTACCTGTCAACCCTCCTCAAGAAAGGGGTCAACGCAAGCGTGCCGGGAATGTTCCCGTTAGCTCTGTGCTGCAATGCGAAAGCGCTGGCACGAACACCGCACCGCGTGCAACCTCTCACGCCTTGCGACGGATGCCGAACGAGGCTAGGATTTATGCTAAAGAGAGGAGGGAGTATGGCAAGAGGGTTTCTTACATCGGAGTCGGTGACCGAAGGTCACCCGGACAAGATGGCCGATCGAATCTCTGATGCCGTCTTGGACGCTGTCTTAGCAAAGGATCGGAAGGCACACGTAGCCTGCGAGACCTTCCTCACCACCGGCCTCGTTCTTGTAGGGGGAGAGATCTCCACCGAGGCCTTCGCTGACATCGATCGCATCGCCCGCAACGTGGTCGCGAAGGTCGGCTACGACAAAGCGGACTATGGATTCAATCATCGAGACTGCGCCGTCCTCTCGGCGATCAAGGAGCAATCTACCGACATCGCAGCCGCCGTAAGAAAGGCAAAAGAGGCGCGAAATGGGGTCGCAAAGGATCCATACGATGTTATCGGTGCCGGGGATCAGGGGATCATGTACGGATACGCCTGCTCTTCCACCGAGGAACTGATGCCGCTTCCCATCATCCTCGCCCACCGCTTGAGTAAACGCCTGGCAGTAGTGCGCCAGGACGGGACACTGCCTTACCTGCGACCGGACGGAAAGTCGCAAGTAACGATCGAATACGAGGATTCTCGCCCCCTTCGTGCCACTACAGCGCTTATCGCTGCTCAACACGACCCAGAGGTCGACCAGGAAAAGCTGCGGGGGGATATTACAAAGTGCGTGATCCTTCCGGTTTTAGATAACTGGATTGACAAAGAGACCTTGATCCTCGTCAATTCCTCAGGGAGATTCGTAATTGGGGGACCGGCCTCGGACACCGGAATGACCGGTCGTAAAATCATCGTCGACACCTATGGAGGATATGGTTCCCACGGCGGAGGGGCGTTCTCCGGGAAGGATCCGACCAAGGTCGACCGCTCCGGTTCATACATGGCCCGCTATGTGGCGAAGAACGTCGTTGCCGCTGGTTTGGCACGCAAGGTGGAGATCCGGATTGCTTACGCAATCGGCCGTGCTGCCCCACTCACCGTCAATATCAATACCTATGGCACAGGCACTGCACCGGACGACCGGCTGCGCCAAGCCGTCCTTAAGGTGTTCGATTTCCGTCCCGGTGCGATCATCGATCGGCTGGACCTACTTAAACCTATCTACGAGCCGTTCTCCTGCTACGGTCACTTTGGCCGGACCGACCTTCATCCCACGTGGGAAAGAACCGATCGAATCGAGGAGCTAAAGCAGGCCCTACCGCACTCTGCAAAGATTGCCTAAAACACGTTATAGGCCGTTACGCTACAGGAGTTCTTTGCTTTTTACCTTCTCCTCGACCATGGCAACGAACTCTGAGAGTGGCCTTGGACCAAGGTCTTCCTCGGTGCGCAGCCTCAGGGAGACAGTTCCTTCCTCCTTCTCTCGCTCACCGACGATCAACATGTAAGGGATTTTCTCAAGTTGTGCCTGGCGAATCAGGTAGTTCAGGGTGCGGCTGCGGTCGCTCCAGGCCTCGGCACGAATCCCCGCTTTCACCAGGGCCTGTTTTACCTTCTCGGCGTAGTCGTTCATTTCCTCGGTGACAGGGAGGACGACCGCCTGCACTGGGGCGAGCCAGACAGGGAAGGCACCACCGTAGTGCTCGATCAGAATTCCAAAGAACCGCTCCAGCGCGCCCAGAAGTGCCCGATGGACCATATACGGCCTGTGTGGCTTCCCGTCCTCGCCAACGTAGGCCATATCGAACCGTTCGGGAAGGTTGAAGTCAAACTGGATCGTGGTCAATTGCCAGCTTCGTCCCAGGCTGTCGCGCACGTCGATGTCAATCTTCGGGCCGTAGAACGCCCCTTCCCCCGGCTTCACCGTGTACTCTACCCCACATGCCTCCACGGCATGTCTCAAAGATTCGGTCGCCCGCTCCCAATCGGCAGGATCGCCGACGTACTTCTCGGGCCGCGTAGAGAGGAAGACAGCAAGCTCATCGAACCCGAACGCGCTCAACAAGTGGATGGAGAAACGCAACACCTTCTCGATCTCATCCTCGATACGCTCCGGCTGGCAGATGATATGTGCATCGTCCTGGGTGAACCCGCGCACGCGCAAAAGCCCATGCAGCACCCCACTGCGCTCGTAGCGGTAGACCGTACCCAGCTCGGCTAAGCGGATCGGAAGCTCGCGGTAACTGCGGGAGCGGCTCTTATAGACCATAATGTGAAATGGACAGTTCATCGGCTTTAGGAAGTACTCCTGCCCCTCTACGTCCATCGGGGCATACATCGCCTCCCGATAGAAGTCAAGGTGCCCACTTCGCTCCCACAGGTCCGCTCGTCCAATGTGCGGGGTGTAGACAAGCTCGTAGCCTGCCCTGTAATGCTCATCCGTCCAGAACTTCTCTATCTCATGGCGAATGCGCGCCCCTTTTGGGTGCCAGTGAGCCAGGCCTGGGCCGACCTCCTCGTGCACACTGTACAGGTCGAGCTCACGACCCAGCTTCCGATGGTCACGTGCCTTGGCCTCCTCAATACGCCGCAGATGTTCCTTGAGCTCCTCGGCGGAGAAAAACGAGGTTCCGTAGATCCGCTGCAACATCGTTGCTGTGGGATCTGCGTGCCAGTAGGCACCGGCCACGCTGGTAAGCTTGAAGTGCTGCACCTGCCCGGTGGAACGAAGGTGCGGCCCGCGGCACAGGTCGACAAACTCCCCCTGTTCATACAAAGTCATCGTCTCACCCTCGATCTCCTCCAGAAGCTCGAGCTTCAGGTCCTCACCGCGGCGGATGAGAAGAGACCGTGCGTCTCCCTTAGAAACCTCCATCCGCTCGATTTGGAGGTCTTCTGCGACGATCTTCCGCATCTCTGACTCGATGCGGGAGAGGTCTTCGGGGCTGAACGTCTGGGAAAGCTCGAAGTCGTAGTAGAACCCGTCCTTGATCGCCGGCCCAATCCCGAGCTTCACCTCCGGGAAGAGCCTCTTCACCGCCTGGGCCATGATGTGCGTCGTCGTATGGCGCAGGACCTCAAGCGCCTGCGGAGCCCCCGTAGTGACGAGCGTCAGGGTGCAGTCCGTGGTGAGAGTCTCGCGCAAATCGCGCAGCCTCCCGTCGACAAACGCACACACCGCGTCTTTGAAAAGACGCGGGCCGATCGCTTCTGCGACCTCGAGGATCGAGGTCCCGGAAGCGACCTCTCTTTTGGACCCGTCCGGCAAAGAGACGTGGATCATACTACTCCCCCTTTTCAAGAAATACGATATGTTACCAAGACGGGCATCTCCGACACAACGCTTAGCTCGGAGGTAAGGCCACTTTCTTGGCTAGAGGATATACCGCGACAGGTTCGGATCCTCGACGATCCCGGCAAGGCGCTCAATCACGTAATCACGATCGATCACGATCTTCTCACCCTTGCGACTGTCAGCTTTAAATGAGATCTCCTCCATCAGCTTTGCCATCACCGTGGCCAGCCGGCGTGCCCCGATATTCTCGGTCGTTTGATTAAGCTCGTAGGCAATGTGGGCGATCTCGTCAATCGCCCCCGCGTCGAACTTAAGTCCAATCCCTTCTACAGTAAGGAGGGCCTGGTACTGCTTAGTGAGCGCGTCCTTCGGCTCACACAGGATCCTCTCGAAGTCCGCGGCGGTGAGGCTGTGAAGTTCCACACGGATTGGGAGACGCCCCTGCAGTTCGGGGATCAAATCGGACGGCTTGGACATGGTAAACGCGCCAGCGGCGATGAACAGGACATTCTCAGTGGTGACAGTTCCGTAGCGAGTGCGCACGCTCGTCCCCTCGAGGAGTGGTAGTAGGTCACGTTGCACTCCCTGGCGGGAAACCCCGGGGCCTCCGGTCTCCTCCCTCCCGCCGGCAGCGACCTTATCGATCTCGTCCAGAAAGATGATCCCCATTTCCTCAGCCAGGCGCAGCCCGCGCTGCCGCACGTCCTCCATGTTGACCAGGTTATCGACCACCTGCTCAAACAAGACCGGCCTGGCGTCGCGGATCCGAAGCCGCCGCTTCTTGCGCGAAGGCGGAAGCAGACCAGAGAGCATATCCCCCATGTCGATCCCCATCTGGTCCATCCCATCCTGCGAGAAGACCTCCACCTGGGGGATCACCTGTTCCTCAACCGTAATCTCGATGTAACGCTCTTCGAGGTCACCTGCGAGGAGCTTTCCTCGAAGCTTCTCCCGTGTCTTCTTCGCGCTTTCTTCCCGCTCTGGGTCGCTCTCGGAAATCGGGAGAAGCGTATCCAGGACCTCTTCGGTCACGATTTCCTCCGCTGCTTCTTCCACCCGGAGGATCTCCTCCTCACGGACCATGTCGATTGCCATATTGACCAGATCGCGCACCATCGACTCAACGTCGCGCCCCACGTAGCCGACCTCAGTGAACTTTGTCGCTTCCACCTTGACGAACGGGCAGGTGGTAAGCCGGGCCAGCCGGCGCGAGATCTCGGTCTTCCCTACCCCAGTTGGCCCGATCATCAGGATGTTCTTCGGCTTGATCTCCTCGCGGATATCACCCTCGACCAGTTGGCGCCGCATCCGGTTACGCAGGGCGATCGCCACCGAGCGTTTCGCCTCTTTTTGACCAACGATGTACTTGTCAAGTTCGGCAACGATCTGCGGTGGGGTCAAGCCACTCAGCGCATCGCCAGATACCTCCACGAGGATGCTCATTTCTTCCCCCCTCACCAGGAGACTTCCTCCAGGGTGATCTCTCGGTTCGTGTAAATATCGATCGCGCCTGCGATCTCAAGCGACTGACGCGCGACATCAACGATCGGCAACTTGGCCACGGATAGGATCGCCCGCGCCGCAGCCAGGGCGTATGCCCCGCCGGAGCCGATCCCGATCACTCCCTCATCCGGTTCGAGAACGTCCCCCGCCCCGGAGACCATCAGGATTCCGTCCTCGCTCACCGTCACCAAAACCGCCTCTAGCTGCCGTAGGATCCGATCGGTGCGCCACTCTTTGGTCAGTTCCACGGCAGAACGCCGTAGCTGGCCGTCGTACTTCTTCAGCTTCCCCTCAAACTTGTCAAGGAGTGTGAGGCAGTCAGCGGTGGCACCGGCAAACCCGACAAGGACCTGATCGTCGTACAGACGATAGACCTTCTTGGTATTGCTTTTGATCACCGTTGTTTCGAGAGTGGCTTGGCCGTCGCTCGCAACAACACCACGCCGTTCGGCCTCCGAACGTATAGCAATAACGGTGGTACCCTTAATATTAGGCATAAGCAATATTCTAGTCCGTTCTCTGCGTATCCTCAATCCCGCCGAATCGACATCCCGGGCAGGTCTCCCCTTGCCCGCGGAAGACCACCCCGCAACGCAGACATCGCTTTGCCCCACCAGCAAGGAGCGCCTTCTCGCGTTGCAACAAGGCAAGGTACAACCGTTCGAATGAACGCCGGAGCTGCGGGTCGATTAGTTGGGAGAACGTTGCACGCGCTGCTTCACGGTCAGAAGCAGAAGGCTCTCCGAGTTTTCGGGGGACCGTCTTTTCGAATCTCCCTGGGACAAACCGTATCTCTCGAAGAATTTCTTCACCCAGGAGTTCGTTGATCCGTTCGATATAGCGCCCCTTGAAGAAGGAGAGCTCTTGAGCGACCGTTGAGGAGGTAACGTTGACCACTAAGGTCCCAGCCGTGAAGCGCTCAGCTCGAGTAAGCCTCGCGATCCGTTCACCGACTACGTCTTCCCAAAAGAGAAGTGCTCGCTGTTGCGAGTAGTCTTTCCCCAGGTTGCACTTGCGAAGAACTTCTTCTACCCAGTTCATAAAGAAAAGCCTGCTGTAGTAGTTGGCTTCTCGCCTCTTTGAGGAAAACAGCTGCCCTTGCAGTTGCTCTCTTCTTTTACCCCGTGGAAATTCTTGTGGAAAGACTGTTTATAAAGGTGGAAAACAGTGTACATTGGTAGTGGAGAAAAGTTACTTCTGTTGTAGACAGGACTTTTCCACAGGTAACCGTTCTTTTTCACCACTTTCTGGCACCTTTTCCACAGGGTTCTCCACAGGAAATTGAGCGCCGCTGCGTCTTTGATTGGTTCATTATCCAAAGGATATCTTCGCTAACCTACGAGGGAAAATCGACTACCAAGGCTTTCCTGGATCTCCTGGATCTCGGAGTAAAGGAGAGGGGCCTCCTGAATAAGCGTTTTTATCTTCATGTAGGAATGCATGATCGTTGTATGATCGCGGTTACCAAACTGCTTGCCGATGGCGGGGAAGGAGTGGTCGGTCATCTCACGGGCGAGGTAGATGGCGATGTGGCGTGCCTGGGAGATCTCTTTCTTGCGGCTGGATCCCTCGAGATCATGGCGCTTCAGGTGGTATTGGGAGGCAACCTCCTCCTTGATGTGGGCGATATTGAGCCGTTCTCGCTGTCCTTCCTTAGGAAGCATGGTCTCTAAGCTCTTCGGGGTAAGGTCTTCCCCTTGTAAGTCGGCGTACGCGATCGCCTTCACCAGTGCTCCTTCTAGGGCACGAACGTTGGAGGAGATACGGCTGGCGATGAGTTCGAGGATGTCATCGTTGACGATGAGGCCGCGGTCATTCGCTTTCTTACGCAAGATGGCGATTCGTGTCTCTAAGTCAGGAGGTTGAATGTCGGCGACCAGTCCCCAACGGAAGCGGGAAACCAGCCGTTCTTGGAGGCCAGAGAGATCCTCTGGGGGGCGGTCGCTCGATAGGACAATCTGTTTTTCGCTTCCGTAAAGCTCATTGAACGTGTGGAATAGCTCCTCTTGAGTCGCTTCTTTGCCTTCCAGGAAATGGACATCATCGATCAATAGAAGGTCGATGCGCCGGTATTTCTCACGGAAAGAGGCGGTAGTATTGGTGCGGATCGAATTGATAAGCTCGATGGCGAACCGCTCCGACGTGGTGTAAACCACGGTCTTGGAAAGATCGGAGGCGATCAAGAAGTTCCCAATTGCCTGTAGGAGGTGAGTCTTTCCCAGGCCGACATTCCCATATATGAAAAAAGGATTGTACGCCTTTCCTGGTCTCTCAGCGACAGCGATCGAGGCGGCATGCGCTAGTTGATTGTTCTTGCCTCGCACAAATGAGTCGAAGGTATAGTGGGGGTTAAGTGGGAGGGTATCTCGTGGTTGTTCCATCCGTGCCGTTTCTTCACGCATCAATACGGGAGGATCCAAGCTCTTGAGATTACTGTCGGAAACCCGGAACGCAATACGAATTTCCCGACCGCAGGCGGCTGAAGCGAGCTTTTGCAGCAGGGGAAGGTAACGCCGTTCGATACCGCCCTTGATGAAACCGTTGGGGGCGCTGAGCACTAAAGAACCGTTCAAGAGCTTTAATGGACGTACCTCCGCAAACCAGGTTTCAAAGCTGGCGTGCGGAATTTCCTGCTGAAGGTTTGCCTGGATCGTTTCCCAGATAATTACGGGATTATCGGTCATCTGTTTCCCCCAATTGTAGCATTCCAGGATAGCAGATAGAGGGTCTTTCGGTCAAGGAAAAAATGGAGAGCCGGGCTCGGATTTGACCTTGCGGATACGGAATTCCTTTTACTTAGTTTGTCGGGGTATATTAAGGACCCCCCTGCAGTGGTTGTGAGTACGTACTTTGCCTGTGGACAACCTCCCCGAACGCTGTGTTTATAAAGCTCTAACCTGTGGAAAAAGCTGTGGAGAAGTCATTCATAGCCCCGGAATACTGTAGATAAGGGCCGAGGAGGAAAAGTGACTTGGCTTGTGAAGAAGGCTTTTCCACAGTCAACCCCTCTTTAGCACCTCTTTTCAGGCCCTTTTCCACAGGGTTTTCCACAGGATGAAACCGAGCCTCTCTTCACGAAGTGCTTATTTCAAGGGGATTTCATCGACAGGAGGCAGAAAAACATCTTGTTGAAGCTCTCCTCCGCGATGGGGGGAGTATCTTTCGCTGACCTTGGCTGATAATGTTACTAGAGGGAAGCCGATTTCTCGCTTTGCAAAGAGATTGGTGCCGAGGCCCAGAGTCGAACTGGGGACACCGGCCTTTTCAGGGCCGTGCTCTACCAACTGAGCTACCTCGGCACGCTCCATGCGGGGACGACCGGATTTGAACCGGCGATCTCTGGAGTGACAATCCAGCGTCATAGACCAGACTAGACCACGCCCCCGAGATCTCAAAGCTCACTGGGCGAGACAGGACTTGAACCTGTGGCCTTCCGGATGTAAGCCGGATGCTCTTCCAACTGAGCTACTCGCCCATTATAGGTGGTGATAGGATCTGCCGCAAACCTCGCTTTGACTTTTTGCCACTCATGTCCCCAAGGGGATTTGAACCCCTGCCGCCGGGATGAAAACCCGGTATCCTAGGCCGCTAGATGATGGGGACAAAGTTCAATTGGTATTATAGAAAGAGGACCGGTCCGTTTCAATTGGGAGTGGGTCGTGCTGGATTCGAACCAGCGACCCCCTGATTAAAAGTCAGGTGCTCTACCCCTGAGCTAACGACCCGTGACATGGTGTACAGTACTGTGGGTCGTGCAGGACTCGAACCTGCAACCGACGGATTAAGAGTCCGTTGCTCTGCCAATTGAGCTAACGACCCGACATTGGCGATGGTACGAGATGGGGTTTTAAGTGTCAAGGAACCAGTTGTAGCCCCTTCCCGCTTTTTTTGGGGCCTTGTTGCATTTGTGGTCTTCATGGGAACCTAGCGATAGGTCTTTTCGGTGCGCACGAGAAGTGCAGCGATCTCAACGCAGTTCATTGAAGGATTAAGAGAGAAGACGATACGATAACGTCCCACGCGCTTCCGTAAGGCCCCCTTGAATTTCCCGCTCTTTAGAGGGCGAACATCGCCGCTTGTGGGATCTTCCTCCATCTCTTCGATGGCCTGAACTAGCTGTTTTTGTCGGTCTTGAGGCAAACGGCGAAGTTGCTTGACTGCTTCCCTGGAGAGCTTACAAACCCAACTCATGTTTCAACTCTTTCCAGGCAACGTACTCGCCCCTTCTGAGCTGTTTAAATCCTCGCTCTACGGCCTTTTCCTCTTCCGGGCTCAAGGTATCTTCAACAGCAACTAGCCGTTTGGGCTTGATGACGATATGGGTGCCCTTGAGACTGACTTCAACGAAGTCCCCCTCTTTAAGGCCGAGCTCATCGAAAATGGCTTTGGGGACGGTTACCTGACGGTTGGTGCGGATCTTTACAATGGGCATGTCCTCCCCTCCTTCCGGATCGCTCTTAGGAAGTGGTATATTGATATTTTATTACCCTAATAAGGGATGTCAACGCCATAGATAGGATGAATTTCTGCAAGCAGTTGTAGCCCCTTCCCGCTTTTTTTGGGGCCTTGTTGCAATTGTGGTCTTCATGGGGACCTAGCGATAGGTCTTTTCGGTGAGCACGAGAATTGCAGCGATCTCAACGCGGCTCTGTGCAGGCTCAAATATTGAGTGGTTTGCCAAGTGGATAACTTTGGGCGTTGGTTTAGAATCGCTAGAGTGCTGTTATGGAGGGGACTCTATACTCGGAGGCAATCTTCTTAGGAGCGCAACACAATGTATATTGTGTTGCGTGACTGGCCGTTTGGATTCCCAGCTCAATGGTGGTAGTATGGTTTGATTTTCGCCGTACAACAGCGAAGGTGCTCAGAAAGAGGACGTTCTAATCATCGAAGGGATTTTCTCGGTGTCGTAGATGCATAGCTTCGTCGCATTGAGTCTTTGAGAAACGGTACAAGATAGGAGATGATCCGAAACATGTGGGTTCATGTGAAGATGAGAAGGAAGTACTTTCTTTTCATCGTTGCTGCACTCCTTACTCTCATCGTAGGGTTGGCCGCTGTTGCGACCACCGATGACCATGGCAACGACTATCTTACGGCAACGTACATTTTCGCTGATGGTTCTTTGGTCCAGGGAGAGATTGAACAGCCAAACGACCGTGATTTCTTCTCGTTCGAAGCTTCAGCTAAAGAGAAATATCTGATTTGGACAGGGCCGTTAAGGGATAACATGGATACAGTGATTTACCTGTTCGAACCAGATGGACAGACGGTACTAGAAATCAACGACGATTTTGGAGACGGCCCGGGATCCAGGTTGCTATGGAGTGCCCCAGCTGATGGCATGTACTTTATTATGGTCCGCCACACTCAGGCCGACGGCATAGGTCAGTATGCTCTTTCAGTTGAAGTGTTCAGGATCCAAAAGATGATTGAGAGAGCAGGTGTTGGCGACACAGTTCTGGTTCCTCCGGGGGTTTACCAAGAGGATCTTGTGATCGAGAAAAGCATCACTCTTCGCGGTGAGGGAGGAAGTCCAGAGGAGACACGAATCGTGGGGAATGACAGTGAACAAGCGGTGATAAATATCGAAAGCGACGAAGACATCAAAGTCAATGTTCAGAACATCACCGTTGTCAATGCACAGATGGAATGTATCAGCACTTATATTGGAATTCGGATTATCGGTAGCGCGATAGTAGCAATTGAAGACACCGAAATCATAAATCCCACCAACCATTGGAGCGGGATGTTTGGCCTTCATATCTCAGGCGGCGCCCAGGTGAACCTTGAGAATTGCCAAATTGCTAACTACGATGAGGATGCCTTAGTTGTAAAGGATTCAGCTAATGTAAATCTTAATAGATGTCATATCCACCATAGTACAAAGAACGGCATTACTGTCTCAAACTCTGCTCAAGTGCTCGCAACCAACTGCGAGATCTATTCTAACGACATCTCTATTGTAGCAGGAGAAGGGTCTCCTAAGCTCACTCTAGCTGATTGCGAACTCTATCAAAACGGCAGTCAAGCCCCTGTCCTTCTCGTGGAAAACTCAGCGGAGATAACCATTAACGGATGCACATTCTACCGGAACTACGAATCTAGCATTTCCGTAGAAGGAGCAGCCCAAGCAGTCATTACTGATTCAAGGATGACGGAAACCGGAATCTCGGTTGGAGAATCGGCCCAAGCAACCATTACCAGCTGTTCCATCGCCCACGGTTACCACCAGGGCATCCGTATCTGGGGGGAGGCTTTAGCTACCATCAAGGACGTGCAACTCAGCGATAACGATCTCACGGTGAGCGGCTCTTCCAAAGTAACGGTAACCGATTGCACTATCTCCAGAGGTGAGTTCAAAGTCAGCTATTCCGGCCAAGTTACTGTAACTAACTGTACTATCTCAGGCAGCGAGGACAACGGAGTCACTGTTTCCGGAGAGGGGGCAGTTGCGACCTTTGAAGATTGCACGATCTCAGACCATGGAGGGTGGGGCGTAACCATATGCAGCTCAGCCCAAGTAACTCTCAGCCACTGTACTATTTCAAACAACGAGATCGGCATCAAGATCTACTATTCGGACCCGCGTGTCCGGATTCTTGACAGCATTATCAGTAACAACGGTCTAGGCATCGACGCTACCATTTCGAATAACATTGTGGAGTGCCGTGGCAACACTTTTGTCAATAACCACGACGGTAACTGCAACTACGCTGCAGCTCAGAAATGTCAATAAATACGGAAGTAGCTTCACGCAGCGCCAGCTTGTTCAATCCTTAGACCGTGGAAGGTATGCTCATGAGAAGGATATTAACAAAAAGCCCAGCACCTGTTGCTCGTGTTGGGTCTACTGGTGGTTTCCTATAGCAGGCCGGTCCTTTCCCAGAGGGCTGAAGGTTTGAATACTACATCAATTGCAAGTATAGCACTTTTCGTTGTCGTTGGTGGGTTCTTGGCGTGGTTCCTTGTAAGACTAATTCGCCGATCCGCAAAAAAAAGTCCCATCAAAGGCAGTAAAACAGGTGTCTATGCATCCACCACCGCCGGCAAGAAGCCTTTTGGGCTTGTGGTTGTCGTCTTATACACCCTAATAGCTGCCGCGTATGAGGTCATATCTGGCTTTTTTGCCATGGCAGCAAGTGAATTTGCCTACGCCATCTTTCTCCCTCTGGGGGTTCTCGATCTTGCAGTAGCATATGGGCTATGGACCATGCAGAAATGGGGACTAAACTTGGCGCGAGCCATCTACCTAGTGGGCATCCTGCTGGGCGTAGTAACTGTCTCAATAACTGGGATATCAACGACCACCGACTTATTGATCGTGGTGGAGATTGTGATCGGGGTTCTGGTCTTAATTTACCTATTCAGACCTCAGACGGGAGCCCTCTTTCAGTAGGACTGGAAACGGGCTAGGATTGAGTCAACAGAATAGCGTCTTGTTGAGTGGCCTCATTGGGTGCTTGACAGCTGCGAAGAGGATTAGTATGTTATCGCGTTATACTGCTTCTGTAGCCGTATATGGGATGTGTGTTGTGAATGAAGGGAAAGTCTCATAATGACTAGCAGGGTTTGCGCAGTTGCCAGAAGTACCCTGGGAACCAGGGAATGCCTTCTCCTAGGCTTCTTAATCATACTTGCGACAGCGTTCTGCTGGAGTAACCAACTCGCTGCATATGACGGCAAAGCCGCTGCAGATTATGCCCGGTATTTCTACAACAAAGTCCCAAGTGATAGCTGGTACATGGTTGGCAAGTATGTGAATAACGTGAAACAGGCGACGATCCCTCGGCAATACCCCTGTGGTACAAGTGTAACAACCGTTCAAAGCAATCTGAATGCGTCACCAGATGACCTGAGAGGTGTGGATTGCGCTCACTTTATCTCTTCTTGTATAGGCAACCCGCCACGCTGCCCCGGTTACTCTGGCTTGGCTGGAGGTTTAGATGTTCCTCATGTTTACAGCCCACGGGTCTATGGATACGTTGGAGCTGCGGACCTTGTTGCCTGGCTTATCCGTGAAAGACACGGCACACGAGTAAACTCAGTTGCTCAACTCGAAGAAGGTGATGTTATTGGCTATGACCGTCATGGAGACGGAAGTATTGACCACGTGGCTCTATATCTAGGTAACGGCAAAGTAGCAGCACATTCAAAGACGTGGATTGGGGATTGGCACCTGGGGTACAACTACCAAGAGTTTACCTTTATACATATAGTGACAGCAACTCCGCCAGCCACGCCCACCCTCCCGCCACCCTCTCTTACAGCAACAGTCTTGGTGATGGATGTTTCAGGCAGCATGGGATGGCGGTGGAAAGGTGGGGTTAAGATTGAATCTGCTAAGCAAGCGGCACTCCAGTTCATCGAGCAAGTCGCGAATGAGCCGCGGCCTCCAGGAGTAGTACACGAGATTGCAGTGGTGACCTTTAGCGGCGATGCTTATCTTGCCCTCCAACTCACTAGCAGCTACGCCCAGGCTAAGAGAGTCGTCATCAAATTGGAGCCGATAGCTTCCACCAACGTCGGAGCTGGTCTAACAACGGCTTTACGGGAGCTTGAAAAAGTGCCCAGAGCCCAACGTTTCATCATCCTTCTTAGCGATGGCAACAGCAACAGAGGGCTAACTAAGCAGCAGATCCTCGGCGGGCCAGTAGTTGAGGCTAAGCGTGAGAGAATTTGTATCCATACGGTGGCTTTTGGTGATCCAGGTGGTATTGACGAAACGTTCTTAAAGAACATTGCTGTTGGATCTGGCTGTGGTCTTTATAGGAATGCCTCAACGGCGTTCGAGCTATTCGGCACCTACATCCAGCTTCGACATAGGACGTTGGGGAGTAGTCAGATCGTCGACTTCCCTACTGCCATGCACAAGCCCGTGGTGATCTTGGCAAGAAGTCCGATTTCCTTAGGGGCCTTTAAACTAATCAGGCCAGTAAGGGAACTTCATTATACCTTCGCGTGGTCAGAAGCTGGCCGCATGCAGGCTAAGTTAGTAGACCCTGCGGGGAGGACGGTTACTTCCGGATACCCGGGTGCTAAGCTCTATTCCGGTACGAGCTTTTCACATGTGACAGTTCTCTCCCCTAAGCAAGGGATCTGGCGCGTATCGGCCTTGCCGCAACAATCCTTCCTGCGAGGGGTACAGTATTACGGTGTGGTATCATCCCGGCCCGGCGGAGTTATTCCCATCAAGCTACCAGACCCGATTTGCATAGGCGACTGGTGCATTCCCTGGCCAGATCTTCCGACTGCTCTAATCGTGACCATTTCAGTAGTCGCTTTTGCCGTATTCTTGTATCAACAGCTTATTGTAAAATAGAAGTGCGCTGATATACCCCCATTTTATGTACCACTCACAGTGAGAGAGTACCGTTACTGGTCGGCCATGACAGAAAAGTGAGCAACTGCGACACAAATCCAATTGTGTTGAGGTGACACGCTACAAGCCGTGGAGATCCCCAACACAAGGACTCTTTTGTAGCGAAAGACGAGTCGGCTTAGCAGAGTGCGTTACGGATGTGGTTGATTAGGTTCCCTCGAAAAAATGTGGTGGCATATTCAAAAACAAAGACCGCGCTCTCCTATCGCCAAGTCACCCTTCAGCCGTGGTTGGGTCAATGACGGCCCTTATCTGCGATATGCGGTTGGCTGGAAACCCTCCCTTTTCTGCGTGCTTCTGGATCACCGCCTCATTGGGTGCGATGTACACGCAGTAGACCTTATCATCGGTAACGTAGCTCTGTACCCACTGAATCTCAGGCCCCATCTCGCCAAGGACAGCGCGCGACTTCTGAGAGATGCTTTTTTGTATTCTACGAAAGGTTCGTCGCCACTTAGTGGATTGGTGCAAGTGTGGTCTATCCGCTACGATGGAGGCATGGAACGCCTGAAGTTCGGTGAGCCGGGACCGCCGCCGCTGGCGGAGAGGATGAGGCCGACCGACCTCGATGAGATCGTGGGCCAGGCGGAGATTCTCGGGGCGGGAGCACCGTTGCGAACCCTTATTGAGCGGGGTAACTATCGCTCCTTTCTCTTCTGGGGACCGCCGGGAACCGGGAAGACGACGGTGGGACATATCATTGCTAAGCGTTCGCGTGCCCACTTTGTTCACCTCTCGGCGGCTCTCTCTGGGGTGAAAGAGGTGCGCGCGGCGCTGGAGCGTTCGCAGGTGAGCTCGGAGAGCGAAGGTAAACGCGATCTGCTGTTCCTCGATGAGGTCCACCGTTTCAATCGCGCACAGCAGGATGTCTTGCTTCCTTACCTGGAGGAGGGGAGTGTCATCTTCATCGGGGCGACGACGGAGAACCCGTCGTTTGCTTTGACCTCAGCGCTCCTTTCGCGCTGCCAGCTGTTCTGCTTTTCGCCCCTTTCTGAAGCGGAGATGAAAGTGGTGCTACGCCGTGCTTTAAAGGACGCGAGGGGCCTTGAGGGACGCTACGAATTGACTTCTGAGGCGGCGGATACGTTGATCGCTCTCTCGGACGGTGATGCGCGCCGCGCGCTCACTACACTGGAGCTTGCCAGTTCGATCGCCACGGGAACGATGATCGATGTCAAGTTGATCGAACAGGCCCTCCAACGTAAAGGGCTGCGCTACGATAAAGCAGGCGAGGAGCACTACAACCTGATCTCCGCGCTGCACAAATCGATTCGCAACTCCGATCCCGATGCCTCCCTCTACTGGTTGTCGCGGATGATCGAGGCAGGGGAGGACCCCCGCTACCTGGCGCGGCGGCTGATCCGCATCGCCTCCGAGGATATCGGCCTCGCTGATCCTAACGGATTGGAGGTGGCCCTCGCCGCGCGAGAGACAGTAGAGGCGGTCGGCCTTCCTGAGTGTGACCTGGCCCTAGCCCAGGCCGCAGTCTACCTCGCCTGCGCCCCAAAGAGCAATGCCCTCTACCTTGCGCTGGGGGAGGCGAGGCAGGACGTGATGAAGCGCCCGAACGAGCCGGTTCCCCTTCACTTGTGCAATGCTCCTACATCGTTGATGAAACGGCTTGGCTATGGGAAGGGGTATAGGTACGCGCACGACTTTGAGGAGGGAATCGCCCCGATGGACTGCCTCCCTCCATCTTTGAAGAGGAGGAGATACTACCGACCAAAAAGATCTGGACTTGAACGAGAACTTAACGAACGATTAGAGAAGATCAGAAAAGATAAATGAGTGAAGTAATGGAGTAAGGTCAAACCGATCGATTATCAACGTGACAGCGGGCAAAGGGGGGAGGCTAAGCCGCGCAGCCAAGTGAGTGTGGGTTATGAGGCGCGGGATTACTTCTTCCTTTCCTCGCGGTCGAGGTACTGCAGGATCGCCTCTACGACCAAGTAGTTGAGCGAGCGGTCCTTTACCCTGGCAAGCTTGGTGAGTCTCTCAACCGGGTTTCTAGCGGTCTTACCTTTGGGAATGTAGATTGATAAGGTATTCACCCTGTTGACCATATTGTTCACCCCCTTTCAGATGTGTTAAGTATAGTACAATAAATATCGCTTGACAAGAGGCCTTTTCGAGAGAGAGCTTGTGGGGTACGATGAGAAATATGACCAAGCGAGTGCATCTGTTCGTCTCCGGTCGCGTCCAGGGGGTCTACTTCCGCGCGCACACGCATAAGAAGGCGCGGGCGTTTGCTCTGGCTGGCTGGGTGCGCAACCTCCCTGATGGGCGAGTGGAAATCGTTGCCGAGGGAGGGGAGGAGAAGGTCGCTTCCTTCCTCGACTGGGTGCGCCTAGGCCCGCCGGCCTCGCGGGTGGAGGACGTGGAGCTTGAGTGGTCAGAGCCCCAGGACGAGCGGGGATTTCGTATCCGGTACAGCTAGTGGTGCAGCATTACTCCTGTTTCTGGTAGACGTAGCGCTTGATGTCGAGCTTGACGCTTTTCTCGAAAGGCTGATCGACGAGCGAGACCAAATCCTTGTTTTTGATCCGCTTGAAGACTGCCAGGTTCTCACTGCGCAGCTTAATCTTTTCCCAGATGTGATCGAGGGCCTTGTCAGGGTCAGTGATTCCCTGTTCCTTGAGGAGCGTCCAGTTTGGATAGATCATTGCCGCTACCGCTGGCGCCCCCTGGCGCTCCCCTTCGTGGATCATGATCTCCTCGATTGCTGGGATGTTCAGAAGTTCCCACTCGATCTCTTCTGGGTAGACGTTCTCTCCCGTCTCAAGAACGATCACGTTCTTGGCCCGGCCGGAAAGGATGAGCCTCCCTGCCTCTAGACGGCCGAGGTCGCCGGTGTGGAACCAACCCTCCTCGTCGATGACTTCTCGCGTTGCCTCGGGGTTCTTGTAGTATCCGGCCATCACGTTTGGCCCCCGGGCGAAAACCTCGCCGATTCCGTTCTCATCTGGGTGATCGACCCGGATCTCTACTCCTTTGATAGTCACCATCCCTGGCACTTCTGAGAACGCCTCGCACATGGTGAGCAAGGGAGCGGTCTCGGTAAGGCCATAGCCTTCTAAAATTCCGATCCCCATCCGTCGGAATCCACTCGCTACCTCGGGGTTTAGGGGCGCCCCACCCGAGGTTAAGAAGCGGAAGTTCTTTCCGAACAGCTTCCGTGTTACCAGTTTCCCCATCAGGGTGGGGGAGAGGTGGTCGATAGTTCTCTTTATAAGGCTCTTTTCAATCGACTGGCGTATTTTTCCATAAAGAATATGGTATAGCTTGGGAACACCGAGGAGGATCGTCGGCCTTGCCTTTAGCATGACCTGGGCGAGGTTTCGGTCGACTGGTGCGTATGTTGTTGTGCCACCCGTGCAGATTGGGCAGATCAAGGTGACTGTAAGTCCATAGATGTGATGCCAGGGAACGATAGAGAGGAAATTATCCTTAGAAGAGAGGTCGACGATTTTGATGGTAGTGAGGGCATTGGAGGAGATGTTGGCGTGGGTGAGCATCGCCCCCTTAGCGTTCCCGGTGGTTCCCGAGGTGTACATCAGTATCGCGAGATCATCTGGGCTGACCTTGACTGAGGGAAGAGGTTTTTGGCGGAGGACGAGGGCGTCGAGGAAGAGGATCTCGTCTGTCTCAGGGCGATCCATCGAGATCAGAAAGAGGTCCGAGAGGGAACGTTCTTTGATTGCTTCTAAGTCACTCGCTTTGCCGCCCGAAAGAACAATCCCCTTTACCTCAGCCTCAGTAAGAATCCGTTCGATCTCGCCTTGCTGTAATTCCGGGTCGAGGGGGACCACAGTGGCCCCACAGTGGAGTATCCCGAAGAAAGCAGTTGCCCACGCGGCGCGCGGCTTGGAGATAAGGGCCACCTTGTCTCCCTTCTTGACTCCCAGCTCGGCAAGGGCGGCGGCAAGACGGCCGACCGTCTCTCCCAGTCGGCTGTAGGAGATCTCATTCAGAATAAGCCGGATACCCCGGCCCCGTTTTCTCTCCTTGGGGATCAGCATGCGTAGCGCTACATCCTCAGGGTGAGCAGTAACTGCCTCGTTGAATAGGTCATTTACCGTTGGATACATGATTACCTCCTTTGTAGAGGTGATGCTTGATGTCCATTGTGCTCGTCTGTGGAAACGGGCGATTGGGAGAGCGCTTAACCGTGCGTGTAACTAACTTTGGAATCGTCAAATACACATGGGGTCGGCCTCCCCTAAGATAGGTACTTCTCCGCCTCGATGGCGGCGATGGCTCCATCTCCAGCGGCAATGACGGCCTGTGCATAGCGGCTGGTAACGATGCGTGCGTCTCCGGCGGCGAAGACCCCTGGGAGATTGGTGCGCAGGCGATCATCGGTGATGATGTATCCGTGCTCATCCAGATTGAGCGTCCCTTCCAGAAAGTCCGTCTCGGGGAGGTGTCCAATGTTGATGAACAGACCGTCGACCTTCACCTCTTCCACTTCGCCGGTGGCAAGATCCTTTAGCAGTACCCCTGTAAGGCGTTTCTCTCCTACTACCTTATCCACTACCTTGTTCCATAAGAAGGTGATCTTGGGGTGTTCCTGTGCCCGTTTCTTCAGGATCGGCGAGGCGCGCAGAGCATGCGGGTCGCTTCTTTGATGGCGGACGATGATCCCTACCGACTCCACGAACTTGGTGAGGAAGAGTGCCTCGGTCAGACCCGAATCCCCCGCCCCTACCTCGAGGATCTTCTTTCCCTGAAAGAAATAGCCGTCGCAGGTGGCGCAGTAGGAGACCCCCTTGCCTTTGAGGCGCTTTGCCCCATCTGCCAGGATTTCACGCGGCCGCGACCCTGTTGCGATAATTACCGACCGTGTCTCAAACTCTTCCCTTGCTCCCGTAATCCGATAGTGGTGGGAGGTGGGCTCGATCCCAGTTACCTCATCGAGAAGGATCTCCGTACCCAACCGTTCTGCCTGCTTGCGCATTTGTTGCATCAGCTCAGGGGCACTGGCCTTCTCCTCGAAACCAGGGAAGTTCTCGATGAAATCGGTCTCGTTTAACTGTCCACCAGGGATGGCCTTCTCGAGAAGGAGGGTGGAGAGGAGCGCACGCCCGGCGTAGATCGCCGCAGTCAGCCCTGCTGGCCCTCCGCCAATGATCACAACATCGTATGACTTGCCCTCTTGCATAAGCCCGATTATAGGGAACACCTATTGGAGGTCAAAGTCCTCGAGCGAGAACACGTCCTTTGCCTTCTCGATCACTTGTTGGATTTTCAGCTTTGCTTGGTCGAGTTCAGTCTTGATCTTCGCGGCAAGGGTGATTCCTTCCTCGAACAGGTGAAGCGCCTCCTCCAGGGGAAGATCCTCCTCCTCAAGGCGTTTGGTGATCTCTTCCAATTTCCTTAGGGTCTCGTCGATCTTCAACTCTCTATTACCTCCTCCACCTGTGACAGGATCCTTCCGTTTAACAGGCGGGTTTCAATCCGCTCTCCCGGGGAGAGGGAAGTGACGTTACGGAGTGGGGTTGGCTTGCCAGGGGTGAAAGTGAGGGAGTAGCCGCGGCGAAGAGGTAAGGAGGGGTCGGCGAGGCGCAGGAGATCCTCCAACCTAGTTGCGTCGCGCTGGCGCTTCTTCCACGCCTCCCCGGTCAGTCGGAGAAGCTCAGCGAGGCGCAGATCGAGCCCCTGGGCGAGCATCTCTACCCTTCGTCCGGGGATGCGGAAGATGTATCCCTTGAGGTGTGTCTGTAGCCCTTGCGCTCTACGTTCGAGGAGGGCGCGCATGTTTCGCTGCGATTTTGCAAGGAAGGCGACAAGAGAGGTGAGAACCTCAAAGTGATCAGGGGTGACGAGCTCGGCGGCGGCAGAGGGGGTAGGGGCGCGCAGGTCGGCGACGAAGTCAGCAATGGTAAAGTCGATCTCGTGGCCGACGGCCGAGACGATGGGGACCTCGCAGTCAAAGATCGCCCGGGCGACCCGCTCCTCGTTGAATGAAGCGAGGTCCTCGAGCGACCCACCGCCGCGACCGACGATCAATAGATCAAGCGGGGTCTCGCGCTGGTTGAACGCCTCTGCTCGCCCAATCGCCATGACGATCTCCTCGGCAGCGGTTTCACCTTGGACCGAGCTTGCGAAGAGATAGACCTCGGCGAGGGGCCAGCGCCGCTCAAGGACTGACCAAATGTCGCGGATCGCTGCCCCGGTGGGCGAGGTCACTACCCCGATGCGTTGTGGAAAGGCAGGGAGCGGCTTTTTGTGAGCTTTGTCGAACAGGCCTTCTCTTCCGAGTTTTTCCTTCAATCGTTCAAAGGCAAGCTGCAGTGCTCCCACGCCGGCCGGCTGGATAATGGAGACGACGAACTGATAACGGCCCCGCGGCTCGTAGATGGTTAGCCGCCCATAGGCGAGGATCTCCATCCCGTCCTCGATTGTTGGGGAGGGCAGAAACGCCGAGCGCCCTTTGAATCGGACCGCGGAGATCTGTGATCCCTCGTCCTTAAGCGTGAAATAGAGGTGTCCAGACATCGCACGGGTCAGGTTGGAAACCTCCCCCTTCAACCAAACGGATCCGATCTCACCCTCTAGGATCTGGCGGGCCTTCCGGTTCAATTCGGATATAGTGTATATTCGCTCTTCGCGCATCTTCTTATGGAGTGTATCTTCCACGTGTCAAAAAATGAAGGGAAAGCAGGAATCCTTGAAAACCAGGAGTTTCCTCGCTATAGTTTCACCTATGTACGATGGTGGCAAAGGTCGATTTCCTGCCACTATGCGACTTAAGAAAAGGTCGGATTACAAACGAGTCTATCGTTGTGGGGTGGCGAGGAAAAGAGCGTATTTTTCTTTTCACATCTTCCAAAGAGAAGGGCCAGCAAGGCTGGGGATTGTGATTCAGCGGCGATGGGGGACCGCGGTAAAGCGCAATCGTATGAAGCGGGTAATTCGGGAGACCTTCCGTCGAAATAGTGAGCTCTTCACTGGGATGGACATCATCGTACGACCGCACGAGGTGTGCCAGGGGTGTGAAGCGGAAGAGGTCAAGCGGTTGTTAATCAAAGAGTTTCGGGAGGCCGCTGGCACGGAGGTGAAAAATGAACAAGGAAAAAGTCTTTCTGACTAAAGAGGGAAATGCACTGATGCAGCAGGAGCTCGAGCATGCTAAGAAGATCCTCTACGAGGAGATCCCTGAGAAGCTGAAGGCCTCAAAGCTGAACGGAGGTGATCTGCGCGAGAACAAGGAGTACATATACCTACAAAGCGAGCAGCAGTACTACGAGCGTGAGGTGCGTCGGCTCACCTCGATCCTGGAGAGAGCGGAGATCATCCCCGATGAGGAGATTTCAGCTGAGGAGATCGGTATCGGGTCTAACTTCATCCTTCAGGATCTCGACATCATGGAGAGTGGGACCTTTAGCCTTGTGAGCCCGGTTGAGGTCGACTTGGAGAAGGGCAAGATCTCCATTGTCTCACCGGTGGGGAAGGCTCTCCTCGGAAAAGCCGAGGGGGATGAGGTTAAGGTCGATCTCCCTTCAGGGACGACGCGCTTTCGTGTCATCGCGATCAATAAAAAATGAAAGAGTCGCTGATCCAGGCCAGGCTGGAGAAGCTTAAAGGACTGAGGGAGAAAGGGATTGATCCCTATCCTGCCCGGTTCTCTCGCAGTCATACCATCGGCGAAGTAAGCGCCCATTTTTCCTTTCTTAAAGAGGAGAAGCAAAGTGGCGAGCAGGTGACGGTCGCCGGTCGGCTGGTTGCCCTCCGTCGTATGGGTAAGGCTTCGTTCCTCGACTTACGGGATGGAAGTGGCAAGATCCAGGTGCATGCGTCTGCCGACAGGCTGGGCGAAGAGCGTTACCAAGAGTTGTGTTCGAGCGATATCGGCGACTTCCTCGGGGTGAGGGGCGATGTCTTTCGCACCAAGATGGGAGAGTTGACGGTGGAGGTAGTGGAATGGTCACTTCTTTCAAAGGCACTCCGTCCCTTGCCGGAGAAGTGGCATGGCTTGAAGGACGTTGAGCTTCGTTATCGGCATCGCTCGCTTGACCTGGTCGCTAACCAGGCGGTACGGGAGGCGTTCGTCCGCCGCTCCCGCATGGTCTCTGCGATGCACCGCTTCCTTGACGCCCGCGGCTTCCTCGAGGTAGAGACACCGATGATGCAGCCGATCGCCGGTGGCGCTACGGCACGGCCGTTTGTCACCCATCACAATGCACTGGACATCGACCTCTACCTGCGCGTTGCTCCCGAGCTCTACCTGAAGCGGTTGGTGATTGGCGGCCTGGAACGAGTCTATGAATTGGGGAAAAGCTTCCGCAACGAGGGGGTCTCCACTGAGCACAACCCTGAGTTCACCATCCTGGAGATCTACGAGGCGTACTCCGACTACGAGGGGATGATGTCCCTCGTGGAGGAGTTGGTGGCAGAGAGCGCGCAGGCGGCCGTGGGTTCGACGCGCATCGCCTACCAGGGGAACGAGATCGACCTTTCCCCTCCCTGGCGGCGGATCGGCCTCGTGCAAGCGGTGGAAGAAGCCACTGGCCTTTCCCTTGATGGAGTTACAGAGTCAGACATTCGAAAGCAAGCTCGAAAGAAGGGGATTGAGCTTCCAGAGCTCTCACACGGGAAACTCATCGAGCGCCTATTTGAGAGATTCGTCGAACCCGGGTTGATTCAACCGACGGTTGTCAAGGACTATCCAATGGACATCTCGCCGCTTGCCAAGAGGAAACAGGGCACGGAAGGATTCGTGGAGCGGTTCGAGTTGTTCATCGGTGGGGTCGAGATCGCCAACGCGTTCACCGAGTTGAATGACCCCATCGACCAACGCGCTCGCTTTGAGGACCAGGAGCGTCTGCGAGAGGCTGGGGATGATGAGGCGCAGCGAATGGACGAGGATTTCTTGTTTGCCTTGGAACATGGGATGCCGCCGACCGGCGGGATTGGGATCGGAATCGACCGATTGGCTATGCTCTTTACTGACTCTCGCTCCATCCGCGACGTGATCCTCTTTCCCACCCTGCGGGCAAGGGAGGCGAGAAGATGAGCACTTGGACGCGCCTAGTGAGTCGATGGGACCTTGCTATCGAGGAGCTTCTGCGCTGGGATGCCGAAACTATGCAGGCGATCAGCGGGCACCCTCTTCTCAAGAGGCTTTCACTCCTGTTCGTCATTGCCACCTACCTCGGCGACGGTTACCTGTGGGGTGGACTTGCCCTGGGGTTGATCATATTTGGCTCACCGATCGACCGGAGCTATGTGTTGGTCGGCCTAGGGATCTCGATTGTCAATATAGCTGTCTTCCGCCTGTTTAAGCTAATGTTCAATCGCCCACGACCGGCGCTGGTCTTTTTTGGCCTCCGCTCGCGTTTGATCGATAGCTATTCCTTCCCCTCTGGGCATGCCACTATCTCGTTCGGGCTTGCCTGGGTAATCACCGTATGTTATCCGAACATCCTCATCCAGCTCGCCGCATACTTAGTTGCGATCACAATCGCTCTTTCTCGTGTCTATGTGAGGGAGCACTACCCGCTTGACGTCATCTGTGGCGCACTTCTCGGTTCGTTCACCGCTGCCTATCTCCTTCCTGTGTTCGAGCGGTTTCTCTTTTGACAGTAAGGGTTTGCGCACCGTACAATAAAGGGCGTTGCACTAAGGAGCGCAGCGCAAGGAGAGATTAATGAAAAGACATACTTCCCAACGCGCGTTAGGCACAGCGCGTTCTGCAATCCGTGAACTCCTCAAGTTGACTGAGAAACCGGAGATCATCTCGTTCGCCGGTGGGCTCCCCGACCCTGAGACCTTCCCACACGAGGAGTTAGCCAAGATCGCGGCCGACGAGCTGCGTGGGCATTACCGTAACGTCCTTCAGTACGGGCTGAGCGAGGGAAGCCTGACCTTACGCCGCGCCGTGATCGACTGGCTGCGGCCGCAGGGACTGGACCTGAGCTTAAATCAGGTGCTAGTTACGACCGCCTCGCAGCAAGGGTTGGACTTATTAGCCAAGGCGTTCCTTGACCCAGGAGATGTCGTCTTCTGTGGCCTACCTACCTATCTGGGGGCGATCCAGTCGTTTAGCCTATTTCAGGCTGATAAGATCGGGGTCCCGCTGCAAGAGGATGGGATGGACCTCGACGTCCTCGAGGAGCAGATCGCTGAGGCGAGGCGAGTGAGCAAGGTGCTCAAGGCGATCTACGTGATCCCTGACTTCCAGAATCCGGCTGGGATCACAATGTCACTTGAGAAGCGCAAGCGCCTGCTTGAGATTGCCCAACGGGAGGACTTGCTGATCTTCGAGGATAACCCCTATAGTCAGCTCCGGTTCGCAGGAGAGGCGGTACCGACGCTTAAGAGCATGGATGAAAACGGTCGGGTGATCATGCTCTTTACCCTATCCAAGGTGTTGTCGGCGGGACTGCGACTGGCATTCCTGATTGCCCAGGAGGATCTGATAGAGATCCTTATACGGATGAAGCAGGCCTCGGACCTGTGCACCTCCAAGCTCACGCAGCATCTGGCGGCTCGGTACATCAAAGACTACGGGATGGAGGATCACCTGAGGATTTTGCGCGAACGCTATCACGCCAAGCGCGACGCGATGATCGCCGCGCTCGAGAAGTACATGCCAACGGAGGAAGGGATTACTTGGACTCGTCCTGATGGCGGCCTGTTCCTGTGGGTCCGTCTTCCCGAGGTGATCGATACCGAGGAGATGTTTCCCCGCGCCCTGGAACACAAGGTTGCATACGTTATCGGAAGAGCATTCTACATCGATGGGGGCGGGAAGAATACGATGCGCCTCTCTTTTTCCGTAAACAGTGAAGATGAGATTGAGGAGGGGATCAAGCGTCTCTGTCAGGTCGTGCGCGAGGAGCTTGCCGCCAAGCGCGTCGGGCTTGCCGCGTCGTGAAAATTTTCCACTTTGCAAGGACCGTGTGAATCAAGGCCGGACGCTGATGAAGCGATACGACATCAGCGTCCGGCTGCTTAACGTCGGGGGCAAGCCCCGACGCTACGAAATACTGTTCCAAAGGGTGATTTCTCTGTAGCGTCGCCGCTTGCCTGCCTGTTGCGTCCACCTGTCTGCGTGCGAACACGCACAGGCAGGCAAGGCAGACAGGTCTGCGACGTTCCTCCTACGGCAGGATGTCAGGGAGGGCTTCGATAAACCTAGTCACCAACCGGACCGTATTCTCAAGGTCGTTCAACCGCAGGGTAGAGGTCGGCGAATGGATGAACCGGCAGGGGACAGAGACCACGCCGGTGAGGACCCCCGCTCGGGAGATGTGAATGGCACCGGCGTCGGTCCCTCCATAGATGGGTAATTTGTATTGGTACGGTATTGTAGCTTCTTCAGTGACTGCTGCCTGTTCCAATGCTTCGACCATCCGACGGGAGACGATGATCGTGTGGTCAGCGACCGTGATCGCTGGGCCGCGGCCGAGGCGGACCGGCTGATTCTCCTCAGGGATCCCGGGCATGTCCGCCCCGATCGTCCCCTCCAGGGCGAGAGCGAGATCCGGATCGATCTGATAGGCAGCAGTGCGCGCCCCGCGCAGCCCCACCTCCTCACCGATGACAAAGGAGAAGGCCACATTCACATTAAGGTCACGCTCTGCCAGCCGACGCGCCGTCTCGATCATCACCGCGCACCCCACCCGATCGTCGAATGCCTTCCCCGTGACGTAACCGTCGTGGAGTTCCGTGAACGGGTAGTGGATCGTGAGCGGGTCACCAATGTTTATCCCCATGTCAACGGCTTCCTGCCTCGACGAAGCCCCGACATCGATGAACATCTTCTCGAGAGGGATCGGCTGCTTTCGTTCCTCCTCTTTTAAGATATGTGGTGGGGCGGAACCGATCACCCCATAGCGCTTCTCACGCGAACGGGTGAGGATTTCAACGCGGTGGCTGGGGATGATTCGCTCATCCCACCCGCCGAGCGGGGTGAAGCGGAGGTACCCTTTCTCATCGATCCACTTCACCATGAAACCCACCTCGTCCATGTGGGCGTCGAGCATCAGGGTGAACTCCTCTTTCCCCGTCCGTGTGGCGAAGAGGTTCCCCAACGTGTCGGTCTTTACCTCATCGACGTACGGCGAAACAAGGTCCGTGATCCTTTCTCGTACCTCATCCTCAAAGCCGGAAACACCGAACGCGTCTGAAAGTTCGCCTAAGAGATCGATCAATTCCATAAAAAAGCCTCCTTCCGAAGTCAAGGAAGATTATAGAGAGCGGTTTTACTCTTGCAATCAGAGAAAGGAATCGCCCTTGGGATCTTACTCCAAATGGAGGAGCTATGGCAGCCTATTTGAGTAAATCTTTTCCGCTACTCAGTTTCAAGCCCAAACCCTACCCAAGCCTTTTACCGCAGAGGGCGCTGAGAAATTGAGAGATTGGATGATCGGGAGATTGAGATGTTAAATCACTCACTCACTCACTCGTTAAATTAATCAATCCCTCCCTCTGCGCGCTCTAACGCGGCTAGGAGCGTCCTTTTGGTGAGGAGGGACCGTTCGGCAGGATGTTCGAGGAAGGCGGAAACGTCCTCTGAAACGGCGAGCCAGTCGAGTTTCTCCAGTCTATCGCGTACGATTGAGTGCTCATTTTGAGCTGCGGAGAAGTTCCTCACTTCATGGTAGAAAAACAACACAAATGATATTCTTCTGCAACGATTATGGTTGCCACGCTATAGCCCTCGTTCGTGGGGTGGGGAGTCCAGGCCCCATTGCCCTTCTGGTTATCATCAGCGAGATCATCTATGCACCTGATCGTCTCTCGAAGTTTCGTATGCTCATCCCCACCGTCGCCTCCATCCCAGAGAGAGTTGTTACTCTTGACTTACGGTCTGAATTTGATACCATAAAAAGGCCGGAGGTGGTAGTGATGAACATTTCGACAGACATCAAGTCGGTGACATATCTCAAATCCAAAGCAGCGGATCTATTGAAGCAGATCAATGAGACTCGTCGCCCTGTGGTCATTACGCAAAAGGGGGAACCAAGAGCAGTGTTGCAGGATCCAAAGAGTTATGAAAACATGCGAAATGCTATAGGGATTTTAAAACTTCTCTCACAGGGTGAAGAGGATATTAAGAATGGCAGATCGAAATCTCAAAAGAGTGTATTTGAAAATATAGAGAAATTACTGACAGGTAAATGAGCGAGAAATACGAGGTAATGTGGGCTGCGACAGCTGAGAATGATTTGGCTGATATTGTAGGCTACGTAGCCAATAACAGCCCTTCAAACGCACTGAGAATACTGAAAAAAATCAAAGAAGCCGCCGCGCAACTTTATCATTCCCCCGAGCGCGGACGCATCGTGCCAGAATTACAAGATCAAGGTATCCTGCAATATCGAGAGTTGATTGTTCCCCCTTGGCGGATCATGTACAGAACAGCAGGGAAGAATGTATTCGTCCTATCTGTGCTCGATTCACGGAGAAACGTAGAAGACATTCTACTGGACCGACTCATAAAACCAAGGGAATAGAACGGATACCAATGAAGTGTAGCTGACTGGCATAGACGATTGCTGGTTCGATCACCGGGCAGTTCCCGAATTGTTTGAGAAAGGTACCCCATTTCATGGCGAAAGTATAACAAAAACGATATTGTTCTGCAACGACATCAGGTAGTGCTTGGCGCGACAAACCTGTTGTACTTGATCCAGCAGCTTCATATCTACATCCTTCCATGCAAGGATCTTCTTGCCGATATTTGTACAGAAACGTGGTGGAACGGCCATGTCTTCGCAGTTGACAAGGTATATAACTCCTGGCATTATGTTGCAGGTTTGCAGACTAATCATTGTTAGGCGCACAGAACTGCACAGAACTGAACCAGAGGAGACAATAAGATGAGTTCTCCACAAGTCAACCCTACACCTCCTGGGCTCGGGAAGACTGCTCGCGCGGAAACTACCCTCTTCCTCCTTATGTCCGTTGACGGCAAGATCACATCTGGAGAAAGCGATACTCTGGACTCAGATCGAGACTGGAGAAGGATAAGGGGAGTCAAGGAAGGTCTGCATCAGTACTATCAGATCGAATACTCTATCGCCGTGAACTCCTTGAGCACAGGTAGAGTGATGGAGAAGATCGGGCTCAATTCACGGACGGAGACTCCAGAGAAGGATGAGCGCCTGACTTTCTTCATCATTGACCGAAAACCGCATCTGAACGAGAACGGTGTTCGATACCTGGCTCAGTGGGTAGGGAGATTGTGCATCGTTACGAACAACCCGTCGCACCCTGTATTCTCCGTGCGATCAGTTCACGATAACGCCGAAGTCATATTCTACCCTGAAGATGTGAACTTGGCCGACCTGTTGATAAAGGTAAGGCAGCAATATGGTATTGAACACTTGATCATTGAGTCTGGCGGGACACTGAACGCAACCCTCGTGCGCCAGGGGTTGGTCGACCACGTTATGATCGTTGTGGCTCCTTTACTCGTGGGTGGGCGGGCAACATCTAGCCTTATTGATGGACGATCCCTGCAGAGCGAGGAGGAACTGGTTGACCTGAAAGCGCTAAGACTTGTGAGGTGTGAAGTACTTGAGCACTCATACCTTCGCCTGGAGTATGATGTGATCAATGAGACAGTGGTTGACCCCAAGGTCTAGTGGCGGAAGTGCACCTAATAACGGGTTGCAGCCGACCGCGCTGGGCGCCGTGTTTTTGTGGCTTGCTGGTTAGCGTAATTGGTTTCGCGAGCGAAGATGTCTCCACATTGGCCGCGCGGCGGCTGAACCCGGTGCCGTTAGGGTGGCCAAGCGTATGCTGACACAGCAAAAAGACCAGAAGAGAGGGTTAGGAATGATCGTCAGACTTTGGCATGGAAGAACAAACATATCTAAAGCCGATGAGTATGCCGAATTTATGAAAGAGAGAGCAGCACCCGACTATGGATCCATAGACGGTTTGCAGAAACTCTATTTCCTCCGGCGAATCGACGGGGACGTAGCGCATTTCTTGTTGGTTACCCTATGGGATTCGATGGAGTCAGTAAAGAAGTTTGCCGGGGAGTACCCCGAGAAAGCCAAGTATTACCCAGAAGATGATGCTTTCTTGCTTGAGAAAGAAGAAACCTCAGCTCTGTATGAAGTGTTTTTTGAAAAGTAATGGACGCTTAACCATCGGGTGAAGGTAACGACAAGAAGTTGACGGGTTTATCGTAAAGGCTTTTGGTTTGCGTACTGCCGAGAGCCATACCTCACCCGGAGCGTTATGCATCAAACAAGGGTCACTGAATTTATTAGAAGGGGTAATATAGTGCCCACCCTGTTTCGGACAAGCAAGCGCAGTGAGGCGCATTGCGTCAAACGGAGTTGCCTTCAGGTGCAAGCAGGGGGTTTAGGGAAGCGGATTTGTCGGCAGGTCGAGAAGGCGTCTTTGTGTGAGGTCTCAGGGGAGCAAATTCGTTGGGCAAAAGCAAAGGCCGCGCTAACCACCGCATGGACCCGACTTGGCTAATCTCGGCGCTTTCCAAGTCTCTCACGCGCATTGGAGTTGGTCGGCTGGCGAGGGTGCTCACGCCGCAACCGCCAAGCGGGTTATGCGGATGCCGATGGAGCGGTCGAAGAGGAAACGGTGTTGAACGAGCGAGATCGGCTGGTGCAGAGTGGCTTCGAAGGCTTCATGACGGTTCGGGAGCTTCGTGAGTCATCGCTGAGCGAGGTCCCGGATAGCGCTGGGGTCTACGCGGTGCTTCGGGACTCAGGCGAGCCGCCGGTCTTCTTGGGCCGGAGCGCCGGTGGTCTGTTCAAGGGGAGGGACCCGACCGCACCCGTCGCCGATCTCGCTGGTGCTTGGGTTCCCGAGGGCAGGCTGTTGTACGTAGGCAAGGCCGGGCGATCGGAAGGTGCGGCCACCTTGCGCAAGCGACTTCGTAGCTACCTCGAGTTCGGCGCAGGACGGCCGGTGGGCCACTGGGGCGGGCGCTTCATCTGGCAGTTGGCGGACGCCGACGAGCTTGTTGTGTGTTGGCGGCCCACGGGTGACGAGGAGCCTCGCGACGTCGAGCGGCTGATGCTTGCTGAGTTCAGGCGTGAACATGGCCAGCTTCCGTTCGCGAACCTGCAGAAGTAGCTTGGAGGCGAGCGCTCTAACTAGCGCATGCAGCTGACGCCCCGCGCTTGCGGCGTCGCTCCCCGGCAGTGTCACTTGCCCTGCACTCCGCTTCGCGGGCAAGGCTCGTACCACTCTTGGCGCAGCTGATGCGCGATTCGTTAGGCCGCCCGTCGCTATTGCGCCAGTCAACAAGTTAGGCGAAACCGCCGATACATGCTACAAGAGGAGGGAGCTTTATGGAAATGCAAATACGGAGATTCAAAGAATCTGATATAGATTGTCTGATTAAAATCCTTAAATTAAACGACCAATATAAATATCCCACTATTGATGGGCCGAGAGCGATGAGGAGAGTAGCAAACTGCGAGTCTGCGGTTTCCCTAGTTGCCGAAGTAGAAGAGCAACCTTGCGGATTCGTCAGAGCAGTTTATGATGGCTCTCGGGCGCTTATTCATCTTCTTTCAATACATCCAGACTACCAGAATCGTGGCATTGGCAGTGCGCTCATTGATGCTGTTTGTGCAGAGCTCTTTCGCCGTGGTGCGCCAACCGTTAGTGCTACCATAACTGAGCAAAGCGTTAGTTTCTGGGAGAAGAAGGGATTCAGACGAACACCAGCCTTTCTTGTGCTTAAGGAGTTGAGGAAGACTTGTTAAAGGGAACATCGGCGGCATCGCCTAACAGCGTGTTTGCGGTTCGTTCTGCTCACCTAAATTGTTTCGCAACTTCGCAAACACGCAAAACGTTAGGCGAAAGAGCAACTATCCCATAATCCCAAAGGAGGAGGAGGAACTATGAAAGCACTTGGTTTAGTTGTCAGTGCCAGGAAGCAAGGGAACTGCTACGATTTTGCCCGGTTTGTACTAGACCGGCTAGAAGCGGCAGGCATAGAGACTGAACTGGTCAACTTCTATGACTATCGGATTACTCCCTGTCAACACTGTGCTTATGAATGTCTGCAGCGCTTCGACCCTCAAAAGGGTGTTGATGCACCTTGTCCCATGGATGACGATGTGCGGACTATTTGGGAGAAGACGTGGGCTGCTGATATCCTGTTCCTTTTCGTGCCCAATTATGGAGGTTTGCCGCCCGCTCTGTGGAATGCCTTCAGCCAGAGGCAACAGGCGCTTGGCCGAGAAGCGCCTGTTGAGAAGTTGAAGAAGTCAGTGGTCAGTGCCATGGTGCTGGCTGCCCCTCACTTGTCAAGTGGTGCACAGTGGACGCCATCTATCATGGCCGACGAGGTGAAGTGTATGGGAAGAAAAGTGGCTGGTTTCGAGGTCATTAACAACGCTGGCTTCGAGACCGAGTACCTCTTTGGAAGACTGATAAACGAAAAGGAGATTCAGAGGAGATTGGAATTTCTAGCGGATCGAACGTTGAAAGTGGCAGAGGAAATTGCCGGTTGAAGCCGAGGCGCGACAGTATTACGTTTGGAGTGAAGGCGGCTTACCATCCGCTGCTGGTCAGCGCGTAGCGCCTCCCAACTCCCGCCGTTAAGTGATGAATTTCGAACATAACTCCTTAAGTCCATGCCGCAAAAACACCGGGCTCCGATATCATACAGCCGTTTGACCTGCGGATAATGGCCTTCAGGGCCGCCCAAGGATCTCGACGATCCGCTCGGCGAGGGAAGAGGGAATCTCGGGGAGGGAGGCGATCTCTTCGACATCGCGTGTGTGAGCCGTGCGAGCCAAGCGCAGAAGACCCTGTCTGTCACGGAAAGTATGCGGAAAGTATAGGGGCGCGTCTTGCAATCCAACCCATCGTTGTAGGCTATCTTGTTCTGTTACGTGTTTTCTGCTTCAACCTTCTGCCAGAACTCCTTGTGTTCTACGCCTCCCGTCTCCCGAATCTGCTGCCGCGCTGTATTCAATATCGTTCGAAATCTCGGCGTGTAGACCAGTATCAGCCGCTCCAGCTCTTCCTCGTCTTCTACCGGCAGCAACACTGCCACCGGCTTCCCGTGCCGTGTCACCACCACCGGCCCCTCTGCGGACGCTCTCAAATAGGCGCTGAACCGTGCCTTCACCTCTGCTACTGACACTATCTTCATAGTTCCACTTCCTCTCCACCTATGACCAACCGATTTCCCTCTTTCACCCCTATCGCCAGGATGTACACCTTCTCCTGCCCCCGATCTATTTCGTAGGACACCCGAAATCGGTTGTTCGGCCCAAATCGTATCTCCCACTCTGCTTCAAAGACCACGGTGTGCTTCAAAGGCTTCCGGTTCCTTGTTTCTACATCCGGCTCAAACTGTAGTTGTGCTTCAATCTCGTTGCGAATCAGCGCATAGTATTTGCGCTCAATCACCTGTAGCTGTTTTTTTACTTCCCGTGCATAAATCAGGGTAAAATGTCGCTTCGACATCGTTATGACCCTAATTATAGTCAGAATACAGGGGTGGTCAACCTCTCTCGCTGGAAAAGAGATGGGATTGCGGCTTGCAATCCAACACCAGAGTTCAGTGGGAGCGAGGAACTCCTGTAAAGCTACTTGGATACGTATCTCAAGTGAGCATCAGATTCAAGTATTCCGCGGCCTTTGTGTGTAAATTTGAGCAGTACGGTGGTCCTTCAGAACCGGCCGAGCGACTCGACGATCCGTTCGGCAAGTGGGCGGGGAATCTCTGGTAGGGAAGCGATCTCATCAGTGCTTGCACGCGAGAGCCGATCGAGTGAGCCGAAGTGTTTGATCAGTGCCGATCTTCTCTTTGGCCCTACACCTGGGATCTCATCGAGCTGCGAGGAGAGAGAGCGGCGGGCGCGCAGCCGGCGGTGATAGGTGATCGCGAACCGATGGGCCTCATCGCGAATCTGGCGTAGCAGGAGAAGCGCCTTGCTCTCTGCTGGAAGGCAAATCGGGTCAGGTTTTCCGGGCTGAAAGATCTCCTCGTGACGCTTGGCAAGACCGATCGTCTCGATCCCATCGACCTCAAGTTCGCTCAAGACCGATACGGCAACGTTCAGTTGCCCCTTTCCCCCATCGATTAGCAACAAGTCGGGAAACTGTGAGAACTTCCCGCGCGACACGCTGGGATCGTTTAACTCGGCTAAGCCGCGGCGGAAACGACGGCGGAGGACCTCGGTCATCATCGCGTAGTCGTCTGGTTTCCCTCCAAAGCGCACCTTGAACCGGCGGTAGGCGTCGCGCAGGGGACGTCCGTTCTCGAAGACGACCATCGACCCGGTTGCCTCCCCACCTTGCGTATTTGAGATGTCGAACGCCTCGATCCGCTGCGGGAAGGATGATAGGGAGAGCGCCTCGGCGAGCTCGGCCAAGGCGGCGCTTGACTCTTCGCGGAGCGATGTGGAGATCCTCTCCCCTTTGAGGGAATAGCGCGCGTTTTCGTTCGCCATCTCGACCAATCGGTGCTTCTCCCCGCGTTGGGGGACCTTCAGTCTTGCACGCTTCCCGCGTAGGGAGGAGAGCCAGGCGCTGATTTGTTCTGTATCTAAGATCTCCACGGGGAGGAGGACCTCCTGTGGGATCGTTGTCGCCGCGGCGTAGTACTGAGCGAGGAAGGCGGAGAGGACCTCCTTTACACTCGGTTCTTGAGGGGCGCGTAGGTGAAAGGTCTTCCGGCCGCATAACCGTCCCTCGCGGATGAGGAAGACCTCGGCACAGGCGCGATCTTTATTGATCGCGATCCCGATCGCGTCGCGGTCGACGAGGTCAGGGAGAGCGACCGACTGCCGTTCGAGGGCGCGGCTAAGCGCGGTGATCTGATTTCGTATGTTTGCTGCCTGCTCGAACCGCTTCGCCACGGCCGCCGCTGTCATCCGCTTTCGCAGGCGCTTTACCAACCCAGAGGTCCGTCCATCGAAGAGCATCGCTGCTCCTTCGACGGCTTGAGCGTATTCCCCCTTGTTCACTATATCGGCGCACGGTCCCAGGCAACGGCCGATATGGTAGTTGAGGCAAGGTCTGCGCGGCTTCTTTAAGGGGAGAGTGAGGTTACAGGTGCGAATTGGGAATAGCTTCTGGGCGAGCTTGAGGGTCGATCGCATCGCCTTGGCGTTGGTATAGGGGCCGAAGTAACGGGCCCCGTCTTTGTGTCGGCGGCGGACGATCATCACTCGCGGGTAGGGTTCGTCGGTGATCTTTAGGTAGGGATAGCGTTTGTCGTCGCGCAGGCGGATGTTAAACCGTGGCTGGTGGCGCTTGATCAGGCTATCCTCGAGGATGAACGCCTCTGCCTCGGTGGTGGTCTTGATGACCTCAAGGTCAGCGATCTCAGACACTAACGCTCGTGTCTTTACCTCCATCTCCTGAGTTGAGTGAAAGTAGGAGCGGACTCTGGTTTTGAGCACCGCGGCTTTCCCCACGTAGATCACCGCCCCTCCCGCGTCCTTCATCAGGTACACCCCAGGAGAGGAGGGAAGTTGAGCGAGCTTCTCGTTGATGCGCTCGGTCGTTGCCATGTTTCCTTTTTGCATGTTAGTCAAGAGGAAGAAGGGACTCAAACCGTGCTAGATAATCCGTTCCAGACGTGGGTTGGAGGTAACGCCGGGAATTCTCCCTCGTTTGGCGACCGGGCGGCCCTCGATCTGTTTGATGTCAGCGGTGAAGTCGATCGGGGCGGCGCTGGAGATGGCGCTTCCGACCCCGAAGGCGTCGACCGGTGCTCTTTGTTTCTGAAACAGGTAGATGCGGGCTGGGTCAATCCCGCCGCTGACTACGATCCGTACATGCTTGAAGCCGGCTTGATCGAGCCTGGCACGAACCTCTTTTACAAGCTCCGGGGTGACCCGTCCTCGCTCGGCTGGGGTATCCAACCGCACCCCCCACAGGCGCTTCCCCAGGGCGCGGGCGACGCGCAGGCTCTCCTCGGCCTCGTCCTTGAACGTGTCGACAAGGGCGATCCGCTTGACCTTGGGGTCGATGTGCCGATCGAAGGCCTGGATGGCCGCTACCGTGTCCCCAAAGCAAAGGATGAGAGCATGGGGGATCGTTCCTGAGGGGTCGATTCCAGCAAGGGCCGCTCCTGCCGGAGTAGCGCACCCACTGCACCCGCCAACGACCGCGGCGTACTCAAGGCGTGCTGCGATATCAGGGTGGACATGCCGTGCCCCGAAGTGGATCACCGGGGTCCCGCCTGCGGCTTCCACGCAGGCGCGCGCTGCGCTCGCCCAGCCGCTCTCCTGGGCGAGGATTCCGAGGATCGCCGTCTCGTAGATCCCAAACGCCCGATAGGAACCGCTGATGCGGAGCATCACCTCCCGTTCCTCGATCGTCTCCCCCTCAGGGATGGCCCACGCTTCGCTCTCCGGAGGGAGGACCTCCGCGAGAAGTTTCTTCACCTCCTTGATCCCGCACAGGATCCCGTCGCGGGAGGGGAAGACTTCCATCGTGACGTCCGCGTCGCTCCCCTCCGCTTCGAGGATGCGACGGGCGTGAAGGAAGTAGACATCGGCCGTCTCTCCGGAGAGGACCTCTTTTGATGGTGAGAACCGTCGTTTCCCGCTCACTTAATCTTCTCCTGCGTGATCCGCACCCCAAGGACCTTTTCCATATGGCGAAGTCCAAACGCGTGCGCCTCCGCGTCAAATGCGGAGACACAGTCCTCGCGAACCTCGACCTTGTAGTCGCGGTAGCAGGCATCAGCGACCGTGTGTAGAACACAGATATCGGTACATACTCCGCAGACGATCAATTTCTCCACATTGTTCCGTTGCAGTCTATGGTGGAGGTCAGTGTCAAAGAAGGCGCTGAAGCGAGTTGTCTCGATCAGGGTCGCACGGTCCAGGTAGGGGGTCAGTTCGGGGATCACCTGGGCCTCTATGCTTCCCCGCACACAGTGGGGAGGATAGATCTCGAATTCCTTATCGTCTGGATCGTGCGTATCCGCTGTGAAGAAAAGCGGCGTTCCCTTGAGTAGCTCCTGCTCGATCAGCCTGAGGACTGGAGGGATTATGCACCGTGCCTCCTCTCCGCAGAACAGGGGATATCCCTCCTCGAGGAAGCCGCGCTGCATGTCGATCACAACCAGTGCGCAATGATCACTCATCCTGTTCGCCTTGCCAGGTCCTGCGGTCATCATAGACCCTGGGCTAGGGAATTTCAAAGGCCTTCCAGCGGGGTGCAACTGAGCCTCGGGGACGCTTTAGTTCGTTTTCGCCACTGTGCCAGGCTGGCGCCTCCCACAACCAGGAGCATGGCAGCGATCTGAACCGGAACGAGCCGCTCATCCAAGGCTCCCCAGGCGATCAGTGCCGTACCCAGCGGAGCGAGGTTTAACATCACGTTCGCCTCAATGGCTGTAAGATGCTGTAACGAGTGGTTAAACAAGAGGTAGGCGATCAGGGTGTTCACCATTGCGAGCCCCAGGATCACTCCCCACGCGAAGAGGGGCATGTGAGGGATTCCCTCGAGCCATCCGGCAAGAAGGAGGAGTATGCCGCCGCCGATCCCCAGTGGGAGTGCCGTCAGGGTCACATTCTCCACCTGGCGATCACGGGCCACCTCACGTGCCAGCACTGGAAACGCGGAAAAACTAAGGATGGCAATGGCGAGGAGACCAAGTGGAAGCGGGTCTCTCAACTCTAACCCAGGGGAGAAGAAGAGGACACTCCCACCGATCGTGATCGCGAGCCCCAGCAGTTGAACGGGACGCGGCTGTTCCTTGAGCCGCACTATCCCGAGCAGCAGAACCGGGATTGGGGCCAAGCACAGGGCGAGCGAGCCTGTAGTGGCTGAGAGCGTTTTAAGGGCAAGAAATAGGGCACCGTTTCCGATCGTGTACTGGGCAAAACCCATGAGGGTAAACCGCGACCACTGCGCTTTGGTGAGAGAGGGTGATCTTCCCTGTTGCTTCAAGAGCCACGGGAGGAGGAACAGGAAAGCAAGGAAGTAGCGCAAACCAGCCACGGTGAACGGGCCGGTGTAGGTGAGCGCCACCTTCACCCCAACAAACGAGGAGGACCAAATGAGGGCCGTGAGGAGCGCCTCTCCAACTGCAAGCAGGTGACCCGGATGAGACGGAGCAAGCTCTTCAGTGTGTTTCCTCATGGGAAGACGATGATATCCGAAAGGGCGCTGTTGTTTCTTTTTTTTCACGCGTGGAGTTCACAAAACGTCCATATGTCCTCCACGCAAGCTCCACACACAGGGCGTAGACTTGTGATAGAGCAAAAAAGTACCTCCTTACCAGGAAGATCCGAGACAAGAAGCCGGAAGGGGCCCCGAAAAGGGGCCTCTTCTTCCTTGATCTTGCTTGCGGGGAGAGCCTCGGGTATCATCACACACCAGAGACTCGAAGGTTAGTGATTTCCACAGTGCGAAATTTTTTTGTAAAATACTTGTTATTCTGGGTACACCGTGCCAAGCACCTTGCCAATGCTCACGGTTTGGATCTGCGGGTCTTCCTCTTTCTCTCTTTGTTGGGGTACCTGATTCAGGGGCTCTACTTCCTTCCCTGGTTTAAAGGGAAGAGCGTTGACCTCGGCCTCCTCGTCTCTCTCAGGTTCGTCGGACTTGTTGGACCGTTCTACATCCTGCTTAAGGGAAAGAAGATCGCGGCGGTGCTCAATCTCTCCCTTGTCGCAACCTGGTCCTTCAACACTGCCTGGCACGTCTGTCACTTCGTCTATCTTTAGTACCCTCTTGCAGTGATGAAGCCCTGTATTCCTTTCCAATCCCTAGATGTAGTAATGCGCCCCGATCCCGCCGGAGAGGAACGAAAAGTTAAGCGGGTCGAACAGGTCCCAGGTGAGGCCGTACTCAAACGTGCCCACCAGCCGATCGAGCCAGATCCCTTCCACCTCGACCACGCCCATTCCGGAGAGGATCGCCCCGTCTATCCCGGAGAGGATCGCCGGCTGTTCCATACCCTCCGTGAGGGCCGTTTCTTCCTCTTCGAAGGCGAAGGTGATCGCGGCGCCACCGGAGAAGTAGTAGTTGACGTTCTCATCCTGCCGGACCGGATAGAGGAGCTTTCCAGAGAGCGTCAGTTCGAGCCGCCGCACTTCGTAATCGCCCTCCACATAGCGGGACGTCGGGTTGGGGAAGATGTTAAGTTCGAAGCCGATCCCGTCGGCGTTGAAGAAGCGGACGCTGAATCCGGTGAACGGATAGTTGATCTGGATTCCGATTCCCCATCCCTTCTCAGGGAGGCCCGCTTGACCGATCAGAGCGAACAATGAAACGAGCCCGAATGTTAGCAGAAAAGATCTCTTGATCACGATTTCCTCCTTTGTGCGCTTTGTGTAGGCATCACTTTACCGTCTCGATTCTTGTGGTGTCAAATGGTTGATCAGCTAAAGAGCGCCGTTATAATCTTGTTTGCTAATGGGGGTGTAGCTCTAACTGGGAGAGCGCCTGCTTTGCACGCAGGAGGATGGCGGTTCGAATCCGCTCACCTCCACCAGTCGGAATTACCTTTTCTCATCTTGTTTATCCGCGTTTCGGTTTTCTCACCTTGACAGAGGAGCCTGACTGAGGCACAATATGAATGAACATTCATTCAGAAAAGGAGGGGAAGGTGTCTCAAGGTGATAAGAAAGGACTGATCAGACAGGCCGCGATCCGCGTCTTCTCGCGCAAAGGGTTTTACAAAACGCGGGCAGAGGAGATCGCACATGAGGCTGGTGTTGCGGTGGGAACAATCTACAACTACTTTGACAGCAAAGAGGATATCCTCCTCTCCATCTTCAAAGCGGAGCTCGAGGCCCGTACCTCCTTCTTTGAGGAGCTTCGAGGAAGCGGCCTGCCGGTTCCCGAGCAGATCGCGCAGATTCTTGCAGATCATTTCTCCCTTCTCCAGGAAAATACGGAGCTCGCCCAGGTCCTTCTGCAGGAGCAGTTCAACCCCGGGAAAGGGTTCAAGGACAAACTGGTCGATTTTCATCGGAAGGTAGTGGAACGGATTGAAGCCCTAATCCAGGAAGGAATGGATCAAGGCTGGGTCAGACCGTGCAATCCTCGCATCATCGCTCCTGCGCTGTTCGCCGTTGTGCAATCGATTGCTTCATGGGAGATGATCCATCCGCAGGAGGTAGTGCGAGAGCTCTTCCATTCTGCTCCTGCCGAGCTTGCCGATTTTATCTGGAACGGATTGAAGAAAGGAGATAGCCGATGAAACAAGGGATTAAAGCTGCTTCACTGTTGTGGGTTCTCACTTTGCTGGTTGCGGTTGCCTTGGCGGGGTACGGGCAGGCGGAGAGCGACCAAGGAGCACGAGGAGGAGCGCGCTTGCTCCTCGTAGATGAGACCAAAACCTTCTCTTCCACCATGCGGGTGGGAGCATTGGCCGGGATCCTTCGCAAAAGTGGGATGGTTGACGTCTCAGTCAAGCTTGTCGAGGTCGAATCAAGCTACGAGGATCCCTTAAGTGGCACCGCGTTCACGGAGGAACCATACGACATCATCCTGATCATCCCCAGGGGGATCGATGATGGCTCGGTTAAGCAGATCTGGCTTGTGACCCGCTTCTTTGAAGAAGCGTCACCGGAATACGTCGCCCTCACAGCGCTCTCCGCGGTCATCGATCAGGTCTTTCAGGATCTCGGGACCGCGACCGACGTGACCGAGGATCTGTTTCCGGGATTCTTCGCCGCGCTCTACCTTAAGCAAGGATGGCTTGGATGAGGAAGTTCTTCGAACTGATCGTCGATCACCCCCACATCACGATCGGCGTTATCCTCTTGATTACCCTGGGATTCATCGCCTTCATCCCGCGGCTTCATACGGATACCGATTTCACCAACTACATCGATAAAACCGACCCGACAGTGATGGCGATGGAGCGTGCTGAGGATCGCTATGGCGCGCAAGAGCTGCTCATGGTCGCTGTAGAGAACGAAAACGGAATCTTCAACACGGCGACCCTAGAGAAGATCGAGCGGATGCAGAAGCGGTTTGAGGCGATCCTCGGGATAGATGAAGTAACTGGGCCGCTCGACGCGCAGGTGATCACAGGGACGGAAAAGACGCTGCAGGTCGGCCCGGCGGCGTCGGGAGAGGAGGCTCCCGAGACCCCGGAGGCGATGGCCGCCTATCGTGAGCGGGTGATGGCAAGTAACACGGTCCGTAACTACATCGTCGCTTCCGACGGCAAGGCGGCCGTAATCTCGATCAAGCTGAAGACTGATGCTAAAGAGGTCGAGGTAGCCAAACAGATCGCGGCGATCGTCGAGGAGTATGACACCTCGCCGGATCATATGTATGTCACCGGTCTTCCCTACATGAACCTTGTCCTCGCCGAGTCGATGGGGAAGGACCTGCGTATCCTCCTCCTACTCGTCATTTTGGTGGTCGTGCTGGTGCTCTACTTTAGTTTCAGGAGCCTACGTGGGGTGGTGCTACCGCTTCTGGTAGTCATCCTCTCCGTTGTGTGGACGCTCGGTTTGATGGCGCTCTTCAACGTTCCGATGACGCTTATCTCCTTCATCCTCCCGGTGATCTTGATGGCAATCGGCATTGCCGACGGGATTCACGTTCTGAACAGATACCATGAGGAAACGGCCAAAGGGTTATTGAAGCGAGAGGCTATCCTGAACACCATGAAAGAGATGCGCGGGGCAGTCGTCATGACTTCGCTCACCACCATGGGGGGATTTCTCTCGCTTTTGAGTTCGTACCTCATCCCACAGCGGCAGTTCGGCCTCTTCACCGCAGCGGGGGTCCTTGTAGCAATGATTCTCTCGCTCGTCCTTATCCCAGCCCTCTTGTCGATCCTTAAAGTCCCTAAGAAAAAGATCTATAGGAAAGATGAAGGAATCCTGACGCGCGCCCTCTCCGGCTTCGAACGGGTGATCCTCCGCCATCGCCGGATTGTGCTCATCGTCTCGCCGGTCCTATTCGCCGTCTTCCTCGCTGGGTTTCCACTCCTGTGCGTGGAGACATCTCAGCTAGTGTTTCTCGGAGAGGAGAACCCGGTGGTGCGGGCGGTCGATGTGATGGACCGTCACTTCTCCGGTAGCGAACAGGTGATGATCGAAATCGATACGGGAACGCGCGACGGTCTGAAGGACCCTGCTCTGCTGAACAAAGTCGTCGCTTTGCAGGAGTTCCTGGAGAGTAGAGGCGTGAAGAAGACGATCTCTCTCGCCGACATAGTGCGTGAGTTGAACCAGAAGTTCCACGCCGATGATCCCGCCTACTACGTGATCCCGCAGGATCGTAAGCTCATCTCTCAGCTCTTGCTGCTGTTTACCTTTCAAGGAGGGAGCCTCGGAAACATGACCCTGGGGGATTTCTCCGCCGGAGAGGTGATGGGCCTGTACGTAAGGGCCGGGGGAGCCGAGCAGGTGAAGCTCGTTCAGGAGGTTCAAGAGTACCTAAACGATCACTTTACCGGATCGGTCAAAGCGGAGATGGTCGGCCCGACACGGGTCCACTCGAGCCTCTTTGCGCGGATCGCCAAGAGTCAGATCACGAGCTTGGGGGCGTCGATCCTCGCCGTTGGCTTGATCGTTACCTTGCTCATGGGCTCGATCGTCGCCGGGCTGATCAGCCTCATCCCGCTTGCCCTCACCGTGGTGATCAACTTCGGAGTGATGGCCTATTCCGGGACTTCACTCAATATCGCCACCCTAATGGTGAGCTCGATTGCGATAGGAATCGGGGTCGACTACGCGATCCACTTCATCTCCCGCTTCCGCCAAGAGGTGCGTGGAGGCAAAGACGTGGATCAGGCACTGCAGGCGACGATTCAGACCACTGGGCGGGGGATCACCTATAATGCGCTTGCCCTAGCGCTCGGGTTCGCGATCCTCCTTGTCTCGTCGTTTAAAGGGATGAGGGACTTCGGGCTGTTGATCTCAATGACCATGGTAATCAGCGCCCTTTCCGCGTTCACCGTCATTCCGGCGATACTTGTCACGTTCAAACCTAAATTCTTGACGAAGACTGCATGGCGCAAGAGGGGGGTAATGCGCAAGGTGGCAAGAATCCTTACAGCGCAAGAAAGTTCAATTTCAAATACTGATTCACAGGAGGCAGATAATGAAACGAAGAACGGCCAGTAGATTTATTGGGTTGGTGCTCCTTCTGGGGGCACTGTTGATTGGGACGGTCGGGGCCCTGGCAGGAGACTTGAGCGGAAATGAGATCCTCGCACGCGTGGATCAGCAGGCCCAGTTTCTGAGCGAGGGGAGCATGATTGTCTTTCTTCAGTTCGACAACCAGTACGCCGACGGGACTACTTCTGGGAACCGTTTCGCTGGCCTTTCCAAGCAGGTAGAAGGTGGGGCGGAATACTCTCTTATCTACTTTGTGGAACCAGAGGATGTTTCAGGAACGCTCTTCCTGTCAGTGAAGGTTTCAGAAGGGGAGGATGCCCGCCTGTGGCTCTACCTGCCGGCTTTGGGTATGTCCAAGGAACTTGTTGCTGAAGAGCAGGAACAGAGTTTTGCTGGAAGCACCTTTTCCTACCAGGAGGTTGGCAGCCGTGAGATGGTGGACAAGTACGATGCGGAGCTGATTGGTGAGGAGACGCTGACGGTCGATGGAGAAGAGCATGCGGCATATGTACTTGCGCTGACTGCCAAACCTGATGCCGATGCTGACTATCCTGGCGGAAAGATGTGGGTAGATGAAAATACCTGGCTCATGCTCAAGAGTGAAGACTACAACGAGACAGGAAACCTGGAGAAAACGATGGAGGTTCTCAAACTGGGAGAGTTTGAAGGAAACGCCACGGCCGATCAGATAATCGCTAAGGACGTCCTTGAGGGGAGTTCGACTACGATTACTTTCTGGGAACGCAGACGCCCTGATGAGGAGATCTCAGACGACACTTTCGACGCGGAGAACCTAGACTCGTTCGACCCAACTGTATACGGACTGATCGATTAGGAAAGATGAGTTGCGTGGCCTGCGGCCTTGTTTCCGCAAGCCGCTTTGTTACCTCAGGGATCGCGCTTGACCCCAAGCGTAAGCTTGAGGCAGTGGGGCTCTTTTGCCCGGGCAAGGGGTTTCATACAGCGTCAATTCTTACCAAACGAAGTTCTGATCAGAAAATCCTCTCTTAATGCAGTCGGCCCTAATAACCCTCGAGTTGAACTGAAAACGAACGTTCGTTATACTTCGGTATTATGACAAGTCACAGAGGGTTAGAGAAGAAGATTACCGGTGCCGCCGAGCGACTCTTTGCCCGAGACGGATTCGCAGCCACCGGCATGCGGGCGATCGCCCAGACGGCCAAGGTCTCCATCGGGGCCATCTACCACCACTTTAAGAGCAAAGAGGCGATCCTAGAGAGGATTATCCGAGAGGAGCTCAACCGCCGTCAGCGTTTCCTGGAGGAGCTTCGTGGGCGAGGCTTGCCCTTACAAGAGCAGGTTCAGCAAATCGTTCAGATGCACTTCGATCTCCTCCAGGAGAAGAGGGATACTGCAAGGCTTTTCTTCCGCGAGCGGTTCGATCCAAGCCCCGTGTTAAGGGCGAAGATCCAAGCCCTCTATGGGGAAGTGGCAGAGTATGTTGCTGTGATTATCCAGGAGGGGCTTGCTATGGGGGAGGTTCGCCCGTGTCAACCCCTGTTAACGGCTTACACGATCTTGGGGATGGTAGAGGCGGTGAGCCTGCGGGCGTTGGGTCAGGATGAAACGGCAGCCCTATTCATGAAGGAAGGGCCAGAGGAACTGGCCAGATCCATTTGGCTCTGGTTGCACCTTGGACAGGAAGAAAGGAGAGCGCATGCGTAGCGTCGTTTTAACAGTAGGGTTGCTGATGTTGTTGGCCGTCTCTAGTGTGGCCGCTGGTCAGGCCAACGTGTTGATTGTGGACCAGACACAGGGTCTCATGGAATCGATGCAGGTAGAGGTGCTGGCACGGGTCTTGCTCGCCTCTCAGCTCTTCACCATTCAGGCCGTTACGCAGATTCCGGAAAGCCCCCACCCGCGTGGACCGTTCCAGTTTGTGATCATCATCCCTCCCGGGGAATCCTGGGTTTGGGTTTGCACTCCCGGTCTTCCTGTGGTGCTTCCCGAGGAACAGCAGAGTGCCCTTGCGGTATTGAAGGGTTCTATTGAGAAGGTCTTCGCAGGGGAGCGCAAACCTGTAGACCCAGCGGACGACCTCTACCCGTTGTTCTGGTCGGCAGCCTTTCTTCGTATAGGTATTTTAGAAGGAGTTAACTAGAAATGGTCAAGTTTCTCGCGCGCTGGATCGCTCGTCATCCAGTATGGGTTCTTGTTGGGTTGGGGGCCGTCACGGTCTTCTTCGGGATCTTCGTTCCCAAACTAGAGTTTCTCTCCGACATGGAGAAGATGCTCCCCCAGGACGACCCGGTGGTGCAGCGCTTCGAGGAGACCAAGGATACCTTCGGCTCTCAAAGCGTGGTCATGATCGCGATGGCCGCCCAAGAGGGGGGAACGGTCTTCAACCTGCAAAGCCTCAAGAAGCTCTATGCCTTGACGGAGGAGCTAGAGCTCCTGGAGAACGAGGGGCTGCTAGAGGACGTGATTTCGCCGGCCAACGTGGACACCGTGCAGGGAACCGATGTTTCCCTAATCGTCGGTCCGATCCTCCCCGGTCCTCCGAAGACCGAGGCGGACGTGGCGACGTTCCGCGAGAAGATACTTGAGGAGCGGCAGCTCGTCGGTTCCCTGGTTCTTGCAGATGGGTCGGCGGTTGCTATCATCCTCAAGGTCCATCCCGATACTGAGGGAGATCAGTTCAAGATTGCCGACATCATGGAGCGGGTTAACACGGTGACCGCCCGTTACCAGGGACCGGAGGCATTCTATGTGACGGGAGATGCTCCCCTCATCTACTACGCCGATCTCTACATGCACCGGGACCTTGGGTTCCTTTTCCCCATCGTAGTGCTCGTCGTTTTAGCCGTATTGTTTGTTAGTTTCCGAAGCCTTCGGGGCATGATCCTACCGCTCGTGGTGGTGCTTCTGTCGGTGACCTGGACGGTGGGCCTGATGACCATCTGCGGGGTGCCGCTCACTATTGCTTCTACATTCTTGCCGGTGTTACTCGTTGCTGTTGGGTCGGCCTATGGCATTCATGTGGTTAACGATTACTTCGAACGGGCGGTCCAAGGGAGGGGAACACGAGAGAAGGTGATCATCCAGGTCGTGGAAGAGATGGCCAATCCGGTGTTCACCGCCGCGCTTACCACGGCGATTGGCTTTCTTACCCTACTTTCAGCCTTCCTCGATCCGATCCGCGAGTTCGGCCTCTTCTCCGCTGCGGGCGTGATCTTCGCCTTTGTGATCTCCCTCACGTTGATTCCGGCCGTCTTCTCTCTCACACCTCTGCCCCAGGCGATCCAACGCCGGAAAGAGAAGGGCTCTCCCCTCGAATGGGGTGCCCGTCTCCTGTCTCATATCGTGGATCGGCGGGGTTGGGTTGTAGTGGCGATCGCTTTGGTCTTCCTGGGGGGCTTTCTGGCGCAGATTCCCCGTCTTCAGGTAGAGACCGATGTGTCGAAATACTTTCGTCAGGACTCCCCTGTCATTCGAGGAATGAATTACGTGGAAGAGCATTTCGGCGGGAGCCTTCAGATGAGTGTGGTGGTCAATACAGGTCAGCGAGACGGCCTCAAAGACCCTCAAGTCTTGAGCTTTATGGACGATTTACAAGCCTACATGGAATCACTCGGACCTATAGGGAAGACCTCATCGCTTGTGGACCTTGTCAAAGAGACGAATTACGCGTTACACGGAGAGGACGATACCTACTACGCCATCCCGGATTCAGCCAGGGCTATTGCCCAAGTACTCCTCCTCTTTGAGATGGGTGGAGGAGAAGTCTTGGAGAGCATGGCGGCCCATGGTTTCTCTCAAGCTCAGATTACGGTTCCGGTCCAGTCGGTCGGAACAGCTGAACTTCAAGACTTGCTGCAAAATATCCAAAGGTATATGGAGGGAAATTCTCCTTCTGGAGTTACAGCATATACCACCGGGATGCCGGATATTTACGTTCAGATCAGTGGGAAGATCGTCCACTCTCAGGTTACAACCCTGGTTACCAGTTTGTGCGGGGTTGGTATTGTCGTGTCCCTGCTCATGGGCTCGTTTATAGCGGGACTTCTTTCCCTCACGCCGCTGGTCTTGAGCGTGGTGGGCAACTTTGGGACGATGGCTCTTACGGGCGCCAACCTGGACATCGCTACGGTGATGATTGCCAGCATCGTGATCGGGATTGGAGTGGACTACTCGGTTCACTTCATCACCCGCTATCGTCGGGAGAGACAACGGGGGGCTCCCCACAAGGAGGCGCTCTTTGTTACCTATAACACCACAGGGCGAGCGATCCTCTACAACGCGCTCACCCTGACATTCGGTTTCTTGGTGCTGACTCTTTCCCACTTCGGGGCACTTCAAACGATGGGATGGCTCGTCGCTTTGACCATGGTGGCGAGCGCGCTGGGTGCCTTGCTCATCGTCCCCGGCACCTTGGGACTCAGCCACCCTAAGTTTCTGACTCGCCAAGTGGCCGTCATTCGCAAAGGCGGCTTTGGGCTAATTCAGAAAACAGATAAGCAGACTCTCGTAAATTTGCCAGAGAAGAACAGAGACAAAAATCAAAAGGAGGCAGCAGATGCAGAAACCCTATAAAGTAGCGGTATGGATGTTCTTGGTGATGTTGGGCCTATCTCTAGGAGCT
>JAUWGE010000033.1 GCA_030606565.1 Candidatus Bipolaricaulota bacterium | reverse complement strand
TGCTTCTTGTACTGCTGCCGTTGGTGGCGTGGGGAGCAACCTGGTATGTTGATGCCGGCGGTGGATGGGACTTCACCACAATTCAGGCTGCTATCGACGCCGCCAACCCAGGCGACACGATCAACGTGTATGATGGGACATATTCTGAAAACCTCGTGATCGACAAGAGCCTAACCCTCGAAGCAGCTTCCAGTCCGATTATCGATGGTGGAGGCGTGTTGGAAAATCCCGCAATTCACGTGCAAGCAGACAACGTAACGGTGGACGGGTTCATCATCGAGAACTTCATCGCCACCGGAGCCGATGCGCCTAGTGACATAGGTGCGATCCTGGTCGAGGGCGACAACGCGAAGATCTTGAATAACATCGTCAGGAACATAACTTGCACGGCTACTGCGGGTGTCTGTCCAGCGGGGCTGGGAATCGATGTACATGCAAATGACGTCGAGGTGATAGGTAACGCGGTCTACGACATAAGCAGCATCGGGATAAGGGTCCGGCATGACTGGAACACTCCACCAGCTACAAGCAACAACATCCTCATCGAGGGTAACGAGGTTTACCATACCGGAAACACTTGCGTCCTGATCACAGGATACGCGAAGGGTGTCACCATAAAAGGCAATGAGATCTACGAAAGCCTTGAGCCAACGGATTATAACCTCCTCGTCCACCACGGGGCAAGCGATATCACAATTGGAGGGTCAGGTAACCACATCTACGGCACCTATGCCAATATCGTCCTTGCTGGTTGCGACAATGTAACCATCGCGAATAACGTCATAGAGAATGCCGCACCGCATCTTTCCGATCCTGGTGGTGTAAAAGGTAAGAACATATATATACTCAGTAACTATCTCACCCCCGCTGGGTATCCCGATCCTAATGCCCTGAGCACCAATGTGAGCATTGTGGGAAACGACATCCTCGATGCTGATGGATGGGGTATAAGGATTGCAAACGCCTCCGGCGCGGCCGACCCTTCGGCTATGGCAGCAACAACTGAAATACACCTTAACGACATCGTTGGTAACACAGAATACGGAGTGGAAAACCTGATACCAACCGATGTCGATGCAATCTACAACTGGTGGGGTGATTCGACTGGGCCGTTCCATGCGGTTCAAAACCCCGCTGGATTGGGAGATACGGTCTCGGACAACGTGTACTTCGCTCCATGGGAGCAGTGTGACTTTGCCACAACGCCCGCGGTGTTCGAGAACAACCTGAACGCAGGCGATATCTTCGGTCCCCATGACTTGAGCGCCAGTCCGGGCCCCATCATCACGGTAACGCTTGATCCGACGACTGTTGGACCAGGAACACTAGTCGCGTTCAAGTACCTCGATACCTTCGGTTTCCTCTATCAGAACCCTCCATTCGATACATTCTCTGCGGACACGGGTGCCCGGCCTGTCTATTTCTTCGATATCGCTGCATTTGGGTTTACGCCAGGCTTAGGCGGCATCGAGCTAAAGACAGAATACGCCAACGCGGATATTGCTGGCTTCTTGGAAGCGGACCTACTGGTCTACTACTGGGATAATGCTGCGGGTCGTTGGGTTGTTGGTGACAACATCGTCAAGGATGCTGCGACGAATACCATTTGGTGCGACATCGGGATCGACGCCCTGATGGGGACCCCGATCGCGCTGGCGGCACCGGGAGTGGTGCCTCCTACGGGAGATCCGGAGACGGACGTCACGGACGAGACACCGAGACCACAGGTGGCAAAACCTGGACAGACTGATGTTGTGTTACAGGAGGTGCTGTTCCAGGAGAACGTGGTGGCGAGCGACGGCAACCCGACCGACATCTCTACGATTACCGTCTATGCGGTCGGACCCCTTGCCTTCATCAACCGACTGGACAAGCTCAGCTTGGCGGTGGATACAAACGATAACGGAGTATACGATGCAGGTGATACGATCATCGCCTACCGCACGTTGCCGTTCAACAATCCTGGGTTGCCCCCGCTGAACGTGACCTTTGGCGTACCGGGCCGGTTGTTGCTGCAAATACCGGATACGGAGAATCGTCGCGTATTCGTAGTGGCAGATATCGCGATCACTGCGCTCAATGGCGAAGAGATCCTCACCGGTGTCGAGGCAACGGCAGAGGATGACCTCTCGGCTCAGGGCTCAGTCAGTTCGGACTTCAACCCTGCAACGACGGTGTTCCCGATCTGGTCGACCCGCTGCACGGTGGTTGCGTTTACGACTGGGGATGCGGAGACGAACCTGATCGATGCGACCCAGGTTCGTGCGATCGCCAACGGTGAGAACCGGGTGATCGTGCAGGAGTTCGTCATCTCTGACCCGAACGCTGGAACTGATATCACCCCGGACGGCAATCCCACGTGGATCAACTCGCTGGTCGTGCGACGTACCGCTGGCAGCTCGATTGTGGAGGACGACATCACACGGATGTGGATTGTGGTGGAGTCCGATGGGATACCTGGGTTGAGCTTCTGGGACGAGGTTGTAGCTGGGCCGGTAGCGGTAGCAGGTCAGAACATCGACATGGTGAAAGATGGCCTCATGTTTGATGACCCCTGTCCAGGTGCGAACCCGTTCCTGGATATGGATCCCACGACACCGTGGTGGAGAGATCCTGTTTGGGATCAACAGCAGGTGCGATTGTACGTGCTGGCGGACTTTGAGGGAACACTTCAGGATGGCGACTGGCTGAAGGTGGAGAGCACCGTCTATGCGAGCGATGGGTATGGACCAGTAGTGGGTGTGAGTTCTGATTTCGAGAACCCGACGCTCATGGCAAGCAATCCTGTGGTCGTTGGTGGAGCTACGGCGATGGTTACGGTAGGAGACGTAACCCTTGCTGGCACCACAGGGTTTGTGAACATCTCAGTAGACGCGCTTGGTACGCCCGGGTTAGGTGAGATGCAGGTCGGTCAAACCGGCTCATTCACCTATGATCCAGCAGTGATCCACGTGGTTGATGTAGTGGGTGTAGCGCCATACGGGGTGCTGTCCGACACCGCCCCGCAGACGAGCAGTGGCGTACTGAAGTTCTGCGTTGCTTACGATCCCAGTCTTGGTCAGCCACTCACCTCAGGTCCGATTGCTCGGATTGAGGTAGAAGGTGCGCCAGGCGCGAATGTGGGTGACACCTGTGCACTTAACATCACGCAGGTAGATGTCCTGCGGGCTGTGAACGGGGTTGACCTTCCTGTGTCGGCGATCATCCCAGGAACGGCCACGATCGCGGTGGCTCAGGGGCAGAAGGGCGACGTGAACGACGACGGTACGGTGGACATCACCGATGCGCGCCTCGTGGCCGAGTATGCGATCGGCCAACCCCCTGCAGGCACGTTCATCGAGGCGCGAGCGGATGTGGCTCCCCCACCTGGTATTGACATCACCGATGCCCGCTGGATCGCCGAAGCGTCGATTGGCTTGAGGACACTGTCGCTGATGGCCGCGAAGGTCGGGCCGAAAGCAGAGGGTGTGGCCGCAACCGCGCAGGTTGCGATCAACGAAGACGGGCAACTCGTGATCTCCGGCTCGACCGCCGAGCTTGCCGACCTGCAAGGCCGGCTTATGTACGACCCAGCGGTCCTGAGCGTTACGGAGGTTATCGGTGTAAACGGGTTCACCGTACTGGCGAGCGCGATCGACAACGACAAGGGTGAGGTGCAGTTCGCTGCAGCGAACCTCTCGAAGCGGATGGTGGTTGGTGGACCGGTGCTCCAGTTTGTGTTCACCGGCGATATCTCTCGAGCAGTCCTTGCTATCGATATCCTGCGGGATGTCCACGCAAGGGACGTGCCATACGAGGTGCCGATGGCAGTGGATGGCCTTGAGTTTCGTAACTACCCGAACCCGATCACGGATGTCCATACAACGACATTCGAGGTGAAGGGCCTGATGGCTGTGTTGGTGGAAGCGCTCAAGGTCCAGATCTTCGACCTCTCCGGCCGGATGGTCTATGAGAGGGAGGAGGCTGGAGCGAGCCTTGACTGGCACACCGAAAGCGACTACGGGGAACTTCTCGCTAACGGGGTCTATCTGTACAAGCTGTACGCGTTGATCAACGGCGAGTGGGTGGTAAGCGAGACAAAGAAGCTTGCGATCCTGAGATAAATAGATAACACTCGGCCCTGGGGTGAAAGCCCTGGGGCCGTTTTTGGTTGAATAGCCCTCAGCGATCAGGGGTCAGCCAAAGCCAACCCTTCTGAAAGCTTGGCGTTAATTGCTGAGAGCTGACAGCTGATGGCTGAAAGCTATATTTCCCGCTGATAGCTGACAGCTAATAACCCCCCTGCCCAGTGTAATGGTGACCACAGACAGGGGCGAACGTGACATCTGTCTTTGTCCAACGCATATCTGTCTTTGTACACTTTCTCGCAAGCTATGATACAAATTAGAAACGGGTGGATGAAATAACGGGGGAGGAAGATATGAAGTACCGATTATTATTAGTGCTGTTGTGTCTCATCGCTGTGCCGATGCTGGTATACGGACAGGCGACGGTCAATGTGGAGAGTGGCACCACGATCGAGGGAGGGACCACCACGATCGATGTGACCGTCAGCGGGGTCCCGAGTCCTGGGGTGACCGATATTCAGGGAACGATCACCTACGATCCTACCGTTGTTCATATCACGGCGATTGAAGGATTGCAGGTATTCTCCTGGGGTCCGAAAAGCATTTTTGTTGAGACGCACGAGCCCCAAGGGACCGCCGAGTTTGCTGGGACGTACTTTGGCGACCTACCTGGGGTGACTGCTGGAGAAATCCTTAGGCTTACCGTGGAGGCGGTAGGACAGCCTGGTGATAGCTCACCCGTCAACCTTGCCTTCACCGTCTTCCGCGACGCGAACGGTAACGATATTGTACCAACAGTAAGCCCGGGAACCTTTAACATTCTCGCCACGAACCCCCCAGTGGCTGACTTCTCCTACGCTCCACTGGATCCCACTTTGCATGATATTATCACCTTCACCGACGCTTCGTATGATCCTGACGGCCTCATCACCAACTGGGAATGGAACTTCGGTGACGGAGTGATCAGCAATTTCCTAACAGCAACAAACCCGACCCACCAGTACGCGAACGGTGGATCGTTCACTGTAACCCTTACCGTAACTGATAATGAGGGAGCGACCGGGTCAACCTTCCAGACGGTGACTGTGCTTGGCCCAAGTGCCGCCTTTACTTACACCCCGCTTGTTCCCACAACGCAAGATGTTGTCCATTTTTTTGATCAATCGATCGACCCGACCGGCGATATTTCCTTCTGGAGCTGGAATTTTGGGGATGGAGGGACGAGCGCTATCCAGAATCCGCTTCCTTATCTCTTCGCAGCTCCTGGGATATATCGGGTGACACTAACGATCACCACCAGTGGCGGGGACATAGTTTCAACTTTTCGTGACATTACCGTCCGCAACGCGCCGCCGATCGCAGATTTCACGTTCAACCCGGCCCAGCCAAAGGTAGGAGAGATGGTGACCTTCAGCGCTGGCGGGTCGAGTGATCCTGACGGCCAGATTGTCCTTTACGAATGGGACTTTGATAGTAATGGATCGTACGAGATCGCAGGCGGAGCCTCTACGGTCACCCGCGCGTTTAACGTGAACGGACAGCACCTAGTCACCCTTAGGGTTACTGATAATGCTGGAGCCTGGGATACCATAACCCAAACGGTTCCCGTAGGGATTAACGTGCCGACAGCGGCGTTCACGTTCAACCCGGCGAATCCCAAAGTTAATACTGCTGTCACATTCGATGGCAGTGACTCCACCGATCCAGATGGAACGATTGTCTCCTATGAATGGTGGGTTCTTGATGCCGTGGGGATATGGGTAACCGGGGCTAATGGGGTGAGCGTAAGCTTCTCGTTTGACTGGGCCGGCCCTTTCCAAATCTGGCTTAGAGTTACCGATAATGATGGCCTTACGGATGAAACAAGTGAATGGATCAACGTAGCATCAGCTCCGCCGGTTGCGGATTTCACATTTACTCCTGCCAATCCAAGAATTGGCGAGGTGGTTTCGTTTGATGCCAGTGCCTCCAACGATCCGGATGGCATAATCGCCCAGTACGAGTGGGATTACTGGTATATCCCTGGCTGGCCTGATGATACTGGCGTGACCGTCAACCACTCATTTAACGCGGCGGGAACATACCGCGTGACCCTTACGGTAATCGACAACGACGGAAACCGTGACGTTATGACCCGGTGGGTTCCCGTCCAGACAACCCCACCGGTTGCAGAATTCACATATACGCCGGCCAATCCCGACACGGGGCAAGTGATCTCATTTGATGGCCGGGGATCTTCGGACGCGGACGGGACGATTATTCTCTACGAATGGGATCTCGACGATGATAGGCTCACTGACAAAACGGGGATGGTTATAACTCACTCCTTCCCAGCGGCGGGCGCGTACCCTGTGAGGCTCACCGTGACAGACAACGATGGGGCAATTGATGTAATCACTCTAACTGTTCCCGTTGAGGTAGGTGGTGTTGGGGGAGTTAACCAACTTCCTATTGCGGACTTCACCTTCGAACCGGAGCAGGGCCCCGACGTCAACCTGAACGAGGTGGTCACGTTCAAGGCAGAGGGTTCCAGTGACGCCGATGGGACGATCGATGCCTACGAGTGGGACTTCGACAACGATGGTATCTACGACGCAACAGGGACGATCGCTTCTCACGTTTTCCATACTGGTGGCTCAAAGATCGTCACGCTGAGAGTGACCGACAATGAAGGAGGCCGGGGGTTCAAGACCCGCGTAGTTTCAGTTGAGTTCATTCGCCCCACAGCTAATTTCAGCTTTGCTCCCACAGGGCCAAAGATTGGCGACGTCGTCAGTTTCGATGGGAGCGCCTCCTCCGATGCGGACGGACGGGTCGATTTCTACGAGTGGGATTTCAACAGCGACGGCGTGGTAGATGCCACCGGGATGTCGGTCAACCATGTGTTCAATACTGGTGGGGGTACGCCGGTTACATTGAAGGTCACCGATGATGACGGCGTAACCGATTTTATGACTAAGACTGTTCCTGTCAGGATTAATACACCTCCCACTGCTGATTTCGCATACAGTCCTACAAGCCCAACGACCGCGGACACGATCGCCTTCACCGATACTTCCGTCGACCCCGACGGAACCATCGAGAGCTGGCGGTGGGACTTTGGGGATGGAGCGACGAGCGATGTTCAATCGGCCTCGCACAAGTATGCAACTGCCAAGACATACATTGTCAAGCTGACCGTCACCGACAACGATGGGGCAACTTCTAGCGCCACCAAGGACATTACCGTGGGCGTACCGACTAATGTACCTCCTGTCGCAGACTTTAGTTTCACCCCAGCACTGCCGCAGGTAAACCAGGCGGTGCAATTAAACGACCTTTCCACCGACTCGGATGGAACCGTCACCGGGTGGGACTGGGACTTCGGCGACGGAGGGACAAGCACCGATAAGAGTCCAGCGCATACCTACACTTCCGCAGGAACGTACACCGTTACCCTTGTTGTCACTGATAACGAGGGAGCATCGAGCGCGCAGGTAACCAAAGAGATCACTATCGCCGAAGCGGGAGCTGGCCTGGCGACCCACAGCTACCCCAATCCGGCATCGACAGAGGCGCGCATCATCTACTCTTATCCTGCCGAGACAACCGATATCATGCTACGCGTGTTCGATATCACAGGAGCGCTCGTCTTTTCAAAGGAGCTATCTACGGCTGATACGGAGTACCTGTGGAACCTGGAATCAAATGGTGGTGATCCACTCCCGAATGGCCTCTATTACTACGTGATTACCGCGAAGGACGCTTCCGGGAAGACGATCAAGTCAAAACCGATCTTCAAGCTCCTGATCGATCGATAATAAGGGAGGGGAAACTATCGTGAAGAAGTCGTTTTTACTGCTGATTGTAGTTCTCCTTGGTGCCGGACTGAGCGTCTGTGTTACCGGGGAGACCGCGATCTCGGTCTTTGATATCGAGCCAGGGGTACGAGCGTTGGGAATGGGGGGAGCAGCGGTCTCCCTTGTTGGGAGCGCCGAAACCCTCTACCACAATGCAGCAGGTCTTGCTGAGCTTTCCGGGATCAGCTTTAACTCATTCTATGCGTCTCACTTGGGACTTGGCAGCTATAGTGCCTTCGGACTGACATTCCGCAACTGGGGGCTTTGCCTGCTTACGCTAAACTCGGGGAATATTGTGGGGTATGATGCCGGTGGAAATGAAACCGACGGTGATCTTTCTTATGGGAACACTGGGCTCATCTTCGGTTTCGGTGTGGATCCCAGTCAGCTTCCCTTCCTCCCTGCGCTTCCGCTTGATTTTTCCCTTGGGGGACGGATCAAGTACCTGTCGGTGGTAAACGGAGAGACAAAGGGTTCTGGGTTTGCGTTTGATCTGGCGTATCGAATGGACCTTGGCGACATGCGCTTGGGACCGGTCGGCCTCAGTGATATAGGGCTGGGGGTCACGGCGACAAATCTTTTCGGAGCGCTGAACTACGATGGACACAGCGAGTCATTCAGCATGGACCTGCGCCTCGGGGCGTCAACGCGAGTCATTGAGACTGTCGTGCTCGCCGCCGACCTACAGGCTAGCGGAGGTTTTCACCTCGGCGTTGAATACAAGCCGGTTAAGACCTTTGCCATTCGCAGCGGAATCCTGACTCAGGCGGGTGGGGTTTCTCTCACCTTGGGGTTGGGAATCGATATCGAGGGATTCACCATCGACTACGCCTACGTCAGTCATCCGAACCTAGGGGGGAGCCACAGGGTGTCGCTGACGATCGACTTTTCTGCGATTGACCTCACCGCGATGGTACGATCGCTGCGCCGGATACTTCCGTAGAATTGATTGAGTGATTTAGTGAGTGAGTGATTTAGCATTGAGTAATTTAGTGATTGAGTGATTTTATTTACTGCCCAATCTCCCGATCTACCAATTGTTCAATCTCTCAATCACCCGATCTCCCGATCACTCAATCCCCCGCTCTCCCCTCTGGGGCAGGCTCCGCCCCAGCCTCCGGCCCAGAGGGCCATCCGGCCCGGAGAGAGGAGCTCCAGCCCCATAAGCGCTAACTTAAGGCTATCTTCTATAGACCGCAGTTTCCGATTGTTAGTATGCACCGTCATTCCGGCGAAAGCCGGAATCTAGTCAAATAATCGTTCCATACAAATCCTGCCAATTCGGATTGCTTCTTTCGATCAATTCCAGTTTCCAGACTCGCTTCCAATTCTTTAACATCTTTTCTTTCCTGATAGCCGATTCCATGGTTTCGTGCAGCTCGTACCAAACCAGTTGATGGACACTGTATCTTTCAGTAAATCCTTTCACTACATTGTTTTTATGTTGCCATATCCTTTTGATTAGGTCTGACGTTACACCGACATAAAGCGTACCATTTCTTTTGTTCGCCAGAATATATACTGCGGGTTGCCTATTCATATGTTATCCTCTGGATTCCGGCGCCTGCCCCGGACCCCGATCCGGGGTTCGCCGGAATGACGAATGGCCCAGAACACTGTGTTCTTAAGTTAGCGCTTATGGGCTCCAGCCCCGGCGGGAGGCCCTCCAGGCCGACGGCCGATCATTCAATCTGTCAATCCTCCGCTCTCCCGATCACTCAATCATTCAATTTCTCCACTCTCGTTCCAATTCGTCTAGCGCGTCGCTTTCGATTGCCGCACGGATATCCTGCATCAGGCGCACGAGGAAGTGGAGGTTGTGGATCGTGGCTAGTCGGTAGAAGGAGAACTCGCCTGAGCGGCACAGGTGGCGCAGGTAGGCGCGTGAGTGGTGGCAACAGGTGAAGCAGTTGCACGTTTCGTCGATCGGTTGAGGGTCATCGCGGAAACGGGAGTTGCGCAGGTTGATCCGGTGCCGAGGAGCATCCTTTAAAAAGACGGTCCCGTTACGCGCGATGCGTGTGGGGGCAGCACAGTCAAAGGTGTCGATTCCGCGCCGCACAGCAGCGAATATGTCCTCAATCTCTCCGATTCCAAGCAGGTGGCGCGCCTTTTCTTCTGGAAGAAGAGGGATTGTCCAGTCGAGGACTTGGTGCATCTCCTCCTTTGAGCGGCCGAGCGACCCGCCGATGGCAAATCCGCCGAAGTCCATCTCACCGATTACTGTTGCGCTCTCGCGACGCAGGTCTTCGTACGCTCCACCTTGAACGATCCCGTACAGGATTTGGTCAGGGTTGGGGAAGGATGCGTCGCGAGGAAGCTCGTTGAACGCGTTAAAGGCGCGCTTCGCCCAGCGGTGCGTCCGCTCCATCGCCTCCTTTGTGTAGGTATAGTCGTGCAGAGGCGAGGTGCACTCGTCGAGGACGAAGATGATGTCCGCTCCCAGCTTGCGCTCTAGTTCGATCACCCCTTCGGGGGAAAAGAAGTGCTCAGAGCCGTCGATAATCGAGCGGAAATAAGCCCCTTCTTCGCTCAGCTTGACGAGCGACTTTCCCTGCTTTTCTCTCTTCGTCGGCGGGCGAGGCTCCTCATCGGGAAAGATGGAGCCGATCTTACCAACGCCGTGTTCCTTTCCTGCCCCCAGGCTGAACACCTGAAACCCGCCAGAGTCAGTCATCGTTGGCCCCTCCCAGCCGGAGAAGCGATGCAGCCCTCCCAAAGCGGCGATTGTCTCCTCGCCAGGACGCAAGTGGAGGTGGTATGAGTTGGCGATTACGATCTGCACGCCGATCTTTGTTAAAGCCTGCGGCTCAAGCGCCTTTACTGTCGCCCGCGTGGCTACGGCAACGAACGCTGGAGTGGCCACTGTTCCGTGGACCGTTTTTAGCAGGCCGGTTCGGGCGGGGGAGCGCTTATCCTGACACTTGAGTTTGTACATCAGTAGAATGTGGTCAGTGTCCTATGATGGGGGAGCATATCGCACCCTTGCGCTGCGTGCCACAGGAGCCAGTCAATCTCGCTTGCCAGAAGGTTCCTTCCCTGTCGCTTAAGCTCCTGGCGGAGGAGATCAACTGCTAAGACTGTTGCCGCGCGGATCTCCACTTCATAGGGTGAACCGGCTTCGATCAACGCTCTGTGGTCTATCTGGGCCGCCAATTCCTCGCAGTAGCGGAGGATCCCCTCTGCCCGCAAAATTTGTGGGAGTTTGTAGTCCGCGAACGCAGTGAGGCGGTCAACGTCGTGGAACGCTCCGAAAGAGCGCCCACCAAAGCTGCCGTAAAGATCGCTTGCGAAGATCTGCGCTCGCTTGTGGAAGACGATCTGTTCTCCGGCGTAGCACGCCTCGTCGCGAAACGAGGGGAAGCCCTCCACCACCAACTCGACAAGGCGCTGTGCACTCCCATCAGCCCTCCTCACAAGCTGGGCTGCGTCTCCGTGATAAAGCGAGGTCATCCGTTCTCCAACTTCACGTAGGATGTGTACCCGTTCCTCGAACAAGGGGATCTTTCCCATCGGAACATCGCCGTGCAACAGATCGCGCACCTCTTCCTCCTCCACCTTGGCTAGATACGAGAAGTCGTCGATGGGATCCTCGTGCTCGAACGCCTGCTCGAGGACCGAAGTGAGGGCAAAGTATCCGTGTAGCCTTTCACCGTCGACGACTACCTCCCACCGTGGTTCAGGGAAGAAGCAGAAGTTGAGCGCATCGACCAGGAGGAGGTAGGCGACCGTCCTTGCTGTACCGTCGTGGAAGTGGTGGGTGAAATCCCAGGCGGGAATAGGCATGGGGAGAAGCTTATGTGTAAATTGAGGGACTGCCTCCTCCTCGATCACGACGTGGGTGCTTCGCTCGCAGACGAAGCGCGCACAGGCAAGGACGTCGATTATCATTTTTTTCTCCGAGATCGTGTGAATAAGACCGACTCGCCCTGGGGCGGAATGAGCGGCCATAGGGTGGCCAAGGCCGCGCAGATTGATTCAAAGTGTGGACAGAGACCTTTTAGTGTCCCGCGTTCGTTAAGGTCGATAAAAAAGCGGTGCGCCGCCTGGGTGATGCGGCCGCAGATCTTAACCTGCGAGAATCCGACCGCCTCCAGGGTCTCTTTCAAGGTGGGAAGATCGAAGTGATCAAGCTCAAAGTACTGTCCCTGATCGATCATCCCTGCAATCTCTTTCAGGAAGGAAAGGCCATAAGCCTCCCTTATGTCATCGGCAAGGGCCCTTTCCCCGGGCTCTCCCGCACGTCTGACAAACCCGGGACGGGACGGGAACGAAACTGCTTTCTCGTGTAAAAGCTCACTGTAATCGTTGGTTGGGTGTATAAAGAGTTGGTATTCGGCCTCCCGTGGTGGGAGGGTTTCTTTCACCGTGTAGCGGTAGAGAAAGACATTCCCACGTTTGAAAAACTCAACCTGTTCGGAAACCTCCTCGGAAAGCTCAGCCCCGAGGTGTTCAAAGGTGGCGATCAGGGTTCCCCCAGGGACGAGGACGCGGTGAATCTCGGCGAGGCAGCGACGAGGGTCGTTCATCTGTTCGATTGCAGTTCCAACAACCACCCCATCGAACGAGTTTGCCGGGAATGGGAGCTCTTCTCCTGAAGCGATGACGAAGGTGACATTTGTATATCCGAAGCGGGCTAGGTTCTCCCGTGCTACCTCTATCCGCACTGTTGACAGGTCAACCCCAATAACTTCCCGGACATGAGGAGCAAGTGGAAGAGCGGGCCAGCCATCCCCGGTTCCGATGTCGAGAACCCGCCCGGTGGTGGAGAGTGCGTTCAGGTAGGCGAAGATCAGGGTAAGATCGACCCAATCGTAGATCCGATCAGGATCGTAAGCCCGGTAGACTCCTGGGAGATCTTGCGGAGCCTGGCGATTCATTGCGTCATACCGCAGGTGTGCCGAGTCGACCCGCTCCAGAGCGACGTTGGCATGGATCCACGCCTCTAATGGTTGCACCTTGCCTCCTTAGCTGATGGTACCCGAAAGGAGAAGAGCGAGAAAGTGCCAAGTGGTTACCGGAGCATCTATGAAGAATGGCTCCTCACGGTTAAGGTAAGGTAACTCACAGAAAGACTCAAGAGATGGGTCTCTCGCAGAGCCGCCGAGACGCAAAGAATGATAACCAAGAATTCTTGGCGATCTTAGCGTCTTGGCGAGAGAAAGGAAATACGGCTTCTCACGGTGATGACGTCTTGGGTTTTATGGCAGGAGTGTATCGGGAGGAGTGCCTCTTACAAGCATCCCTTACTTTGCCTGGAGCGTGAGGAGCCTGAAGAATTTGCCGTACTGCGCGGAGGTGGTATGCGCTGATGACGGCGTTGTGAGGGGGTTGCGCACCTCGGTGTTTTGCGTCCCGACGTTACTTGTGGTGACAGAGAGAGTATTATTCCCGAATTGTATTTAAGATTTATGCTATGAGGATATAGCTGTGTGTGAATGTGACGTGCATTACTGACAGAAGAACGTAAAGTCGGTACACTGTAGCAATAGTTACACTTTTTAGGAGGCTAGGCGCACTGGGGGAGCGGACGGACCGCCGGGAACTCTTAGGAGGTCTGGTGTGATAACGTTCGTTACGCTATTTGATGATTAACCTCCCCTTCAAGGGATGCGAAGAGAGAGCGCGGATAAGGAGGGTTCTGTGAGTCGGAAGACCGATCGAATTTTCAAAAGTTGTGTCGTCTTCATAGGCTTACTACTCGTAGTGGGCCTTGTCGCTTTCGATCTATCGGCGATGGAGTTTGAGGTCCTTCCAGCGCTGACCGATAGTGCCGATAATACTAACCTCGACTTGGCGATCGAGTGGGATGGGACCATCTATCTTTCCTATGTCGAGGGGGGCAATACCCTCCGCCTTTGGCGATCGGAGGACTATTGCCAGACCTGGAGCGCTACATACAACGCTTATGGCTTGGATGGCCCGATTAGAACAGCCCTATATTCCGCGTACTTAGACGGAACTGTCCTTGCCTATGTCGATTCAGCGGCCACCCGTGCACACGCCAATTTCTACAACACGAGCGATCAGACCTATTCCCTGTGGTGGGATGCCACCACGGTCGGTTGGCCATCGCTTACCGGTACCGAGGCAAGCGATGCTCCGGCAGGGTTTCGCTACTTTGCCGCCTTCCCGGTGATACCGGCATCGACCGGTATTAACAATGTCGAGTTGTACAGTACGGATACGAATGCGTTCGGGTGGTACGAAATACCGAGCCCGTTCTCCGGCCCTCGTTATCACCAAGCCCAGCCCTCGATCGATTTTGAGGCAGGGCGGCTCCACATGGTCTGTCAGCGTTGGCAAGTTGGTGACGATCATCAAGAGATATTCTATAGCCGCTCGGAGATAGGTGACTACAACGAGTGGGAACCGCCGCGCAAGCTCTCCACCACGTGGGACGATTGCCGCAACCCGAGAATCGTGGGGGCGGGGAACTGTTTGATCGTCTTCTGGGAAGAGGATCACCGGGCAACAGATACGGATATCAAGTACTCAACCACAAAAGACGGCGGCGATACTTGGTCGGGCGTTCATGTGTTCGCGGATGGAATCTCAGACGAGGAAATAATCGATATTTACGTCGACAATGC
>JAUWGE010000009.1 GCA_030606565.1 Candidatus Bipolaricaulota bacterium | reverse complement strand
ATACTCCCAAGACGAAGGTTCAACGAGTGACCAGGAATTGCTGTCACTTGTCAATCAACGAACACTTTACTGACCAGGAAATGCTGTCACCTGGCCCTTCAGCGATTATGCCACCTTCCCAGTCCTTCATCTTTTATCCCTTCCCATAAATCAATGGCGGGTTATCCGAAGCAGGGTCCATTGGTCTCGCCCAACGCCACCAATTATTGATGTCCTCTAACCTTGGTGGCTTACAGCCTTTCGTGATGGTTACCCAATTGTATTCGTCGACAAGTTTAGGGAGACTAGAAAAAGGCCTGTTCAAGGTATTTGGTATATCACTCGCTGAAAGACCATGCGCTTCTGCATCAGCGACAACCTCTCGAAGTTCACGCCTCACCCATTGAAGGTATCCTATGTAAGATTCTTGGGAGCCATCGTAACCAAGGCGCACCCGTATGGATTCATCCCAGGGTGGGAACACCTGGTTCCGAAGTGCGAACAAAGTTTTTGCTGCACCTGTGGGACCAAAGGTAACCGTGTAGCTGTTGCTGTTACGTTGGCGAACTGACGCCTGCAGGTCGCGTAAACCCACATATAAGGTTCCTGCGTTGACGAAATCAATATCTGTGAGAATGAGCAAACTGGCTCCTGCAGGAGGAAGGCTGGTTAGATTCTCCTGTCCCCAATTTTCAAGATGCTCCGATGCCTTATCATGAAAGTTCAGGGCGAACTGCCGACAACCCCACGAGTTTAACCAAACCAACAGGGCCTTACGATGTTTGTGATCCAAAATATCAAAGGTGGGCGTAGTGTTGGCAAGGAAGCGACCATACGTAGCGTCAAAATCGGTGAATTCACCGTATAGACGACATGTGTAAGCTATCTCGAAAAGTTTCATGGTAATCTACCTTTCATCCCTGTTGCGAATAACGTCTCCAGCATATACGACGTTGCGGCCGTAGGGAGCAATGTCCCGAAGGGCAAGGGCGTAAGCCCGTAGCGTATATGCTGTGTTATCTGATGTTGCCCGAAGCCCACCCGTTGAAATCACAATTCTCAATGAGTCCCAAACTCTGTTATCTATCATTTTCATTTCCTCTTTTTACGTCGTATCAGCCTAATAATTCCCACCAAAAGATTCATTCTTGGCACCTTTTGTATATAGAGTCTGTAGTCATCGCCAAACTTTTCAATGTTGAGCCGCTCTTCTTCTCTTGAGATCAAGTACCAACTTGCTATTCCGGGAATTCCAATGATCACAAATAACCAATGTTGGTAAAAGAAAATAGAGGTAACGAATATCCCTAAAATCCCGCCTAGAAACATGGGATGTCGAACAACGCCGTAGATTCCACTATCAATCAAGACCTTTACTTTTTGGAAGAAAATATGATAGTAAGACAAAATTATCAGAGTTATACCGACTGCCCAGAATATCCATCCAACATAAAATAATACTTTAATGTTATTAGGCTCAATAACTTTGAATATAATCAGTGGATTGGCGGGGAAAGCCAGAACTGATAAAATACTAGCGATGAAGTATAGGAAATTCATCTTACTCGATTGTTTCATCTTTGCTATCCTCCTCTATGATTTTTGCTTTTGGCAGGGGCGAAGGGCAATTTCAGATAACTTGTATATCCACGCCCCTAAGGTTCGCAGATGCCCTCGTATTGACATGTTACACGAAGTTGTTCGTGAATATCCCCCTATGGCTGTTTGGGGTTGTTGTCCGCTTGCATCCTTGGATAATCCATTAGATTATCCAAAGGACTCTGAATCCGGCCAATGTCCCGTTCACTGACATGGGTGTAAATCTCGGCGGTCTTGGAGCTCTTATGCCCAAGTAACTCCTGGATATAGCGCAGATCTGTACCCGATTTACCTTGGCAGATCCGGATATATGCCATCAGCGAAACGCCCTTCGCTCTGAGTTAACTGTCATCATAACACGAATACCCGCGTTCACAAAAGGAGGTGGGGTTGCGTGCATGCGGATGGCAGGACCGAAGTCGCGAAGCGGTTTTGCCGAGTGAAATAGGCCGTCAATCTAGTGTTAACTCCACAGAAACCTCCTCTGGATACCCCACAGCTACTGCGGTGTTTTTTGCTTGGATCGCACTCTGTCAAGTGGCCGGGTTACCGAGCTTGACAGCTGTGCCGTAGGCCAAAAGCTCAGCGGCAGTACCGACGACACTGGTAGTCACGAAGCGGACGTTAATGATCGCGTCAGCCCCCAGCTCCTCAGCCTGGGCTATCATCCGATCAGCAGCCACTCTGCGGGCTCGCCCCATCATCTCAGTGTACTCAATCAGCTCACCACCAAGAATCAGTCGCATTAGAGCGGAAATGTCCCTTCCAAGCCAGATAGCAAAGATAGTGTGCCCCCTGACCAAGCCTAAAGTCTCAGTGATCTCATGACCTGGGACTTCCGCAGAATTTTGAACCAACATCTGAGGCTGGGACTCCTCGGGTGGGAGTTCCCCCCCAAGGGCCCCGCCTTTCTGCCGTTCGGCGGCCACCGTTAGCAAGATGACCAGAATACCCCCCAGAACGCCATAGACCGCAATCTTGAGCCACAAGGGCAACATGGGATCTTGGTAGAGGTACCAAGGCATCCCAACAAAGACCGCAGTAAAGAGCCCGAGTACGAAAGCCACCGAGCCAATCAGTCGAATCACCTTCATAATTCCTCCCTTTGCAATTGTCAGAGCTCACAATCCGAGATCTCAGCTAACTCGTTCATCCCTGAACGTTGGTCCGGGACTCCTATCTTAGTGCGATTCAGTATATTTACAAAAAAAGCGTCAGCTTGCCCCTCTTCAAGCCATTCCTGGCGGCTTGTTCCCTACAAGGTAATCTAGTTCGCCTTTTTCCTCGACAAATGTCCTGAATCTTGCTCCCTTTCTCCCTTATCGTGACAAAGAGATGCTCGGGCGCCAGAGAGTAGGAACATTAAGGTATCCGCTTGGGCGGTCACGCCGCATCGCCCGCACGCGGGTGTCTACCTGGCCGAGGTCAACGCTGATCGCGCTTCTGGCCGCGGTTATCGTTGCTGGTCTATGCCTGGTCTACCTATGGCAAGGGACGATGATCCTCGATCTGACCGCGCAGAGGGAGAGCGCCCAGGCAACGGTCACCACGATCGAGGAGGTGAATCGTTGGCTAGAGTTTAAGATCGGGGAGGCATTCTCCCTGGAACGGGTCTCGCACCTCGCCCGCGAGGAGCTTTACATGAGCGAGCCGACTGTCATCCGCTATGTCCACGTTGTTCCCACCCCAACAGAACCCTAGGGTAAGGAGGACGATAGGGTGGCGAGTGTTTCTCGTTACCCTGTTTCTGGTGTTTGTCACCCTTTTCCTTATCGGGCGCCTGGTCCAGTTACAGGTGGTAGAGCATAACCGCTGGCTCGCCATGGCATCTTCGATCCAGGAACGAACGATCGAGGTTCCTCCACGACGAGCAACGATCTACGACCGAAACGGCATCCCACTCGCTTTCGATGTGAAGGCGACCGCCATAGCCATCGACAGCTTCAATATGACCAAACCGGAGACGCTCATCGCTATCTTAAGCGAGGAACTGGGTTTTCCCGTAGCAACCCTTGAGGAGCGTGTCTACCGGCCGAGCTACTTCACCTGGATCGAGAGGAAGGTGAACCTCGAGACAGCGCGGGCAATCAAGCAGCGAGCCCGGGAGGCGAGCGCCTACGGGCTGATCTTCATCGATACCTGGAAACGCTGCTACCCAGAAGGGGCACTCGCCTCGAACGTCATCGGCTTTGTAGGAATCGACGGACATGGCCTGGAGGGGGTGGAATTCGCCTTCGACACGCAGCTTGCTGGCAGTCCAACGCAGCTACACGTGGTGGTAGGAGCGGACGGCCGCACCTACCACACCGAGATTATCAGTGCCGGGGAGCCGGGTGAGGAGCTTTACCTGACGCTCGATGTGCGCTTACAGTTCATCTGCGAGGAAGCGATCGATCACGGAGTGACGCGCTTTAAAGCCAATACCGGATTCATCGTTCTCCTTGATCCTCATACCGGAGACGTGTTAGCGATGGCTCAGGATCGCCGCTATGACCTCAATCGCTTTACTGAATCGACCCCGGCGCAGCGGCGAAACCTGGCGGTTGGCTTCCTGTTCGAGCCGGGATCGGCGTTCAAGGCGTTCAGTGGTCTTGCCGCGCTCGACTGTGGAGCGGTTGCGGTCGAGGACCACTTCAACGGGAACGACGGCATACGTATCGCCGGGCACACGATGCACAACGCGGAACACCACTCCTTCGGAACGGTCACCTTTGGCCAGATCATCGAAGATTCGATCAATACCGGAATGATCCGGGTCGCGCAGCGGCTGGGAGAGGAGCGGTTCTACCGATTCCTGGTCGACGCTGGCTTCGGGCAGAAGACAGGGATTGCCCTTCCCGGTGAGGAGGCAGGGATCCTGCGGGACGTTAAGGACTGGTCAAAGCTTGCCCTTGCAGCCATATCGATCGGCCAATCGGTCGCGGTGACCGGAATCCAACTTGCCCGAGGGATGTGTGCGGTGGCAAACGGAGGGCTCCTGCTCGCACCGCGCATCGTGCAGGGAGTAGGGAAGACCGGAATGGAGAGCAAGGAGCCGGTCGTTCTTCGTCAAGTCGCTTCAGCGGTTAGCTGTGCGACGATGCGAGGCCTTCTCCGCCGCGTGGTCGAAAGCGGGACCGGAACTCTCGCTGAGGTCGAGGGGTTCGCCGTTGCTGGAAAGACGGGAACTGCTCAGAAGGCCCTTCCCGGGCGCGGCTACGTCGACGGTAAGTACACTTCCTTGTTCGCCGGCTTCCTGCCTGTGGATGAACCGAGCTATCTGGCCCTCGTCGTCCTCGATGAGGTGAAGACCACCCCGGTATGGGGAGGATATACTGCTGGCCAGATCTTTCAGGAGGCCGCCTCCCGGCTCGTGATGGTTGAGCAGGTGCCTCCGGTGGCCATACGATGAATCGAAATGGAGCGTTAGCGCCGCAGATAGATCGCGAACATCGACAGGTCGGCCTGGGAGACCCCGGGGATGCGCGTGGCTTGCCCGAAGGAACGCGGCCGCACCCGGCTTAACAGCTCCCTCCCCTCGACCGAGAGGCTGGAAAGCGTTGTGTAATCAATGTCCTTTGGTATGGCAAGCTCCTCTAGGCGACGTAGCCGCTTGATCGCTCGTTCCTGCTGAACAAGGTAGCCTGCGTACTTCGCCTCGATCTCGGCCTCGCTTCTCACATCATCAGGGATACCGTCAAGTGGAAGGAGATCGTTCAGAAAGACCTGCGGCCGTCGGAGGAGCTCGTACAGACTTGCCCCATTCTTTGTAAGTGGCGAGGTTCCATGCGCTTCAAGGAGATGGTTCAGTGGATGATTCGGGCCAATGCGACATTCCTTGAGCTTTATCAGGAGTCCCCGGATCGCCTGTGCCCGCTCAATGACCTTTTCGTAGCGTTCATCTGGGAGGAGGCCGATGGTGTGACCGATCTTGGCGAGCCGCAAGTCAGCGTTCCCCTCGCGCAGGGTGATACGATACTCGGCGCGGGAGGGGAGCATGCGGTAGGGCTCGGTGATGCCTTTGGTGACGAGGTCATCGACCATCACTCCGACGAACGCCTGCCCGCGTGAGAGGACAAGTGGTTCCTCCCCCTTTATACTGCGAGCCGCGTTTATTCCAGCGAGGATTCCCTGTCCCGCTGCCTCCTCGTAGCCGGTCGTCCCGTTTATCTGGCCAGCGAGGAAGAGCCCATCGATTCCATCCACCTCGAGCGAAGGACGAAGCTGTGTTGGGTCGACATAATCATATTCGATGTCATAGCCGTAGCGCTCGATCTGCGCCTGCGCCAGCCCAGCGATCGAGTGGACAATCCGTTCTTGAATCTCCGGCGGAAAGGCGGTGTAGATCCCCTGCAGGTATACCTCGGCGGTCTCCCGCCCTTCCGGCTCGAGGAAGACCTTATGGCTTGTGCGGTCCGGGAACTTGACGATCTTTGATTCGAGCGAAGGACAGTGCCGTGGCCCCTCCCCTAAGAGAAGACCGTTGTAGTTTGGAGTCAAGGAGAGGTTCTCACGGATGATCTGGTGCGTTTCCTCGTTGGTGTGTGTGACGTAGACCGGGTAGTCGTTTGTGAGAACGGCCGGCTTGCTCCAAAAGGAGAGGGCAAGCGGAGTTTGGCTCGTATCCTGGCGCTTGAGACCCGAGGTGTCGATCGAGTGACGGTTAACCCGCGGGGTTGTTCCCGTGTTTAGCCGATCCATCTTGAGGTCGAGCTTTCGCAGCGACGCGGCGAGCGCGATCGACGGCGGCTCTCCACTGCGCCCGGCTGGGTAGGTAAGGCTCCCCACAAGCACCCTCCCATTCAGGAACGTCCCCGTAGCGAGGATCACCGCCTTTGCTTTTAGCTTCAATCCCTCGCGCAGTCGCACACCAATGACATGACCACAAGAGGTAAGGATCTCCTCGACCATTCCCTCAATCAGGTCGAGCCCATCGGCCTTCTCGAGGAGGTTTTTCCACAGGAGTTTGTAGCGGACCCGATCGGCTTGAGCGCGGCGGACCTGCATCGCCTTACCCTTGCTCGTGTTTAAAAGGCGGATGTTTATCATGGAGGAATCGGTGATCTGAGCCATCTCTCCGCCCAGGGCGTCGATCTCACAGACCAGTTGCGACTTTCCTGGCCCACCGATCGCTGGATTACACGGCATCTTTCCGACTTCAGAGAGGCTGATGGTGACAAGAGCTGTCAAAACGCCAAGCCGGCTGGCGGCAAGCGCCGCTTCGCAGCCGGCATGCCCGGCTCCGACCACCACCAAGTCGTAGTTCCTCATTGAGCTGTTCGCTTAGGATTCCTTCTTCTGGAAGAACTTAAATAGGTCAAGCGGGACTGGAAAGACAATCGTGGAGGCGTTCTCCGCCGAGATGTCAACCAGGCTCTGCAAGTAGCGAAGCTGTAAGGCAGCCGGATTTTTCTCAATGATCGCTGCTGCCTCGGAGAGTTTCGTCGCCGCCTGCAGTTCACCCTGGGCGTTGATGATCTTCGCGCGGCGCTCCCGCTCCGCCTCGGCCTGGCGGGCGATCGCTCGTTGCATATCAACGGGGATCTTCACGTCCTTGATCTCCACCGTCTTGACCTTAATCCCCCAGGGGTCGGTCTGCTCGTCGATGATCTCCTGCAACTGCAGGTTGATCTTCTCCCGCTCACTTAAAACCTGATCGAGCTCCACCCCACCAAGGACGCTTCTAAGTGTAGTCATCGCGATCTGGCGTGTCGCCTCTATGTAGTTTTGCACCTCGACCACCGAGGCACATGGATCGACCACGCGGAAGAAGAGAACGGCGTTGACGCTTGTCGTCACGTTGTCCTTGGTGATGACTTCCTGCGGAGGCACGTCGAGTGTAACCAGACGCAGGGTAACCCTCACCATCTTGTCAACGATGGGGATGATTAAAAAGATCCCCGGTCCTTTCGCACCAACAAGCCGTCCCAGTCGGAAGATTACCCCTCGCTCATACTCCCGCACGATACGGATCGCGTTCATCAGGAATAGAACGACCAAGGCGACAATTGCTCCAATGGTTATTGCCATCGTGTTTCTCCTCCTTCGTCTCTCTTTCTCATGCTGATCATAGGGGGGCATCGCATAAAAGTCAATCGTTTACTGAGCTTAAGGTGGCCGATATAATTCTCGCGTACAAGGGGGAATGATGGATCGACGCACATTGATCGCAGGGAATTGGAAGATGAATAAGACCCCTGCTGAAACCGAAAGTTACATAAAGTCTTTTATGAAACTTCTTCACAACGATAGCCGGATAGAGGTCCTCCTCCTCCCGCCGTTTACTGGTTTGGAACGCGCCGGGAAACTCCTTTCCGAAACGACGATCGCCCTGGGCGGCCAGGATCTTCATTTTGAGACGGGCGGAGCGTTCACCGGGGAGATCTCCTCTGAGATGCTTAAAGCCTGCGGCTGTAGCTACGTGCTTGTTGGGCATTCGGAACGGCGCGCGTTGTTCAAGGAGAACGACAGGCTGATCAATCGCAAGCTTCACGCTGCCCTCGCCGCGGGACTTCATCCCATTCTCTGCGTGGGGGAGACCCTTGAGGAACACAGGCAGGGCCGGGCGGAGGAGCGGATCACCTCCCAGCTCGGTGCTGACCTCGCCCAGATCAAAGCAGCGGAGGCTTCTTTGGTTGTAATCGCCTACGAGCAGATCTGGGCGATCGGAACCGGAGAGACCGCAACTCCTATGGGAGCGCAGGGGACGATCCATATGATCCGCGAGTGGATCGCTGCCGCTTGCGACCAAAACGTTGCTGAGACGATGCGGATACTTTACGGAGGGAGTGTCAAGCCGGAGAACGCCGCTTCCCTCCTCCATCAACCTGATATCGACGGCGCCCTTGTTGGTGGGGCATCCCTCTCTCCGGACTCATTCGCTCAGATCGTTGCCGCTTCTCACTGAGCTTTCTTCTTGACAAGGAGTGCGCAAGCCAGTAGGGTCCAAAAAGAAAGAAGTAAAGAACCCCGCAGCAAGCTAAAGGGGCATTAATAAGGTAAAAACCTAGAGGTCTAAGCGGAGTTGGTCCTCATGCTGCAACTTGATGTACCGCGTTGTCGCATCGGAAATAACGTCGCACACCTGTCTGCCTCGTGGACACGACAGGCAGGCAAGGTGCGACGCTACATCCATTTTTTCGTAGCGTCGGAGCACCTCTCCGACGTTGAGAGGTTTGTCCCTGACAGAGTTCATGTAGCTCGTACAAACAACAAGCAGGTTCGCCTGTGGCGAATCTCCGCTTTCCTCCCCCCAGTAAGCTTAAGGGTATCCAGCGGAGGCTCTTTATGAAGATGTTTTCGACAATTCCCAATCAGATCACGTTTGCCCGCATTGCGAGCGTGCCGTTGTTTATGCTCCTGATTCTATCGGAGACGTCGATCGGGACGATCCTTGCCATCGTCCTGTTTGTGCTTGCGGCCATCTCCGACGTCGTCGATGGTTACCTGGCGCGTAGCCTTAAACAGACCACCCTCTTTGGCAAGTTTGCCGACCCCATCGCAGATAAGCTTCTCGTCGCGGGAGCACTGATTGCGTTTGTGCAGTTGGGCGAACTCACCGCCGCAGCGGTGATGGTGATCATCGCGCGCGAGTTTTTGGTCACAGGCCTTCGCATCCTCGCTATCGCCGAGGGCAAAGTGATCCCTGCAAGCCCTATGGGAAAGCTGAAGACCATCTCCCACATCGGCCTTGTCCTTGTCATCCTCGCCACCCGCACCCTTGACTGGGGGGCAAAAGGAGAGATAGCAAAGGGCGTTTTCCTCTATCTTGCGATCGCCCTTGCGGTCATCTCTGGTGGAGAGTACTTCTACCGCTCGCGCCGGTTATTCGTGTGAAGTGGCAGTAGCCGTTGAGATTACTGTCGCAACGTAGAAGACCAGCAGGCTCGCTCACTCGCCTGTAACTTCCTCACTGACCGTTCCTAACGCTACCCCGATTACACCAATGTGCAGACCATATCCGTAATACAGGTAGTGATAGCACTTGTTCGCAACAACCGAGGGAACTTCGACGCCGAAACTCTCCGCTAAAGGTTCAACGCCCAAGCCGAGAACCGGGTTGTTCTCATACTTCAACCAGTGGATACCATCAACGCTTGTGGCATAGCCGATCTGGACCGCATGACCGATGGGAGTGTCAACAGGTCCAATTCCTTCATAGAACATCTCATAGCCGTCCTTCGTTTGTCGTACGCTTGCCTCCCAGGCAGCAAGAGAATCCCAACTTCCGGCCGGACCAAGCTGTAGGACAGGGTCACTCTCCACAAAGCCAGGTCCCATGGTTTGCGGCTCGTCATATTTCGTCCAGTTGATTCCATCTGGCGAGGTCGCCATGCCCAGCCACCGTGGCTCTCCTGATGTAAAGCTCTTCCCACCCGAGTAGTAGAGCGCATACCCCTCATCCGTAACTACTACACAGTTGGGAGAGACAAAACCGCAGTCCCACGCCCCTTCCGGGCCGACCGTAAGCACGGGTTCACGATCGTGGATCCACGGGCCTGTGGGATCGGGAGCGGTGGCCCGTCCGATGAACCTCCCAGGGCCGTGGCCTTCGCTCGAACGCGCGTTGTAGAGGAGAATAAAGGTGTCTCCATCGACAAACGGCACTGCTTCGCTCACTGAATAGGCCGCAAAGCCGGTGTCAGTCGCCTCCAAGAGAGGATTCCTGGTAAACTTGGAAAAAACGAGCCCGTCAGAGGAGGCAGCAACCCCAATTGCTGGAGCACCCATTTCTGGAACTGCCCCGGAAGTACCTGTGTAGAACATGTAGACTACTCCCTCCCTCTGCACAACCTTAGGCAGGAAAACTACTCCACCATCCCATGCTCCTGGTTGACCGGGTACCAGAACGGGATTGCATCCCGCAGGCACAAAGCGGATACGTTCCGGTGATGCGGCAAGACCAGTTTGCCCAAAGCCAACAAGAAGAATGATGCTTCCTACAACCATTGCTCGCATAACGAGTGCACGCAAAACACCTCTGGACAGCATTTTTACCCCTCCCCTTATTCCCCCCATCTCCTTAACTGGTTGTTCCTTCTCTTCTACCACAAACACCCCGCTGAAAGCGAAACAGTGAAGCTCCCCGCCCAAAGGGCGGGGAGCTTCACTCGCATCGCCCTCCGTGGCCTTAGAAATACCCTACCAGAATCGTTTCGGCAAGAATAACGTCGCGCTATCGTACAATAATGCCCTCCCTCGACATGGAATCTAGTGTATCTAGAAGACGCGTCATGACCGCAGCATGGGGTCGTCTCTTGTTTTCCATTCTTAATCTTCTCTCTTCTTAAAAACGCCTCGGCAAGGTATGATGCATATTTCATGAGTCTTTGAAATAATCTTATCCGACCTTAAGGGGGAACCTTGAGTTATCCGGATGAACCTCGTTTCTAGCTGGCGTATACTCCCCAGGGTACAGTTAACAGTGATTACTTAACGACGAGGTGAGAGGGAATGGCTCAATTGACGATAGAGGTTGCTCGGGCAGCAATGTCGGCCTATCAGGCACTTGAGAGCTTTGAAGCAACACAAAAGATCAGTGCAGGAGCCATCAGCGCTGAGGCGCGCATACGCTACAAGAAACCGAACAAGGTCACCGTCGAGTACCGCTCCTATCAAGATCCTTTGGCTGAGTTCGAGGAGAAACTCGTAGGCGAGGTGGAGTTCGTAGCCGATGAGCTGATCGGGATGCAACTCATCTACGATGGGCGTGGCACATGGCTCTATGACGCCGGCAAAGACGTCGCTATCTACAAACCGGGAAGAGCGCTCTACTCGCCACTGCGGGGAACGAACACCCTGGCTGAAATCGGCTTTTTGCGCGATCTCACTTATGACTACTTGCTGCGGGACGAGGGACAGGATGAAATTGCCGATCGGGCCATCCACCGGTTGGGCCTAAAACCCAAGGTACAACACCGATCGTTTCTTCTCAAGGAAGAGGTTTTTTCTCTTAAAAAGGCGACGTTGGCGCTTGATGCAGAGACGTCCTTTCCCTTGAAGATCACCTATTACCCAAGCAGGGCGTCTACTCTATTCTACCTGGTTGGACCCTCTACCCCTATCACAGTGGAATACAAAGACGTGCGCCTGGACATTGTCGATGGACAACGGTTCTCCTTTACGCCACCTAAGGGAACGCGCGTGTTCCGAGAAGAGACGGTGCCTCGGGATGGGCTCAGGGAGAAGCTCCCGTTTGATTTACACCTGGAGGTACTGGAACAGCAAGAGGGATATGAACTCTATGGCGATCGAGCGACAGTAACCATCGACGAGGAGGTAGATCGCGCCTATGCGTCGTTAGCCTTTGTGTCGTCTCAAGAAACTGACGAGGAGAAAGACGCTAGCACCGAGCGTGTCCACGGCATGTTTTCTCTCCGCGTAGGAAACTACCTGTCGCGAAACATGAGCCGCCGCCGCGCATACCTTTCCGAACACGGGGAACAGGTAACGCTTAATGAAATTACGGCACAGTTTCTCGACCGTGGAGCTCTACTCAAGGATCAACTTCCTGAGGCACTCGGACGTCAGATTATGGAAGTCAGCTGGGAGACTGATGGGGTCTATTGGTTCCTCCTGGGAGAGGAACTGGAAAAGGAGACCCTGATCGACGTTGCTCGTGCCCTTGAAAAAGCCCATAAAGAAAGCAAATAGGAAGAACTCGCAAGAACATAGCTAATACTGATTCGTGCATTCATTGTTTGCGCGCTCTATGACTTAGTCGACCCTTTGAATGTTTAGTCTAAATCCACTAGGCTTCTCAAAAACCTCAAAGGAGTAGCGTTGCAGGCAACACCATCAGGAGAAGAGGAAGCTACGAAGATTCACCACATCCCACCCTCTGATAAGGATCTTCTCTCAGAGTGTGATGTGGAGACATTTCGCTCCAGTGGCCCAGGCGGGCAGAACGTCAACAAACGTGAGACAGCAGTTCGGCTTCGCCACCGTCCCACAGGGATCGTTGTTAGCTGCCAAGATGAGCGCAGCCAGCTCCGCAATAAACAGATCGCATTAACGCAACTAAGGCGGAAACTGGAGAACCTTTCGCGGCCCACGCCCCCTCGTATCTCAACATCGGTACCCCGTAGCGTTCGCAGGAGAATCCTCGACTACAAGAAGCGCCGAGCTTTAAAGAAGCGCTTGCGGAGAAAGCCAGATGCGGAAGAGTAGCCGACATGTGCCAAGGTAACTCCCGCTGTAACTATCCACAAAAAGCGCGCTAAGTGTGGCTTTGCCTCGCGCGTTCATTTTTGATCAGCCTAGTATGCGCTCGCTCGACCACCTCGGCCAAGTCTAGTTTTACCTGACGGGCCCGGCCACTCCTCGTGGGAGGGCACAGGTAGAAGAAGAACTCAATGTTTCCCGCTGGCCCGCAAAGGGGTGAATGGCTTGCTGCCACTACTGTCCAGGCGGTCTTCTCCTCGATGAAAGCTTGCAGGTCTCGCAACACTTCAAGATGAGTTTCGTAGTCCCTGACCACACCACCTTTTCCAACTTTTTCCTTCCCGGCTTCAAACTGCGGTTTGACAAGCACGATCAGTTCTCCTTGCGGGGTTACAATGCCAGAAAGTGGTGGAAGAACAAGTCGAAGTGAGATAAACGACACGTCGATCGTAATAAGCTCGACCTGTTCGCCAATGTCATCGCGGGTAAGGTAGCGAGCATTAATCCCCTCATGCACGATGACGCGCGAGTGGTTTCGCAGTCGCCAATCGAGTTGACCCTTTCCCACATCGACGCAGTGCACACGCTGCGCTCCGTGTTGAAGTAGGCAGTCAGTGAATCCCCCCGTGGAAGCTCCAACATCGAGGCAGATCGCTCCTTGCGGATCAAGACGAAAATCTGTGAGCGCCCCATCGAGCTTTTCTCCACCGCGACTGACGTAGGGCTCACCGGAGACTAACTCAATCAGCGCCTCAGAACCGACCATGTGACCGGGGCGATACACGGTTTGCCCATTCACCCGGATTCGCCCAGCCATGATCAGCCGCTGTGCCCTCGAGCGGCTACGGATCAGTCGCCGCTCTTTGATCACCTTATCCAGGCGTTCCTTCATGAAACCGGGGTTTCCACCTCTTTTATAACCTTCTCATAGGCCGCGAGTCCCTGACCTAAGATCTCGACCGCCCGGACAATCTTCTTCTCCTCTAGGACGTAAGCAATCCGCACCTCGTCGTTCCCCTTGCCCGGTGTCGCGTAGAAGCCGGATCCGGGAGCGACCATCACAGTTTCTTTGTCGCTCTCGAAGTCGGTAAGGAGCCAACGGGCAAACGCCTCCGAGTCGTCAAGTTGCGGGAACTTAACGCACATGTAGAACGCCCCGGCCGGCTTCTGGCAGATGGCTCCCGGGATCGTCTGGATGGCGGCGTACAGCGTGTCGCGGCGGGAACGGAACTTGCGGATCATTGTTTCGATTGTTTCTGTGTGGGAGGGATCGCGCAGGAACGCAGCGAGGCCGTACTGGCTGAGGCTGGGAGGTGAGAGGCGGATCTGCGCGAGCTTGCTGATCGTGGCCATGAAAGGCTTGTTGTGACTGGTAATCACGCCGATCCGTGCCCCACACGCGGAGAGGCGTTTGGAAATGCTGTCGACAAGGATCGCGTGCTCCCGCAGTTCAGGGAAGTCAAAGACGCTCGTTGCTTTCCCCTCGTAGACGTACTCGCGGTAGACCTCATCAGAAATAACAAACAGTTCGTACTTGAGTGCCAATTGCACCACTCGCTCAAGCTCCTCTCGTGTGTACACTACCCCGGTTGGGTTACCAGGGTTGGAGAACATGATCGCGCGGGTGCGGGGGGTGATCCTCGCCTCGATCTCCTCCGAGGGCGGGAGGTGGAACCCATTCTCGGCACGCGTAGTGATAGGAACGACGTTCACGCCGGCGACAATCGCGTTCCCGAGATAGTTGGGGTAGAACGGTTCCGGGATCAGGACCTCATCCCCCGGGTTCATCGTTGTCTGCAGGGCGAAGGTAAACGCCTCGCTTCCCCCGATCGTCACGCACATCTCATCGCTAGAGAGCTCGATGTTGTGCTCGGCATAGTAGCTGACGAGCGCGTCGAGGGTCGCCGGGAGCCCCATCGAGGGACTGTAGGAGAGCACCTCGATCTGGGCGTTTCTCACCCCATCCATGAACGCTTTCGGGGTGGGGATGTCCGGTTGCCCAATGTTCAAGTGGTAGACGGTTCGCCCGCGCTTCTTCGCGGCGACGGCGAACGGAGCCAGGCGCCTGATCGGTGAGCCGGTCATTTGTTCGGTTCGCTTAGATACGTTAGGCATAATCGAGAATCCACACCTCCTGGTGAGCCGGGAGGTTCTCACGCGCAAGGGTGACCTCCGAGCTTCCAACTCGTTTGACATTCTGTACCTTACGAGCGAAGTTGTCCACCGGCGCGATCGGGAAGTTCTCCCCAAGCCGCTCGGTCTTGTAGTGCATCGGAAAAACAACCTTTAGGTTTAAGAGTTTCTTTGTCAGGGCTGCGGCCTCTTTCGGGCCAATCGTGAAATAGCCACCAACAGGGATGAACAAGACCTCCACCGAAGCGAGGGCCTCCACTTGCTCATCGGTCAGCGGATGCCCGAGATCACCAAGGTGCGCTAGCTGGATGCCTTCCATCGTAAAGGAGAAGATCGTGTTCGCCCCGCGTTTTTTACCTTCTACCTCGTCGTGGTAGCTCGCGGTTCCCTGAAAGGTGATCCCCGCAGCGCTATGCGCCCCTTCACCACGGATCACAGTTGGATTTCCCTTAACCCTTTCTACCGCGTTATGGTCAGAGTGCTCGTGACTCACTGTGACAACATCGGCAGCGAAATCTGGCGGTCGGTAGGGGATTGTTTCATCGTAGGGGTCGGTGATCACACGCCCTTCTTCTCCATCGATCAGGAAACAGGCATGTCCGATCCACTTGATCTTCATTTTTTCACCTCCTTAAAACGCCGTTTGCAACATCACTTCTACCAGTTGTGGAAAAGCCATTCCAAGCGCAGCCGCCGCTTGTGGGAGGTCACTTGTCGGGGTCATACCAGGGAGTGTATTCACCTCAAGAAGGTAAGGAAACCCATTTTCTCCTAGCCGCAAATCGACGCGGGAGAATCCATAGCAGCCAAGGGCATGGTGAGCAGTGAGGGCAGCCTGTTGCACCCGCTGCGTCGTCTCCTCATCGAGCGGGGCTGGAACGAGGAACTCTGTCATCCCCTTCGTGTACTTGGCCTCGTAGTCGTAGAAGTAGCTCTTCGGGCGCATCTCCACTAGCGGAAGGGCTCTCTCCTCCCCGTCGATAAGAAGGACCCCCGCGGTTAGGTCACGCCCATGAATATACTCCTCAGCAAAAAGCGACCCAAACTCAGAAAGGATCTGCGAGGCAAGCGACACAAGCGCCGGCTCCTCATCAACGATCCGTACACCAAGGCTTGAACCCTGATCCCATGGCTTAAGGACAATTGGAAACCCCAACTCATTGCGGGTCGCTTCGCAGAAGTCCTCAAGGCTCCCACCGTGGAAAAGGTGCTCCCTCGGAACCGCTAGCCCTTTAGAAGCGAGAACTGCCTTGGCGCGCGGTTTATCCATGCAGATCGCGCTCGCCCGCGGGTCCGAGCCAGCATACGGAACCCCAAGCACATCGAGGAGGAGTTGAACCGTCCCGTCCTCACCGCTTCCACCGTGAAGGCAATTGAAGACGCAGTCGACCCCCCATAGGCCAGGGACAAGATCATCAAGATTATCAATCTCTACCGCTAACACCGGATAACCGAGCCCTTCTAGTGCAGCATGAACACGCTGCCCAGAGACAAGAGAGACCTCCCGCTCCGGGGAGTTACCTCCGGAGAGCACACCGATCCTCTCCCATTTTCGCAACTTCTGCCTCCTCTTGTCACGAGTATACCTCGTCCCCTTTCCAGGAACAAAGGACTAGACTACGATGTAAAGTGGAGCCTCTCCCTCTCTTAGTTCAACTTGACAACCCTTTTCGAAGGTAGTATACTTTAGTCTTGTAACTAGCTGGTCCTTGAAAAGTGGATAGCGTGGTAATGTATTCTCTATTAGAGAAATACCCCTGTCACAAAGATAGAAACTAAAGAAACGGATCAAAACCTTAAACTAAGAGAGTTTGATCCCAGCTCAGGATGAACGCTAGCGGTGCGCCTAACACATGCAAGTCGAGCGATCGAACTGGACTGATCACCCTTCGGGGTGAGAGGACCAGTGACGGAGCGGCGGACTGGTGAGTAACGCGTAGCCAACCTACCCCCTTGACGGAGATAACTACCTGAAAGGGTAGCTAATACCCGATGTTGTTCGAGATCGAAAGATCTTGAGCCAAAGGCGGTCTTGCCGTCGCAAGAGGAGGGGGCTGCGTCCTATTAGCTTGTTGGTGGGGTAATGGCTCACCAAGGCGATGATGGGTAGCTGGTCTGAGAGGATGGCCAGCCACATTGGGACTGAGATACGGCCCAGACTCCTACGGGAGGCAGCAGTGGGGAATCTTTCGCAATGGACGAAAGTCTGACGGAGCGACACCGCGTGGGGGATGAAGGCTTTCGGGTTGTAAACCTCTTTTCTGGGGGAAGAATAAGGGCGGGAGGAAATGCCCGTCCGATGACGGTACCCCAGGAATAAGCATCGGCTAACTTCGTGCCAGCAGCCGCGGTAAGACGAAGGATGCAAGCGTTATCCGGAATTACTGGGCGTAAAGGGCGCCTAGGCGGCTGAGTAAGTCACCCGTGAAAGCCCTCAGCTCAACTGAGGAATGTCGAGTGAAACTGCTCAGCTTGGGTGCAGGAGAGGAGGGTGGAACTCACAGAGTAGCGGTGGAATGCGTAGATACTGTGAGGCACCCCGATGGCGAAGGCCACCCTCTGGCCTGCTACCGACGCTGAAGCGCGAAAGCGTGGGGAGCAAAGGGGATTAGATACCCCCGTAGTCCACGCCGCAAACGATGTTCACTGGGTGTCGGTCGCTAATACAGATCGGTGCCGGAGCTAACGCGTTAAGTGAACCGCCTGGGGAGTACGGCCGCAAGGCTAAAACTCAAGAGAATTGACGGGGCCCCGCACAAGCGGTGGAGCACGTGGTTTAATTCGATGATAAGCGAAGAACCTCACCTGGGTTTGACATGCTAGTGGTAGGAACCGGAAACGGGGACGACCCTTGCCTTCGGGTAAGGGAGCTAGTACAGGTGATGCATGGCTGTCGTCAGCTCGTGTCGTGGGACGTTGGGTTAAGTCCCGAAACGAGCGCAACCCCTGTCGTCAGTTGCCAGCGGATAAAGCCGGGGACTCTGACGAGACTGCCGGTGAATAGCCGGAGGAAGGAGGGGATGACGTCAAGTCATCATGTCCCTTATGCCCAGGGCGACACACATGCTACAATGGGGGGTACAAAGGGCTGCAATGCCGTAAGGCGGAGCCAATCCAAAAAAACCTTCCTCAGTTCGGATTGAGGTCTGTAACTCGACCTCATGAAGCCGGAATCGCTAGTAATCGCAGGTCAGCCATACTGCGGTGAATATGTACTCGGGGCTTGTACACACCGCCCGTCACACCAACCGAGTGGGGGGTACTTAAAGTCGCTCTTTATAGAGCGCCAAGGGTGACCTCCGCAAGAGGGGTGAAGTCGTAACAAGGTAGCCGTAGGAGAACCTGCGGCTGGATCACCTCCTTTCTAGGGAGTAACCTGGACCAGCAGCGGTGACAGCGACCACGCTATCCCTTTTTACCTCCTTCATTCGTTCCCTGCGAAAGGTGACACAGGTTACCTTTTCTAACCGGAAACTCACCCCTGATAAGTCCTACCTTTCCTCCTTTTTAGCTCGGGGGCCGCATACCCTTAGTCGGCAAAAGAAGGGGGACAAATGACACAAACCGTCGAGGAAAAGACAAGCTTCGAGCAGCTATTGAGCCGGATGGGTGAGTTAATCCGCGTCGAGCGTGGGGAGATGATCTACCAGCCGGGTAACCCTAGCAACTCTGTCTATGTGGTGGAGGAAGGCAGGGTGAAGCTTGCCTACCTAGACGAGAGCGGAAAGAAGTTAACCCTTACCATTCTCGACCCTGGCGAGATCTTCGGGGAAATGTGCCTTGTCGGGGAAAAGCGCCGTCGCCATCTGGCGACCGCGATCGAGGAAGCGGTGGTCCGCTGCATTGACCGGCAGGTGTTTGCCAACGCGATCAATGCCGTTCCGCCGTATCTTCAGTTGATGCTCAAGCACTTTGCTAACCGCATGAATGAATTCGAGGAGACCCTGGAGGACCTCGCGTTCCGGGACATCCAAGGCCGACTCTCCCGCCAGCTCCTCAAGCTCTCTAACGATTACGGAGTGAAAACGGAGGAAGGGATCCTGATCGGTTTCCAAATCACCCATAAAGAGCTAGCTGACATGATCGGTTCAGCGCGTGAGAACACCACCCTCGCTCTCAATCGCTTCGCGCGTGAGGGGATCCTCGACAAGAGCCGCTACCGCATCGTGATCAAGAATGAGGAAGGGCTACGCGAGAAGTGTCACGCGCAGCAGAACTGATTACCGCTCCCCTTCTTGAAAGAAGTGTAGGCCCGACTAACTCCAAGTCGGGCCCTTCAACTTCCAACTCCTCACGCCGCGCTGGGTGACGTGAAGTATGAGTCCCGAGACCACGATTTGGGCAATCCTGGCCATACAAGTAGTCTAGCATAGATGATCTGACAAGAGGGATCATGAAGTGTGTGTCTGGAGCGCGTTTTGCTGGCAAATGGGGTATGTGTTCCCCGATTCCTCGGATCGAGCAGCTTGAGGAGAACGCTCCAAGGGCGGAGAGCTCTCTCCGACTGTGACGAGTTCCCGGGCACTTGCGCCGCCTGCTCCACACTGCTACGGTGGTAGGCTGGATGCGTGGCGAATCGAGGGGGCGAGGTATGCTACAGAAGCGAACTGATGGATCTGCAACGGCGCCACACATGGCGGAGACCGTCAGCATGGCGCTCTTTTGCGATTTCGAGAACATCGCGCTCGGCGTCCGTGAGGCGGAGTTCCCGAAGTTCGACATCGACAAGGTGCTAGAACGGCTCCTGCTCAAGGGCAACATCGTCGTCAAGAAGGCCTATTGCGATTGGGCGCGCTACAAAGAGTTCAAGACGCCGATGCACGAGGCGTCGTTCGAGTTGATCGAGATCCCTCACGTTCGGCAGTCGGGCAAGAACTCGGCGGACATCCGGATGGTCGTTGACGCACTCGATCTCTGCTACACGAAGGAGCACGTCGATACTTTCGTGATCATCAGTGGCGATTCCGATTTCTCCCCGCTCGTCAGCAAGCTGCGCGAGAACAACAAGACCGTCATCGGCGTCGGAGTCAAGAACTCGACGTCGGATCTCCTGATCGCCAACTGCGACGAGTTTCTATTCTACGACGACCTCGTGCGACGCAAGAAGCCGGAAAAGAAGACGCGCAAAGCACCGGCCAAGAAGCCGACCGAGAAGAAGGGCAGCAAGACTGCGGTACCTCCGGTCGACGACAAGAAGCAGGAGGCGTGGGACCTGGTCGTCGAGACCTACGAGGCGTTGGTGGAAGAGCGAGGTGAGGGCGAGAACATCTGGGGGTCGATGATCAAGCAGACCCTGAAACAGCGGAAGCCGGGCTTCAGCGGATCCTACTACGGCTTCCGCTCGTTCGGACAGCTGCTCGAGGAGGCCGGTGCGAACGGCATCCTCCGTCTGGAGCGAGACGAGAAGTCCGGCGGCTTCATCATCAAGAGCGCTCAGGCTACGTAGTCGCTGCTATCGCCATTGGGGAATCGGGGCACATACGACAGGAATCGGAGGGCATACTCGTGATTCCGCTCTTGTCGCAAGCGGAATGAGTATTGCGTCCCCGGAATTTCCGGCTCTTCGACCAGAATCTTTGGCTCCTCACTGTTTCGCGGGAGTAACTTAAGAGAAAGGCTGAAACGACAAGGTTCTCGCAAAGGCGCTAAGAACGCGCAAGACGGAGAAAATGCAAGACACAGAAAACCAGTGTCTTTCTTGGTCTCCTGTCTTGAAGTTGAACGTGGCTCTGACCAACAGCAACTGCCTAACGTTGAGGAGACCAGGAATGCAGGAAGAACACATCTTAGAACGATAAGAACAAATGACCCTTGGCGATCTTAGCGTCTTGGCGAGAGAACGGGGCTTTTCACGAAAATGGGGGATTGGCGATTGTCGCACAAGAAACTGTGATTTTTCCTGCTTTCCTGCCTTCCTCAGAGAGAGAAGTCACGAGAGCAGGCTAGCTCCGATGCCCAGCGGCCGATTACCCACACCAAATAGCGAGGAACCGGTTTTGTTAAGCAAGGAGGCGTGAGCGCGGCGGGCACGTGACCCGTTGAGGTCGTGGTATTGGTTGCGACACGTCTCCAGGACAACCTTATGCTGGTCAGACAGCGAAGAGATACTTCCGACAGACCGGGTTCGAAGGGAGGATGACGAGATGGCGACTTGGGAGGTGCATCCAGGCATGAGGACTTGACACGGCGCGCGCTTTCAGAGATGTGTCCCCGGAATCCCAGCTCAGCTCCTCTCCCATGGGGCCTTCAGCTTGTCTTCGATCTTGATCAGATGGTGGTTCAGGAGGCCACGGAGGAAGACATGATTTCGGGGACTCATTGGTTCAGGAAGCGCGATGCACGACACGAAGGCTTCGGCAAACCTTGTTGTTGCCGTCACTGACTGGGAAACCACATACGCAAACAGTCTCCTCAATGAGCCTAGTCCGTTTATTGTCACAGAAGACTCGTCCCAGATCTCCAGGTCCTTCCAAGGAACCTCACGTGTCGGGACAGCAAGGCCCTCATCGAGACTGAGGACAAACCCAGCGTTGTGTCCCCGATGGATGACTCCATCCCTGACCTTTCGTATGCTTGAGAGAAACGAGGCCTGGGAGTTGTAGAACTCTGCAATAGGCTTTGGCATGTCGTATCTGCTGGAGATCTCATCCACAGGTCTCGGCGTCTTCGGTTCCTCGCCGCAAAGCGCAGCATCGGCGAAGCTAGCGGGGAGGTCTTGCATGAGTCTCTTGGACCGATCGTCGAGTCGCTTCACAACTGAGCACACCTGCCTACAGAGCCCTTGCAGCACGTCGAAGAGCGATCTAGAGACGACGAAGAGCTGATTCACCAATAACTGGGCCATCTGCCATGCCCCGGGATGTTCCTTATGGCAGAGCTGTGAGACGAGTTCATACAGCTCGAGTAGTGAAGCGAAGTTCTCAACTACATCTTCAAGGCCCATCAAAGGACGAGCTACGCCTGGAAACGACATCCGCTGGAACACCAGATCCTCGAGCGGGAGGTAGAGATCAGTGTCGCGTTGGATGGGGGCTGATGCTAAATATGCTCCGCTTACAACGTCAACCAAAGCGATTCGCTGGAGCGGTTTGCCTTGAGGCTGAACGAAACCGAACCACTCCCCATTCTTCGATGAGAAGTATGGGATAACGTGAATCGCCCTGCCCTGGAGCTCAATATGCTCTGCCACATAGGGGAGGCGAGATGGATCTTCAATGTATTCACCGACTTGAATCATCGTACCTCCAAGCGAATGAGGCGAGGCTACCACATAACCCTATACAATATCGTAGTGCTTCAGCAGGAGCAAAATCTGCTACTAGAAGGGGCGACCCATCATCCCGGGGAAGGGACTGCGCGAAGAAGAACCCTACCTCAGGATGAGATGGGGTTCCGACCACTAGCTCGGAGAACACCGGGCCTTCTCCTTACGGACTGACCAGTCTGGTCAGTCCGCAGCCATCTCCTTGTACGTCTTGTACCGCTCCTTGTACTCCTTCTCGAGCTTCGCGTGGAGTCTCTTGGCTTCCTCGGGGAAGGACTGATGGAGGCTAGCGTAGCGGACCTCACCCATGAGGAACTCTTGGAACTCGCCCGTTGGGTCCTTCATGTCGAGTTGGAACGGGTTCTCGCCGGCCTCGGTGCGACGCGGGTCGAACCGATAGAGCGGCCAGTAGCCGGCCTCGACGGCGAGCTTCTCCTCTTCCTGTGACTTGCCCATGCCCTTCTTCAATCCGTGGTTGATGCACGGTGCGTAGGCGATGATCACGCTCGGGCCGGGGTAGCTTTCCGCCTCTAAGAACGCTTTCAGGCACTGGTTCTTGTTCGCGCCCATCGCCACCGAGGCGACGTATACGTAGCCGTAGATCATCAGCATCCGTCCGAGGTCCTTCTTCTTCGTCTTCTTGCCGGAGGCGGCGAACTTGGCGACCGAACCGGTCGGGGTTGCCTTGGAGGACTGTCCACCGGTGTTGGAATAGACCTCGGTGTCGAGCACAAGGACGTTCACGTCCTGGTTCATCGCCGCGACGTGATCGAGGCCGCCGTAGCCAATGTCGTACGCCCAACCGTCTCCTCCGATGGCCCACACCGACTTTTTTGTGAACAGATCACGCATGGAGAGGATCTCGCGCAGTTGCTCGTTTGATCCGACTTCCGCTTCGAGGAGCTTGGCCATCCGATCCCCTGCCTCGCGGGATGCCTTGGACTCATCCTTTCCGGCGAGCCAACCGGTCATCGCTGCTTTCAGATCAGCGGATACACCACTTGCGACCGCTTCCTCGATCAATCTAGCCAGTCGGTCGCGCCGGGCGGAGAGCGCCAGTCGCATCCCGAATCCGTACTCGGCATTGTCTTCGAACAGGGAATTCGCCCACGCTGGACCATGTCCGTTCTTGTCCACACAGTAGGGAACGGCCGGGGCCGACCCGCCGTAGATCGAGGAGCAGCCGGTCGCGTTGGAGATAAGCATCCGATCGCCGAAGAGCTGTGTCACCAGTTTGACGTACGGGGTCTCACCGCAGCCCGGGCACGCGCCGGAGAACTCGAACAACGGCTGGCGGAACTGGCTTCCCTTCACCGTTTCTGCGCTCATTACATCATCGCGAACCGGAAGCTTCACCGAGAACTCGTGATTTGCGACCTCCCGTTCGGTTTGGGAGTCGAGCGGTTTCATGACGAGCGCCTTCTCGCCCCTCTTCCCCGGGCAGATGTCGGTACAGTTCCCGCAACCGGTGCAGTCGAGCGTGCTCACCTGAATGCGAAACTTCAGGCCTTCCATTCCCTTTCCTATTGCGGGGATCGTGTTGAACGCGGCCGGGGCGCCTGCGAGACCTTCCTCAGAGGCGAGGATCGGGCGGATCGCGGCATGGGGACAAACAAAGGCACATTGGTTGCACTGAATACAGTTCTCGGCGTTCCACTCTGGAACGTTGATTGCGACACCGCGCTTCTCGTACTTTGTCGTTGCTACTGGGAACGATCCATCTGGTCCAGTCCACTGGTACAAGCCATCAAGCTCAGCAGCAAAGGCACTAACCGGCAGATTGTCTCCGTCTTGCATGATCATTGGCCGCATAACCTTGAGAACCCACTCTGGATCGGAGGGTACCTCTTCTTCAGAGGAAGAGGCGCTAGCCCATCCTGCAGGGACGTCCACTTTAACCAGGTTATCTAGGGCGGCATCAACCCCGGCATAGTTCATCTGCACAACCTTCTCCCCCTTCTTCCCATAGGCCTTGACGATCGCTTCCTTCAAGTGGGTGACCGCTTCATCGACCGGCAAAACCTTGGCGAGCTTAAAGAAGACGGTCTGCATGATCATGTTAATCCGGCCGCCTAGACCGACCTTCCCGGCGAGCTTCACCGCGTCGATCGTGTAGAAGTTGAGGTGTTTCTCGGCGATGGTTCTCTTAAGTGATGCCGGAAGATGTGCGTTGAGCTCATCCGCATTCCAGGGACAGTTAAGAACGAATGTTCCGCCCTCCTTGATCCCGGCAAGAAGATCGTACTTATGAACGAACGCGGGATTGTGGCAGGCGATGTAGTCAGCCGTCTTGATTAGGTACGGCGATTGGATTCGCTCTTTGCCGAAGCGCAGGTGTGACATCGTGATTCCGCCAGACTTCTTCGCGTCATAAGCGAAGTAGCCTTGAGCGTAGAGGTCTGTGTTGTTACCGACGATCTTGATCGCGTTCTTATTCGCACCAACAGTCCCATCGGCTCCGAGCCCCCAAAACTTGCACTGGATCGTTCCTTCAGGGGCAACGTCGATCTCCTCTCCTACGGGGAGCGAGGTGTGTGTAATGTCGTCCTCTATTCCTACGGTAAAGTGGTTCTTCGGGGCATCTTGAGCGAGGTTATCGAAGACCGCCTTTACCATCGCTGGGGTGAAGTCCTTCGATCCAAGGCCGAAGCGACCGCCGACGATGAGCGGGGCCTCACCGCGCTCCTGGTAAAGGGTACACACATCCTTATAGAGCGGTTCGCCTTGACTCCCCGATTCCTTGACCCGATCGAGTACAGCAAGCCGCTTGACACTCGCGGGAAGGGCCTCTAGGAAGTGCTCCGCCGACCAGGGGCGATAGAGGCGAACCTTCACCAGACCGACCTTCTCCCCTTGACTCACGAGGTAGTTCACCGCCTCCTCAGCAACGTCACAGGCCGAGCCCATTAGGGTGATAACCCTTTCTGCCTCTGGCGAGCCTACATAATCAAACAGGTGATACTCCCGTCCGGTGAGCTCACTCACCTGCTGCATTAGCTGGGCCACGATCTGTGGAGCTGCCAGATAATATCTGTTGGCCGCCTCACGTCCCTGAAAGTAGATGTCCGGATTCTGAGCCGTACCACGCAGGTGCGGGTGCTCCGGGTTCATCGCCCGACGACGAAAGGCCTCGATCTCCTTCCACGGTGCGAGCTTTGCCATCTGGTCGTATCCGAGCACATCGACCTTTTGGATCTCATGCGAGGTACGGAAGCCATCAAAGAAGTGGATGAACGGAACTTTCGTCTTGATAGCAGCCAAGTGGGCAACCAAACCGAGGTCTATCACCTCTTGCACTGAAGCAGATGCGAGAAGGCCAAAGCCGGTTTGCCGTGTTGCCATCACATCAGAGTGATCGCCGAAGATGGACAGAGCGTGTCCAGCTAGCGCACGCGCCGACACGTGGAACACAGCCGGCAGAAGCTCCCCGGCAATCTTGTACATGTTGGGGATCATCAAAAGCAGCCCCTGGGAGGCGGTAAAGGTCGTGGTAAGTGCACCGGTAGCAAGAGAGCCGTGCACAGCTCCGGCAGCACCGGCCTCAGACTGCATCTCCGTCACCTGGAGAGGCTGTCCGAAGATATTCCTCCTTCCATGCGCTGCCCAACTGTCCGCTACCTCGCCCATCGATGAACTAGGGGTTATCGGGTAGATCGCAGCTACGTCACTGAATGCGTAGGCAACATGCGCTGCTGCTGTGTTGCCGTCGATCGTCATCATTTGTCTTTCCGGCATAGGATACCCTCCTGATCGGATTAAACGTGTGGAAAATTACCGCTAAATAATTGTACAGCGCTTCCATCCCTTCCACAACGACCTTCACGAATCGCCCCCTTGCTTCATTTCCCAACATAATCTAAAGTCTATCAGGGTGTGGCTCGCAAGGTACGATAACCAAAGGAGAAAACGACCGAGAACAGGCAAAAGGCCAGCCATGACGTCTTTGCTGATCGAAACACTTCGGATGCTGTGCACGATGAATTCTTAAAGTAAGGATACGAAGAGAGTGAAGCGACAAGTTATGAAGAAACAGAAGGACTCACTATGTTTCCCAATGTTGAGATGTTCTTAATGGTGCTTAAAGGATGACGATGTTTTCCAAGCTTGTTCATTCACGCGCTAGGCACGTCCTTATACTTGGTCCATTGGGACTTATCGTTGGGACAGTCGTTGGCGCGCTTTTCAACGATGTTCTGTTTGGTCTACTTGCAGGCTTTGTTCTTGGCCTTCTGTTCAGTGGCTTGTTTGCGCTGCGCACCCACTAAAACAGGCACACTCGGCTCCTCATAAAGAATCTCAGCCAAGACGTTTCCACTTATGTATTGGCTTCCTGATATGCCTAACTTTAGAAATCTTCCAGCAGCTCAGAGAGAGTGGGGGAGCCAATCTCTTGCAGCTCGTAGCGAACCCGCGTTACCGGTACGTTGAACGAGAGCAGCCGCGTGAGGTCAATCGGCGTCCCGATCACGATTCCCTCACAATCCACCCGGTTTACTGTCTCCTGGAGATCGCGAACTTGTTCGTCTTTGTACCCCATCGCTGGCAGGAGCCGCCCGATTTTGGGGTACTTGTGGTAGATCTCGGAGATGGAATCCACCGTGTATGGCCGCGGATCGATGATCTCCCGTGCTCGGAACCGCTGTGCCGCGATCGTTCCTGCCCCGTACTGCATCCCACCGTGGGTAAGAGTCGGTCCGTCCTCAATTACCAGCACTCGCTTGTCGCAGATTACCGCGGGATTATCCACCTGAATCGGCGAGGCCGCTTCGATGATCTTTGCTTCGGGATTGGCGGCCATTACGTTCTCTCGTACAAAGTGAATGTCCTCCAGTGCTGCGGTATCAACTTTGTTGATCACTACAACATCAGCCGTGCGAAGGTTGACCCCGCTCGGATAGTACAACAGCTCATGTCCAGCCCGATGAGGGTCAGCTACGACGATGGAGAGATCCGATCGGTAGAAGGGAAAGTCGTTGTTTCCGCCATCCCAGATGACGACGTCTGCCTCCTCCTCTGCCTTGCGCAGGATCTTCTCGTAATCCACCCCCGCATATACGATCGTCCCGTTGTCGATGTGCGGTTCATATTCTTCCCGCTCCTCGATCGTGCACTCGTAACGGTCCAAGTCGGCATAGGTCTCAAACCGCTGCCACACCTGTTTCACCAAATCTCCGTATGGCATCGGATGGCGGATCACCGCTAATTTCCTCCCCCGCTCCTTGAGGATGTTGCATACCCGCCTCGTCGTCTGGCTCTTCCCTGAGCCCGTCCGGGTAGCAGTGATTGAGATAAGAGGCTTTTGTGGTTCGATCATTGTGGAAGCCGTTCCCATCAACAGGAAGTCGGCACCGGCTGCGTTAACCATCGCCGAGCGCTCCATCACGTGCTGATTGGAGACGTCGCTGTAGGCAAACACAACCATATCGATCTTTCGCTCCACAATCAGACGTTTCAAGTCGTCCTCCGGCTCGATCGGAATCCCCTGTGAGTAAAGATCCCCTGCCAGTTCGGGGGGATAAACCCGCCCTTCGATATCGGGAATCTGCGTAGCGGTGAACACTACAACTTCGTATTCGGGGTTATCCCGAAAGTAGACATTAAAATTGTGAAAATCCCGGCCGGCCGCGCCCATAATAGCCACTCTTTTCTTCATCTCATCGCTCCCCTGTTGGTAATGCGTGCAGCGAATTATACCGGCTCGCAGGAAAACCGTTCAAGGAGAGCTTGTATGAACAGTGCAAGGGCAATAAGATGAAAAGGCTATGTCGCTCGCCAACAAGATTACCCTTGCCCGATCGGCGTTGATCCCGCCAATCCTTATTCTCCTCTTTCTTGACAAGCGGGAAATAGTGTTAGTGCTCTTCCTACTTGCCTGTTTGGGGGACGTGCTCGATGGGATGGCGGCACGATGGCGCGGGGAGGTTACCGCTTGGGGAAAAGTGCTTGATCCGACTGTGGACAAAGCGCTTTATCTCTCCCTTTTTATCTCCCTCGCCGTTTTGGGCGAGATACCGCTTCTCGCACTGATTCTGTTCCTTGTTCCCCAGCTTGGATTAGGCATTGGTGCGCTCTGTCTTCGTATGCGCGCGAGAATGGTCCAGGGCGCACGCGCGCCGGGAAAACTCGCTGCGACGCTCACTTTCGCCGCCATGGTCTTCCTGTTGCTGCCTCTTCCCTTATCAATCCATCCGTACAGAGTGTGTTTCCTCTACGCAGCAATTGGGGTTAGTTATCTCGCTGCACTTGACTACTTACGTACTGCGATTCGGGCCACGGAATCTCATGGTAAGGATACTTCGGAAACTCTGGCGGGACCGGCGCCTCGAAGCGAACCCGCGCGCCGTTTCCCGGATGGGTGAACTCGATCCGCCAAGCATGCAACAGGAGCCGCTTTCTTGTGCGACCGTACACCGGATCACCGACAACCGGATGACCAATGTAGCGTAGGTGAACGCGAATCTGATGGGTACGTCCAGAAAGCGGATGCACGAGGAGGAGGCTCGTATCTTTCTCTCTGTCTAGGACTCGGAACTCAGTCTGGGAAGAGCGTCCCTGCGGATGGATCGCCATCCGGCTCGGACAGCTAGGACTCCGACCGATCGGAGCTTCAATCCGCCCCTCCTCCTCCACGACTTTCCCTTCCACTTGGGTCAGGTAAAACTTGGTTACCCTCCGCGTGGCGAACTGCTCCTTGAGCGAGTCAAGGGCAGAAGGGCTCTTGGCTACAACGATCAGCCCACTTGTCTCCTTATCCAGTCGGTGGACGATCCCCGGCCGGACCGGATCATCCCCCTGGGGAAGGGAGCGATCAACGAGTAGCCCTTCCACAAGTGTGGTATCGCTCACTCCCGCACCTGGATGGACGATCAACCCCACTGGCTTATTCACCACCACGATATCCTCGTCTTCATATAGAATCGCAAGATCGATCCGCACTGGGGTAAGAAGAGAACGCACCGGTGCCTCCCACAAGACCCGCTCTCCCCCTTTAAGCCGACGCGACGGCTGGATAGCTGCTACATCGCCGATTGTGACGTATCCGGCACGGATCGCCCGCTGAACCTCACTACGAGAAATCCCCTTAGTTTTCTCAGTGAGGTAACGGTCAAGGCGAAGTCCGTCCTCCTCACCCGCTACCGTCAGCTCAATTTTCCCCATCGCCCTCTCCTTGCTATTTGTCCGTCAGTGCGGGCTTGCAGTATAATACTACAGATTATGCAAGGAATGAAAGAGGGTTTGGAGGTTTCCGTCCGTGGAGAGATCTTTGTACAAAGGCTTTCGCCTCACTTTAAATAGAGAGGATGGACGCCATATCATCCCACGTCGAGGAGACCTTCCAGGAAATCCTACGTTCTGAATTAAGGAGAGTGACCAGGAGCGATTCCACTGCGACATGAATATTGAATTTATCGAAGCCCTAGAGGAGATGGCCAAAGAGAAGGGGATCGCTCGGGAAGACCTGTACGAAGCGATTTGCAAAGGACTTGCCGTGGCATATCAGGAGGAGTACCACACCGACGCCACGGTAGAGGTGGAGATTGACCACAACTCGGGTGACATCTGCATTGACGGCAAATTGATCGAGCTAGCAAAGTTCGGCCGGATCGCCACTAAGAAGGCCGAGGAGACGATCAAACAAGAGATCACGCATAAACGGCGGGAAATCGTCTACGAGTTGTACATCCACCGCGTGGGGGAGATCATCAGCGGCTCGATTCACCGCTTCGAGGGAAAGGACGTCTGGGTCAACCTGGGGGAAGCCGAGGCTCTACTCCCCGATGCGGGGAGGATCCCTGGCGAGCGCTATCATGGGGGACAGCGGCTGCGTGCTTATCTCGTGAGTGTGGAGCGGACACAGGGTGACCCCCGCATTCTCATCTCCCGCGCTCACCCGGAGTTCGTCCATCAACTCCTACGACTAGAGGTCCCCGAAATCGAAGAGGGGACATTGGTCGTCCGTCAGATCACCCGTGAACCAGGGCGCCGTAGCAAGGTTGCCATAGAGTCGCTCGACCCAAACGTCGACCCGATCGGAACCTGTGTGGGAGCCGGTGGAGCACGAGTGCGGGTCGTCACGCGGGAACTCTCCGGGGAGAAGATCGACTTAATCCGCTGGAGCGACGACGTCGAACAACTCCTTCGCAACAGTCTAGAGCCAGCATCAGTTATCTCGGCCGAACTCGACGAGGAGACCCGCAATGCCAAGGTCCTCGTCCCTGACGGCGAACTCTCACTTGCCATCGGAAAGGGTGGGCAGAACGTTCGCTTGACCGCAAAACTGATCGGCTACAACATCGAAGTGACAAGCCCTAGCGAGGAGAATAGCTGACCGGTCACGGGTGCCAACGATGAGACCGATCATAGAAAGGATACTCGGGGCAGTTTTCCGTATTAGCCGCTATTATGCCTGGTGGGTCATTTTTATCGCTTTAGTCCTTACAGGTACAGCGGCGTATTATGTTACCGATCTACCAATTCGGAGTTCGTTCCTCGATCTTCTTCCCAGCAACGATCCACTGATCGACGACTACCGGCGAAATGAGCAGTACCTTGCTCAAAGCGACTCTGTCCCCCTCCTTGTTACCCTACTTGAAGGTGAAGATAGATCCGACGAAACGATGCTGGCCGCGCAACAGGAGCTGGAAGCTCTCGAGAGAAAAGAGGAGGCAACCCAAAAGGAGAGGGCGCGAATCAAGGAGTTAACTCAACGGATCAACAACTATAGAGAAGGTCGCCTTCTAGCAGCGGCGGAAGCAATCGCGAAAGGTCTAAGTGAGAATCCCGAGTTCATAGAAGTAACGTACCTCGTCGAGCCGTCACCGGAGATACCCGACCAGTACCTGCTTCTCTTCCAGCTAGATGAGAAGAAGCTTGCCCAGATTGAGTCAAGCGTCGCTCTAGCGCGCAGCTCAATCGCCAATGGCGAACTGTCTCTCATCCCGACCACCGACAATCTCAGCGACGCTTACCGCAAAGTAGGTGAGGCGTTTGGGCAGGCACTGTCAGGAGGCAGCTTGGACTCAGGAAACTTGGAGGACCCCTCTGATGTCGAGGCGGAACTAGCCGGGTTGATCGCCCTCAATGACACTATCCTCAGAACGATCAACGGGATCGATACGTTTCCAACGGTGACAGAGGCAGTGCGGGGCCTTGCTGAGATCTTCACCCCTAGCGCTGAGGAGATCTTACGCGAGCCAGAGGGCGTTTTCTCACGTGATAGAACGAGGCTCCTAATGACTGTGCAACCGCGTTACCCTGCTCAACGTGGTGTTGCTTACTGCACACTAGTGATGAAGAGCCTGGAGGATGCCCTTGCTCAAGTCGATCTAGATCGATTGGGAGTGACCGTAGGGATCACCGGGACATATGCATTCACTGCCTCCACAAACGCTGTCGTGAACGCCGATATGCTGCGGACTACGATTATTTCTTCGATAGGGGTAGTTCTAATCTTCTTTGTTGCATTTGGTTCGATCTTCTACAGCATCATTGCCATAATCCCTCTTCTGATCAGCGTGGTACTAACAATGGCGTGGGCCAAATTAACCATGGGCGGGTTCAATCTCATCACCTCATTCCTCCCCGCCCTCGTCCTCGGTTTAGGGATCGACTATGGAATTCATCTTATCTCTCGGTATGCCGAGGAGCGAAGCAAGGGGATCTCCCTCAATCGAGCGCTTTACACCGCAGTGCTGCGCAAAGGAGAGGCTTCATTAGTTGCAGCAATGACTACGGCGCTCGTTTTCATCGGCCTTCTCTTCGCTCGCTCACGCGCGCTGTTCGAAATGGGAGCAATTACCAGCATGGGAGTGATCCTCGCCTTCCTTGCTACCCTCTTCCTCATTCCCGCACTTGTTACCCTCTCTCACTTCATCTTCCGCGCGCACCAACGGGAGAGAGTAGTGAACTACGCCACGCACCTCTCCGGGTACTTCCGATTTGTGACGGCCAAAGGGCGGGTGATCTTTGTCATTGTCCTTACTCTTACCTTCTTCGTCGCCTTTCAGGCTGCACATACATCCTTTCAGTTTTCAAGCGAAGACTTGATCCCTCGAGTGGAGAGCCAAGAGGTCCTAGATGATATCCTGGCTCACTTTGGTGCGCGTAGTACGCAAATTGGAAACTACTTTACCTTCTTCGCTTCCTCCGAGGAAGAATTGACCCGCGTGGTGGAGCACTTAGAGAGAAGCGATTTTGTGCAAGGGGTGGAGTCCGCCCGCGATCTCCTCCCGGTCAACCTTTCCGAGCAACAGCAAGTCTTAAATAGCCTCGACATTGCCTCCTATATTGATCAGCTTGACCTCCTTAATCGAAGCTTGACTGAGCGTGTCTCAGTACTCGCCCAGATCCGCACCCTACTTACACAATTCGGACTACTTCAGTACGCGGCAGCGCTGAACGGGAGAGCAGAGATCGCCCTTGCCAGTAACGAAGTCCAACGGCAATTACGGGAAACCCAAAAGGCGCTGAATCGTCTTAAACTGGAGGAGTCACAAGCGCTTATTTCCGCCCTTAAGGAGGCTCTCCACGAGCTCGACAACAACCTCTTGCAAATCCGAGAGCTTCCCCCGATCGAGACCCTCTTACGGGATATCCTTAAAGGGCTTCCTGAAGGGATCCGCAATGGGTACATCACTCCCGATGATAAGTACATCATTCGGGCTCGGATGAGTCCGCAGCTTTTACAAGGTAAGAACCTCCAGAAGTTCAATACGTTCGCCGCTTCGTTCTCCGACAACTACTTTGGCATGCCTCTTGTGGGCGAAAAGTTAAAAAGTTACATGAAACGCGACTTCTTGATCTCCACGCTCTTAGCTGCCATCCTGATTACCCTTACCCTATGGCGCACCTTGCACGGCGGAATGCGCGCCCTGCTTGCAGCGACACCGCTCGTGCTCGGCTATATCTGGATGCTCGGCGGAATGAGACTACTGCAGATCGACTTCAACTTCATCAATATCATGATCTCACCGCTTCTGATCGGGATCGGTGTCGACAATGGAATTCACATCCTCCACCGCTACAAAGAAGAGCGAGCGCTCAATCCTGAAGGCGCAATCGAGCGAGGAGGCCGGACAACAGCAGTGGCGGTGATTGTCACCTCACTGACAACGATGCTTGTCTTCGGAAGCCTCCTCCTTGCCCGCACACCAGGGTTGCGCCTCCTCGGGTCCTCCGCTCTTCTCGGGATTGGGTTCACTCTTACATTTAGTCTTCTCTTCCTGCCGGCGGCCCTCCACGTAGAGGGAGGGAAAAGGGTATAATGAAAACACTGGATGGACGATGTTAAGCCCGCAGAAGAAGGGGAGTGACAAAGAATGATCGGTTATGTGGGGCTTGGGGTAAGCTTGCTCGCCGCGCTCGCTCTCGGTTACCTCCTGGGAAGCATCCCCCGCAAGAGGAGGGCGGAGGAGCTACTTCGGGCAGCTCAGGAAGAGGCTGAACAATTGAAGAAGGAGAAGCTTCTCGAGGCGCGGCAGCAAATGCAAGAAATGCGCGAGGAGCTCGAAGAGCGCTCGAAACGGCGGGAGGAGGAGTTCGCTCGTATGGAAGAGAGGATCCTTCGAAGGGAGGACCGCCTAGGCAAGAAGTCAAGCTACCTGGAAAAAATCGAGGACTCACTGCGCAAGGACGAGGAGGAGTTAGAGCAGTTAAGGAAAGTTGGGACTCGCTTGCTCGCTGAAGGAAAGGCTCGCCTGGAGCGAGTCGCTGGTTGGAGCCAACAGGACGCACAGGAGCACCTATTAAAGCTAGTTGAAGCTGAATCGCAGCGCTTTTTCTCGCGTAAGGTAGAGGAGGTCGAGCGCCGGGCTAAGGAGGAGGCGGAGCAGCGGGCGGCGCGCGTAATCGCAACCGCCATTCAACGCTATGCCTCTGAGTATATCGAAGAGAATACGGTGAGCTCGGTTCCCCTACCGTCAGAGGAGTTCAAAGGGAGGATCATCGGGCGTGAGGGTCGGAACATCAAGACCTTTGAGGCATTGACCGGGGTGGAGCTCCTTGTCGACGATACACCGGAGATGGTAGTCCTGTCTTGTTTCCATCCACTGCGGCGCGAGGTGGCGCGTATCGCTCTCACACGCCTAATCGAGGATGGACGGATCCATCCCGCTCAGATTGAGGAGAAAGTGCAGCGGGCCAAAGCGCGGCTGGCAGAGCGGGTTAAGGAAGAGGGAAGAAAGGCAGCTTTCGACCTGGGAATCGATCTCCACCCCGGACTGGCTACCCTTCTTGGCCGTCTGCAGTACCGGACAAGCTACGGTCAGAACCAACTCTCTCACTCCCTCGAGGTGAGCTTGATCGCCAAGATGCTCGCCGACGAGCTGGGAACCAACGCAGGGAACGCCAAGCGCGCTGGCCTTTTGCACGATATTGGCAAAGCAGTCGATCATGAGGTAGACGGACCGCATGCCATAATTGGTGCCGACCTCGCTCGTCGCTACGGGGAGAGTCCAGAGGTAGTCCATGCCATTGCCGCTCACCATGAAGATATTGAACCAAAAAGCGTTCTCGCTATCCTTATCCAGGCTGCTGATACCCTGTCCGCTGCACGGCCGGGGGCGCGCCAGGAGACGTTCGAGCGCTACATCCGACGCCTACACGACCTGGAGGAACTGTGCCGGTCGTTCCCTGCTGTACATGAGGCGTACGCTTTGCAGGCCGGCCGCGAGGTACGAGTGATGGTACAACCGGAACGGGCGAGTGACGAGGTGGCAGCGAAGCTGGCCTACGACATTGCTCGCGCCATCGAGGAAGAACTAAGCTACCCCGGAGAGATCAAGGTGAACGTCATTCGACAAACCCAGTTCACGGAGAGTGCGAAGTAGGGGAGGAGAAATTTAAGATGTTAAAAGTCTCATCAGGATCGAACCCCAGAGCAACCGCAGGCGCGATCGCCAATGGAATCCGTGAGAGAGGTGAGACGCAGATGCAGGTCATCGGTCCGCGTGCGGTGAATCAAGCGGTGAAAGCAATCGCCATCGCCCGCGGGTACCTCGCAGCAAGCGGCGTGGATCTCTACTTCACGCCCAGTTTTTCCAGTGTCCTCATCGAAGGACAAGAGAAGACGGCGATCCACTTCACGGTGCGTACACGCCATCCGATGATAGGATCGACGGTAGAGCCGTTCTGAATCATCCTGCGGTGATACATCCACACTGGCTCGCCCCTTGCCCATGACCCCTGTGCCTGTTACTATTCGTTAACATTCAATTCCCTTTTTAAGGAGTGACCCAGGGAGATGCAGTCATTCTTCAAGCGACATCAGAAAACCATCATTTGGATTATCGTCATCGCCTTTCTTGTAGGAGGGGTGGGACTTATCGGCCTCAACCAAGCCGGGGTATTCGAAAGATCCCCCACAGGAGTGTCGGGGCCGACGTTTGCAGCCACAATAAACGGAACGCGGATTACCAACGCGGCCTTCGAGCGGGCCACGCGGAACGTATTAACCCGCTACGAGCAGCTCTACCAGCAGTATGGCCAGGACATGGGCGCTCTTCTTACCGGAGCAAAGGGAAGACTGTTTCGACTCCAGTTGGAAGCAGAGGCGATGCAGCTGCTAATCCGGCAAGCCTTCTATGCTCAAGAAGCCAAACGCTGGAAGATCAAGGTGCCGAAAAGTAAAGTCAATGACCTGTACGCTCAGCAATACAACCAGTTGCTTGAGACCTACACCGAGGAACAGCTGACAACCTACGCCAGGGGACAAGGAATGACCCTCAAGGAGTTTCAGAATGCAATGCGAGATGAGATCGCCATCCAGTTGCGCAACCAAGAGCTACGCAAGTTGGTGGTTGGTGCGATCGAGCCAACCGACGCAGACCTCGAGGCCTATTTCGAGAAGAACATCTCTCGTTACGACACACCGGAGGAAATCCGTGCCTCACATATCCTTGTCGCAGACGAAGAAACGGCTCAGGAGATCCTCGATCAATTGCATGGTGGGGCGGACTTCACCGAGCTGGCCAAAGAGCACTCTATTGACACCGCCAGTGCTAAGGAGGGCGGGGACCTAGGCTGGTTCTCACGCGGTAAGATGGTGAAAGAGTTTGAGGAGGCAGCCTTCGCCCTGGAAGTAGGAGAGATTAGCGGAATTGTTGAGACTCAATACGGGCACCACATCATCCAACTGACCGACCGCAAACCAGCCCACACACCCTCCCTTGACGAGACTAAGGATCAGGTCCGTTAGGACTACATCCGCGAGGCCGAAAATGAACGGTTCAACACCTGGTACGCGGATGTTTTCGCCCAGGCACAGGTTGAGATCAACATCCCAATGGTGAACGCTTACCTGAAACAGCAGAAGGACCTCGATCTGGGACTAGCCGAGTTCGAGCGCCTGCAGGAGGAAGGATACTCTGATGATCCCTATCTTCCCTATTACATCGGCCGCATCTACGAGTCAAAGTTGCTAACCGCAAAGCAGGAGCAGCAAACCCTGGAGGAGTTAGAGGAACCAACCGACGAGGAGGCGGCACGAATCAATGAGTTAACGCAATCGATCGACAGCTACAAGGCAAAGGCATTGGCCGCCTATCTGGAGGCATTGGAGGATGTCGAAGCAGACGAGGATTTCCTTAACCGCATTCTGACGCTCGATCCAGATAGTACTACTGCGATCTACCTCTATGGGAAGCTCCTCGCTGAGCGCGGGGATACGTTCGGCGCTGACATGCGGTTCAGAGAGGCGATCAACAAGGACCCGACCTTCGTCGCCGCCTATATCGCCTCCGGAGATATGGCGGTGAGAAACCGAACCTACAAGCAGGCCATTACCCAGTATAAGGCGGCGCTCGAACTGCGCCCAGGAGACATCGGCGTGATGGCAAAGCTCGCAGCTGTCTACCTCGCCGTCGGACAGCTCGATGAGTTAGAGGAACTCCTGTCAGCGATCGAACAGATCGATCCCGAAAACCTGAAGTTAATCGTTTCTCAGGGCGACCTCGCATACGAGCGGATGCTTTCCGCTATCTCTGAACGCGAAGAGCTTCAAGGAAAGAGCACACGCACAGAGGAGGAAGAGACACGGCTAAATGAGCTTTCGACAGTCATTGCTTCTTACTATAAGACCACAGTCGAGCGATACGAAAAGGCACTCACGCGCAGTGGATCGCTAGACCTTCCCGTGAAGCTTGGCAAGGCCCACCTTGCCATCGGTGACCTCGACAAGGCGAGAAAAGCTTTCCAAAACGTCATCCTTCGCTCGCCTTACAAGGCTGAGGCCTACGAGGGATTGGCCGACGTGCTTCTGAAACAAGGGGATACCGAAGGGGCGATCGAGAACTACTGCACCGCCTTCTCACGGACCTTTGACAACGCCATCAAACAAAGACTTGGGGAAAGGATAGTGGAGCTTGTTCCCGATGACATCGAGATGCGCTTCAAACTCGCAAAGGTCTATGCTGAGCAGTACATGTGGAGTGCGGCGATCAAGCAGTATGCAGCAATTCTCGACGTGCGGTCGGACTCGCTCGAGGCCTATCGCGGAATCGCCGAGGCCTACAAGTGGCGAACTGAATATGATACTTCAATCGACTACTTAAAGCGGGCTCTCCCCTATGCCACCACAGATGCGGACACGATCGACCTGTACGAGAAGATTATTGATGTCAATCAGACCCAGGTTGGGCAGGGTAACCCGTTGACAAGGCCGGGGCTCGACGGCTCGCTCGAGCTGGCGAGGCTCTATCTGACCCAAGGGGAGGACGACAAGGCCAAGGAGAAGCTGGAAAAGATCATGAGCGACGATCCGAGCTACCGTCCTGAAGAGGTGGCCGAACTGTTCGCGAAAGCAGGCGGAGAAATCCCGGCTCCAATGCCTCTGGAAACGGAAGTACAAACCCCAAGCGAAGCGGTGCAAACTCCCAGCAATGGGCCATAGGCCATTCAATGACCTAGTTGAGCTGGTAGCACAACTGCGCGCAGAGGAAGGCTGTCCGTGGGATCGTGCGCAGGATCATCGTTCCTTACGACCATATCTCCTAGAGGAGGCGCATGAAGCGATCGCCGCCATCGACGCCGGTGATCCGCAAGTACTTGCCGATGAGTTGGGCGACCTTCTCTTACAGGTCCTCCTTCACAGCCAGATCGCTTGTGAGAAGGGAACTTTCTGCATCGACACTGTAATCGATCTCCTGGTGAAGAAACTCGTCCGGCGTCACCCTCACGTCTTCGGTGACGCACCCAAAGAGATGGAGGCGATCCGCCGCACCTGGGAGGCGGTCAAGCAGAAAGAGAAGCGAGTGAACTACTCTTTACCAACAATTCTGGCAGCGAGGAAGCTCGCTGAACAGCTGGGAGATGACCGCAAAATCAATATGGCCGATTATCCATCACCTGAGGTGGCGGAAGGAGGGAGGATCCTCGCTGTGATCGCCGCCGCCTGGGAGAAGAAGATCGACCCGGAGATCGCTCTGCAAAAGGCGATCGCCTATCTTTCTGCAGTGGAGAGGAAAGCGCACTGATGCAGGACGCTTCAGTCTATTGGCTGCACACCACCGAGGAGGAGATCCACTTCATCGACTCTATTGTTAGCGCGTACGACGGCCTGGCAAACGTCCGGCGCGACTACCGTTTAAAGGATGGGAAAATCTACTTCAAGATCTACGTTGCTCCAGGGATGGAAGATGAGTTTTTGGCGATCATCGACCGGCTGCGAGGCGTAGCCACAATTGGAGAGATCATCGAAGGTGAGGGCGATGAGGCTTCTTCGGCCGTGTGAGGTCGCCACCTCGATCTTTGATATCGACTTTGCCAAGCTTTACAGTGAGGGGAAACGGGCGATTCTCTTCGATCTTGATAACACTTTGGGGGGACGTAGGCCGAATAGACTGGAGCCGGATGTCATCGCGCTCCTGGAAGAACTTACACGAGTAGGGTTTAAGATTGGGATTCTCACCAATCGCCGCCAGGCCAATGACCCTGTAATCGGTCACCTTGCCCAGGACTATCCACTCCTGCACAGGGCAAGGAAGCCTTCCCAAAAAGGATTCCGGTCTCTCTTAGAAAAACTGGGAGCCTCGCCCCATCAGGCGGTGATGGTTGGAGACCGCCTCCTCACCGACATAGTTGGGGCTAACCGCTTAGGCATCTACTCCATCCGCATCCTCCCTTAAATCTCTATGCCGATAAGAGTCCTCCCTCCTTCATGGACTCAGTGAAGACCGCTTGAACTTGTGGCTTAGATTCTATAACTCTAGGTAATGCAATGTTAATGCCCGTTTGCCTTTCCGAGCTTCGTTTGCGTTAATATCGGCGTTCACGCTAACCCTCTTAACCTTGGATAGCCAGGAGGGTATCGGCTATCATTCGGGGCGCTCACAAGGAGGGATCGATGCCAATCGGCGCTGATTGCGATGACTGTCTGAGCTGTTACCCAAACGCAGGCAAGGGAACCCCAAAAGAGTCGGGAGCCCTCACATCCGGATGGCTATTGCACGTTCCTCCATCCACAGGAGGTAACTGACCATGAATCTCAAGGATATCATCTCACTCGCTTCCCTCTCTACCGCAGAGATTTACGAAATCCTGGAAACCGCGCGTAACCTGAAGCTCGAGCTTAACGCTGGGGTCAAGCACAAGATGTTTTACGGGAAGACCCTAGCGATGATTTTCCAGAAGCCTTCGCTTCGCACGCGCGTCTCCTTTGAGACTGGGATGACCCAGCTTGGTGGACATGCTATCTACCTGGGCCCCGAGGATATCAAGCTTGGCAAGCGCGAGACAACAGAGGACATCGCCATCGTCCTCTCGGGCTACGTGGATGGAATCATGGCCCGCGTCTTCGAGCATCAGACGATCGTCGATCTGGCGAAGTACGCGTCCGTACCGGTGATCAACGGCCTGTCTGACCTCCTTCATCCTTGCCAGATACTAGGAGATCTCTTAACCATCTGGGAGAAGAAGGGCGAGCTCTCCGGGCTGACCCTCACCTTCATCGGTGATGGGAACAACGTAGCCCACTCTCTGATCAACGGCTGCACAAAAGTGGGGATGAAGTTCCGCATCGCTTGCCCTGCAGGATACGAGCCGGATGAGGCGATCGTGGAGGCGGCACGACAAGAGGGAGGGAGCGTCGAGCTCCTGCACAACCCCAGGGAAGCAGCGAGCCGAGCCGATATACTGTACACCGACGTGTGGACGAGCATGGGGCAGGAGACGCAGGCCGAGGAGAAGAAGCACGCCTTCACTGGATTCACTATCGACGAGGCCCTTATAAAGCTAGCAAGCGAGGATGCCTTGGTCATGCACTGCCTCCCCGCACACTATGGGGAAGAGATCACCTACGAAGCCTCACGCAGCAGTGGAAGTGCCATCTTCGATCAGGCAGAGAACCGCATGCACGCGCAGAAGGCGGTCCTGGCCCTGTTGATGTCGTAGGAGAAGGACAATGAACGTAGAAAAAACGGCCGGCTCGGAGAACAAGCGGGACTGCCAGGTTACGGTCGCTTCGGCTTCGTCCCTTGAAGTTCAAATCGAAGCGGGGAACAAGAAGCTGGTTGAGCAGGGGATTCGCCAGGTGATTGAGGAGACCGCAGCCACACTTAAAATAAAGAAAGCAAAGATCAATGCGATCGACAAAGGAGCACTTGACTACGTGATCGCAGCGCGGGTAGAGGCGGCCCTCCGATCGGCCTTTCCCAGCACCGCCCTGGTCGAACCGGGCGTGAGCCGTGTTGCAAGCAAACGGGACCGCCCACGGCGAAGCCGCCTATACGCGCCAGGGAACAATCCCCGCCTCCTTGTGGGAATCGAACTTCATGGTGCTGACTGTGTTCTCCTTGACCTTGAGGATTCGGTCCCACCGGTGGAAAAGGCCGCGGCACGCATCCTGGTGAAACACCTCCTGGCAACGATCGATCTCCCCGAGGTCTGGGTGCGAATCAATCCGCTTTCAAGCTATGGACGAGATGACCTCGCCGAGGTCTTGCGCAGCCGACCGCACGGGATTTGCCTTCCCAAGGCGGAGTCTGCTGCGGATATCGACGAGCTTGCTACTGAGATCACCCGGATCGAGAATGAGGTCGGCATCGTGGAAGGCTCAACCTTGATTATGCCGATCATCGAGACAGCGAAGGGGGTCCTCCACGCCGAAGAGATCTGTGCCGCGGACACCAGAGTGGCGATCGTTGCCTTTGGCGCGGAGGACTTCACCCGTGACCTCGGAGCGAAACGGACGCAGGAGAGCCTCCTCTTCGCTCGGTCGATGATCGTCGCTGCGGCCAAGGCATCAGGGGTGCAGGCCTCCGATACGGTCTACTCCAACGTGGAGGACGAAGATGGTCTGATCGCCGAGACCAAGTTGGCGCGTGATCTTGGCTTCGATGGTAAGGGAGCGATCACCCCCCGCCAGGTCGCGCCGATCCACAGCGTCTTCTCCCCGAGCAAAGAGGAGATTGAGGAAGCGCAGAAGATCGTCGCTGCGGCGCAAGCAGCCGAAGCGCGCGGTATTGGGGCGATTGCTATCGAGGGCAAGATGATCGACCGACCGGTCCTCGAACGGGCGCGTCGGACGCTCAAGCTCGCTCAGGAGTTAACCGGAGAGGGATCACGATGAAAAACGTGCTCGGCCGTGAAATTCCAGAAAGAATTGGCAAGAGAAAACTGCGGCCATTCAAGGGGGCGTTTGCCACTACTCCTACAGCTCAAAAGGCCTCCCGCCCTCAAAAGACGGTTAAACCCGGAGAGAATAAGGTGCTCTCCTCGATCGAGGAAGCGATCGAAGCAACCGGGCTCTCGGATGGCATGACAATCTCCTTCCACCACTCCTTTCGAAACGGGGATCTCCTCGTTAACCAGGTCGTAGATGCCTGCGCTCACATGGGGCTAAAGGACCTGCGGCTCTTCCCCACTGCTCTTTTCCCGGTGCACGAGCCCTTGATCGAGCACATCAAAAATGGCGTTGTAACGCGGATCGAAGGCTCGATGAACGGGCCGGTGGGGGCGTTCGTTTCCCAGGGAGGAAAGTTACGGGAACCAGCGGTTCTCCGCTCACACGGGGGACGCTGGCGGGCAGTGGAAGCGGGAGACATAAAGATTGATGTCGCGTTCATCGCCGCCTCTCAAGCAGACCCCTATGGCAACGCCAATGGGATAAAGGGAAAGACGCCGTGCGGTCCGATCACGTTTTGCACGGTCGATGCGATGTACGCCGAAAAGGCAGTAGTGGTGACGAACGACCTTGTTCCCTACCCGGCTTACCCGTTTGAGATTCAGCAAGGATGGACCGACTACATCGTCGTGGTGGATGAGATTGGTGATCCGCAGAGTATCGCCTCGGGAACGCTCATGATCACGCGTTCCCCGACGCGCCTTAAAATCGCACGGCTCGCCTCTGAGGCGGTTAAGGTCTCGGGTTACCTCGTGGACGGGTTCAACTTTCAGGGCGGGGCAGGTGGAATCTCCCTTGCCGCGACGAAGTTCGTGGGAGAGGAGATGGCCAAGTTAGGCATAGTCGGCGGGTTCGCCATGGGGGGAGGGACGAGACTCTTAGTTGACATCCTGCACCAGGGCTTGGTACGGGTCATCCTCGATGGCCAAGCGTTCGACACCGCGGCGATCGAATCGCTCCGCGAGGACCAAAACCATGTGATCATGGACCCTGGGCAGTACGCCAACTACGACTCGCGAGGCTGCTCCACATACATGCTCGATGCTGCGTTCCTCGGGGCAACCGAGGTCGATCTCGACTTCAACGTCAACGTCAACACTCACTCCGACGGACAGCTCCTGCACGGGATCGGGGGGCACCAGGACGTCGCCTCCGGGGCGAAGATGACTGTGATTACGATCCCTACACTCCGTGGGAGGCTACCGGTAATCGTCGAGAGGGTGACTACGGTGACAACACCGGGAGAGGTGGTCGATGTTGTCGTCACCGAGAGGGGAATTGCAGTCAACCCACGGCGCAAAGACTTAAAAGATCGCTTTCTCGCAGCCGGTCTTCCGGTGCGCGAGCTTAAAGAGATAAAACAGGAGGCGGATAGACTTACCCGGCCTCCGCGAAGGCCGATATTCGGCGATGAGGTAATCGCCCTTATCGAATGGAGAGACGGAACCGTGATCGATACCGTAAGGAAGGTGATCGGATGGAAGTAAGAGAAGAGCTAAGGATGATCTTGCCAGAGATCAAGTTAGTCAAGGATGAAGGCCTTCGTGAGAAGGTTCTTGCCACCTGGGAGGAGGCGCTCCGACGGGGCGGCTGGACCCCGCAGGACATCGAGCGGATGCCGTTTACACTTGCCAAGAAGGTCGATATCAACTTTGCTCAGCACGTTAGAAGTGTTACCAAGGTCTGCCTTGCGGTCGCAGAGATCTTCGATGAGATCTATAAAGGCAAACTTTCGCTTGATCACGATACCTTGCTTGCCGGAGCGCTTCTGCACGACGTGGGAAAGCTCCTGGAGATGGAGGAAGAAGATGACGTTTTCCGCAAGAGCGCGGACGGAAAGCTCGTGAGGCACCCCTTTTCCGGCGTTGCCCTCGCCGATGCGAACGGGCTTCCAGCGGAGGTCCTCCACATTATCGGGACTCACTCAAAAGAAGGAGATCCATACAAGAGAACACCGGAGGCGATAATCCTCCACTATGCCGACTTCATGAACTTCGATCCGATCGAGGGGTGATTTCTAGGATGTCGATGACCTTCGCTCAGAAGATCTTAGCCGAGAAGGCAGGACTAGATCACGTCGAGGTCGGCCAGATCGTGGAGATCGAACCCGACTACTGCCTCTCGCATGACAATACCGCTGCGATCGCAAAGACATTTACGAAGATCGGGGTCGAGCGGGTGAAGCACCCCGAGCGATTCGTGATCGTTCTCGATCACACCGTTCCTGCATCGACCGAGAAGTACGCTTTAGGGCACAAGGAGATCCGCGAGTTCGTGCAACAACAGGGGATCTTAAACTTCTACAACGCCGGGGTAGGAATCTGCCACCAGGTTCTGCCAGAGAAGGGATTCGCTCTGCCGGGAAAGCTGATCCTCGGCTCTGATTCGCACACTACAACCTACGGCGCGTTCGGCGCCTTCTCCGCCGGGATCGGCCGCTCGGAGATGGCCGTCCTCTACGCAACCGGAAAGATCTGGCTAAAGACCCCGTCAAGCTTCAAGATCGTGGTGAACGGGAGCCTGCAGGAACCGATCACCTCCAAGGACCTGATCCTAAAGATCATCGGCGAGATCGGGGCCGACGGAGCTTTGTACCGCTCGGTCGAATTTACTGGCGAGGCGATCGAGCGGATGAGCCTTTCCTCCCGGATGGTCCTCTCCAACATGGCAGTAGAGATGGGGGCGAAGAACGGGTACATCGCGCCCGACGAGAAGACGCTTTCGTTCTTGGACGGACGTGCCGCGGCCGACTACACACCGGTCTATCCCGACATGGATGCCGAGTATGAGAAGATCCTTGAATTCGATGCCTCCTTCCTCACCCCGCAGGTCGCCTGCCCGCATACGGTGGACAACGTTGTTTCGATAGGTGAAGTCGAGGGGTCGAAGATCGACCAGGCGCTCCTTGGCACCTGCACTAACGGCCGACTCGAGGATCTGCGCTTAGCGGCGAAGATTCTCGAAGGAAAGATGGTTGCCAGGGGAGTGCGCATGCTCGTCCTTCCCGCCTCACAGGAGGTGCTCCTGCAGGCGCTTTCTGAAGGACTGATTAAAACGTTCGTCAAGGCCGGCGCGCTGGTTCTAAGCCCCGGCTGCGGACCGTGCCTCGGTGCACACCAAGGGGTGCTTGCCCCGGGTGAGGTCTGCCTTTCAACGGCGAATCGCAACTTCAAGGGGCGAATGGGATCGCGTGATGCGGAGATCTACCTTGCCTCACCGGCGACCGTCGCCGCATCGGCGATCACCGGCGCGATCACCGATCCGAGAAACGCATTTGAGGAAGGTGAAACATAATGGAAGGGCGAGTCTGGAAATACGGCGACGATGTTAACACCGATGTCATCTTCCCCGGAAAGTACACGTATCAGCCGATGGAGTCAGCGGAGATGGCCGAGCACGCGCTTGAGGATCTCGACCCCTCCTTTGCCAAAGAGGTGAAAGGAGGAGACGTCATCGTTGCCGGGCGGAACTTCGGCTGTGGCTCCTCGCGCGAGCAGGCAGCGACCTGCTTGAAGGCCGCTGGTGTCGCTGCGGTGATCGCCAAGTCATTCTCCCGCATCTTCTTTCGTAACGCGATCAATAACGGCCTTCCCGTGATCGAACTTCAAGACGGGATCGACGTGATAAATAAGGGCGACACCGTCTCGATCGACTTTGAGAACGGGGTTGTCCGTCACGAAGGTAATGAATATCACTTTCCCGCCCTTCCCAAAGAGGTCCTTTCGATCCTCGAAGACGGCGGCCTGATCCCGCATGTAAGAAAGGAGCTGGGGAAAGTATGAATGTTTCGTTGTAAGATTCCGTACCTTTGCTAAAGGAATAGGAATGGAATAGGCAGGCTTCATGGGAATCCAGTATACTAGACATGCGGAAGCGATTTTGACAGAGCGAAAAATCGCAAAAGAAACAGTGGAGGAATTGCTTAACAACCCGCAGCAAGTTATAAAAGGGAAGGGAAACAAGGAAATCGTTCAAGGTATCTTAAAGCATACCGATGAAGAGTTCCTTCTTCGGGTGGTTTATGTTGAGGCGAAAGGGATAGAGAAGGTGATAACAGCTTATTGGACTTCAAAGATTGATAAATATTGGGAGGGAAAGCGATGAGAGTCAGATATGATGAAGAAGCAGATGCCCTTTATATCAAGCTCCGGGAAGGGGAGTATCATGAGAGCGACGAGATCAAAGATGGGTTCATCCTCGACTACGATGTGAATGGAAACATCATTGGCATTGAAATCTTGGACGCTTCGGCCCATCTGGCTCCTGCTGAGCTCTCCACCGTTAATTTCGAGATTACTCGACCACTGATGAAAACTGGAGAGAAGAGCCAAGGCGCAGTTTGAGAACAGTGTTGTGACTCACGAAGGTAATGCGTATCACTTCCCCGCTCTTCCCAAGGAGGTCCTCGCGATCCTCGAAGATGATGGCCTGATTCTGCATGTAAGGAAGGAGCTTGGGAAAAGAGTAGATGTTGAAGAGCAAGACCCGATCCCATTGCCTCACCATTGCCTCTCAGATTTATACCCGTGTTGCCAAACAGCAGGCCGAAAAAATTGTCAGTCCGTTGGGCCAGATTATGAAAGGGGCTAAAAGATGTGCCCCCATAACTTCGCAGCAAGGGTGGATTGACGAAAGTTACTTTGCCTATCTGACGGGTTGGCGACTTCGCTCCGCTCCGTCCAACTTGCCCTCCCGTGCAAACCTTCGGTTTGCCCGTCCAGGCAAGTTCGCCAACCCGCCGCCCCGTTAGGCGACATCCTGTTACAAGAGGTGAAGCAATGCATAAACAAAATAATGAGATAAACAACTCTGACGGAGTCTCCAAAGACACTGTTTATTCTGAGATGTATGCAGAAATGAGGCGTTTCCGAGACTATGAGCTAACTGCCGCAACGTGGTATGTGGTAATTTTGCTTGCTATTTTAGGTGCTATATTGACATTGAAATTCGGTTCCACCCAGTCTGGTTTATCTCAACTACTTAGCACTAATCTACCACTTCGGCTTATTATTGCCGGGTTCGCAACACTTATTGGAGTTAGTGGATGTTATTCAGTAATATATGGGTCTTCGCGATATCATGAACTTAGAAAATATGTAGATGGACATCTTGAACCAGAATGGAAGAAGGAGAAATTTAAGCCAAAGAGAAGAAAGATAGTTCCGCTGCACTTCGTACTGCTGGTTCAAATCTTGTTAGTACTCGCTATAGATATTGCTGTTATTATGTGATCGAAATGAGCAGGACGTCGCCTAACAGAGCGTATCTGGCTTCGGTGCTTCGCACTTTCGCCCAAATTTGCCCTATCGGGCAAACTTCAGATACGCTCGGGACGTTATCCAACATGCGCCTTGAGGAAACGGAATGCAAGACCCAGAGATAATATTCTCGCATTGGACACGATGGATCGAGCGCACGTCATTGAAGGGTATCCGCTCTCCAGGGGTGTATCTGTTGGCTCATTTTGATGTTGCGCCCGCTGGACGGGCAAACCCGCGAGCGGAGCAGATTGTTTACATTGGCGAAACCTGCAACAATTCGTTGATGAGGCGCTGGCGACAATTCAATCGCTCCGCCTTTGAAGGCAAGTTCGGGCACAGTGGTGGCAGAACCTATCGGCAGGTGTTTGGTGGTCAAGGCGACAGTCTCTATGTTGCCGCGTTTCCAGTAGAGGGATTGGATGAGGAAATCCGCTCATTGTTCATTCGCTATGTTGAGCGCAAGCTGATTTGGGAGTTTGCCAGGAAGTGGAGTGCAGCGCCAAGATGCAATCGTAAATAGGGTGCACGTCGGATAACGCGCTGTTGGCGGCTGATGCCCAAACCCGCCGCTTGTTGGCAGGGGCAAAGGCCCCTTGCCATTCAAGTGTCGTGGTGTGCGTGTGGTGACTTGGCAGTGGGAGTACGGCGGGCTTCGCCAACGGCGAAAACGTCAGGCGAGATGGAGGCATTGGAGGCGTAGAGTGATCTAGCGTCTGGATCGGACCTTGCCTTTAGATGTTTCGTTCTAGCCTGAGGAACGGATGGCTCTACCATCGGTTCATAGGAGCCAAGCGAACTTCAGGCAGAGCTTATCTCATCGATCCCTTCCGTCTGCAGAAATGAGCGGATTCGCTCCAGAAAACGCCTGGCATCGTTTACCCGCTGCGTTGCAACCTCTCGAGAGAAGGTTAGCTCTACGTCATAGTCGGCGGAAGCTCGTTCGTCCTGCTCGTGGGCGAGGATCATCGCCCATTCCTTCTCGAGAAGGCCCGGCTGGACCAGCTCCTTCCCGAAGAGACGCCTTACAGCGGTATGGCTCTCTGTTACGATATCCCGTGCAAGCAACGCGGCCTTGGCCGCATGGAGAACGGCATAATAGGCCCGTGAGACGGCATCTTCGTAGAAATCTGCTTCAAGTAAGAGATCAGCCGCTCCCTGGGCTTTCAGAGAGCGTCTCCATTCAGCTTGAACCTGGATTTCTCTCACGAAACTACCACGCCTTCTCGCTCCACGGCCTCTAGGAAGACCGAGCGGTGCTCTCTGCGTTGTTCGACCTCATGTACGGTGTAGACTGTGATGGATGGGGCTACATCTTTCCCTAGCGCCAAGTCATATCCAAGCAGACGAATACGGGATTTGAGATCTTCTTTCCCTTTAAGAACAACGAGCACGTCCAGGTCAGAATCAGGGTTGGCCTCTTCGCGTGCCTTCGAACCAAAGACCATCACCCGCTCAAGTGCTCCAGGGAAGCCGCGACGAATTTCCCCGATGAAAGAGTTCAGCCAATCTTTCTCCTCTGGTAACAGCTTCACCGCTGATGACCTCCTTGACCAGCGACAGTTTCTCTTCCCGTCAGCAATCCTAGCACAAACTTCCCTTCGATAGTAGAGCGCCCAAACCCTTGGGGCCTCAGGAGCTGCTTATGTAAGTGAGGTCTCCCTACATAACGCGATCAATGATGGCTTTTTCGTGATCGAACTTTTAACAAGAACGCCGGGGAGGTGCCCCGACGCTACTGCCATCTTCCCCCTCCTCAAGGAGGATTTTGTCTTCCTTGAAAAAACGGCCTGCCCTTGATCCTTGAATTTCGCCTCTTCACTTAAGGCTTTCAAACTTTCGCGCCAATGCGTCTTCCACCGTCTTAGGGACAAACGATGAGACCTCGCCCCCATAGCGTTTTACTTCCTTGACGATCGAGGAGGAGAGGAAGCTGTACTTCCCTGCGGTCATGAAGAAGACCGTCTCAATCTCTGAGTCAAGGTCACGATTGGTAAGAGCCATCTGAAACTCATAGTCAAAGTCGGAGTTGGCGCGCAACCCACGCACGATCGCCTCAACCCCATTTTTCTTGGCACACTCGATCAAAAGCCCGTCGTAGCTGATCACTTCGATCCCACAGATCCCCACCTCGGCAAGCGTCTCCTTAGTGATTCCTACCCGCTCGGAGACGGAGAAGAGTGGAGCCTTGTTCGGATTGGCCACGACCGCGATCAGCAGACGCGAGAAGAGCTTCTTTGCCCGGCGGAGAATATCGATATGTCCGTAGGTGATCGGGTCAAAGCTCCCTGGGTATATGGCGCTTGACATCGGCATCGTGAAATAATTCTAGCCCAGTCCGCAGAGCTTCTCAATGTCGGCGGTGCGCGGGCCGACCACGGCCAGGTTCACCGCATCGGGCCTGGCGAACCGCGCAAGGACTCGCGCGATATCCTCTAAAGAGACTGCGCCTACCCGGCCGATCAGCTCATCCGGGGAGAGAATCTCCCTGCCGGTAACCGCAGCGCTCCCCAGCCGCGCCATGCGATTGGCGTTCGTCTCTAGATTAAGTATCAGGTGCCCCTGTAGCTTGGCCTTGGCCAACGAGAGTTCATCAGGAGAAATCCCCTCATCACGGAGGCGGTCAAGCTCGGTTAGCGTGATCCGCGCTACTTCAGCGACATTCTCCGGAGCGACCCCGGCATAAACGACCCAGGAGCCAGCATCGGAGTAAAGGGTGACGGAGCTTGTAATCGCGTAAGCCAACCCTCGTTCCTCGCGGATGATCCGAAACAGGCGCGAACTCATCCCGTCTCCCAGGACGGTGTTTGCTACCTCGAGTGCAAAGCGGTCATCATCAGAGGCATTGGTCCCGGGCAGCCCAAGGTAGAGGTGGGACTGCTCAGTCTCACGTTCGTGGAGGGTGCGGCCGCTTCGCATACTAGGGGAACTCCGCCGGGAGAACCCAGAGGACATGGAGAAAGGATCGAACAGCTGCTCTACCAAGGCAATAACCTGTTTTGCGTCGATGGCCCCACAAATGACGAGAACCATGTTCCCTGGCTGATAGAAGCGGCGATGGTACTCAGCGACTTCCTCTCGGGTTACTTCTTTGATTGTGCTCCGATCTCCCAATACTGATCGAGAGAGTGGATGCGATTTCTCCCACAGGCCAGCGTTGAACAGGTCATACGCATGCTGTTCCGGATCGTCCTTATGACTGCTAATCTCTTCGAGGATTACCCCTCGTTCCCGCTCGAGCTCCTCCGGATCGATCGCCGGGTGTTGTACAAGATCTGTCAGGATCTCTAGAGCAAGATGAAGACCGTCGACCGGGACCTCAGCATAGTAGAAAGTGGACTCCTTACCCGTGGCTGCGTTCAAGTGGCCGCCAACCCCGTCGATTTCTTGGGCAATTCGTGTTGCATCCCGCGTGAACGTACCCTTAAATAGGAGGTGTTCCAGAAAGTGCGTCAAACCAAATAGGGGATCTGGGTCATCGCGGCTTCCCACCTTAACCCAGATCCCCACACTCACCGAACGAGAAGTCGGGACTTCCTCTAGCAAAACCTGCAACCCACTTCTAAGGGTTGTGGAGAAGACCCCCTCGTAGAGCGCCTCGATCACCAGCGATCCTCAAAGGGTGGAGGCTGCTTCTCCTCTATCTGAGGTTGTTTCTCCTCTGTCTTAGGTTGTTTCTCCTCTGTCTTAGGAACGATGCGGCGCAGCTTGTAACGACCGCGGTCGTCGATGTTCAGCACCTCGACCTTCACGCGGTCACCCGACTTTATCACATCCTCCACGCGCTTAACGTAGTCGTCCGATAGGGCGGATATATGGATCAAGCCAGTGATATCAGGCGCCAACTCAACAAAAGCTCCGTAATCAGTAATGTGGGCTACCGTCCCCTCGATGATGTCCCCAACTTTGATCTTGGTCTCTGGCGCCGCGGATTCCGATCTGAAACCTCCTCGCCGAGACGTTTCCCTCCTCCTCGGGCGGGCGGGGCGAGATTCCTCACCTTCTTCTTCGATGCGGCGCAAATCCGGACGGCCCATCTTGTCCTCCCCGATTACTTCTATCGTGATCTCGTCTCCTGGCTTGACGATGTCGCGGACGTTGTCCACGTACCCCGAGGCGAGGTTCGAAACGTGGACAAGCCCTTCAGAGCCGTTCTTTAATTCTACAAAGGCCCCAAAGTCAACCACGCGGGTGACCTTAGTCTTCATTACCATCCCGACTTCCAGTTCGGCAGTGAGATCTTCGATCCATTTCTTGGCCGCGGCGACTGCTTCAGAATCGGTTCCAGCAATCTTCACCTCGCCGTTGTCCTCGACATCGATCGTAGCGCCAGTCTCCTCGATTATACGACGGATCATCTTCCCACCAGGGCCGATCACCAACCCGATCTTATCCACGGGGATGGTGATCGTCACAAGCATCGGCGCGTAGGGGGAAAGCTGATCGCGCGGCGCGGAAATAACTTGTGTCATCTCGGCAAGGATCTCCAAGCGCGCTTGCTTGGCTTGTCTCAACGCCTCATGCAGGGTCTCCCGGTCGATTCCTCCCACTTTAACATCAAGCTGGAAAGCGGTAATCCCATCTTGCGTTCCAGCAACCTTAAAGTCCATATCTCCGTAGTGATCCTCTGCTCCCAAGATGTCTGTCAGGATGACTCGGCGCCTGCTTGCTTCATCCTCGATCATTCCCATGGCGATCCCCGCAACCGGCTTTTTGATCGGCACCCCGGCGTCCATCAGTGAAAGGGAGGTACTGCATACCGTTGCCATGGAGGAGGAACCATTTGACTCCAGGATCTCCGAGACAATACGAATGATGTAGGGGAATTCCTCCTCACTTGGGAGAACGGCCCTTATGGCTCCCTCTGCCAGGTAACCGTGGCCGATGGAACGGCGACTCGGAGAGCCAATCCGCCTCACCTCACCTACTGAATAGGGAGGGAAGTTATAGTGGAGCATGAATCGCTTTCGCCCCTCTTTCATCATCTGGTCGATGATCTGTTCATCGCTGCGAGTGGCGCCAAGGGTGGCGATCCCCAAACTCTGGGTCTCCCCGCGGGTGAACAGGGCTGAGCCATGGGTTCGCGGGAGAATCCCGACCTGACAACTGATCGGACGCAACTCCTCTGGTCGGCGACCGTCGACCCGCTCGCCGGATTCAAGGATCCGCTGGCGCATATACTCCTTCTGAAAATCCTCAACGAGGTTGGCTATTCTCTTCTCCAGCTTGGCTTTCTCCTCAGCGGGGACATCTCCCGTAACAATCGCTTGGATCGCTCGTTCGCAGATGGACTCTACGAAGTCCTGCCGCTCCTTCTTGCTTGACAGGTTGTACATTGAGGGGAACTCCGGCCAGACGATCGCATGCACACGCTCCCGCAACTCGGAGTCCTCGACAGTCGGAGAGACCTCCTTCTTTACGGGACGGACCCGCTCGACAAATCTCTCCTGGAGGCTGATGAGATCTTGGATCGCTCGATGAGCAATGTCGATTGCCTCCACTACCTTCTCCTCGGAGAGCTCGTCCATCATCCCTTCCACCATCGTCACCGCCTCCTTCGTCCCGGCGACAGTGATCTCTACACCGCCCTCTTCCTGCCAGGTTGCGTCGGGGTTAACTACCAACTGGCCGTCTTTTTGACCGACCTTTACCCCGGCAATCGGGCCAGCGAACGGGGCCTGTGATATCATCAGCGCGGCAGAGGCACCGAGGATACCCACGATGCTCGGCGAACAGTCCGGCTCAGCCGAGAGGATCGTGGCGACGATCTGGACCTCATCTTGGTAGTCCTTGGGGAAGAGTGGACGGATCGGCCGATCGATCATCCGCGCACTCAGGATCGCCACATCGCTCGGCCTTCCTTCACGCTTGAAGAAACCACCGGGAATCTTCCCGCTGGCGTAAAATCGCTCCTCGTAGTCGACGCGGAGCGGGAAATAATCAATATCCTCATTGCTCTCTTGTAAACCCACCGTGACGAGGACGCGTGTATCCCCGTAGGTGGCCAGAACGGCACCGTTTGTTTGTTTGGCCAGCCGTCCGGTTTCTAGGGAAACTTCCTTCCCATTAAACTGTATACTTTCTCTAATTAACATTATTACTCTAGACTCCTCTGATTCCTAGTTTCTGAATCAATTCCTTATACGCAGTGAGATCTCGGCGTTTGACGTATTTCAGCAAGCGGCGGCGTTGACCGACCATCTTTCGCAAACCTCGCTGTGAGCTGAAATCCTTCTTGTGCACATTTAAGTGTTCGGTCAGCTCCTTAATCCGCTCGGTGAGAAGCGCAACCTGAACCGTCGCTGACCCAGTATCTGTATCGCTTTTCCTGTAGTCCTTGACAATCTCTTCTTTCTTTTGGCGTGTAAGACCCATTAATCCTCCTTCGTTCCCGATCCCGAGGGAGGGATTTCCCGCTCTCCCAGGATGGGATCGCTCAATTTGCGTACCTTTTTGACAGGTGATTTACCTCTTGCTTTACCTTCTCCTCATCGATAGTGACAAGCTCCCTATCTCGCAGAAGAAACCGCCCAGCCACCACAACGTCGGTTATATCCTGCGAGTGCGCTGCGTAGACGAGGGCGGAGAGGGGATCATAGATGGGAAGAGTACGAACACAATCCAGGTCAACTAGGACGATATCCGCATCCTGGCCGACGGCAAGCTCCTGCGCTCCTGTTCGAAGCGCCTTGGCACCTGCCTGCGTCGCCATTAGAGCCACCTCCCGCGCTGGGAGGACGGTCGGATCCTCGGAGGACACTTTTTGGAGAAGGGCTGCCATGCGCATCTCCTCGATCATATCTAGACTGTTGTTCGCTGCCGCACCGTCAGTTCCCAAAGCAACTGTTACCCCCGCTTTTTGCATCGCCACAATTGGGGCAATCCCACTTCCTAGCTTGGCATTGCTCTTCGGGCAGTGAACGACGCTCACCTCCCGGTCGGCCAGAAGATGAATATCGTCCTTGTCAACATGAACACAGTGAGCCGCCAGGACCGGGATCGATAAGGCGCCGAACCGATCAAGCGTGGCTACCGGACTCAATCCCCTCTGCGCTCGACACTGCTCCACTTCCTCTCGCGTTTCCGCAAGGTGAGTGTGAAGGATAACCTCATACTTTTGTGCCAGCTCGATCGCCGCCTTCCATACTTCTTCACCACACGTATAGACCGCATGTGGACTGAGCGCGGTCTTGATTCTGCCGTCCCCAGCTCCCTCCCAACGAGTAATCACTGCCTCCGCCTTCTTAAGCTCTGCCTTCCCATGCGCGTCAAGCTCTGAGGCGACAACGCCATAGGAGAGCACCGCCCGCAGGCCAACCTCCTCCACCGCGCGCCCTACCTCGTTGGTATAAAAATACATATCAGCACACATGGTCGTCCCCGCGCGGATCATCTCAGCGAGTCCAAGGAGGGAAGCCCAGTAAACATCTTTCGGACTTAACTCCCTCTCGACCGGCCAGATGTGATCCTCAAGCCAGGTTCGCAACGGAAGATCGTCGGCAAGCCCGCGAAAGAGGACCATCGGAAGATGGCTATGCGCATTGACCAAACCAGGGATCGCTAGTTTCCCCTCTCCTTCAATCACCGTTTCGCCGGGGTTGATCGGCAGGGGATCCTCGCTGATGGTGCTGATCCTCTTTCCGTCAATACGGAGATTTACGGTCTTAACTGCCGTGGCGCCGTCGATGACCGCCGTGATATTCCTAAGGACTATTCCCATCCAACCTTCTTTGTCTATCAAGCTCTTTGCAAGAGAAATTATAGCTGCTTCAAGGAAGGACCGCAACGCGCAGAGTTGTCCCATACAAGATGAGCATGAAGCGAGGGGGTGTTTCTCGTGCGAGATGAGCATGAGATAACACTGGTAACGCAAGCGCGTGTGTCGAATCATAGGAGGCATGATTTTGATGATGACAGACGCACGTGTAAT
>JAUWGE010000054.1 GCA_030606565.1 Candidatus Bipolaricaulota bacterium | reverse complement strand
GTACCCAGCCCCTCTGCATAGGCAGTCAGAAGGAGGTTCTGGGTTGCCATAGCCGCATCGATCGGGGCCAAGAACGTCTCGCCCAGTTCCCCTCCCTTGGCGCGCGCCCTAGTCAAGTCTTGACAAACAGCGATCACTGCGACGGGATCGCCAAGGAGTCCCGGGCTCACGATCTTGATACGGCGGATCTGTATAGGATCGTCGATCACCACAAACCGCCACGTCTGGGCGTTCCCCCCGGACGGGGCCCAAATTGCTCCCTCCAACAAGCGCTCAAGGAGATCCCGCTCGATTGGACGGTCGAGGAACGCTCGCACGCTTCGTCGCCCCTTGATTGCTTCCCAGAGTTCCATGTTCTCATCCTCTCAATCGGCGCGTTTCAGCCTCATCGATTTTCGCAGGTTCCCCGATAACAGCCACTCCGTACACCTTTCTTGCTGCTTCCCGTGTGATGTAGCCGTCAGCGACATCAGCGAGTACGGCTTTGGGATCGCGCCTTGTGGGATCCCCATAACCCCCTCCCATCCCGGTGATGAACCGTACCACATCACCTGTCATCAATTCTTCCTTGGAGAAGCGTCCTCGTTGTTCCACTTTCCCATCCGCGGTTCGAACCTCGACTGCGTTCGAAGTACCGAACATCCCGTCGGCAAGTCCCCACGGTGGGAACGTGTTTCGCCCAAAGCTTGCAGTGACAAAGGTCTTGGAATTGGTGATACGATAATCCTTTACCAGCCCGTACCCGCCGCGCCATTGACCGTGTCCACCGTCGACGATGTTCAACGAGAACTGATCGACGATGAATGGGTAACGGGTCTCCGCGACTTCGATCGATAGGACGTACGTTTCCCCATCCCCAGAACAGACAAGACCGCTCTCACCGTCCTTTCCTTTACCTGCGCCCCAGCCACCAGCGTTGGGCTCGACGGAGAAGAACCACTCGCCTGACTGATCATCAATACCGCTCACGGTTGTGCCACAGACGCTTAAGAAGTGCCCGGCCGTGATCCGCTTAGGTATAACGTCGGCCAACGCCTTCCAAACCACATCCCCTGCGTAGCTGTCCGACTCCCAATACGTGCTTACCGGTGCGGGCCGCTTGGGGTTAAAGACCGTATCCTCAGGCACGATTACCTTCAATGGTGCGAACAGGCCCTCATTGGAATCGCCGTGAGGACTCACCACCGCTTTGTAAGCGAACTTGGCCGTGCTAATTAGCGCGGACAAGGGAGTGTTGATCGGCCCACGGCAGGTCTTCCCCGTCCCGGTGTAATCGACGATGAACTCATCATTGGTGATCGTTACCTTAACCTTGACTAGTACCGGATCGCCTCCCAGTCCATCGTCGTCTATGTACTCCTGCGCTGTGAACTCGCCTTTGGGCAGACCCTTCAATTCCTCAAGAGCCTCTTGTTTCCCCTGTTCGAGATAGATCTCAATTGACTCAAGCACCGTATCGAGCCCGTATTTATCGCAGATCTGTGTGATGCGGTTGGCCGCCACCTGCAATGACGCCGCTTGCGCCCGCATGTCTCCCAGGATCATCTCCGGGATTCGGATGTTCCGCGTTAGGATATCGACAATCCCCTGAACCTCTTTCCCATTCTCGAACAGCTTGACGGGAGGGAACTGCAATCCCTCCTGATAGATCTCGGTCGCATCGGGAGACCAACTTCCGGGATCTTTCCCACCAATATCGTTCCAGTGTCCCTTGCTTGCCGCAAACATGATCGGGTGCCCTTCGTAGAATACAGGCATTATCAGCACTACGTCGTTCTGATGCGTGGCCCCGCCCATGTAGGGATCGTTTAGGATGATCACGTCTCCCTCTCCAATTCCATCCAATCCGAACTTGTCGATCACTTCTCTAACTGCATCGGTCAGCACGCCGATGAACGGGGGGATACCGTTGGCCTGTGCAATCATCCGCGCGCGGGCATCGGTGACCGCGCACCCATAGTCGAGCACCTCATAGATGACCGAGCTCTTGCTTGTGCGTCCGAATGCGACGAACATCTGCTCTGCTGCAGAGATCAACGCTCGTTTGATCACTTCCACTGTAAAGGGATCGATAGTGCGCTTGACAGTCACTTGGACACCTCCGTAATCACCAGATTGCCAAAACGGTCCACCATCACTTGCTGCCCCGGACAGACAATGGTTGTGCATGTTGGCTCCTCAACGACGGTCGGACCATCGATTATAGCGTGGGGGGGAAGGAGATCCCGCTCGTAGACCTTGCTTTTAACCGTGCCCATCTCCTGGAAGTGAACTGGCCTCTCTCCCTTGATCGCTTGATCGAGGCTCCGCCCCTTCTCTTCCAACGGTTTGAAGGAGGGTTTATCCACTTCTCCCCAACCGACAACGTGGAAGTTCACAATCTCTACCGGATCGTCTTGGCGGAAGGAATATGCTTGCTCATGTAGCTCGTGAAACTTCTCGATCAAGCGATCAAATTGATCCTTGTTCTTGAGGACATCCTCGTACACAGGGGTGCGCACCGTGTGCTCCTGCCCCTTGTAACGGAGGTCTAGGAAGCGCTCCACCCATACCCTCTCCAAAGGGAAGCTCTCCTGACGGAATGTCCCTCGTGCCTCTTCTTCCAACTCAGAGAACGCAGCGGCGATCTCCGCGAGGGTCGAGACATTACAGGACATCAACCGCGTTCGGATGAAATCGTGGCGCAGGTTTGTCATTAACATCCCCCAGGCGGAGAACTGACCCGGCGCACGTGGAACGATCACCTTGCGCATGTGGAGATCCCTTGCAAGGGTCGCTCCATGCAACGCGCCTGCACCGCCCGAGGCGACCAGCGCAAACTCCCGCGGGTCGTACCCTCGCTCTATACTCACCCGTTCCAGAGCAGCCTGCATGTTAGCGTTTGCGAGCCTGATGATACCCAAAGCAGCCTCCAGGGTAGATAGTTCGAACGACTCAGCGATCTTGCGTACCGCCCTCTCGGCGCGATCGACCTTCAATTCCATCTGCCCACCAAGGAAGTAATCCGGACTCAGTCGACCGGTGAGGAGATTGGCATCCGTAACCGTTGGCTCGGTTCCACCAAGGTCATAACACGCTGGACCGGGGTCGGCACCTGAACTTCGTGGTCCCACATGCAACGCATTCCCGTGGTCAATCCAAGCAATTGAACCGCCACCAGCTCCCACTTCTACTATGTCAAGAACGGCGATCTTCACCGGGTAACCCGCCCAGATGCTCGTCTTCTCCAAGTGATAGTCGGTATTGATCTTCAGACGACCTTGATCAATCAGGCTCACCTTGGCGGTGGTTCCGCCCATATCAAAGGAGATAACACTCTTCTCGTCTACTGCTTTAGCAATAATACTTGCCCCGATCACCCCACCGACTGGACCCGACTCTACCAAGTGGATCGGCACTCGCTGCGCCTGAGCAAAGGTGGTAGTTCCACCGTTTGACTGCATAGCGTACTTCGTGCCTGGTGCCCCCATTCTGGAGAGTTCTTCGTCGAGCGTCGAGAGGTACAGTTCCGCTGCGGGTTGAACATAGGCGTTGAGAACCGTGCTGTTGGTACGCTCGTACTCCCTCCACTCCTGCGTGATCTCGTGGGACGAGGTCACAGACGCTTCCGGATACAACTCCTCGACGATCTCCTGTGTGCGCTGTTCATGAGCGTAATTGGCGTAGGCATGAATGTAGCAAATCGCGATAGCCTCGATCCTCGCTTTCTTGCACGCCTCAACCGCAGCCACCACATCCTCCTCCGTAAGCGGCTGCAGGATCTCGCCCTTGTAGTTGAGTCGTTCGCGCACCTCAAAGCGGAACCGGCGGGGGACAAAGGGCTTCGGTTTCTGGTAGAAGAGGTTGTACATATCTGTTCGGTTGGCCCGTTGAATCTCCAGGACATCCCGAAACCCTTGGGTGGTGATGAGGGCCGTCTTCGCTCCTGTTCGCTCGGTCAAGGCGTTTACTACTACCGTAGTTCCATGTACAAATTGCGAAATCTCCTTTGGGTCAATTTTGCTTTTTCGCATGGTATGAGTAACACCTTTAGCGAAGTTGTCTGGCGTAGTGAGATCCTTCTCTAAAACGACCTCACCCGTTACCTCATCCATCGCAACAAGATCCGTAAACGTTCCACCGATATCGATGGCTACCCGTTTTGCCATTACAGATGTCCTCCTCCTTCCAGAAGCTTCATTGTGAGTACCCACAAGATCCTTGCCGGCTTATCCGACGGGTTCTGAACTGTGTGCGGCTGCGAGGAAATAATGTGAAAGCTGTCCCCCGGTCCGAGCGTCTCTTCCTGATTGCCAGCCTGAAGCAAGATATTGCCTTCAAGGACATACCCGAACTCTTCGCCCTCGTGTGTAACCAATGGAGGGCTGTAATGAGGTGGGTATTCGGAAATTAGCGCCTCAAGCACCCGGTTGGAGAACGAAGAGGAGAGCATGTTGTAAGTCACGTGGGAATCCCCAATAAGTATTCTACTGCGGGGATCTCCTGCTCTCACTACCAATGGACCATTAGTATTTGTCTCCGCAAAGAAAT
>JAUWGE010000046.1 GCA_030606565.1 Candidatus Bipolaricaulota bacterium | reverse complement strand
TCGTACTCATCAGCAGAGTACTTGGAGAGTGCGAGCTCCTCGCGCGCCTTATCGAGGTCTCGATGGTACTGGAAGACGGTCGGATCTGCCCCAGGAATGTTCTGAGGAATGGGACCGCGGGCTTGGAACGCACCTGGGAAGATGTGCTCCACCACCGTCGCGTAGTCGGTCGCCCAGGCCATCGCCTTGCGGAAATGGATATCGTCTGTGGGTGGAATGCGCGTGTTGATCATCAGGTAAAACGCGGTCCCCGGTGAGAACGCAGCGATATTCACACCTTCCATCGCATCCAAAGCGACCAATGCTTCTTGAGACTGCCACTGATCGGCGATCTCCAGTTCCTTGCGCGACATCAACGTACGGACCGTCGCCGCCTCGGTCGTTCCGATAAACCGGACTTCGTCAGGTGCGTCGACGTCAATGGGAATCCAGTAGTTCGGATTCTTCGTCATCACCAGCTCTTCTTCGAGCCTGAACTCCTTCAACACGTACGGGCCACTGCCAGCATCGTTTGCAAGGAGATATCCTTTTCCATAGTCCCCCTTATCTCCATAGGGGCCAGGCGTCTCGATATTAGCCTCCACAACATCCTTGTTCAGAATGTACAATCGGTAAAGCGTGGAGAGGAAAGGTCCGAATGGTTGAGCTAGATTGAACTGCACAGTGTAATCATCAATCACATCCGTGCTTGCCAATCGTCCCAAGAACAGGAACGCGTATCCCTCCCCGATCGTCGTCAGACGGTCCATGGAGTACTTCACATCCTCCGCCGTGAGAGGAGTTCCGTCGTGGAACGTCACGTCGTCACGCAGATGGAAAGTCCAGGTTAGTGTATCATCGGACGTTTCCCACGCAGCGGCTACATGTGGCAGAGGATCCCCTTTTGCATCCGGGTAGACAAGGGAGTCGTACAGATTAACAAGCGATGAGGAACTGGAGAAATCAGATCCTACTGCTGGGTCAATGTAAGTTGGCCAAGCAAAAGTAACTCGCAAAGGACCTCCGCCCCATGCGACCAAACCAATACTCAAAACCACCAAACCAATAACAACAGCTACAATTTTTTTCACAATATCCTCCTTAAAAACAAGTGAAATTTTCCGCCGGTTCTTCAACCTCCTTGTCTCCTATCACCTCCTCTCCTCGAAATCAGCATGATCGACTAGAGTATCGACAAGAGAGTCAAGGAACGACTCGAATTCCTCGACATCGCTCATGACGGAATACTTACCAGCGTCGATCTCCGTCCGCATCGCTTGAAGTCGATCACTTCCTACTCCCTCTTCCTCCAGTATCGAGATCAGCCGGCTCGCGGCGTCTACCAGCCGAAAGGGTCCGTACAGAGGGGTCTCATTGAGAAGGTTCCGCCCGCTTGTCACCATGTAGCCGACAAGCTCGAACACCCTCTCTTCCAACTTTATTCTATTCATTTGAGTCCTCGAAAAGAAAAACACCTTCCCTGTGGCGAGGCGGGACCGGCGGCGCCTCAGCCGGCCATCCCACGGAGACGAGCAGTATCGGCTCGACCCCTTCCGAAAGCTTCAGAAGCCGTCCCACTCCCTTCTTATGAAAGGAAGCTATCGTGCATGTGCCCAGCCCCTCCGCATAGGCAGCCAGAAGAAGATTCTGGGTTGCCATAGCTGCATCGATTGGGGCCAAGAACGTCTCGCCCAGTTTCCCGCCCTTGGCGCGTGCCCTGGTCAAGTCCTGACAAACAATGATCACCGCGGCGGGATCGCCAAGGAGTCCCGGGCTCACGATCCTGACACGGCGGATCTGTGCAGGATCGTCGATCACCACAAACCGCCACGTCTGGGCGTTCCCACCGGATGGGGCCCAGATTGCTGCCTCCAACAAGCGCTCAAGGAGATCCCGCTCGATCGGGCGATCGAGGAACGCTCGCACGCTTCGTCGTCCCTTGATCGCTTCCCAGAGTTCCATGCTCTCACTCCCTCAATCGGCGCGTCTCAGCCTCATCGATCCCCGCTGGATCTCCAACAACAGCGACTCCATACACCTTTCGAGCTATCTCGGGTGTGATATAACCATCGAGGACGTCATCGAGCACGGCTTGAGGATCGCGTTTCATGGGATCCCCGTAACCGCCTCCCATCCCGGTGATGAACCGAACTACATCGCCAGCCATCAGTTCTTCCTTAGAGAAGCGTCCTCGCTGTTCCACGTTCCCATCCGCGGTTCGAACCTCGACCGCATTCGGAGTACCTAGCATCCCATCGGCAAGTCCCCACGGTGGAAACTTGTTCCTCCCAAAACTTGCAGTGACAAAGGCCTTGGAGTTTGTGATGCGATAGTCCTTTACCAGCCCGTACCCGCCGCGCCATTGACCGTGTCCACCGTCGACGATGTTCAAGGCAAACTGGTCGACGATGAACGGATAGCGGGTCTCCGCCACCTCGATCGACAGAACGTATGTCTCTCCGTCCCCGGAACAGACAAGACCGCTCTCCCCATCTTTCCCTTTTCCCGCTCCCCAGCCACCGGCATTCGGCTCGACGGAGAAGAACCACTCGCCCGACTGATCATCGATGCCGCTCACAGTTGTGCCGCATACACTCAGGAAGTGTCCGGCCGTGATCCGTTCCGAGATGACGTCGGCCAATGCCTTCCAGACCACGTCTCCGGCGTAACTGTCCGACTCCCAATACGTACTGATCGGTGCAGGCCGCTTGGGGTTGAAGACCGTGTCCTCAGGCACGATCACCTTCAATGGTGCGAACAGTCCTTCGTTTGATGAGCCGTGCGGGCTGACCACAGCCTTGTAGGCGAACTTGGCCGTGCTGATCAGCGCGGATAGAGGGGCGTTGATCGGCCCGCGACAGGTCTTCCCCGTCCCGGTATAATCCACGATAAATTCATCATCGGTGATCGTCACCTTGACCTTGACTAGTACCGGATCTCCACCCAACCCATCATCGTCTATGTACTCCTGCGCGGTGAACTCGCCTTTGGGTAGACCCTTCAATTCTTCGAGAGCCTCTTGTTTCCCCTGTTCGAGATAGATCTCGATCGACTCAAGAACCGTGTCGAGCCCGTACTTATCACAGATCTGCGTGATGCGGTTTGCCGCAACCTGCAGCGATGCCGCCTGTGCTCGCATATCCCCCAGGATCATCTCCGGGATCCTGATGTTCCGCGTCAAGATATCAACGATCCCTTGAATCTCTTTCCCGTTCTCGAACAGCTTGACAGCCGGGAACTGCAACCCTTCCTGATAGATCTCGGTCGCGTCGGGAGACCAACTTCCGGGGTCTTTCCCGCCAATATCATTCCAGTGTCCTTTGCTCGCCGCGAACATAATCGGGTGCCCCTCGTAGAAGACAGGCATCACCAACACCACGTCGTTCTGATGCGTGGCTCCGCCCATGTAGGGATCGTTCAGTATGACCACGTCTCCCTCGCCGATTCCATCCAACCCGAACTTATAGAGCACTTCTTTAACCGCATCGGTAAGGACGCCGATGAACGGGGGGATGCCGTTCGCCTGTGCAATCATCCGTGCGTTGGCATCGGTGACCGCGCACCCATAGTCGAGCACCTCGTAGATGACCGAGCTTTTGCTTGTCCGTCCGAACGCAACGAACATCTGCTCAGCCGCAGAGATCAACGCTCGTTTGATCACTTCCACCGTAAAGGGATCGATGGTTCGCTTGACAGTCATTTGGACACCTCCGTAATCACCAGATTGCCGAAGCGATCCACCGTCACTTGCTGCCCGGGGCAGACGATAGTTGTGCACGCCGGCTCTTCGACGACCGCCGGACCATCGATCACCACGTGGGGTGGGAGGAGATTCCGCTCGTAGACCTTACTATCAACCGTGCCCACATCTTGGAAGTGAACAGGTCTCTCTCCCTTTGAGGCTCGATCGAGGCTCCGTCCTTCCTCCTCCAACGGTTTGAAGGCGGGCTTATCCACCTCACCCCAACCGACAACGTGGAAGTTCACAATCTCCACCGGGTCGTCTTGGCGGAAGGAATACGCCTGCTCATGTAGCTCGTGGAACTTCTCGATCAAGCGGCCAAATTGATGCTTGTTCTCGAGGACATCCTCGTGCACAGGGGTGCGCACCGTATGCTCCTGCCCCTTATAACGGAGGTCCAGGAAGCGCTCCACCCATACCCTATCCAAGGGGAAGCTCTCCTGACGGAATGTTCCTCGTGCCTCTTCCTCCAACTCAGAGAACGCAGCAGCGATCTCCGGGAGGGTCGAGGGATTGCAGGGCATCAACCGTGTTCGGATAAAATCGTGACGCAGGTTCGTCATCAGCATCCCCCAGGCAGAAAAATGCCCTGGTGCACGCGGAACGATCACCTTGCGCATGTGGAGATCCCTCGCGAGGGTCGCTCCATGTAACGCACCGGCACCGCCCGAGGCGACCAGGGCAAACTCTCGCGGGTCGTACCCCCGCTCGATGCTCACCCGCTCCAGAGCGGCCTGCATGTTAGCGTTCGCGAGCCTAATGATGCCCAAGGCAGCCTCCAGGATAGGTAGTTCGAACGCCTCAGCGATCTTGCGCACCGCTCTCTCGGCGCGGTCGACGCTCAGCTTCATCTGCCCACCAAGGAAGTAATCCGGACTCAGTCGACCGGTGAGGAGGTTGGCATCCGTAACCGTCGGCTCGGTTCCACCAAGGTTGTAGCACGCCGGACCCGGGTCTGCTCCCGAACTCCGTGGTCCCACATTCAGGGCTCCCCCCTGATCGATCCAGGCGATCGACCCGCCACCAGCTCCCACTTCCGCTATGTCAAGAACGGCGATCTTCACCGGGTAACCCGCCCAGATGCTCGTCTTCTCCAGGTAATAGTCGGTGTTGATCTTCAGACGCCCTTGATCGATCAGGCTCACCTTGGCAGTAGTTCCACCCATATCGAAGGAGATGACGTTTTTCTCCCCCACTGCCTCGGCAACAACACTCGCTCCGATCACCCCACCGACCGGCCCCGACTCCACCAAGTGGATCGGCACTCGCTGCGCCTGAGCGAAGGTAGTGGTTCCACCGTTCGATTGCATGGCGTACTTCGTGCCCGATGCCCCCATCTTGGAGAGTTCTTCATCGAGCGTGGAGAGGTACAGTTCCGCCGCGGGTTGAACATAGGCATTGAGAACCGTGGTGTTGGTACGCTCGTATTCCCGCCATTCCTGGGTGATCTCATGCGAGAGGGTCACAGAGGCTTCCGGGTACAGTTCCTCGATGATCTCCCGCGTCCGCTGTTCATGGGCGTGGTTCGAGTATGCATGGATGTAACAGACACCGATCGCCTCCACCCCCGCCCTCTTGCACGCCTCAACCGCAACCACCACATCCTCTTCCGTAAGCGGCTGCAAAACCTCACCCTTGTAGTCGAGTCGTTCGCGCACCTCAAAGCGGAACCGACGGGGGACGAACGGCTTTGGCTTCTGGTAGAAGAGGTTATACATATCCGTCCGGTTGGCCCGTTGGATCTCCAGAACGTCCCGGAAGCCTTGGGTGGTGATAAGGGCCGTCTTTGCTCCCTTCCGTTCGGTCAAAGCGTTGATCACCACCGTGGTCCCATGGACGAACTGTCGGATCTCCCTTGGATCGACGCCACTCTTACGTATGGTGTGAATCACACCTTCGGCAAAATTAACCGGTGTGGTAAGGGCTTTTTCCAGAGAGACTTCCCCAGTGGCTTCGTCTAGTCCAACGAAGTCTGTAAACGTTCCACCAATGTCGATGGCTACGCGTTTCGCCATTACAGATGTCCTCCTCCTTCCAGAAGCTTCATCGTAAGTACCCACAAGATCCTTGCCGGTTTATCAGTGGGATTCTGAACCGTGTGCGGTTGCGAAGAGAGAATATGAAAGCTATCGCCAGGTGTGAGGGTTTCCTTGTTCTCTTCTACCTGTAGTGTCACTTCTCCTTCAAGGACGTATCCGAACTCTTCGCCCTCGTGAGTATCCAACAGAGGGTGGTAGTGAGGTGGGTATTCGGCGATCAATGCCTCGAGAACCCGGCCGGGAATCGAACTCGAAAGCAGATCACAAGTCACCTGCGAATCACCGATACGTACACGGTTGTGGGGTTCCCCCGTCCTCACCACCAGCGGACCGTTCATTGTCGTCGTTGCTAAAAAGTGCGTGATCGGCACTTCAAGAGCCTCGCAGATCGAGTGGAGCGATGGGATCGAAAGCGAAGAGAGCCCACGTTCAACCTGGGAGAGGAAACTGATTGAAAGCCCACAGCGCGAGGAGAGTTCCTCTAGGGTCCATCCTTTGCGCTGTCGCAAGACACGCACTCCTTGACCCACTTT
>JAUWGE010000057.1 GCA_030606565.1 Candidatus Bipolaricaulota bacterium | reverse complement strand
CATCGCCAATGACGTATCGGATCTGATCCTGAAGACCTTCTCTCTCCACGTACTCTCTGCCGACATCGACCATGTCACGCGAGATCTCGAGCGCGGTGATCTGAACGCCTGGATGGCTCCGAGCGACCAGTGCGGTTTGTATCCCAGGCCCCGCCCCAACATCCAGGTAGCTTCCCGGGATGCCGAGAGACTCCACATGCTTCAGGAAGGACCGAAACCTCGCTCTCGATCGTTGCGCAATCTCAGCGTATCTCCGCGCGCGCTCCAATCCCGTCATGGCGCCATTGCTGTGGGTCTCCGGTCTTCTCCTGAGCACTAATACCCACCTCCTCCGGACGAGAACTCATGTATCCGACTGAGTCTAACCGTAAGCGCAGTGCCCGACCAATTGGAGGTGGTGTCCGATTGGCATGATCTTGGATTGCAGTAGGTGACTCCCATCACCACGAAACAACTAGCGACCGCGTTCTATATTCAGTCCCCCAGACTTGAATGCCCTAACATGCTGAGAATCATGCTCCTCATGGCTCATTGTACGTAGGCTCTTGTGGTTCCATAATCGAGTAGTCCCTTTCCCAACCTTCGTGTTGCAGGGTGAGCGACTCGATGGCTACTGTAGTGTAGTTGGCATTGAACGAGCTCAAAGCCACGTATTCCGAGGGCCAGCACCGGTAGACCTTGTATGCCATCACAAGTTGGCCGGCTTCATTGTATAGCTCAATGATGATGTCTTTGCGGAAATCCTTAAGAGACACCTCGGTTCCCATTCCCGCACCGAAATTCCATACCTTATTAGCCCATTGCTCAAACGCCGTGTCGTGAGTTCGTCCTCTCTTGAGCACTATCGGATCGTAGGTTGTAAGCCCTGGAGATCTTCTAACAATGCTCGCGTCTCCGCCTTCGCGGTATGTAATGACCTCTGTTCGCCTCCTCAGTCCGCTCACTTCGCTGATCCCAGCGATATATCTCCCATCCCACTTGACCCGGAATTTGTACTGCTTGTACGGATCAAATCGGTCTGGGTTAACAACGAACGGTGTCGAATCTGCCAACGAACTCGAAGCAACAGCGAAGCAGCAGATGACAACCACCCCTGCGAGAGCAACTCTTAACTTTTTCATCCTTACCTCCTTGGCAGAATTCCTTTCTGCCGTATTGCGATATGGGTTACATAATACTCCTGGGTGAAAGGAGTGAAAAATATCCTTGTTGATATGGTCCGCGTAGCCGGTCAGGTAGTAGCCCTAGCATTCGGCAACTTGGTCAAGCAAGATGGACTGCCTTCAGGCTCCCGTCACCACGCGAAGGCCGCTACTCGAGTTTCAGGTACAGTACCCCAGGCTCCAGAGTAGGAGAATCGGACTCCCGCAACATCCGCCGTCTGTTGTTGCGAGTTCGGTGCCAAGATAACCCGAGAGGACTGGAATGCGCAATCATCCAAGGGAACCGGGATTCCATTCGTGGTACCCCCGAGAGGATTCGAACCTCCGACCTACGGTTTAGGAAACCGTTGCTCTATCCGGCTGAGCTACGGGGGCGCTTTTAGAACTCTTCCAACATCAAGTACAGCTGTTTTGCCGCTGCTTGTTCGGCTTCCTTCTTGCTGTGGCCGCGTCCGATGCCGCGGTGTCCGGCTACGGCAACGGTTACTGCGAACTCCTTGAGATGGGCCTTGCCACGGGTCTTGTCGACAGAGTAGGCCGGGCGGCAGTCGAACATGCGCTGCGCTGATTCTTGCAACAGGCTCTTGTAATCCCCAGTCGCCGACTGTTCGAGGAATAGCCGTTCGATGTCGTCCTTCAGATAGCGGATGACAAACTTTGCGGCATAGGAGAAACCTCGTTCGAGAAAGATCACCCCTATCAAGGCCTCGAAGGCGTTTCCCATGTTGTTCGGCCGATCACGCCCGTGGTTTGCTTCCTCCCCTTTTCCCAGGCGGAGGTAGGCAGGGAGCCCGATCTTCTTTGCCTTCTCGGCAAGCATCGGCCTGCTGACCACAACCGACTTTGCCTTGGTCAGGCGCCCCTCATTTGCATCGGGGTACTCCTTGAACAGGTAACTCGTCACTGCAAGACCGATCACCGCATCGCCTAGAAATTCGAGACGTTCGTTCGAACCACGGGGATCGCTACGTTCGTTGACGTAGGAGCTGTGCAGCAGAGCCATTTCCAACGCTTGGGGATCGATCTTCAGGCGAAGCTTCTTCGCCAGTTCCTCTATTGGTTTTTCCTTCATTGTTATAAGGTATTAGGGCGGGAGGATTCGAACCTCCGATCACGGCTCCAAAGGCCGCTGCCTTACCGCTTGGCTACGCCCTAAAATATCAGATCCTCCGTGGGGATTTCCTGAGTAAAGATTGTCTTTTCCTCGTCCACAGCCTCGCGGTATTTCGCAAGGATCACCTGTTCTAATCTCAATCGAAACTCATTGTCGATCGGATGGGCTGTGTCGCGGAACTCGCCGTTCTTAACCTCGCGACTGGGCATGGCGACGAACAGGTGTTCCTTCCCTTGGATCACCTTCACGCTGTGGATGATGAATACGTCATCAAAAATGATCGAGCAGAACGCTTTCAGGTTCCCTTCATTGCGCATCGGTCGAATCTCTACCTTGGTTATCTCCACCCTGAATGACCTCGCTATCTAACTCATTAAGCGATTCATCTTAACGAAAAGGCCTAACCCTTTCAATATTCTACTCTCCCGCGAGCTCGAAGATGGTGACCCCATCCCCCCCCTCCCTTGGCGGTGCCAGGCTGCAAGACGAGACGAAGGAACAGGAGGACAGGTAAGCCCTGATAGCGTTGCGCAGGGCTCCGGTTCCTTTGCCATGGAGGACGCTCGCTCGCCTGATGTCGGCGAGCAGGAGCTGGTCGAGGTATGCTTCGAGCTCGCGTAGCGCCTCGGAAACCGTCATCCCGCGCACGTTCAACTGGAGGGGAACACGGCCGGTTCGCAGGCCTGCGGGGCGATAGGAACGGGACTTTGGCTTAGACGCTCGCCGTTTCGCCAGGGAGAGATCAGCGGCTTCTGTGGAGACGCGAATCCCTTCCAGATCGATTGTCACTTTCCCGCGTGGGGATATGCTCGCGATCCGCCCGTCGGTGTCCAAGCTGTGCACATGCACGAGCTGCCCCACCTGGATCTCGTCGGGAGAGAGAGTGGCTCCCTCGTCCTCGCGTGTGGCACGCTCCTCCTCTATGCGCAACTCACCACGCAAGTCGGCAAGCTCACGGTAGGCTTTCTTTGCCTCCTCCACGGTTGGAGAGGCTTTGATCTCGCGCAAGAGACGCTCTACCTGTTGTTGGCTTCGACGGAGGAACGCTTCCAGCTCCCTAATCCTAGTGGAGAGCGTCTCTTCTTTGGCATCTTCGAACGCGGCTACTTTCTCTGCGTAGGTTTCCTTCAGGTTGCTCGCCTCTGCTAGTTCTTGTTCCGCCCTAGTGCGATGTTTGAGGAGCGTCTGGCGTTCGCGTTCCAGCTCCTCGATGATGTCCTCGGCGCGGATCTCCCCCTGAGTGAGGAACGATTTTGCTCGTGTCACCAAATCCTCGGAAAGGCCAAGGCCGCGAGCGATGACGAACGCGTTGCTCTTGCCGGGGACCCCCTCGATAACTCGGAAGGTGGGAGAGAGAGTCTCGATGTCGAACTCCATCGACGCGGTCTTAACCGCGGGATGGCGGATGGCAAAGTACTTGAGCGGGGTGAGGTGCGTGGAGACGGCGACCAGCGCCTCGGCCTCAAGAAGGTCCTCGATGATGGCTAGGCCAAGGGCGGCCCCTTCCTGCGGGTCGGTCCCCGCACCGAGTTCGTCGAGGAGGACGAGAGCGTCCGCGTCGGCCTCCTCCAAGATGGAGACGATGTTTTTCATGTGGGCGGAGAAGGTGGAGAGGTTCTGCGAGATCGATTGTTCGTCCCCGATATCGGTCCGCACCTTGGAGACGAGGGGAATCTCGCTATCCGGGGAGGCGGGAATGGGAACGATCGATTGGGTCATCAGCGTCAGAAGGCCGAGCGTCTTTAGGGTCACCGTCTTACCGCCGGTGTTCGGCCCGGTGATCACC
>JAUWGE010000006.1 GCA_030606565.1 Candidatus Bipolaricaulota bacterium | reverse complement strand
CCAAGCCCCTTAGGAAACCAGGAGGCCAGGAAAAGCGCTGATTTGTACATCCTTAGCTTTCTCATGGATTCCTGGATTCCTCATAGGTTATTGGATTCCTATCGATCCTGTTTTCCGCCGTTCTTTGCGTCTTAAGCGCCTTTGCGAGAGTCTTGTCGTTTCATCCTTTCTCTTAAGTTACCCACGCGAAACAGCGAGGAGCCCTATTCATCATGATAACGTGGCCTCCCGACCAGAGGCTATCCTTGTGCCCCGATACATTGGGCAAGCCATTAGGGATCACGCTCCTCGGATGCGGCGTTCCTCCTCGATACTGAAAAGCAGTTCCTCTAAGGAAACCTCTGCCAACGAGGGAAGCATCAGATCCGCGTGATCCAGCGGAAGCTCCTCAGTTAGGCTATTGGGGACCACGACGCAAAAGATTTCAGCTTGCTTTGCGGCGCGAACCCCGTGGGGGGAATCCTCCAACGCAACTGCCTCCAACGGCTGCAGGGAAAGTTTATCCAGCACAGCAAGGTATAAGTCAGGATGAGGCTTGGTGCGCACCACATCCTCAGCACATCGGATGACGTCAAACTGTGCTGCCAAACCGAGGCGAGAGAGATGACCAAGGACCCAATTGCGCGAGGAACTGGAAGCTATGCCAAGTCTTAAACCCAGCCGCTTTGCAGCGGTGATGTAATCCGTTATCCCTGGGAGTACTGATTTCCGCTCGATCAGTTCCATTTCCCGGCGTCGCTGCTTGGAGCGAATAGCTGTACGATCGAGCGTCCGTCCCACATACTCCTCCAGCTGATCACAGGGATCGAACGACTCCGGCGAACGTCCGATGCAGTCTGCCCAGTTGGTGAGGGTGAGTTCGCAGTCATGGCGAGCAAATACCTCTTGCCAGGACTGAAATACCGGGGCCTCTGTGTCCAAAATCAGCCCATCAAAATCAAAGATCAGTCCTCGTATCATCTTTCTCGTCATCGCCTATGGGGCGTCGGCACCCACCGTGTGGTCGACCTTATGCCCAGTTTGGATAACTGAAGATAATAAACATAGCCACCGCCCGCTTCAACAAGGGTCGATCCCGAGGATATCCAGACCATGTAGACACACATTCGACTATGGAATAGATTTCATAAAGAGCCCCCACTTTATACCTCCCCGCTTGCTGGAGGGAGGAAAACGGAGATTCACCGCAGGCGAATCTGCTTGTTGACAGAAGCCGCATAAGCTCTATCAGACGGGTACACCGATACGCGGTACTTCAGTGGCCTTCTTATCGATGAGGAAAAAACCCGCTGGTTCGACTTCACAACCGATGCCCCTGGCTCAGTGACCGTTACCCTCATCGCCGACAGTGCCGATGAGGTCGACGAATGCTACGAGGACAACAACGAAGCCACCACTACGCTTAATTGCGAGTAAGCGCGTTAGTATCACACGGCAAAAGACGGCGCCCCTCGGTGTGGACTGAGGGGCGCCGTACTTTATAGGTTTAGCGTGGAACCGCGACGTAGTAAGATATTAAGCGATGTGACGAAGCTGACCGCGCACGAGCTTTTACTCCTCTTTAAGAAGCTGCACGATTGCACTCTCTGCCCGCGCGTGTGTCATGCCGACAGAAGCACAAGCGAGCTTGGCTACTGTCAAAGTGGGGTGGGCTACAGTATAGGTTCCATCTGCCTTCATCATGGAGAAGAGCCGATCCTAAGCGGCAAAAACGGAATCTGTAACATCTTTTTCACCCGCTGTAACATGCAGTGCCGCTTCTGTCAGAACTACCAGATCAGCCGAAACAACGGTCCGATCCACGAGCAGCGATTGACGCTTGCGGGGGTGGTCGACCAAATCGAACGAATCCTCGATCGCGGTGCCACAAGCGTGGGGTTTGTCTCCCCATCTCACTTTATCCCTCAGATGATGGCGATCATCGCCTCGCTTGAGCAACGTGGCAGAAAAGCGACCTTTGTCATGAACACCAACGCCTACGATAAGGTGGAAACTCTGGCCATGCTCGGGGGTGCGATCGATGTGTACCTTCCCGACTTAAAGTACATGGACGAACGACTCGCCTTAGAATATTCTGATGCCCCCAACTATCCACAGGTGGCGACACGTGCGCTTACCGAGATGTTCCGCCAGAAAGGGGCCAAGATCGAACTAGACGAGAACGACACGATCCGCTGTGGCCTGATCATCCGTCACCTGGTCCTCCCTGGCCAGGTAAAGAACAGCATCCAGTGTTTACGGTTCATCGCTGAGGAGCTCTCGCCGAACGTCCACCTCTCGCTGATGGCGCAGTATAACCCCATTCCCGCCGTTTCCTCCCATCCTACGCTTAGCCGTACCCTGCGCCAGGAGGAGTATGAGGAGGTCCTATGCGAGATGGACAGGCTCGGTTTTAATCGCGGCTTCATTCAGAGCCTGGAAAGCCCGCTGGTCTACCTCCCTGACTTTTCGCATCCTCACCCCTTCGAAGCACGTTAAGACCATGCGTTAAAGGAGCAAGGAACGTCGCATACAAGGTACGACGCTACAAAAACGGATGTAGCGTCGGAGTTTATCTCCGACGTTGGTCAGAGCACCTCTCCGACGTTGAGGGGTTTATCCTTAAGAGAACTCATGCAGCCAGTACGAACAACAGGCTAATTCGCCTGTGGCGAATCTCCGCTTTCCTCCCAGAAGCAAGCTTAAGGGTATAAAGCGGAGGGTCTTTATGAAGCTTGCATCCGGTGCCAGGGTGATGCTATGATGAGGTTTGTAACTATGGGGCTGCGGGGGAGAGCGAATGTCAGGACACTCTAAGTGGCAGAATGTCAAATATCGAAAAGAGCGCCAGGATAAGAAACGATCTGGCTTGTTTGCCAAGTTGATCAAGGAGATCACTCTCCAAGCACGGAACGGCGATCCCGATCCGGCTAACAACCCTGGCCTGACACAGGCGCTGGAGCGGGCGCGGGCAGCGAACCTTCCCAAGGAGAACATCGAGCGGGCGATCAAACGCGCCACCGGCGAACTGGAAGGCGTCTCCTACGAGGAGGTTACCTATGAAGGGTACGCGCCAGAAGGTGTTGCGGTCTTGATCCGAGTGGTGACCGATAACCGCAACCGCGCCGCCGCCGCCATTCGTCACATCTTCAACAAACACGGCGGAAACATGGCCGCTGCGGGAAGTGTGGCCTGGCTGTTTGATCGCCGCGGGGTGATCATGATCGAGGAGATTCCGCCCGATGTCGATCGCGACGAGCTTCTGATGTCGCTGATCGAACTGGGGGCACAGGAGTTTGACGACCAGGAGGAGATGATCGAAGTTTACTGCGCACCGACCGATCTTCCCGCTTTGAGTGAGGGAATCCGGGCGATGGGGATCACTCCCAGCCGCGCCGAGGCGACGATGCTCCCCAAGAACACGGTGCACGTGGAAGGCCACGCCGCCGAAAAGGTGCTCAAGCTGATCAACAATCTCGACGACAACGAGGACGTCCAAGAGGTTTACACCAACTTTGACATCCCCGATGAGATCCTGAGCCAGATCGGGGGGGACGATTAGAAAGGATTCTAAGGAGGTTTGAACTATGCAACGTACTTGGTGGGTTGGAGTTATTATCCTGGCGTTGGTTGTAATAGTAGCGAGTGCAGGAGTAGCGGAGACGGTAATTACAACCAGCGGATCGGTGTTACAAGGACAGATAGAGTTTGGGATTCCAGGGGTGATCAGTATCACCTCTTCGACTGGAGATATCTTTACCGTGCAGCGGTCAAACCTCAAGGCGATCCGCTTCCCTCTTGAGGAGGGGGGAGAGGTCACGGTAGAGACCTTTGATGGCAACATCCTTGTGGGAACCGTCGGCGGGATCCCCGAGGTGATCGGCCTGCGAACCGCTGGTGGGGATGTCCAGTCGGTCAAGCTGACGAGCATTCAGGAGATTCGATTTGATCAGGTGGCACCTGCCCCGACACCGACTGCACCAGCGCCTACAACAACCGTAACACCTCCGCAAACAACTGCCCCTACGATGGCGGCGGAAACCCTGGCGGCACAGGTCAAGGAAGCGTATAAGGAGAGTCGCTGGGGATTCACGATCGGCCTGGACACCGGATACCAACTCGGTGTCTCGACGCTCAATGGATTTGGCTATCCCACATCATCCTTGGGGGCAAATGCGCTCAATTTGGGGATCGTGTGGCGGAGCTATCTTACTCCGACTGCCAAGCAGATCGAGAAAGCGGCGCTCGAGATTGCAAGAGAGACTCCGGGAATTACGCTTGATGAGTTGCTCGCGGCCACCGCCGCGGCGAAGACTCCACGCTCCAGCTTCTACCTCCACCTGGGAACGAATACTTTCTTCATCCCGGAGATCGGCATCGGATGGTTGTTCCGCCTGAGTCAGGTCTTCTATTTCGACGCCGGGGCGGCGATCGACCTTTTCCTTTTCCCTTGGTTCTCACTTGGCTTCCTATTGATCTTATAGGACGTAGTTGAAGAAAGGAGGTGACACCATCATGAAGAAGACAATCGTAGCTTCACTTATCGTCGCGAGCTTACTCGTCGTCATGACGATAAGCGTGAACGCACAGGAGAAAAATGCTGAGGCATGGATCCCTGGTATTGCCTCGTTTCTCATCCCTGGTTTGGGACAACTGTTAAACGACGAGCTGGACAAGGCTATCGTCCACTTCGGGGTTGACATCGTCATCATTGTCGGCGGGTGGTACGTTACGGCGCTATTGCCCTACGGGTGGTACGGATACTCTGCCGTAGGCCTGGCTCACCTCGCCTGGTCGCTCTACAGCGGGTATGATGCCTACACTGTGGCCAAGGAAACCGGGTTTTCGATCGGGTTGAGTAAGGACGGTATCGCACTCTCCTACCAATATCAGATCTAGCGCAAAAGCAGGAGCAAAAGGGCGATCAATCCGAGGACCTCAAAGAGCTTCAGATAAACCCGGCCGAGCGCAGCTGGGGTTTTTTCTGTTGAGAGAAGATCGTTTGTCGCTTGGCGGATCGCTCCTGTCCCCGGGTCAAGCTCAAGCTGAAGCCTCCCCAGGTATCGCCCGAAGGCGCCCGCCTGCAGGATCAGTGTTTGACCAACGATGACCGGCTCTTCTGTCGTCTCGTGGGAGTGTCCGGTAAGAAAGATGTCAACTCCAGGAACAACCTGCGCGATTCGACATGCTTCCACCACGGGCAGATGCCCGAGGACGATGACGAGATCGGCCGTTTTTTCTGACTCTTCCAACACATCTTCAAGCGCCCTTTCTGGCGCTACATAGCGCAGCCAGGGAAAGTCGGGGTAAGGCAGGTACTCAGACGTGACCAGCCCAATTACCAGCACCTCTACGCCACTGATTGAGATGAACGTGTAAGGGATAAACGGCGGAGCGATCCCTGATCGAGGGCGAAGATTGGCACAAAGGATTGGAAAGCTTGCCCCAGCGCAGAGCTCTGCCAGCCGCTCAGCTCCCCAGTAAAGGTCGTGGTTGCCCAGACCCATCGCATCGTAGGAAACCCGGTTCATCCACGAAACGACCTCATCGGCGCCCCACACCGCATAGATGGGCACGCGAAAGTCCTGCCAGGTGTCACCCACGTCAAACAGCAGTACCGGGCCCTCCGTGAGCCTGGCTTCTTCGATCAGCTCGGCAAGGCTCTCCAGCCGGTCAAGACGAGAGTGAATGTCATTTGTATAAAGAATCGTCAGCGGTGAGGAAGATGCATACACCCCCCACAGAAGGAGCACCAACACACCTAGAATCAGCGAGCCTCTCAAAAGGTGCCTCCCAATGAGGCGATCAGCCGTCCCTCCCGAAAGAGGATGGAGGCGTCCCAGAAACCACTTGTCAAAAACAGGCGAATCCCCCCAATACATGAGATCGATGCACCACTGTGCTCCAGTCCGAGAATAAGGCTGAAGCTCTGCTTTGGGGAGACGATCACCATCCCCCAACGCCTATCTTCCCTGCCTATGGCTCGCCCCCAGTCGATCCACACCGGGCCAAGGAAGAGCCCAGCCGCAAAGCTAACTTCTTCACGTTCTAGCCCAAGAGTGACGTTTAACGGGCCAAGATCCTCTATCAGGAGGACGTGAACACCTAAAGAGAAGAGATCCTGCGGCGTGATCGTCGCCAGAACGTCGACCCGACTCCCGACCGCACGGCCGATTCGAAGCGTCGGTTCCCACCCCGCAAGTTCGACCTGAAGAGAGGTACGGCCGGAACCTCCCAAGGTGACGGCGGCTGGCAGATCAAGAAAAATGCTGTGGGGATATGCACTGGCCACGATAGAAAGACCAAAAACCAGGATAAGAACCATCGAAGTCTTCACACGACACCATAGCCGATGAAGCGAAAGCTGCCAAGCGTTGATTTCTCGATAAGCCCTCGCCACAATACTTTTTATGCTACCCGAAAAGGCAAAGGAAACGATCGCGCGTTATGGGATGCTAAAGGGTGAAGAAAAAGTCCTTGTCGCTGTCTCCGGTGGGGTAGACTCGGTCGTACTCCTGGAGGTCTTGTGCCTTCTTGCGCCGGAATTCTCGCTTGAGCTCGTGATCGCTCACCTTGATCACGGGCTACGAGGGAAGGAGGCCAAGGAGGACGCCCGCTTCGTTGCCTCGTTAGGGAAAGCCAAAGGGGTTCCGGTGATCCGCGAGGAGATCGACGTAGCCAGGGTGAGCGAAGAGGAGCGACTCAGCCTGGAGGAAGCAGGACACCGAGTGCGGCGGCACTTTCTTGAGGAGACATTGCAACAAGTCGGCGCTACTCGGATCGCCCTCGGTCATACCCTAAATGACCGGGTTGAAACTCTGCTATTTAACCTGATCCGTGGGGCCGGGCCGACCGGCTTGGTTGGGATCCGGCCGGTGAGCCTTCCCTACATCCGGCCACTGATCGACACCTCGCGCGAGGAGGTCCTCTCCTTTGCTCGCTCCCGCGGCCTGGCGTGGCGCGAGGATCGCACCAATCAGGATCTCACCTTCTCCCGCAATCGAATCCGACATCAAGTCATCCCGCTCCTTGAACAGATGAACCCGCGCTTTCTCGATGCGCTTCACCGAACATCCGATCTTCTCCTCGAAGAACAGGCGGCACTTGAAACCCTCCTTGATCGACCGTGGAAGGAAGTCTGCGCTTTTGATGATAAAGGAAAAGTCGTGTTCCACCGGTATCAGCTCGCCGAGTTCCCCAGTGGGCTTATGGGTCTTCTTCTGCGACGGGGAATCGCTTACACCCGCGGTGACTTGCAAGGGATCGAAAAGGTCCATATCGATGCCCTTCGCCGTCTTATCTGCTCATCCCAATCTCATGGAGAGTTAGATCTTCCCGGACTTGCCGTACGGGTCCAGAATGACGAGCTTCTCTTAAGCACACAAATAAAGGCGCAGCCCTGCCCCTATGAGTTCCCGGTCAAGCTGGGTAAAACAGAATTTTCCTCCCTCGGGATCGCCATCGAACTGTCGATAAAAGAGAGGGATAGCTCACTTGAACCCCTGATGAAACATGGAAGGACGGTGGAGGTGGCCGATGCTGACCGGGTACACTTTCCGCTTCATCTGCGCAGTCGACGCCCTGGGGATCGATTCCGTCCCCTGGGGATGAATCACGAAAAAAAGCTGAAGGACTTGCTGAGCGATGAGCACATTCCCTTCTTTAAGAGGGATGCACTACCTCTGCTCTGTGACCAGGAAAAGATCATCTGGGTGGTGGGGGTACGGCTTTCGGATGCGGTGCGCGTCACCGCACAGACAAGGAGAGTCCTTGTCATGGGTATGGAGGAGGGCACGTGATCAGTCTGCTGGTCTTTATTGGAACGATCCTAGTCCTTGTCGGAGTGCACGAGGGGGGGCACTTCCTGGCGGCGAAGCTCGCCGGAGTGTATGTGGAGGAGTTCGCCATTGGCTTTGGCCCCAAACTCCTTTCGTTTAGGAAGGGGGAAACTCGCTACTCGATTCGCGCCATTCCGTTTGGAGGGTATGTGCGCATGGCCGGGGAGGACCGCGAGGTGGCCTCCTCTGAAATTCAGGCCGATCGGCTCCTGTACAGCAAGCCGCCGTTTACCCGTATACTGATCAGTCTATCTGGGCCGGCGGCTAATCTCCTTACCACCCTTCTTATTGCCATTCTGGCGCTTTGGGCGTTTGGCACCCCAATCATACAGGTGGAGGATGTTATTCCGGGAATGCCTGCCTCTGCGGTGCTTAAGTCTGAGGATCGCGTGCTCGCAATCGAAGGCCACGCCATCTATAACTCCGAAACTCTAAGCCAGCTTATCCAACAATCGGGTGGAGAGCCAATTGATATTCTTATTGAGCGAAACGGCGAATTGAAGAGTTTCACAGTTAGACCACAATTTGATCCCATTGAAGAGCGTTACGTTATTGGCGCTTACTTCTGGCCCGTCATCCGCACAAACAAACTTGCGCTACTTGATCCCTCCTCCCCTCTTTCTCTTGCCGGACTTAAAGAGAACGACCGGATTGTGGCGGTGGACGGTGAAGCCACCCACACTGCGGTGGCAATCGTTGGGCGTATAGATGAACTGCTCCCGACAGACTCGATCACTTTTACCGTTCTGCGTGAGGGCGAACAACTGGAGATTTCCCTTTCAACGACAGGATTCGATTTGAACCAGAGCCTTGCCGGGATCGCCTTTGCCAATCTAGGGATCACATATCGCCGGCCGGGATTCTGTGCGGGGTTCGTGCTAGGAGCGGGGCAATTCTCCGATTACGTTCGCATGATAGTGGAGTGGGTGCATGCCATTCTCACCGGCCAAGTCACTGCCAGTGAGACGATCGCCGGACCTGTAGGGATCGCTCGCCTGCTAGGAGAGGGGATAAAGCAGGGACCAAACATCTTCTTGTGGTTGTTCTCCTACCTCAGCCTGAGCTTAGGGTTTCTAAACTTGATCCCATTTCCAGCGCTTGACGGGAGTCGGGCTGCCTTTGGATTGTACGAACTCGTTTTCAGAAGACGAATTTCACCGCAAACAGAGGGAATGATCCACGCCATCGGCGCCCTCATCATAATCGCGTTGATGCTACTTGTGACCTACAAGGACATCGTCAAGCTCTTTCAATGAGGCAGACACTCAAGGCGCTAATCCCTTCACCTCTCCCAAGAGGGCCCATTTTCTCACTGGTGGTCGCCTTGAGTCCGATGTAATCAGGTGGAAGCTCGATAATGGGAGAAAGCGCCTCTTTCATCGCAGGAAAGTAGGGGGCGAGTTTCGGCTCCTGGGCGATGATTACGCAATCGGCGTTAACGGGGTAGTAACCGGCGTTTGCCACAAGCCCGACCACCCTTTTTAGAAGTTCTAAGCTTGAGATCTCGCGGTAGCGCGGGTCGGAGTCGGGGAAGTGTACTCCAATATCGCCCAGTCCGGCTGCCCCAAGAAGGGCGTCGCACAAGGCGTGGGTGAGGACGTCGGCATCCGAATGACCGAGAAGGCCCATGTGATACTGAATTTTCACCCCACCAAGGACGAGAGCTCGTCCCTCCTCCAGGCGGTGAAAGTCGATCCCTATGCCGACACGGCATTGAGTGATTGAATCATTGAGTGACTTAGTCATTGAACCATTGAGACATTGAGAGACTGAACCATTGAGTGATTGAACCATTGGATCATTGAACCATTGTGAGATTGAGTCATTGAACGATTATCCACGTCTATACCTCCTCTCGCCTTTTCAAGTGAAGTACCCCCCTTCTCTTATTCACTCAATTCCCCGATCTTCCAATCACTCAATCACCCGATCACTTAATCATTCAATTTTCCGATCCTCCGATCCCTCAATTCCCTGATCTCTTAATCCCTCTGCGTGCTGTGTGTCTTGATGCGGCAAAGATCGCCAGGAGTTCCTTGGCTTCGTCTATCAAGCCACGCGCCCTTTCTTCGGGGACAATTCCCGACTCCACAAGAAGCTCCAACCAGAAAACCGTCTCGTCGGCCTCTTCGGCAACTACGCCGAGTTTCGCTGCAAACTCCGCTTTGGATCTTGCACGGCACACGGCGCGGTAGTTGGCGGCAACGGATGTGCCCGATCGAAGCACCTGCCTGCCCATGATTTTTGCCTCTTCTGTCTTAGGCAATCTCCTGAACATCCGTATGATCCTTAGCGCGAAGGTCTTCGTCCTTGCCTGAAGCTCCTTCGCCTTTTCCAATGAGTTATCTCCCATCCCTGCAATCACTCAATCTCCCGATCGTTCAATCATTCAATCTCCCGATTTCTCAATCACTTAATTTCTCAATCACTCAATTCCCCGCTCTCCCGATCGCTCAATTCCTCAACCAGCATGCGTACCACGTGGCTGGCGAGGGAGAATGCGAAGCCCCGCCGGGTGAGGAAGGCAACTGTCCGTCTGGTTCGACGTGTTGGGTCGAGGCTCTGATACCGGGCGAGGCGGGTTTGGGCAAGCTTTAGTGCGATCTCCTTCTCTTTCTCCGGCGGGTAAAGATCTTCCATCACCTGCTCGCTCGTCTCCGGGGTAATCCCCTTCTCCGCAAGTTCCCGCTTGACCGCCCGACGAGAGAGGGGATGGTAAAGGAGACGATCCTCAACCCATAGTCGCGCAAACAGAACGTCATCGAGGAGGCCGGCCGCTTCGGCCCGACGCAGCACCTCCTCAACCGCCTCCACGCTGAACCCCTGCGCTCGTAATCGCGATCTTGCCTCGGCCACACTGCGCGGGCGGTAGCGCAGGAGACGGACCAACACCTGCCAGGGATCACTCGGCGTTTTCAGCCTCCTCTATAGGTACTGAAGCGGGAGTAAGTCCAGCTTTGTCTCGGATGGCTCGCTCAAGTTCATCCGCCAGTTTGGGATCCTCTTCCAGGGCGCGGGCGCTGTTTCCGACCCCCTGACCAAGACGGGTATCACCGAGGGAGTACCAAGAGCCGCTGCGCGTGATGACCCCGAGGTCCTCGCCGGTGTTTATGAGATCGCGAGAGCGAACGATCCCCTTTCCGTAGATCACATCAAAGCTCGCTTCCTTAAACGGCGGCGCGACCTTGTTCTTCACCACACGCACGTTTACCCGGGCTCCCACCTGCTCGGAGCCCTCTTCAATCCTCCCCGCGTTCCACATACTCAGCCGCACAGAGGCATAGAACTTCAGAGCGCGGCCACCCGAGGTAGTGGTTGAGGGACCAAAGCGAGTCCCACCGATCACCGATCGAAGCTGGTTGGTGAAGACGACAAGCGTCTTTGACTGCGAGATCGCCCCGGACAGCTTGCGCATTGCCTGACTCATCAACCGTGCCTGTAAGCCGACCTGCGAGTCCCCCATCTGCCCCTCGATCTCAGCCATGGGGACAAGTGCGGCGACGGAGTCGATAACGATGATGTCGACCGCTCCACTGCGCGTCAGTTGCTCCGTGATCTCAAGCGCCTGCTCCCCCGAGTTTGGCTGCGAGAGCAGCATGTGGTCGAGGTCGACCCCCAGGGCACGAGTATAGGTTGGATCGAGTGCGTGCTCCGCGTCGATAAACGCCGCGGTCCCGTCTCGCTTCTGCACCTCGGCGATCATGTGCAGGGCGAGTGTCGTCTTCCCACACGCCTCCGACCCGAAGATCTCGACGATCCTCCCACGGGGAACCCCACCGACGCCGAGTGCGATATCGAGGGCAAGTGAGCCGGTGGAAACCGTCTCCACTTGCATCACCTGGGCGCCTTCCCCAAGCCACATGATCGCCCCTTCACCATAGGTCTTTTTGATCTGTTTCAACGTGCTCTCAAGCACCTCTTGTTTGCCCATTCTTTGTGCCCCCTAAGTAATCTTTCTTCTATTCTAGATTCCTACCGTGATCAGGTCAACGCTTCATCCAAGAACGGAAAGGAGATAAATGAGGAAGAACCCGGAGAGGATAACGAGGATCGCCTCCTCCAACCGGAAGATTCGCTGTGGCAGGTGAAAAGGCCGCCGGGAGAGGAGCCTATAGAGGAGGAACCCACCACCTACCACAAGCAGGCTTTTCACAAACGGGAGAACATGAAGGCTCAGGCTTAATTGAGCAGCAGGGGCGAGCAGGCGAGCCAACGGGAGAAAGAGGAGGATGGGAAGCCCCAAGATTACGAAGGCGAGTTTCACCAGCCACGTAGAGGAAGGACCGCGCTCGATGCGAAAGAGCGGGACTAGCTTAGCAAAGGAGACCACAGTCCCAAGTGATATGAGAATGAGGACCGTCTGGATGACGGGCGATCGGACTCCGGCACTGAGTAGGCTCTTTCCGCAGAACCCGGCTAACGGCGGCACACCTATGATTCCCAGGGTACCAACAAGGAGAGCTACGCGTGCCGATAAAGGAATCTTAGCCCTCCTGGCAATCAAGCCGGGGATGTCTCCTTCGCCGGCCGTTTGCACCGCTACTCCGGCAGCCAGAAAGAGGAGCCCCTTGAACAGGCCATGGCCAACGATGTACTCAAGGCTGCCAGCGATCCCAATCTCTGAGCCAATCCCAATCCCAAGTGTGATATAGCCAATCTGAGAGAGGGTGTGAAAGGCGAGCATCCGTTTCAGGTCGTAGGTGAAGATCGCGTAGATGACCCCGAGAAGGCCGGTGAGTGCGCCGAGGACGAGGAGTGGAAGGGACAACGAAAAAGTCGACGTTAGCCGGAAAAGGACCACGACTCCCATCTTGATAACCAGGCCGGAGAGGAGTGCCGACACGGCCGGGGTGGCGCTTGAGTGCGCGGCAGGCAGCCATAGTGAGAAGATGAAGATCCCCGATTTCACCGCCACCCCGGTGACAAGCAGAGACGAGGCGAGAAGGACCCACGGCGCGTTAGGCTGGTCAACGAGCCGCGCCGCCACCAACCCAAGATTAAGGGTTCCCGTGTGGTAGTAGATAATCGCCACTCCCAACAGGTAGATCCCCAATCCCAGCGAAGCGAGGAGGAGGTACTTGAGGCTTGCCCAGATCTGGTAAGGCTTTCTCTCGTAGCCAACGAGAAGAAAGCTCACCAGGGTGAGAAGCTCCAGAGTTACGTAAATGTTGAACAGGTCCCGCGCAAACACAAGGGTATAGACCGAGCCTAGGAGAAGGTGTAGCAGCATAAAGAAGTAAGGACGAAGACGCTCGTGCCACAAGTAGGCCACAACCGCCCCACCTAACAGGAGAACGAGGATGGTCAAGTTTAGGCTAAAGCGGTCAGCAGCAAGCTCAATCCCTATCCCCTTTTCCCACCCACCGAGCACGATGGCGAGCGGCTTTCCCTGTGAGAGTCCCGCGGAGAGAAGCCCCACCAGCACGGCGTCGACGACTAAGGAGAGGAGTATCAACTCGCGGGTCACGCGCCCCCAAGCAAGGCTGAGTGCGGCAAACCCGAAATGGACAAGCGGAAGGAGTGCGACCATCATGGTATTCGTTCACCTTTGATCTCATGTTCGATCCGCTGCGAGTCAGTAGTGTGATAACGCTCGACGAGCAGCATAACAAAGACCAGTGCTAAGGCAAGGATGGCAAAATTGATCACAATGGCAGAGAGGACAAGAGCGTGAGGAAGAGGATCAACGTAGGGGACGCTTGCTGGGAAATGAACGATCGGCGCGACTCCGTCCACCCGAGCGTTGAGCGAGACAAGACAGAGGATCGTGCTTCCGTTCACCAGCCCCAAGGCAAGAAGCTTGATGACAAGATCGCGGCGGAGGATCAACCCAAGGAGGCCGATTCCGAACAGAACGATGGCGATCGTAACCCCGTTAATCAGAGCCATCAGATCTCGCCTCGGTGGCGCACGAAATAGTGGATGATCACCCACGTCCCGATGAACACCTTCACACCGATCAATACGTTGTAAATGAGGATTGACCCGCCACTCACCATGCTGCCCACCCTTCCGGGGGAAAGAAGATCGGTAAGTGGCAGGCGGCGAAGGACAGCAGGGAATAAAGCGAGAAGGAGAATAGCGAGGAGAACTCCCCACTCGAATCGCTCGAGAGTCGGCTCATGGAAGCGACGCCCTACGACATCTGCACCCAGGGCGACCGCACACAAAAGCAGGCCGGTCCCCGCGACGGTCCCGCCACTGAACCCGCCGCCGGGGGAGAGATGGCCAAAAAGAACGAGGTAGATTCCAAGAAGGAGGATAAGCGGGAGCAGTAAATCGGCCGACGTTCGGACAACTTGTGATTCAGGGATCTCGGCGACCACCTCCTCTTTTCCTCTCTCCAAAAGGTAAAAACGTACGCCAAGGACAGCCACTGAAAAGACAAGAATCTCAAGCAGGGTGTCGAAGAGGCGGTAGTTGAGGTAGATGGCGGAGACGAGGTTCGCCGCGCCCGTATCGATCGTCCCACGCTCGATGTAAGCCGCACCGGCTTCCTCCCTCGCGCCGTGATAATCGAACATCATCATGAGGAGCGCACAGAAACAGATAACAAGGGCCGAAGCGGTGATGATCATGCCGCGCGATGACCGTCTCATGAGAAGTGTCTCCTTATCATCTCACCCAATTCGCCGCTTTGGCGCAAGTGATCGAGGTGGGCGCTGAGACGCTTATGGAGTTCCTCTCTATCGGGGGGCAAGAGGAAGATGTAGGAGAAGGAACCGGAGAGTCGCTCGACTGCGTATCCAGAAAGATCGAGGCGGGAGACGGCGATGAATCGCGCCAGATCGAGGGTGTATGCCCCTTTCTCCTGGGCACGGATCGCTTCCAGCACATCCGAGAAATAGATCCATTCTGTCTCTTGAGCTTGTTTTGGTTCTGCCGCGTCTTTCCTCGTAAGGTGGAACAGGCCGGTCGGAAGGTGCCCTTGGGTCGCCAGAAGCCGGTCCTCCGCATCCACGTGGACGATCCCCCCTGCGGCGATGTCGGCCTCCCCGCGCAGCAGTGCCTCTCCCACCTCTTCGCGAGGAAGGAAGTGTACAACCAAATCGAGGCCAAGGTGGCGGGCGAACCCCGCGAGGATTTCTTGCTCCAGGCCGGTGATTCGATCTCCTTCGCGCTCTAAGAGGCCCGGCGCTTCGTCTCCCACGATCACCAAGCGACCGGTCTTGCGGATCGCAAGCACGTAGATAAATGTGACAAGTGCAGCGCCGATTGCCACCTCGGTGATCGCCACATCCGGCGCGTGGAGAAGAAGGTAGACGGCCGAAAGGATCAAGCTGAACATCCCCATCCCAATAACCGCTGTGAGGCGGCGGCGTCGAGTTAGTCCAAAGGCAGCAATAAACGGAAGGAGGACGAGCAAAGCCTGCTGGGTTGTCATCCCTCCTCCTTTGCGCCGGTATGGCGCTGAGTAAAGGCACTCTTGGCGATACTGTGAGTGACAATGGGGTTAGTAAGAAGCAGGAGAAACAGGAGAAAAGCGAGTGCCACGTCTTGCAGTTCCATCCCTTGATAGACGATGAGACCCAAAAGAACGAGGCCGAGCCCGGCATTGTCCGAGACACCGCTCGCCTGTAAGCGCGAGTAAACATCCTGGAAGCGAAGAATCCCCAGCGTTCCAATGGCCACAAAAACAAGGCCAAAGCTGATGAGGATGAGGGCGATCATCGATATCCCTCCCCTCTTTCCATGAACCTGGCAAGGATCACTACCCCAAGGAAACTCAAAGCGGCGTACACAATCGCTACATCAAGGTAGATCTGCTGCTTTGAGACAATCGCGACAATCGCGAGGAGCACCACTACCCTATTCGATGCAGAGTTGTAGGCAAGGAGCCGGTCCCACGACGTCGGACCGCCGAATAGACGGTACAAAACGGCGACGATAGAAAGTAAAAGAACGGCTTCAACGAGGTGCATCTACCCCCCTCTCGAAAATGGGAAGGAGTGTCCTTTCAAGTGATTCCTTGATCGTGCGCCAATCGCCAGCGCTCCCCTTCGCCCGCAGCCAGTGGATGTAGAGGAGATCACCTTCCAACAGGAGCGAAATCGTAGACGGAGTGAGGGTGATCGAATTCAGAAGAATAAACTGACCAAACGGATTGTTTATCCGGATGGGAAGTGCGACAATTCGCCCCTCTTGCCTCCCCAGGAGAATCAATCGGCAGGTGTGCATCGTCGAGAGCACGAAACGAAGCAGCAGTGTGGCGAAAAAGACGATGAGTCGGTGGGGGCGATATAGGAGCGAAAAAGAGAGAGGATTGAGCGACGGAAACAGGTGTCGCTGGACCACGGTAACCCCTCCCGCGGCCACAACGCCGATAAGAAGAACATAAGGATCGGTGCTTCGAGTAAAAACAATCCACAGTAGCACCAGCACTAGAAAGCTAAGGACCATTTCCCCTCCCTCTACATGATGGCAAGAAATGGTGTTTTGGACAAGCTATGCAGGCTGTTGCAAAAACCTCTTCTCCTTGCGAAACAGAAGCTTTCACCGCCGAGAACGCGGAGCACGCAGAGAGTGGAATGGGAACCTTAATGCTTCATCTCAGCGATCTTTGCGCCCTCTGCGGTAAAATGCTTAAAACTAGGGTTCGAGCTTGAAGACGAGCAGTAGAAAAGGTTTACGCAACAAGCTCTATGGAGAGCTAGTAACGGACAAACAAGATAAGATCTTACTTCTGATCATGATTAGGCAATCAGAGAGGAAGCGTCAGCCCGTAGAAGGATAGGTCAAAGCTAAATCGTTTGTAAAGGTCCGCCGCGCACTGTATGCAGCAAGTCCCTCTTATTCCTCAATCCACATCCTAATGTTATCAAAGTAAGCATTGCACGCCTCAGCGTGGCTTTCGTCACCCAAGAGGATCAACCAATCACTTGAATCCGTGAACGATTCAAAGATCGCTCCCGAAGCGTAGCACACATCGTTTACATAGAAGCGATACCCCTCATTGGAGAAGACAAACTTGTAGGTGTACCACAGATAGACTCCCGGCTTGAACGAGAGGGGATGACCAACATCCCCTCCATACTTATCCGGCTCCCGGAGGTACGCCCCTTCGCCTGCGCTGGTGTAGACAAAATAAGGCAAGGAGCCTGCGAGCGAGTCAAGCGACTTGCGACCGGGGAAGATAAAAAAGGTGTGGGCGTCCTGAGTGTGGCTTGTCATCACCTGGCAGGAGATGACAAGCATCTGGCCAAAGCGTAGTGGAGGAACTTTGACCGCAGTGGTACGACGATGCCAACGGTCCATCCCGCTATCGATGTGAAGGACGAACCCGTGCACACCTGAGAGGTTCTCGATCTTGCCTTCCGTAGTGCTCGCCCATGCTGGATCGAGCTCCCACTCTGCAAGCGCCTGCGTTCCGCTTGAAAAATCCTCAAAGAAGATCTGGCTTCCACTTCGCAGGTAGACAAGGATCTTATCGCTCACCCACGCGTTTCGTCCGCCGGCATCCTTCACATGCAGCGTCACCAGATAGCGCCCTGGCTCAGTGTAAATGTGACTTGCTTCCCGACCGGAAGCAACCTCCCCATCTTCAAACTCCCAGGTGTAAGAGACTATCGACTGGCCACTGTAAGAGGACGAAGCGTCAAACGTCACCGTCTCCCCGGCGTAGATGACTACGGGCGTCACCTCAAAGCGCGCCACCGGAGAGGGGTTAAGTAGGGCGCACCCACCGAGAAGGATAGCCAACCCCAGTAGCAAGCCGAGCGCCAATTCGCTTCGCATTCTCATCGCTTCAGCCAACCTTGATCAGGCGATCTTTGGGCAAACTTGTCAAGACTTCGCTGCCGTTCTTTGTCACTACCAGCAAATCCTCTATTCTCACCCCACCAAACCCGGGAAGATAGACCCCCGGCTCGACCGTGACGGTCATTCCAGGTTGCAGAGTATCTTTGCTTAAGGGGGAAAGATGCGGCCCCTCGTGCACCTCTAGACCGACTCCATGACCGAGCCCGTGGCCGAAGTGCTCCTTGTGCCCGGCTTGGGCGATCACCTCGCGTGCTGTTGCGTCAACTGTCACCCCGCTTTCCCCCGCTCTAATTGCCTTTATACCAGCTTGATTTGCGCGCAGGACAAGCTCGTAGATCTCCCGCGCTTGTGGCAACACTTCTTTCACCGCGAAGACGCGCGTCATGTCAGAGCAGTAGCCATCAAGCTGCGCACCAATATCGAATAGAAGAAGATCCCCCTGCCGCAGCTCCCGAGTCCCAGGACGGTAATGTGGTAGAGCACTATTCTCCCCGGCAGCGATGATCAGATCAAAGGCGACCTTCTCCGCTCCATTCTTCCGCATGATGACCTCTAGCCGCAACGCAAGCTCTCGCTCGCTTATCCCGATCTTGATCTCACCTAAAAGCGCGGTGAGCGATGCCTCGGCGAGCCGGGTTGCCTCCTTAATCCGCGCAATCTCCTCAGGATCCTTCAGCCTTCGCAAAGCCATCACCGGATCCTCAAAAGCGATGATCTTCCCGCCGAACAACGCATGCAGCTTCTCTACTACGTAGTGGGTCATTCTCTTGGAGGCAACTGCAACCCGTTTGAGCTTCCTCGCCTTGAGCATGGCCGCGACTTCCTTAAGGTAGTCCCCTTTCATCTCTTTGACTGGAAGTCTGGGGACCTCACGGCTGGCCTGCTCAGTGTAGCGAGAGTCGGTCATAAGGAACGCTTCCTTCGCCGACAAGAGGAGCGCTCCCTCGCCGGTGAATCCGGTAAGGTAGAACATGCTCACGCTGTCTGAGCCCTCTAGGTTGACAATGAGGAACGCATCGGCATCGAGACTTTCGAGTAACGCATCGCGGCGTTTATCGTAGTCGATCATCTCTCTCCTTACTGGCGAAGGTCATAAAAACCGTTTCCTTCATCATCAAATGATCATACTCCCTCTAGAAGAGCCTTGTCAATAACGGATAGGGGCACTATAATCTCGTTTCTATGGCTCAATTGGACGATTTACGTAAGCAGATAAGCCTCGTGGAGAGCGACCTTGATGAGGGGCTCTTAGGCCTCACCGATCAACAGACACTAGAGACGTTCCGGATCGAATTCCTCGGCCGCAAAGGGCGTATCGCGCGGTTGTTCAAGGCCCTCGGAGAGCTTGACGCTGATGCGCGGGCTGAGGCAGGAAGACTCCTGAACACTCTTAAGGACCACGCTAACACCGCCTTTGATAAGTGTCGGGACAAGCTCCAGATCGTGACCTTGGAAGAGAGAATCACCAAAGAGAAAGTCGATCTTACCTTGCCCGGTGTCTACCACTCCCTTGGTCACCTTCATCTTCTCACCCAGGTACAACAAGAGATCGAGTCGATCTTCCTACGCATGGGGTTCGACGTCGCCACTGGACCAGAGATCGAAAGCGAGTACTACAACTTTGAGGCACTTAACATTCCGGCAGACCATCCGGCTCGCGAGGAATGGGATTCGTTCTATATCGACGACTCGCACCTGTTGCGCCCCCACACCTCTCCGGTGCAGATCCGAGTGATGGAACAAACCGACCCTCCGGTGCGGATTATCTGCCCCGGCCGCTGCTACCGCCGTGATACGCAGGATGCCACCCATTCCCCGGTCTTCCACCAGGTTGAACTGTTGTGGGTGGAGGAGGGGCTCTCCCTTGCCAACCTGAAGTATGTGATCGAGCTGTTTGTACGCGAGTTCTTCGGCGAGGGGTACGAGATGCGCCTGTCGGGTGACTTCTTCCCGTTCACCGAGCCCTCGGTGCAGGTACACATGCGCTCCCGTGGATCGTCGGACTGGCTGGAGTTGGGGGGAGCAGGGATGATCGACCCGGCCGTCCTCACGAACGTGGGGTACGATCCGGAGAAGGTGACCGGGTTCGCATTCGGGTTTGGGATTGAACGGATGGCGATGCTCCGCTACGGGATTGATGACATCCGCACCTTCCTCATAAACGACTTACGGTTTATCGAGCAGTTCTAATTCCCAAAGAAGCTATCAGCTATCAGCGATCAGCCACCAGCCCAAGATGCCGGAATCGCTCACTACCGCCTCTGCAGCCTGGCAGGAAAGTTCCGCTTCCCGCCCGGATTACAGTCCGTACTTCGACCAGAAGCTCCGCTTGCGGTCGTGGACCTCAAGGAGGCCCTCCTTGTACTCCTCGTGTGCAGGAAGGCCCGCGCCAGTCATTGATCGCAGGAGAGAGGGCGTCCAGCTTCTTCAGGTAACGGACCCAGTAGTCATAAAGAACAAGATCCATGCGTCTTCTTGTAATTTTGCATTTCAAATGCATAATTACACATGAGGAGGCTGACAGATGATCCAAAAGTACATCACTAGGACGCTGGAGTCGGTGCTGAAACGTGCCGCAGAAGAGTTTCCTGTCGTCATTCTGACGGGGCCACGTCAGTCTGGTAAGACCACGTTGCTGCAGCACCTATTTGCGGAGAGTTACGCTTACGTCTCCCTTGAGCCTCCAGATGTCCGGGCGGCAGCAAGCGAGGATCCACGTGGCTTCCTCGCGATGTATCCTCCTCCTGCTATTCTAGACGAAGTCCAATACGCACCGGACCTCCTCCCCTACATCAAAGAACGCGTTGACGCCAATCGCACGGAACGCGGGCAATACCTGCTTACAGGGTCACAGAACTTGCTTTTGATGCAACAGGTGACGGAGTCTCTCGCGGGTCGCGCAGCGATCCTGCGGTTGTTGCCCCTCTCACAACGGGAGGCGCTTGGCGTTCCAGACGCTCCATTCCCTTGGGAGTCAGATGAAAAACGCCCTTCGCGCCGACAACTTACATATGATCTCCTCTGGGAAAGGCTACTACGAGGAAGTTATCCTGAACTGATCGCCGATCCCAAGAGGGATGCTTCGCTCTGGTATGCAAGCTACATCCAGACATATCTGGAGCGGGACGTACGGTCGCTACGACAGGTGGGCGACCTCACGACATTTCAGAATTTCGTGAGGGCAATCGCTGTAAGGAGCGGCGGACTACTCAGCTTGAGCGAGGTCTCCCGCGATATTGGAGTGGCGGTCAACACTGCAAAAGCGTGGCTATCGGTTCTTGAGGAGACGTATCAGGTGATCATCTTGCGGCCATATTTCGCAAACGTGGGGAAGCGCTTGGTAAAGACCCCAAAGCTCTACTTCACGGACGTCGGCATCTTGTGCCATCTTGCCGGCCTCAAGGATCCACAGCACGCTGCTTCCGGCCCGATGAGGGGCGCGATCTTCGAGACGGCCGTGCTGACGGAGATCGTCAAGACCTACCTTCACCGTGGGGAGAAACCGCGGGTTTACTTCTGGCGCACCGCTGCAGGAGCAGAAGTAGATATCCTCATTGAGGTAAACGGCCATCTTGTCCCTATCGAAGTCAAGCTCTCCGCCACCCCGCGGCCAGCCATGGCGAAAGGAATCACCATCTTGCAAGCAGACTTGGGAAAGAAAGTAGTCCCGGGGTACATAGTACACCCTGGCGACGTTCGCCTGCCCCTCGGACAAGGAGCGATCGCCTTGCCGTTTGCCGAACTCTAGCCTGAAGTCCCTGGCATGGATGAAAGAGTCTCCAGGGCTACTGATTGAGTTCGTTTAAGCGATCGCAATCCCTTTCAGGGTTCGGATGGTTCGCTTATCTTCTCCCAACTTAGCACAAATCGGCGACCAAAGCGGGGCAGGGGTTCCACCGCAAGTCCCACCGAAAAGGGGCTGTACTGTTCCACCATGAGCCTTATCGCGAAACGAGCCACTGAGGCTGAGAAAGACCAAGAATGAAGAGCTGAGCCTTTTGTTCTATCATAATCAGTGCTTGGGTTCGCTATCACTGATCGACAGCGTGTAATACGGTCGGTTGTGAACCCAGTCAACGGGATAGCTCTTAGTCAGATCAACCTCGCTCCAGTCGAAAACAGAGTAAATCTTGAGTAGCAGGCATCCACCCCATGGCTGGGAGGTGTGTACTGTATGATCAACGCGCATCCATCTACCTCCTAGCCACACTTCCAGAAAACCATGATCCATCCAAGTTACGCTCTCCAGTGGGTATTCGTAAAAAGAACAATCCCAGTCCCGATGCTCTAGGTTGTTAGCGAAAGAAACACGTTGATCCCTGTGATAGTAGATGGGATAGAGACCATGGCCAAAGCGACATGGTATCCCCGCGGCCTTTACCATTGCACACTTCAGCGTTGCTATAGACACACAATGCCCGTGTAATCTCTCTTCAAACATTGTCCTAGCAAAGTAGTGGGTACGTAACATCTCGTCAACAGGAACGTGTAAGCTGTGCCAATACCAACTAGCACTGTAGCCCCTCGTATGCACCTCGCCGTTTGTCACGTACGTGTAGTAGATCGCGGGGATCGAGATCTCCCTATTATAGAAATCTGTCTCTCTCCGGACCCAGGAGAGAATTCGCATAACGGCTTCGTAGTCGGACAGTGCCCCTCCCACGGTTTCGAGAACGGCTTCCTGCATGTTGGGATCGTAGTTGGTGGCAATACCAGGCTTCGTGTACTCCTGTAACTCGGGCGGTAACTCGGCAAGCGGGTAGGAAGAGTAATCCAGGTCGACCGTGGTATCTGGATAGATTATTGCGGAGACTAGTGTGTAACCGTTTTCATCGGGGCCACTGATGATCCGAGCATCTTGGTAAAAATCATTCATAGTCTCTATATCGAATGGTTCTCTCAGTTTTATCGTCATTTCAATCGTGTACACATACTCTCTTCTTTCATTCCAGTCTCCGTCAAGAACTCTATCACCATCTGAATCTGCTTCTAAAGGATTGGTCCGATACTTAATCAATTCCTCATAATCGCTGAGCGTGTCTCCATCTGTGTCCCACTTCAGAGGATTTGTACCCATAGAGCTCTCCCGATCGTCGCTAAGAGTATCGCCATCTTGATCGGTCGGTGATAGGATAGGTTCCTCGCGTGGTATATCTAGCTCTCCCTGGCTTTCGGTTGGTGGGACAAGCACCCATGCTTGGGAGATGAGGGTAGCCTCAGCTGGCTCCCAGAAAAAGTAGAAATCGCCCCAGGGAGGGATTTCGCCATCTTGAAATAGGATAGTGCTACCTTCATCCTCTGTAGTCCATTCAGTGAATCTCTCACCTATTCGCACTATTGTCACAGGCCGATCAAAGGTAACTCGTAATCCATAGGCTGTTGACCCCGTATCGTTAAAGAGAGATGTACTTCCCGCCGAAGCTCCCAAGGTGGAAAAGACGGCAAATCCCAAACCTACCAACACAATCACAAGCAGCTTGTTCTGCACTGTGAATCACCCCTTGCACAGATCTTGCATCATTGTCCGTTCACCGTATCGCGACAGCGTGCCCAACAAAAGCCTGTCCAAATCTGCGCAGCCTCTATACAACGAGCTCTAGGCAAGCCCTCATTACCAACGGCGTCCCTCCTAATGGGAGATCTCGCCAATTGTGCCGTTGCTCATCAGAAGATCCATCGACACCATTCCTGCATCTGAGCTGGTGCTCCACACTTGGGCAAAGAGGTCGGCTGTGCCTTTTATTTCTGCCTTCTGGTCGCCTACTTGGAGCCAGCCAGTGACCTCGCCGCTGCAGTCCATGTTTTGGGCTCCGCTTTTCCTGGATGTCAATAGTTCTCCCTGTTGTGAAGTCTGCAAATACAGGCTAATTGGGCATCCTTCGATGATGGAATCCAAGGCTCTCATTTCTATCTCCACCTGAGATGTCTTCCCATTCGAAGGAAACGAAAGGACATAAGAAACGCTGACGTAGAGAGAAATGGTCGTGTCACCGATTCTCACTTTCATTGGGATTTGTGCGGTCCCTTTTATTCCGTTGCTGTCGCTTTCCACTGGCTCGGACGTGCCCTCGAAGTGCTTTGATATGTTGACAGGACTGCCTTCTTGGAAGATTGAAGCTGACAAGCCAGCGCATGGCGCTTCCTCTTCTCCACTATCAGTTTCTGCCAAAGCGATATTCTTAGCCACTTCATACTTCCGATCGTCCACGGTGTCCTTTAAACACCACAGTACTTCCTCCAGGGAGTAGAGCATCGATCCGGCAGCCTCCTCAACGGCACTGATAACGTCCTCATGATAATGTCCTGTGATCAAGGGAAGCGTTCGGATCATGATATTCTCCTTCTTAACCAAAGCCAAGAAGGCTTCAAGATTCACTATGTCCTCCACAAGCTCTTCCAGCGCATTAGGAACTTCGATGCCTCGCGATGCGAACTCAAAGATGATATCGCTCACGAGTGCCTCGAACCTCTTGTGAAACTTCGACTCCTCAATCTCGGTAACCAACTTCGCCCCATAGCTCAACGGGGCCCGTGCGGCCGCGTCTCCCACTGCCCAAATGATTGTATCAGTGAGCCCATAGACTGCGCTTTCCCATGCCAGGTAGTCTATATCATAGACGTTCTTGAAAACATTCTGCCGTGTCCATGCGTCCAACGCTTGCGCGGTTTCCAGTGTGTCATTATCTGGCCAGATCGCGCCCGAAGCGAGGCTCTGTTGTACGGCCAATCCCTTCTCAAAGGCTGTCACCATGTGTTCCATACACTTGCCTGTGATCACACGGAAGAGCTCTTCGGGACCAGCCCCGCCTACGACTTCCAAGATGTAGTCCTTCACTATGGTGCCTACGGCAGCTTCGACCGCTGCCCGCAGCGGGTTTTGCGTAACCGCCAAGCTGACGGTGAACCTAGCCAGAGGCTTACCGATTCTTACGAGCAAGTCTGTCGCACCGTGCTTGAGTTGCGTAGCGCGGATACCTCCTTGATCCGTCAGCAGTTGGCTTCTGTCCCTAGTCTTCAGCCAGAGCCCACCGTACCTCACCAAGAGGGCCCGTTCGAGTGTCTGGAGATCTGTGATGGGGGAACTCGTATCTGGGTCAACAATCAAGATTGAGTCCTCCGTAAGCGCAGTAGACGGGGACACGAGCCCTTCGGAAACAAGCCAGTCGTAGTAGCTGTCCGTGACCTTGTGAACCGTGTATGACTTACCATCGATGATGATCGTTGGCGTCTTCTCATCGACCGGAGGAAGAGCATGGGACTGAAGAAGAGCCTCTCCAGCCGCCAGTTGCGTGCCGATTGCGATAACTGATAGCACAATTAAGATGAGTTTCGGAAACGCACGATACCTGATCTTTCTCATAGCATGTTTCTCATGTCCCGCAACTCTCGAAACAGGATCCTTTAAGAACAGACAGTAGCAGAATTATAGCATGTTCATTTTTCCACGACAAATTGGCTTGCCCTATTCAGAGAGACTTGAAGCAGCTGCATACAGGAAGGCTTACCTACCAGAAGACACTGGCCCAACTTGGGTAGAAGATATCTGGCGTCGTAGTGCCTGACGAGCTACGCAACACAAATGACACTAAGTTGCGGGAACATGGAGCCACATCTTCATTCTTGGTGTTTGCCCGAGCACTGAAGGTGAATACGCCCTCTCAGCGGCCATGTTAGTATCCCCAGGTGAGGATCATCGGGATTACCATGGATGTCGTTCTCCTACGCTTCTTCCTCGTTATCGGTAGGAAGCTCAATCAGGTTCAGTCTACGCAGGTTCTGTTCTTCAGCCATTTCTTGATGTGTTCCATAAAGTTGTACAGGTCTCCCAGGCGTTGCAGGTTTCGCAATACCTCGTTCCAATCGATCTCCAGGTATTCATGCACGAGGATGTTGCGAAAGCCGGCGATCGGAGCGAGCCTCTCTGCCAGCTCACGCGGAAGAACACCGACCTTCCCCAACATCTCGATCGCGCCGTAGGCGTCGCGTGGCTTCTCCAATCTCTCGCCCGTTCGTTGCACTCACTCAAGACGCCAAGATCGCTAGGGGTACTGCTTAACGTCTCCCTGCCTTCTTTGTGCCTCTTTTTTTCGCTGATTTCTTGCCTACTCTGCCCGTGCCCATCTGCGTTCAACAGACAGGGGCCGGCAGATACGGCTGCGGCATGGACAATGCGAGATCTTCCCTCTTTACCTCTTTAAGATGCATGGATCGCCATAACACCCTCCATGCCCGCCTGAGAGCACGTCGACCGGGCTGCAAGTTCAGGCCGGTTCCAGTCTTTACGCATGCACCACCGGCGTGGCGGAATACGTCTTCCGGTCGGCGAACTCGGCCTGCTTGCCGTCGTTCCACTACCCCACCGGCGCGGATAACCTGCCAGCGAGGTGAGCGCCTGAGAAGGCGCGTGCTGAAGCTGGTCAACGCTGAGCCCATTGTTCGATCCTATTGATATACAAGCGGCGTTTCACTCGTGTCCTCCAGGGAGTGGAGATCGAGATCGACATCGAGCGTGGGCCAATGCAAGTGAAACCCGTGTTGGAGGTCGACGTTCAGAATATCTGCAACAGTTGCGTTTTTGAACCAAGGGAACTCGTCGTAAGGTAGGAAATATTCCTTTCCTTGGGCGTACAGCCAAAGGCCATGAACGTCGATATTGAGAACCTCAACCCGGGAAGTGCTTCTTCCAAGCGTTTTCGATTTCATCACGGTGCTCCTTTGCTACACGAGTCAGTTCCGTAATCTGTGGGCCCGACAGACCATGATTCTTCGCAAGGATAACCTCGGGTTCTACCCAGAACTTCGCCTCGCCGTTTGTGCAATACACATGTACATGCATCCTCTCCTCCTCGCGCGAGAAGAAGTAGAACCTATAATTCTTGTACCGAAATACCGTCGGGCTCATAGCACATTATTGCACAAGTCTTTGATGATGCAAAATAGACTCGATCGAACGTCGCTGCTCACGTGGAGCACGTGGAGTGGAGGGGCATGAGGTCACACCTTCATTCTTGGTCTTTGTCCGAGCACTGAAGGGGAATACGCCATGTCAGAGGCCATGTTAGTATCTCCAGGTAAGGATCATCGGGATTACCATGGATGTCGTTCTCCTACGCTTCTTCCTGCCTATCGGTAGGAAGCTCAATCAGTTTCAGTCTGAGCAGTTTCTTCACACGGGCGTAGATGTCCTTTGTATCGCCCTCTTTCCCTATTGTTCCTGGCTTCTGCTGTTCTTCGCGACTTGGCGCCTGCCTGTGCCGGTACGGCAGACAGGCCTTTGCGAGAGGTCAGACTTCCCCCTCCCTCCGCTCCTCTCCTGCACGCATCTGGGAGACTAAGCTAATCGACAGAGCGGAAAATCAGCGCGGCGTTCTGGCCACCAAAGCCAAACGAGTTAGAGAGCGCTGTGTCGATCGTCCTCTTCACCGATTTTGGTGTGTAGTCCAAATCACAGTCGGGATCGGGATACTCGTAGTTCAGGGTTGCAGGGATGAAGCCATGTTCCATCGAAAGGATGGTGGCAATCGCCTCCACGCCACCTGCGGCGCCAAGGAGGTGACCGATCTGAGATTTTGTGGAACTGATCTTTAAGTTATAGGCAGCCTCGCCAAAAACGCCCTTGATCGCTTCGGTCTCAGCCTTGTCGTTGAGTGGAGTAGAGGTCCCATGGGCGTTTAGGTAATCGATCTTTTGAGGAGAAACACCCGCCCGCTTGAGGGCAACAGCGATTGCCTGGGCTGCTCCCGCTCCATCTTCAGCCGGTGCGGTGATGTGTTCGGCGTCGTCGCTCATACCGAAACCGACAAGTTCGGCGTTGATGCGCGCCCCTCTCGCCAAAGCGTGCTCGCGCTCCTCCAGGATCAGAATCCCCGCCCCCTCTCCCATCACGAAGCCGTCTCGCTCGCGGTCAAACGGTCGTGAGGCGCGCTCAGGCTGATCGTTCCGCTTGGAGATTGCTCCCATTTGCGCAAATCCAGCATAGGCAATCCGCACCAGGGCCGCTTCGGAGCCTCCGGCGACTGCGCAGTCGAGTAACCCCGATCGAATCAGCTCTCCCGCCATCCCAATGGCGTGCGCCGCGCTGGCGCAGGCGGAGACTACACCAAAGTTCGGCCCGCGCAGGCCGTACTCAATGGCAATCTCACCGGCAATTGCATTCGGCATCAACCGAGGGATAAAGAACGGGCTCACCCGTCGCGGCCCGCTCTCAATGAGCGTAGCGAAGGTTTCCTCTATCGTTTGAAGACCGCCAATCCCTGTCCCTACTATGACACCCCCCCTCTCTGGTTCAAGATCGCGGGGTTCAAGCCCGGCGTCGATGAGGGCTAGACGCGTCGCCACCAAGGCAAACTGGGCTGCCCGATCGATGCGCCGCGCCCGCCGTCGGTCCATATGCTCGAGTGGATCGAAATCGGCAACCGGCGCACCGATCCGAACATCGATCCCGGAAAGGTCAATTCGATCGTCTACCCTCCGGACCCCGCTTCGACCGGCACACAGGGCTTCCCAAAACGCCGCTTTTCCTGTCCCGATTGGAGTAAGAGGGCCAAGTCCGGTTACCACCACCCGCCTATCCATGCCGCTCCTTTACCCGTTCCTGCGTACGCAGAGCAGCAAGTTCACGCAAGAGTTCATCCTTCTCTTGGGTAATCGGGAGCTCCTGTTCAATCTTTGTTAGACGCTGTCGCACCGCAAAAAGATCAATCTCCTCCGAGGGGGTTGCCTCCTGGGCGAGGATCATTACCCCCTCTTTTGAGACACGAAGAAGCCCGGTGAGGAGGGCAAAAGCATGCTCCCCTTTTTCCGTTTTGATGCGCAAAGGGGCGTTATCGAGGATCGCAAGGAGCGGGGCGTGCCCCTCCATCACCGCAAACTCTCCCTTCGGGCTGTGCGCCACTACCATCGTGGCCTCCCCGTCGAATAGCGCCCTCTCCGCCGAACGCAACTGGCAATGCATTATTCCCTCCTGATCACCGATAATATAGTGGATGGACCGATTGGACTTCAAGGCCCACTGGCAAGGTGGTCGACATAGCCATCGACGACCTTTACTGCCACACGGATATCTTCAGGGCAGAGGTGGATCACATTAACACGCTCAAGTGGAAGTTGGAGGAACGCGTCGAGAGATAGGGCGAGGCCACGACTGATCTTTATCCCCTCCCTGCGCGCGCAGGCCCGGCAGAGTACCCCCCCACACTCACTTGCGAACAGGAACGGTCCTGACTCGCTTCCACAACGGACACAGCCAGCAAGCCGCGGGCGGTGCCCTAAGAAAGCTAACAGCTTCAGCGTCACGGAGAGGCGCAACCGGTCAACCGAATCATTCCCTGCTTCTAATAGATCAAGAAAGCGGCCAAACAGGCTATAAACCCGCTCCTCGGGTTGCTGGAACGGGAGGAGACGATCGAGGAGGCGCCCGACCAAGAGCGCGGCGGCCACAACATTCAGATCACCTTTCAAGTGGGGAAACCCTTGCAGAAGTGCTCCCTGGCTCACCAGGTCGAGGCGCGACTTGGGGTAGAAGACAACCTCCACACGGTTCAGCAGATCAAATACCCCTCCCAGGCGTGAGTTAAGTCGCCGCGCGCGCTTGGCGATCGCTGTCCGCTTTCCCCACTGCTCGGTGAATAAGGTGACGATCAGGTCCGACTCAGCAAAGTCGCGGATCCGCAACACGAATCCGTCTGCGCGTAAGAGCCCCAACCTATTCTGGTGCCCCCTCAAGGATTGCAACACTACGACTGGCCCCGATGCGGGTCGCCCCAGCCTCGATCATTGCCAATGCCGTCTCATAGTCGCGAATCCCCCCAGCCGCCTTCACCCCCATTGTTTCTCCAACGGTCTGACGCAACAGGGCTACGTCCTCCACCGTTGCACCGCCGGGACCAAAACCAGTCGAGGTCTTGACAAAGTCGGCCCCTCCGGCCTTGGTCAGGATAGCCCCTGCTACCTTCTCGTCCTTATCTAGTAGGGCTGTCTCCAGGATCACCTTGACCAGAATCGGCCGGGGCGCCTTCTCGGAGGCGGCACAGACCCCTTTGATGTCATTAAGAACGGTTGCATAGTCGCCTTCTTTAAGAGCAGCGATGTTTAGAACCATATCCAGCTCGTCGGCGCCGACGGCAATCGCCTTCTGCGCCTCGAACGCCTTCACCTCGCTCGTGGCCATCCCGTGCGGAAAACCGATCACTACACACACCTTGATCTGTGTCTCCTTGAGCAGATCACAAGCAAGAGAAGTATGGCACGGGTTCACGCACACAGAGGCAAATCCGTACCGCTTCGCTTCCTGACACAACACGCCCACCCCCTCTACGGAGGCGGTAGGCCCCAACAGTGTATGGTCGATCATTCTCGCAAGATCTGTTCTGCGCATCTTTCCTCCCTACAACATCTGATTTCCACATTATGAGGCTCGCCCCAGGACCACCCTCTTCTTTGCACGTTCCAATAGATGGAAGCTGCGGTCAGCCTCGTGTACGAACCCCGTTATAATATATCCTCTGGCAAGAACCTGTTCGAACATGTCCCTCATCTTGATACGCCAGTCACGCGCCAAAGCTGGATTAAGTGCTCGTATACGGTCGAGGTTGACGGGAATCTCAACGAGGATAACATCGTTGCCCGCTGCGGCCTCGAACCCCACCAGTCGCCGCACCCCATTCTCCACGAGCTTAGTCTTTGTTACTACCTCCATCCGGTCAAGTCCGAGGTGAAAGTGATACGGAAGAACGCCTCGATCCACCACCCCCGTAACGCGGGGGGAATCGATCCACCACTCGACCATCAACCGGTCGCTCGCCAGGCCACGGTTGGCGGGGTCAGGTAGCTCCCCGTACAAGTTGCGCTCGTAGCCACCGGAGATCACCCCCAGCTTGTTGAAGGAGAAGTGCGCCTCCAAGCTGCGCAGCGGATCGAGTGCCCAGGTAATGAGACCCACACCCGCCCTTTGACACTCCTCTCGCTCTTTTACCCGCAACTGATAGCCGATCCCGCAGTTACGTAGCTTCCGTACCACCCCGTGAAAGAGGGTAATCCAGGAGAGTCTCCCGTCGTAATGCGCGACAAGATCGATCAGGCAGCCGCAGAGCCGCGGCGGTTCGACATCGGTGTCGTAGGCCCCAAGTACGGCCCCACCGCTGCGGTGAAGCGTCACTAGCAGGTAGGTGGGAAGGATTTGGCGCTCCTCATACTTCCCTATCTCCTGCTGCAGCCGCTCGCAAGATGAGAACGCTTCAAGAGAGATAAGCCGCTCAATGGTAATGTTCATCGGCGAGTGGTCGATAAAGCTACGAAATCCGTATTGACGAAGAGGGCCCTTGCAGCCGTCTTTTGTCCCATCCGGTTAGCCCTCAGCGCCATTGCCAGTCAAGCGCTCTATCTGGCTTAAGTCCCTGGTCCATCCTTTGTAGACCTTCGCCGTGAGCTCGAGAAAAACGTGCGTGCCAAGAAGGGATTCGATATCGGCCCTAGCTTTGGTTCCAATTTGTTTAATCATGCTACCACCCTTGCCTATAATTATACCTTTCTGCGATTTTCTGTCCGTCACGATCTCGGCCTTGATCTCAAGAAGGCCGTCCTCCCGCTCGTTCATCCACTTCACTCGCACCGCCGTGGCATAGGGGATCTCCTTAAAGGTTAACTGAACGATTTTCTCCCGGATGAGCTCGCCCACCAAGAACGCCTCGGAACAGTCGCTTTTAATATCGGCGGGAAAGTACGGCCTTCCTTCGGGAAGGTAGATGACAATCGTTCGAAGGGCCTCATCGAGATTGATCTTTCTAACAGCAGAGATTGGAATCAGTTCTGCGAATTTCCCTGTTGCCTCGTAGGCCAGTAGCGTCTCCTCTAAGTCATTACCGCGGGCAAGATCGATCTTGTTCACCAAAAGGAGGATCGGGCGGTCATGATTCTGAAAACGTTCGATGAGAACACGATCGTAATCGCTCACCCTCCCCCAGGGTTCGATCATATAGAGCAATACGTCGAGCCCACGAAGGGCACGAAAGGCCTCGCGTAGGATATAGCGGCTGAGCCTGTTGCGCGGCTGATGTAGACCCGGGGTATCGACAAAGACGATCTGGGCCTCATCGTTTGTGTAAATGCAACGCACGCGGTTGCGCGTTGTCTGAGGTTTCGCGGAGGTGATAAGAAGCTTCTCGCCGATTACGGTGTTTAAGAAAGTCGATTTCCCAACGTTCGTTTGTCCCAAGACCCCGACGAATCCCGATTTAAAGGATCTCATCGAACCACTCCTTCAAAGCGACCTTTTAGGCGATCAAGACTGGCCGAGCCGCATTCTTTACTCCCAGTGTATACCGCCTTGGTTCTATCATTGTTCCTGGTAGCACAATACACAGCGGCACCATTGTAAAGATTTTTCTAGCTTACTATACTAGAACGCCTATGAACATCCTCATCACGAACATCGGGCAGCTTATCACCCCTCACGGGAGGGCCCCGGCGGTGGGAGAGCAGATGAACGACCTCACTATCTACGAAGGGGTCGAGCTTCTGACAAACGGGGAAAGGATAACCGAGATCACTGCTCGGATCGATCGGGCAGGTGTCGATCGGACGATCGATGCCCGCGGCGGGGTTGTCCTTCCTGGCTTAGTTGATCCACATACACACGCCGTCTTTGCCGACACACGTGAGGAGGAGTTCCTTGCTCGCTTGCAGGGAAACCCTTACGATGGAGGAGGAATCCTCGCAAGCGCCCGTGCCGTTGCAACAACAAGCGAGGAAGGCCTGGTAGAAAGCGCTCTCCCCTACCTGCAGCGCATGCTGGCCTGTGGGACAACGACGGTTGAGATCAAGAGTGGCTATGGCCTAAGCCTGGAGAGCGAAATCAAGCTCCTCGTCGCCATCCGCCAGCTTAAGAAGATGGTGCCGATGCGTGTAGTTCCTACCTTCCTCGGCGCACACGCCTTTCCCAAGGAGATCGGCCGCGACGACTACATCTCCAGCATCATCACTGAGATGATCCCCACTGTACGGCGACGACGACTTGCCCAGTTTTGCGATGTCTTTTGTGATCGGGGTTTCTACACGCGCGCCGAGACCCGCACCATTCTCCGCGCCGCCCGTGGAGCGGGACTAAGGTTAAAACTGCATGCAGACGAACTTGCTGATATCGGGGGAGCCGAACTTGCCGCCGAGCTCGAGGCAACCTCTGCGGACCATCTTTTGAAGGTAAGCGAGAAGGGGATGAAACGGCTAAAGGAAACAGGGGTTATCCCAGTCCTCCTCCCAGGGACCGCGTTTAACCTTACCTCTAACTACGCTCCAGCACGAAGGATGATCGAACTTGGCCTCCCCGTTGCCCTAGCAAGCGACTTTAACCCCGGGACCTGTCCCATCTATTCGATGTGGATTGTAATCGGGCTTGCCGTCATAAAGATGGGGCTCTCCGTAGAGGAGGCGATCACCGCAGCGACCCTGAACGCTGCCTGTGCCCTAGAACTGTCCGAAGAGATCGGTTCACTGGAAAAGGGAAAAGCGGCCGACCTGATCCTCCTCGACCTTGAAAGCTACCGGCAGATTCCCTACTTCTTTGGGCACAACCCAGTTCGCATGGTAATCCAAGGCGGGAAGGTCGTCTACGAATCTGCATGATGAAGCTTCAAGCTTACGCGAAGCTAAACCTTTCACTGCGTGTTGTCGGCCGCCGGACTGACGGGTCCCACGATATCGACTCCATCATCCAGACGATCGATCTTGCCGACGCGATCATGGTAAAAAGAGCAAATGGAGGAGCGGCAGTGATAAACGATCTTAACCTACCACCGGACGTGGACCTCGTGGCACGAGCGGCCCGCCTCCTCCTCGGAAAGAAGCGCAACTCTCAGGGGGTTCAGATTATAGTGGAGAAGCGAATCCCAGTCGGGGCCGGCCTCGGCGGCGGGTCGAGTGATGCCGCGGCAGTCCTGTGGGCCGTGGATCGACTCATCCCGCCGCCTCTTCCAACGGACTGCCTTGTCCGCCTCGCCGCACGCCTCGGTGCGGACGTCCCCCTCTTCCTCACTGGGGGGCTGGTGAGAGTCACCGGAAAAGGGGAGCGTATCGCCCCGCTTCATCCCCTGCGTAAGGAGCGCTTCCTTCTGCTCGTTCCACCAGTTCACTGTGCCACCGCCGCGGTCTACGCACATCTTGACCGGATTGAGTCCACCCACTGTAATTCCACGACCGCACCACCCTTGGGGTGTAACGACCTTGAAGCGGCCGCGCTTGACCTCTACCCAGCGCTTGGTCCCTATCGTGAGGCGATCGCTTCCTTAGACGCCGAGTATTTCGGGATGAGCGGAAGTGGGTCCACCTTCTACGCTGCCTTCTCGGACCTGAAAATAGCAACGCTCGCCCAAGAGCACCTTGTTGCCTCCTTCCCAGAGGCCAAGACCCACCTCTGCGCAGCGACCGACTCGGGGTATCACGTGAAAGGGGAAAACTAATGCAGATCACCATCGATGGCCCAGCCGCCGTGGGGAAGACCAGCCTCGGCCGAGCGCTCGCCCGTCACTTCGGGTGCTTATTTGTGGAAACTGGGAAGATGTACCGCGCCGTCGCCCTTGGCCTCGATCGCGGTCTCAACCTTGATGAGATCGATATCACTATGGACAAAGACGGTCGTTTCCTGCTAAACGGGGAGGACGTCACCGATCTCCTCCATATACCAGAGCTCGATCAGGAATCCTCACGAGTCGCCACCAAACCGAAGGTACGGGAACAACTTGTGGCCATACAACGGAAGATTGCCGCCAGTTGTAACGTGGTGATGGAAGGCAGGGACATTGGCACGGTGGTCCTTCCCGAAGCAGAAGTGAAGATCTTCCTTAAGGCAAACCCATTGGAGCGCGCGAAACGCCGTGCAAATCAACGGAAAGGGACCGATCTTTCCACAACGTTGAACGAGATCCTCACCCGGGATGTGCGAGATCGGACCCGAGCCATCTCCCCCTTGAACCCCGCAAGGGATGCAATTATAATCGACACCGATCGAAAGAGCCTCGCAGAGGTCATTTCCGAGGCGATAGACCTAGTCAAGGGGCGGTTGGGAGAACGTTGACAGACCAGCTAAAAGACTTACTCAAGGGTGGCTTATACGCGTTTATATCCTTCTTCTTTTTCCTCTTGGCGAAGATCTTGTTTCGCCTACGGGTTAAGGGAAAGGAGATCATTGACCATGACAGCCACTACATTACAGTTGCGCGTCACCGCAGTTATTGGGACATACCACTTCTAACAGTGGCGCTCGGCTGGCGGAACCGCATCCACTTCATCGCTCGGAAGGGCTTGCTGCGCAATCCGCTGTTCAATCCCCTAATCAAGCTCTACGCCACGACGATCGACCACGACAATTTCAACAAGGCTGATTTTCGCCGCATGCTGCAGGCGATCAAGCGCGAGAGGTTGATCGGGATCTTCCCGGAAGGGACGACGCGTCGCCGGGTCGACCCCAAGTCGGGGGCGATCCACTTCGCTCGTCTCACTGGTAAGAAATTTCTCCCGGTGAATATCCGGGCAAATGGTCCGTATCCGCCACGTTATCCGTTTCGTTACCCGCAGATCACGATCTCGTTTGGCCGGCCGTTCACCGTGTCCGAGTTGGAGAGTGAAACCGTGAAGATGGCCAGCCGCGCGGAGCGCTACCGCTTGTTAAGTGAACGGTTGATGGAGCAAATCGACGCAGTCTGAGACGAAAGGAGGACAATCCAAAAAAATAACTTCTACAAGCAAGAGCCCGACCCCGAGATGCAAGGGGGAGGGGAAATCACATAACAGGTGGTCTAAAAATATGGAAAAGAAGATTAAGATGGAAGACGCTTTCTCTGAAAGCGATGTCAAGCTGTACAGTCGAGGAGACACGATCACTGGAACCGTCGTCCAGGTGAATGAGACTGAGATCCTCGTCGATATCGGTTACAAGTCAGAAGGAATCCTTCCAGTGGGCGAGCTTTCCCCTTTTCGCGAGGAAGGCAAGGTCGAGGAAGGGGAAGAGATAGAGGTGCTCGTCACCTACATCGATGAGGAGAAAGGAACGGTCTACGCCTCGGAGAAGCAGGCCGAGTACGAGAAGAGGATCGAGTTGCTGGAGGAGGCATATCGGGAAGGGAACGTGGTGGAAGGCGAGATCACAAACGAGGTAAAGAACGCGGGCTATCATGTAAACCTCGATGGAATTCGGGCTTTCCTTCCTGGTTCACACTTGGGGAACGATCTCCCGAGTGCCATTGAGGAACTGAAGGGCAAGCTAGTCCCGCTCAAGATCCTCGAACTATCCCGCCGGGACAAGAACCTCGTTGTCTCCCACAAGGCTTACCTCAAGGAGGAAGAAAAGAAGCGGCGCATGGCCCTGTTTGACTCTCTGGAGAAGGAACAGGAGATCGAAGGGACTATCCGCAGTATCGTTGACTTTGGCCTATTTGTTGACATCGGTGGTTTTGAGGGACTTGTCCACCGCTCCGAGATCGCTTGGAAGGATCTCCCTGTCCCACCGACAGATTATAAGGTGGGAGACACGATCAAGGTCAAAGTAATCGACTTCGACAAGGAGAAGGCTAAGGTATCCCTATCGATAAAACGGCTGCGCCCGAACCCATGGGAAGGGATCGCTGCCCACTACCCAATAGGGACACACGTCACAGGCGCAGTGGTCAGTGTTACCGACTTCGGCGCCTTCGTCGAGCTAGAACAGGATGTGGAGGGGTTGGTACATGTCTCCGAACTATCCTGGGGGTACCCGGAGAACCCGAAGGAGGTAGTGAGCGAGGGGGACAAGATCGAGGTAGTGGTTTTAAACTGCGATGAGGAAGCACACCGGATTAGCCTCTCTCTGCGCCGCACCCAGAACGACCCATGGGAGGGTGTGAACACAAAGTACCCCCGTGGTCAGCAGGTGACCGGCGAAGTGACTAAACTCACTGACTTTGGTGCCTTCGTCAAGCTAGAAGATGGGGTTGAGGGACTGGTCCATGTCTCTGAACTCGACTGGGGGCACGTGGCCCACCCGCGCGACGTGCTGAAGGAGGGGGAAACGATCGAAGCCAAGGTCCTGAACGTGGATCCGAAGGAGCGACGCATCAGCCTTAGCATCCGCGAGTTGAAGACCGATCCCTGGCGACAGTTCCTCGAACAGTACTCCATCGATGAGATCACGGAAGGAGAGATCACCGAGATCAAGGACTTCGGCGCATTCATGAAGATTACCGACGATGTCGATGGTCTGATCCATGTCTCCGAGATCAGTGATCAGCGCATTGCCACACCGAGCGAGGTTCTCTCCATCGGGGATAAGGTACAAGCAAAAATCATTGGGATCAACGAGGAGAAGAAACAGGTTCGCCTAAGCATGCGCAACCTGTTCGGGCCACCGCCGGTCCCACCCTCCCGCTCTCCCCGCAAGCGCTCACGAAAGCAGGACCGTGTTGATGAACGACCCTTCCTCGATGAGGGCGGACATGAGACGTTGAGTATGCGCGATCTGTTGGACGATAGCCTCGACGACGAGGAATAAAACGAGCAAACAATCTAAATTGCAAGGAGGAATACACTATGAACAAAGGCGAATTCATCGATCGGCTGACAGATTCCACGCAGCTGACCAAGAAGGAAGCCCGAAAGCTTCTTGACTCGGTTTTAAACCTCATCCAAAATACCCTGCGGCAGGGAGAGGAGGTCAAATTCGTTGGATTCGGGAAGTTCGATGTGCGGGCGCGCAAGGCGAGCAGCCGAATTAATCCCCAGACGAAGAGGCCGATTCAGGTCGAGGCGAAGGTTGTCCCGCTGTTTAAGCCGGGCAAGGAACTGAAGCGACAGATCCAGAAGAATCTCAAGGTTACTAGGCGGGGCGTGGCAAGGAAGTAGCCCTTTCCAGAAGGACACACGCGATGGCCAGCCTCCTTGTGTGAGAGAGGCTGGCCTCAATTTTTCCCTCAATCAAGGCGCAGGTGATATGCGGACGACCGGTGAGGCTGTGGCTTACCTCAATCGCGGTGAACGCGAGTGGAGAACCAGCGGCTTTGATCAACGCCTCCTTAGCGGCAAAGCAAGCGGCGAGCCGCTCGAAGCATCGATCCTCGTGGGCGGCGAGTGCGTAGGAGGACTCCCTCGGTGTGTATAGGCGCTTCAGGAATCGCTCCCCATAGCGCTGGTACAGACTTTTTATTCGCGATACGTCGACCGCGTCGATACCTACCCTAATCATGTTCGCCGCAGATCCGGCACCTTTCAGCAACAATTATCGCTCGTAGCTCATCTATGGAGCGATCAAGTTCGTCGTTTAACACCAGATAGTCAAATACAGGAAGCGCCTTCATCTCCCTCGCGGCTACTTCGAGTCGTGCGCGGATTTGCTCCTCATCCTCAGTTCCCCTAGCACTGAGGCGCTCCTCAAGGAGATCAAGAGAAGAAGGCGCAAGGAAGACGTACACCACGGCAAAGTCGTGAAGGCCCTGTTTTCGCAGGGTCTTCGCCCCTTCTACGTCGATGTTTAAGACGACGTCCTCTCCCCTGGCGAAGACCTCCTCGATTTGCGAACGTGCCGTCCCATACTGATCGCCAAGGTAGGTTACATGTTCGACCAGCTCCCCTTGCGCGACGAGTCGGTCGAACTGCTGACGGGAAATGTAGTGATAATCGACCCCATCTACCTCCCCTGACCGCCGCGGTCGGGTGGTGTAGGAAACGGAGAAGGAAAGGCCAGGGAGACTCCGCATTGCCCCCTCGATCACTGAGTTCTTCCCTGCGCCTGAGGGACCACAAACGACAAATGCGATCCCACCGCCAACGCCCCTTCTCTGCCCAGCGATTGACTCACTCGACATTCTGTACCTGCTCCTTGAAGCGCTCGATTGCCATCTTCATGTCGATAACAAGGGAGTTGATATCAAGGTCGCGCGATTTAGCTCCAAGGGTGTTCACTTCACGGAGGAGTTCCTGGCTCAAGAAGTTAAGCCTCTTTCCGATCGCACCATCGGTCTCGAGGAGGGCCTTCGCTCGACTCAGGTGGGCTTCCAGGCGGGTTACCTCCTCCCGCACGTCGAACCGTTCCGCTAACAGGACAACTTCCATCTCCAGCCGGTTGGGTTCAACCTCCACATTTAAGGCAGCGACCCGTTCTTGCAGGCGAGTGCGGAGCTCCTCTATCACTGCGGGGAGCCGCTCCTTGACCTGGGTAAGGAGTAAGGTGAGTTCTTCGAGGATCCCTTCAAGTTCCTGGGCCAGGAGTGTGCCCTCCTTCGCCCGTGCCGCACACGCAGCCTCGATCGCCATCTGCAGGGCCGGCTCAACGATCGGCCACAGGTCTTCGTCGAGGGTACTCGCTGCCTGGAACGCCCCGACCTGAATCAGGTCACCGAGGGTCGGTGGTGAAGGAAGGGATAGCTCTTGAGCAATGTGACGAAGCTCGGTCAGGTGATCTCCCACCAGCTTGCGGTCGAAGTGGCACGGCTCCATCGGATCCCCTTGCCTATCGATAGCTATCCACACATCGATCTCCCCCCGGCGGAATGCCTGTTTCACCGCCTCCTCAAGGCGCACCTGAAGCTGCGGCCGATCGCGCAGGGAGCGGACGTGGATCGAAAGGTAGCGATGGTTCAGTGTGCGGATCGTCGCCTCGGCACGCCAGCCACTCTCGGTTAGCGTCCCAATCCCAAAACCAGTCATGCTTCTAACCATGTTCCCTCCCCAAAAAGGAGATCGCTGCATATCCGACGACCGAACGGCGATCCCCGGTGACATCTCCAGAGGTGGCATAAGATAAGAGTTGGGTGTCGTTCCAACCGAGCTTTCTGGCAACAGTCATCAAAATAGTGATCGCCCCACCCCCGCAGATGGAAAGCCGCTCCTCGACCAGGCTGCGATAGAAGCCTTCCACGTTCAGGGCTAAGATTCGCTCAATCGCTTCATGATCGATCCTGCGAGCGACCTCCTCTGGCTGGTAATGCGTGAAGTCGCTACTTGCCACCACGACCCCTGGTTCATCGCGGATAACCTGCGAGATTGCCTCCCCGAACGCCATCAACTCAGAGAGTGGGGGAAGCATGACGCAGATTGGAACGAAAGGAATCTCCGCTCCAAACAGGAATTGCAGGAAAGGAAGCTGCACCTCGATCGAGTGTTCGCGAAGGAAGGCCTCATCAGCGACCTCCAATCCCGTAGCGATAAGGCGATCGGCGAGTTCGGTGGCGATCGGCGCCTCACCAAGCGGGGTCCGCCAGGTCCCCACGCGAGCAAGCGAGATCGAACGTCCAAGCCCGGTGTGGTTCGCTCCAAGGACGATCGCCCACTTCGGCTGCCCCATAAAGGCCAGCTGCCGATACCCCACCGCCGCTGTCGGCCCAGAGTAAGCATACCCCGCATGCGGGGCGATCAATCCAACAGGCGATGTGATCTCACGCTCGCTAACGTCTACCGGTGTTCCAAACAACCGCTTAAGCTCCGCGGACAATGCTGCAGGACTCCCAGGGTAAAAGGCACCAGCGACAACCGGCTCGCGAATTGAAGTCATGATAACTTCATTCTAGCATCTCCGCGGAGTGTAACGCAACTTGAGTGCTTGACAGCGATAGCTACGTTGCCTAACATAATGCGAAACCCTGGGAGATCGTCTAAAGGTAGGACAACAGGCCCTGGCCCTGTCAGTGGGGGTTCGAATCCTCCTCTCCCAATAACTGCTTTACTAGATCTTCTCTGGCACCCTGCAAGGTCGTGTCTTTCACCTCTAAGATGATGTTCGACTGGCGTAAGACGGCATGGACCAGTAGACTAGGAAAAAGGCGGCGCTTATTCCAAGCTGATCCTGCACTCGATTTGGAAAGAGGTAAACATGGCTGACATCAACTCTCAAGCGAACGCAAGTGGGGCAAAGTCAACCGATCCCAATACGGAGATCTCTCTTGACTTCGTCCGTCAGATCGTCGCCGAGGATGTGAAGGCCGGGAAGAACGGAGGGTGTGTTCATACGAGATGGCCACCGGAGCCGAACGGCTACATCCACATCGGCCACGCGAAGACCATCCTTTTAAACTATGGGATCGCCGAGGAGTTCGGCGGCAAGTTCAACCTACGGTTCGATGACACAAACCCGGTGAAGGAGGAAGTGGAGTTCGTCGAATCGATAAAGCAAGACGTAAGCTGGTTGGGTGCAGACTGGGAAGATAGGGAATTCTACGCCTCGGACTACTACGAACAACTCTACGAGTGGGCTGAAAAGCTCATCCAAGACGGCAAGGCGTACGTCTGTGATTTGAGCCCCGAGGAGATCAGCGAGTACCGTGGAAAGGCCGTCCGAGACGGCGATACAGTGATCACCCCACCGGGCAAGGAAAGCCCCTACCGGAACCGCTCTCCCGAGGAGAACCTCGACCTTTTCCGACGCATGCGTGCCGGCGAGTTCCCGGACGGGGCAAAGACGCTGCGCGCTAAGATCGATATGGCGCATCCGAACCTGAACATGCGAGATCCTGTCATGTATCGCATACTCCGAGCGACGCACCATCGCACCGGAGATGAATGGTGCATATACCCAATGTATGACTGGGCCCACGGCCAATCGGATGCTATCGAGGGAATCACGCATTCGATCTGCACTCTCGAGTTCGAGAACCATCGCCCCCTCTATGACTGGTTCCTGGACAATCTGCCCGTCCCCCACCGGCCGCGCCAGATCGAGGTTGCACCTCTTGCCCTGAACTACACTGTGCTCAGCAAGCGCTTCCTCAGGCAGCTGGTCGAGGAGGGCTATGTAGATGGCTGGGACGATCCCCGCATGCCAACGATCGCTGCCATGCGCCGAAGGGGATACACCCCCGAGGCTATCCAGTCATTTGTGCGCAGCGTCGGAGTTACCAAGGCCGATAGTACCGTAGAGATTTCTTTCCTTGAGCACTGTCTGCGCCAAGATTTAAACAGGCGCACGCCGCGCGTCATGGGCGTCCTTCACCCACTGAAAGTGATCATCACCAACTATCCGGAGGATGAAGTCGAAGAACTCGAAGCGATAAACAATCCGGAAGATGAAGCAGCAGGAACCCGAAAGGTGCCCTTCTCCAAGGTGCTGTATATCGAACGCGACGACTTCATGGAGGATCCTCCGAAGAAGTTCTACCGCCTTTCGCCGGGCCGCGAGGTGCGATTGCGCTACGGGTACTTCATCACCTGCAACGACGTGGTGAAGGACGAAGCCGGCAAGATCGTGGAGCTTCACTGTACCTACGATCCTGCCACCCGCGGCGGCGACGCCCCCGACGGTCACAAGGTAAAGGCGACCCTTCACTGGGTTTCGGCCAAGCACGCCATCGACGCCGAGGTGCGGCTCTACGATCACCTGTTCACGAAGGAGAACCCGCTAGAGGTCGAGGAAGGGCAGGATTGGTTGGACAACCTGAACCGCAACTCGCTTACGGTCCTTACCGGCTGCAAGCTTGAACCGAGCCTTGCCGCGGCGAAACCAGGAGAGCGCTATCAGTTCGAGCGCAAGGGCTACTTCTGCGTCGATCCCGACTCGACGCCGGGAAAACCTGTCTTTAATCGCACTGTCACCCTGCGCGACACCTGGGCGAGGATTCAGAAGAAACAGGAATAGGGCCATACGCCTATGTTGACCTGGCGTGGGGAATGGCAGGTGCCATTCCCCATTGAAGGCGCCAAAGCACATACGAGACTCGGCACTACCAGGTAGCCTGAAAGATCACTCATCCTCTTCAAGCTTTTTCACCATCTCCTCCACAACCCCTTTGAGCTCAGGGATTAGACGGTTTAGAACGCTCTTGTCCTTTGTCTCTAGATACTGCAGGGCAGCGCGATAGGGCTTTAGAAATTCGATCAGATCGGCTTGGCTACTTCGTTCAACGAGTTGAAGGGCCTTATCTAACAGCTCCTGTTTTTTTGTCTCTAATAATCCTTTAAAGTAGATGCCAACGGTTTCTTGCGTCACGTCAGAAGGAGCTACGGGAGAGTATTGCAGAGCTCTCCGCAGATGCTCAATCGCCTTTTCGTATCTCCCCTTGGCTGCGCTTTTCAAGGAAAGATCCAAAGAAGCTGTAATGATTAACAAGGCCGCTGTTATCAGTAGAGATTTAGCATTTGCTTTCTCGGCTAATCTGTACGCCTTTTCCGCGTCCTTGAGAGCGAAAGAGTTACTACCACGAAGGCTAAATGCCTGGCTTCTACCTAGAAGGCTAGAAACGATGTCCGTTTCTTCTTTAGCAAACTTGAGGGCATTTGTATGCGCTGTAACGGCCTCGTCATAGTTACCTTCCGCAAAATAGGCGATACCAAGATTATACCAGGCGAGATGATCATCAGGCTTGATCTTCAGCACCTTCCGATAACAACGGATTGCCTCCTCATACTCGTTCTTCCCGCGATAGGTGTTACCCATGTTGCCCCATGCCTCGCGCATCTCTGGTTTGATCTTCAATGCCTTGCGGTAGCAGTGGATCGCCTTGTCATACTGGCCTTTCTCGCGATAGACATTGCCCATACCATACCAAGCTAGATTGTCAGCAGGCTCAATCTTCAGTACTTTTCGGTAGCAGCGGACTGCATCGTCATACCCACCCTGGCTGGCGTAGGCGTTACCCATGTTACCCCAAGCTTCCCTCATCGCTGGATCGATCTTGGTTGCCGTCGTATAACACAGGATAGCCTCATTGTAATCACCCTTCTCAGTATAAGCGTCGCCCATGTTGAACCAGGTATCAGACGTATCAGGCTCAATCTCCACTGCCTTGCGGTAGCAGTCAATCGCCTTGTCGTATTCCTCAATCTTGCGATAAGCACTGGCCAAGCTACGCCAGACATCAGGATTCTCTGGTTCTAGCTCTAAGTACTCTTTGAGGGTTCCAATTTCTTTGTCCGTTTTCCCTTGTCTCTGTTGGACGAAAGCTACCCCCCACAGGCCTTGAGCAAGAAGCTCTTTGTCCCCTTTTTGTTGTGCATCGGTAAGGAGTGCGCTTGCTTCTCGTTCCGCAGTTGCTAGATCTCCTACCTCTACAAACCCATAAACCCGGCTGAGATGAGCCGCAGCGTGCAATGATGATGGGGCGGCTTCTTGAATGTAATAGAGCTTATCTATGATCTCTCTTACCTCTTCGGCTGCCCCTTTAACCAACGATGTATCTAACTCTCCAAGCAATTCTCTAAGTTGCTCTGCTAACTCTTTCTGAGAGAACCATATCTCGATGAACTTGGTGATGAAATGCACTCGCTTGCGACCCGCCTCAACACGCATCTGGCGCCACATTCGGAACAGGCGTTCGCTAACATCGTAAAGTGTCTTTCTTTTCTTCTCCTTGAGCGTCCTCACAAATCCGGCTTCGCGTAAACGTTTCAATTGTGTATTAGTCACATTTACCGGCAAGCGGGCAAACCGAGCTATCTCTGTAGGAGATGATGGTCCATCCATCAAGGAAACAGCATCAAGAACCTTCCTTTGCTGAGGAGAAAGGGATTTCATCCGATTCTGAAAGTAAGGTGTCATCTCATCGAGCAGCTTGATGAAGTCCCTCTCCACTTCCAGGATCTCGGATTCGGTGAAGATTCGATAGAGGCTCAGAATAAGACGAGGGTTTCCTCCGGTCAGGTGAACAATTGCTCTTAGGCGGTCTCCGTAGTCATCCAGCTTTCCCAAAAGCTCATCTCTACCATCTAGCTTTAACCGCTTTTCAATAAGCTCTTTTACTTGCTCCACTTCTATTTCCCGCAGCCAGATCACTTCAAAGAAGTTATAAAAGGCTGCCTGATAATTCATCACCGCATCAAACAGGGTGGGAGCAGTCCCGATGAGCATAAAGATGTCCTTGCTCATCAAGATGTCGCGCAGCCGGCCTTGATCTTCTTCCGTAAAATACGGCAGAATGTCTTGTAGATTGTCAAGAAGCAGAAGAAATTTCTTTCCCGTCTCGCGCCTTCTATTGGAGAGATACTCCAAAACCGCTTCTTGCTCTGCGTCACCTGGAAGAGGGACACTATCAATCCTCTGTGTTAGCAGGGAGAGTTTCTCATCGGGGGCTTCCTGTCTTAGTCTAGCCACGATTTCGAGAAAAAGATCTGGAAGAGAGATCATTCGATATTCTTCCTCAGCAAACAGAATCGGTTCCCAGGAATCATTTAAATGCTGACAAAGTTCATTCCACGTGATATTCCCCGTCGTGCCGTGATAGATGAGAAGAAGCAGATGGGTCTTACCGATCCCCCTTGGCCCAACGAGCAAGAAGTGTTGATTCCCTTTCTTGTCAGCGCCCTCTTTCAGGGCTCGAAGGATCCTCTTTAGCTCCTTATCCCTACTTACTGATAGGTCTTTGAGGTTTTGCGGGTCCTCCAAAGCAGGAGTATATCTGAAAAGTTCTTTGGCCATGGCTCACCTCTCCTAGATAAGGGTGTAGTACCGGCACCACCAGTCCCTGAGGACCTTCGTGGCGAATGTATACCCTTCCGCGGCGTACACAATGTAAAAATCGTTCTCTAAATCGGAGAGAAGATAGCTAAAATCCGCTTCGTTTCCAGTTCCTTGAGTCATATGCATGTACAGGTCCCATAGTTCCTTTCGCGAAAGGCTGCCCCTTTGAGCAAGGCGGGAAAGAAACTCTTTTGCTATTTCGGCCAGATTCTCATAGTAATCTTCAATGCGTTCATAATAATGCTCAAAATAGGTTCGGTTATAGCAAGCGAGCACACTATCCTGATAGGCCTGTTCAATAATCTCTTCCGAGAGATCCTTCTCGTGCCTCCGTTCCATCTCGTTAAGGCTTTCGCGTATAAGGATCTGGAGGAAGTAGGGGATGGAAACGCCAATTATTTGGCGGAATCTTTCTAAGACTTGCGGGGGCACCTTTTTGATCTCCCCTTCCTTCTTCAAGACGGCTCTTATGAATCCATCAGCTACTTCATCGGAGAACTCGCCGATTCTGATAGTAGATAGGTCATTGATCACCTTCGTCCCTGTTCCCACGTGCTGGAGGACCTTCTCTATCCCGATTGATCCTCCGATAACCCACCGCACCTTGTCTTGTAGTTCGGGGATATGCCGCAGGCCACGAAGCCAGAATAGAAAATCTTCTGCTTGCTCTTCACCTTCCTTTCTCGCGATCTTCAATATAAGCAGTGGCAGCTCATCTACAATAAGGATCCTCTTCTTTTGTACATCCTTGAGGAGCTTAATCAGGGCCTTCCCTTTATCCTGCCAATCCTTTTCCAAACCCTTCCGCAAAGAGATCTTGAACTGGGGAATTCCTACCTCTTCAATTTGGTTGATCGCAGTTCCCGCTATTTTCTTTACCCCTTGGAGGATTTTTTTAGACATGTTATCCGCGAGCAGGGCTGCCATGATCTCAGCGACGAAATCCTCTGGGCCTTTAACCCATTCGACATCCAAGTAATGGGCTTGCCAACCTTGTTTGGGCTCGTCAATAAGAGACAACATAATGCTGGTCTTGCCAAAGCGCCGTGGCGCGGAGAGCAACACCGAGCTGGTCTCCAATGTTTTCCAGATCTGTTTAAGTTCTTTTTCTCGGTCCCATAGGTCATCCCCGTGGACTGGCTGTCCGATTACGTTGCGGGGGAGTCTTTGTCTGCCCATCTTACTAACACCTCCGTTATATAACAACAACGTTATACCACACATCTGTTACATTGTCAAGGACAGAAACTCCGCTGCCAGAGGATAATGCGCGAGGTGGACCTTACTGCGGCAAAGCCCGGTGAGCGCTATCAGTTCGAGCGGGTGGGCTACTTCTGCGTCGATCCCGACTCAACACCCCAAAAGCCAGTGTTCAACCGCACCGTCACCCTGCGTGACACCTGGGCGAAGATTCAGAAGAAGCAAGCAATCGCATCCGTCAGAGTAACGGTAGAACGACTCAAGAGCACCGCCCGACCTCGCTCAGCTCGGCTCGCGCATACGAAACGCCTGATGGTGTCTAGAGCTGTGTGCGGATATTCGCCAACGTTCCTTTTGCCTTAGAGGCCGAAGCGAAGAACTGCTCGAGCTTCTCACAGGCATAGTCGGCACAGTGGGCGCAGTTTTTGACCTCTTTCTCGATCCCGCAGGCACGTTTGAATGTGGGCAGCTAATGGTATGCGGTTCAGCCGCCGCGCCGGACCGTGCAAAACCTATCCCACTACAAGACCCTCTACAAATGCAAAAACGCCGCCGTTTTCGAGCACCGATAGGCGCGGTCGGCTGCATGCATTGTTAGCGCCGCATTGTTCTGACCAATCAATATCAGCAGCCCCACTCATCTCTTTCGCAACCGCGGGATCCACATTGGCACTTCCCGCATGTACTGTTCATAATCCTCGCCAAAGCGAGCAAGCAGCAGCCTTTCTTCGTAGCGCGAGATGTAATGCAAGAACCCGATCGCAATAATCCACACCACTGCAGCAGCCAGTGATATACTCAGCATCAGAAGACCAAGATAAAGCAAAATCTCACTCAGGTATACTGGATGCCGAACGACACTGAACACGCTCTTCCTGATTACGCCAGGTTTCTTCCTCTCCTTGCCGAACACGATAGACAGGCCCGTTCTTGCCAGGTAGCCCGATAGAACCAACAGAACGCCTCCAAAAGGGATTCTGACGCCAAGTAGCACGTACTGGTTGAGGAAGGTCGAGTACTGGAAAAAGAACGTATCGGCTATCCACGTCGCCGCAAATAGGCAGGCCAGCACTACCTGTCCGACATCGCCAACAACATGCTCTCCAGTAAGGTCATCCCGCTGTTGTTGTGCTTTTTTCTGCGTATGCTGTTGAGTCATGTTCTTTCCTTCCCTGCCTCCTATTTCATGACGGGATGCACACTAACGGCTTGCAGTTCACCCGCCGTCCGGCTGAGCCGGTACGCGATTCTTAACAAGGCCACCTACAATTGCAATCCGAGCGCCGGTACAACCCGCCCGAAAGGGCGGTCGAGTGCATGCACTGTTAGGCAGCGGCACTAGTTCACTCAAATGATTGAGCAATCCAAGCAGGCAGACTGTCAACTAATCTTCGCATGATCACCTCAGTGTATTCTGTAAACAAATCAGGGTCCCCGTAAACTTCACCACCTTGACCACCAACCAGGTCGCTCACCCCGCGCAGAATTAGGCAGCGTGTTCGGTTGTGTACCGCTACATAGGCAATTGCACCTGACTCCCAATCCCCTGCAATTGCTCCAAATTCATCTCTCAGACCGGACACTTCTTCTGAAACTAAGTCGCGGTCTGCTGAAACTAACAAGGAGGGACACACCGATATAGGGAACGGTTCATTCAGCCAGGAAAGATCCAGCTCCGTTGTGTAGTGATCTATTGCTTCGGCCAGGTCACTTATCCGCTCGACAATATCGTAGATCAGTGTTCGTTTCACAAGTAGAACCGTACCTCTCTCAACTTCACCCTCAAACCCACCACAAGTACCCAGATTGACCAACAGCGATGGCGACCAACGGTCGATCACATACTGTGTTGAGGCAGCCGCAGCAACCTTCCCCCATCCCCCGTGAAAGAAGACTACCCGCTCTATATGCCCACCCACTGCTAGGTCAACCCAGAACCACCCTCCAAATGGCGAGACCTGTAGTTCCACATCAGGGAAGAGTTTACACACCACCTGCCATTCAACATTAGAAGAGATCAAGACGACAACGCGAAAATCAGTCGTGTTGGACATAAACCTCCGTATCCTTTGCACCGCTGCCTAACATTGCTTATATAGTTTCGCATAAGACCCCGGACAACGCGGTTTTGCAGTATAAGACGTCTGGGAATCGCTTGCAGAAAGCACCATAATCACAGTCAACTCAACGGCTTGCACCCTTATCTGGGTATCTTATATGGATCCGCATAAACCACCTCCAGGACTTTATAGCATATCGGCCCGACTCCGCACTCCTCGAACACCTCGATTGAGAACGTGCGTGTAGATCATGGTCGTTTTGATGTCTTTGTGTCCCAGCAGTTCCCGAACCGTACTGATGTCATAGCCGCTTTCCAAAAGATGAGTGGCGATGTAGGCGGGGCAATTGGTGCATATGAGTCCACAATAGGCGATCATCGTCTCCACTGCGCACCTCATTTTGGAACCAGCATACGCGGTCGACACGCGCAAAACCAATCGAACGTGGAGCAGCGGTATCTCAGTTGGAAGTGGGCGGAGAGATGAGTTGTACACTGCAGGAGTTCAAGGAGTGAATCACCAGAAGAAGTCAAAAGACAAGATCAAACCCCATGCTTCTCTCAAAGTCGGGTCACCTAACGGCTCGCGCATCACCCGCCGCGCGGCTTTGCGAAGTGTATCTCGATTTGGGAGTCCCTGCAAAACCAGCCTCGAATTCGGCGCATGCTAGGGCGGTCTGCTGCAGCGACAGGTTCCGCCTCAAAGCACAGCAACCGGACTGCCCGAGTCAAGGTTGCATGACGGTACTCAGCAAACCAAGCTGCACTTTCACCGCATGCTCGACCTTTCGCATGTCGGTGTGTGTCAATCTGCCCATTTGGTTAACTAAGCGCTGTTTACTCACTGTGGCAAGTTGATCGGCCATGGCCTTGCTTTGCCTATCGTTGAGCACCACAACAGCCTCGCATGGATAAACGCGCCCCACCTTGGATGTCAAAGGCACAACTTGCACGCGGTTGAGATACTTGTTAGCCGCATCGTTGCTGATGATGACCGCCGGTCGCTTCTTCCTTTATCTCCCCATCTACCGATGGCTCAGAGTCCACCCACCATACCTCACCGCGCTTCGTCGCTAACGTCTCCAACTGTGGCTTCTGCCCATTCCAACGCTTCCACTTCACGATCTTCATCCTGGGCCATCTGCTTGTATGCGGCTTCCAATTCGTGATAGATCACATGTGGGCGCACCAAGTCCTCGATGAAACGGCTAATACGGCGGCGGCCTATGACCGTATGTAGTCCTTCATAGACTTGCTCATCAATGGTAATGGTCAATTTCTTTTGCATTACGCACCTCCTCGCGAGTATGTACGTATACTATACGTATCATAGTGCTCGTCAAGGACCCTGTCTAGCGCCACAAGGTGCAAGTGTCAATTCTTCTATACGTGTTTCAACGTTGAACTCCCTGAAGTTCGGGTGCACTCCGCTGCGGGGAGAATCGAGGCCAACTTGGTACTAAGGAGGACATCGGGACAACTCTCTCTTCGGAGGCTACGGAAATCGCCCACTCCTCCCAACCGCCCTTCTCACTCATTGATCATCACAGTATAATCACGAAACCATGGCTGTGGTCAACAAGATCGGCAAGGTGATGAAGCGCAATCACGCACTGGTGACCTTCGACCAGGAGCGGCTCGTGCGCGCGATCCGCCGTGCGGCAGACTCAATCGGCGGATTTGAGCAGGACTACTTGCAAGGGGTGAACGACCGCATCTTCACCGCGGGAGGAACCGATGAGGGCATTGCCGAATTCCTCTCCGATCTGATCGTCGTCTGTTTGAATGCCGAGCCCCACCATCTCGTCTCCAACTTTCCCCCAACTGTAGAAGAGATCCAAGATGCTGTCCTTCATGTCCTCTCGAGCACTGGCTTTAGCGTAACCGCAGATGCCTATGCCTGCTTTCGCTGGGGGCACCACTGGGTACGGGAGAAAGCAATTACCGAGGAGCAGTTTGTGAGAAACGGTTACCCCCCTTCCCATATGGAAACACTCCTCGCGTGGAACCACGCGCAAGGCTGCGATACTGTAGAGGGGTTGAACGAGATCGTTCGTAGCAGAAGGCTCAAGCCGCTGATCGATGCCGCTTTAGCCAACTATGAGTCTTCACTAGATGAGGCAGCAAGCAAGGTGATCGCACGGATTGAAGCTGGCGATAAAATTCAGATGATCTGGATCAGTGGACCTTCCTGTTCAGGAAAGACAACATCTACTGTCAAGCTGACGCAACGCTTAAAGAAGCACGGCCTACATTTTCTCATGCTCAATCTCGATGATTACTTCTGGCCGCTGATCGAGCATCCGACCGATTGGATCAACGACCGCAACTACGAGACCCCAGAGGCACTCGACATCCAGCTTCTGAATAGCCAACTACGGGCACTCCTTGCTGGCGATACTGTGGAGAAGCCCTCCTACTCCTTTAAGATGGGTCGACGAGTTGGTACAAAGCCGGTCCATCGCAAGCCCGATCAGATCCTGCTCCTTGACTGTCTGCACGGCTTCTATCCGCCGATGACTGAGGGGATCGATCCCTCCTCGATCTTCCGCCTGTACATCGAGGCGATGAACCCACTGTACGAGATCGAAGCGATGAGTCCACTCTACGAGGGAGACCGGACAGGACGCCGCCTCACGCGGTTCGAGGACGTGCGGCTCCTGCGCCGGATGTTGCGCGATACAAAACACCGCAACCATGCAGCGTTATCGACTCTTCTTCACTGGCACTACGTGCGCGCGGGTGAGCTATTCAGCATTATTCCCTTAAAAGGACTGGCCGATCACATCTTAAACGGAGGGATGCCATTCGACCTTCCAGCATTGAAGCCATTCTTCTCCGGCAATGGGAGCATATGGCCACAACGGGGCAACCTTGAACAATATTCCTCCTTCCTCGATGCGCGCATTCGTTACCAACGCATCGAACGGCTCCTTCACTCAATTGAGGGACTGACCCCCTCTCAAGTTGATGATCTCAAACTGATTCCGGGTGATGCTATAATCCGCGAGTTCATTGGGAAAAGCACCGTCAAAATCCCGCACAACGAATGAGTTGGTGAGACGTCGCCTCCTGTTGCGGTGAAGCGACCTCCCGTTTACCCTAGACGAGGAAGTGGAAAAAGGCAATGCCAGCGAACCTGACACCAGAATTCCTAAAGGCGCGTGAGCAGTTCCGCGCAGCTCAAACCCCGCAGGAGAAACTCGCCGCCCTGGAAGAGATGCTTGCCACCATCCCCAAACACAAGGGGACAGACAAGATGCAGGCCGACATTAAGCGACGCATCGCCAAACTGCGCGACTCCCGTCTGCCCCAAAAACATGGGAAGAGCGCAGCATTTGACCATATCGCCCGCGAAGGGGCAGGGCAGGTCGTGTTCATCGGTCCACCGAACAGCGGTAAGTCAAGCCTGTTAGCGGCCCTCACCAACGCCCATCCCGAAATCGCCAACTATCCATACTCGACCATCTTCCCGGTCATAGGGATGATGAATTTTAAGGACGTACCCATCCAACTCATAGACCTTCCTCCGATCACACCAGAGTACACTGAACCCTGGGTGTATAACCTGATTCGTCAGAGCGATCTTGCTCTTTTTCTCCTCGACGGAAGCGCCCCTGAAAATCTCACCTCAGTAGTAGAAGAGATCTTATTACTTCTGGAGGAGCGCCATATCCAGCTTGCGAAAAGTGCTCCGGAAGAGGAGGAAACACGCGTGAAAGTGGTTCCCTGTCGAATCGTCCTCACCAAGGGTGACCTCGCCGATCACCGCACAACGACCGGGGAATTGACTTTGATTTTCCCTGTCCTCTCTACCTCCGCGACAACAGGGGCAGGACTGGATGCCCTAAGACAAGAGATATTCACCACTCTTGGGATTATCCGTATTTACACCAAGCTCCCAGGAAAACCGCCTGACCTGACCGAGCCCTACACCCTGCCTATCGGGAGCACAGTCCTTGACGCGGTCAAAGCAGTGCATCGCGAGTTTGTCGATAAGCTAAAGTACGTACGCATATGGGGATCGGGAAAGTTCGATGGACAACAGGTCCCCTCAGATCATCAATTACAGGACAAGGACATCATCGAGATCCATCTTAGTTAGATCCGGCCTGGATTAAGGTCTATCTCTACTTTTGACAGTTCCTTCCGCACGGCGATACAGGCGGCACGCACCAGTTCGGCATTTTCTCCCTTAACCAACAGGACCTCGTACCCACGGCGGGTGGGATAGGAAGCGGGACCAAGGACTTCTACCTCAAAGTGACTCAATATCATGAAAAGTCGTTTGCGATCTCTGCGACGCTGCACACCGCCTCTACCGGTGAGGATCAAGCGCGCCAGATGGGAGAAGGGTGGATAGAAAAGTTCCCTCCTCTCAGCGATCTCTTGCTCATAGAAGCGGTCATAGTCCCCGCTCGCTACGGCGCAGATAGCAAAGTGATCAGGATAATGCGTCTGAACAATCACCTCCCCTTTAGCAAGCCTTCCAGCAAGACCGGTGAGGTACTGGTAGGTTCGCTCGGCAGCACGGAAGTCCGGCAATGCCAGCAGTGCATCTATTCCGATTGTTCCTGCAAGTCCAAGACGAGGAATCACTGGTCCCTTAGCGATCATCGGCGTGGCAACCAAGATATCAGCGCCTTCGGCTAGCACCTGTTGAACGTTCCGCTCCTGGGGACGGGTTCTCAAGGTATCCATATCGATACGAGCGACGCATGCCCGGGGGAAACGATTCTTCACCTCCTCTTCCAGACGCTGACTTCCCACACCAACAAAGCGCAACGCCCGCGATCCGCAGTGTGGACAGATCATCCGTGTGTAGGCCTTCCCGCAGAGACGACAGACAAGCTGTGCTCTCTTTACTTGGTAGGTTAGGTTCACGCCACAGTGGGTACAACGGAGCGGACGGCCACAACCCTTGCACAGGGTCGCCTGGAAGTATCCACGCCGGTTAACTCCCAAGAGTATCCGCTTACCCGCGGCAAGCGTCCGATCTATCGCAGCGATGAGAGGTTCACTCAAGATGCCCTTCTCCCTTCTCATATCCACCACTCGTACTGCGCAGCCCTCCGCGATCTTCTCGGGACGGACGAGCTTGAGTTTTCCACTGCGTGCTGCACGGAAGGTCTCAAGCGACGGCGCAAATGACCCCAAGACGACAAGATTTTTCTTTCCCCGTTCGAATGCCGAGAAACGTGCGTGATAGTAAGGAAGCATCTCGTCCTGCTTGTATGCGCGATCCTGCTCCTCGTCGACGATTACGAGGCCCATATCGGTTAAGGGCACAAAGAGCGCGGAGCGAGTACCGACAATCAGGTCGGTCTTCCCTTGACGCGCGCGCTCCCAAACACTACCCCGTTCACCTTCAGGAAGGCCACTATGATAGAGTTCAGCCGTACTTCCTAACCGCTCGTGCAAATAGGTGTAAAGCTGTCGGGCGAGGAGGATCTCCGGTGCGAGGACAAGGACGTTTTTCGAGGCTGCGAGGGTCGCCTCGATCAGCCCGAGATAGGCCTCCCATCTCCTCCGGGAGAAAAGGAGGGTGCGGCCCCCGTGAGGAAGTTGTTCGACCAATTTACCAATCCAGGGCGGTCGTTCCAATTGCACCTCCCGCGTAACGAGGCAAGGCTTGTCCACCTTCCGTATCAGGCCTTTCTGCACGAGACGTTGAAGTGGCCCACGAACCTCCCCCAGCTCTTCCCTCAACTGTCTCTCTGAGCAGGGGACAGAAGAGGATAGGAGGAAGCGAAGAACAGCAGCCTGACGCGGTGCTCGTCGGGAGAGTAACTCCAGGTGTGAGATTAACTCCCCCATCTCCCTCGCCAATACGAAGAACCTCTCCTTACGCGCACTTACCCGTCGAGGAAGCACCCGATTCACCGCCAAGCCAACTGGGGCTAGGTAGTGTTCAGCAATGTGAGCGCAGAAAAAGAGCGCTTCTGGAGAGAACGATGGCCCCTTTGAAATTTCCAAAACCGGTTCCAGCGGGCCGGGGTGCTCACTCTGTGTCACTAATGCAGCAACGATTCCCCACCGCTCGGTCTCCCGGAAGCAGACCCTCACTCGCTGCCCCAGCGCGATCTCTTTCTCCAGTTCCTTTGGTATGAGAAAGTCGAAGGTCTGATCAATCGGAAGTGGAAGGAGGATCCGTGCGATCAACATGCCTCCCGATCCAAGTAGTCAAGCACACCCCGCACGCACATGGCAAGTTCAAGGCGTAACTTCTCCTTCAACCTACAGAACCTCGGAGCACTCAGTATTTTGTGAACGACTTCTTCATCTGCGAGATTGGAGCGAAGGTCACGAATCCTTTCTACCCATGCACGCAGAAGAAGGTCGTACTGGTCAATATATGTCGCCGCATCCCTGACCTCACCAAAATGCGATAGATAGAGATACTCCGGCTGATACTCCGCAAGCCGCTTAATAGTCGCAAGGCTCTGTTCAGAATCGAAGCTGGGAGGAACAGTTGCGGGAACGCGAATTTCACCTCGTTGGATCCCCAGCGCATTTCCACAGAAGAGCGCGCGATGTGAGCGCTCAAAGAAGCAAAGATGATGCGGTGCATGACCAGGGACATCAATCACTTCAATGACAATCCCTTTCCCCAAGTCAAAACACTCGCCACCTGTGAGAACAGCGATCCGCTCAAGGGGAGCCGGCAACATCTCACCGTAGAGGTCAGCCAGTGGCCCGGTCGAGGCGCGGACGCTCGCGTTGATTCGTACTGGGTCGACCAAGTGTCTAACCCCCCGCTCATGCACGCCAATTACGGCTTCTGGATAAGCCTCGGCCAACATTGCAGATGCCCCAGCGTGATCTGGATGAACATGAGTTAAGAATATGAAGTCAGGGGCATGGGACCCTAGTCGCTCTCTGATCCGTGTAGCAGCGTGCGACGTCCCCGTATCGATCAGCGCGTGCCTTTTGCCGTGGATGTGATAGGCAGCGCCTATGCAGGGCAGGCCGAACTGGAGTGTATCGATCATCTCGATCGAGGAGGACAAGCTAACAGGCATCAGATCACCTCTAAAAGGATTCTATAGGAGGCCCAACTTGAGTGCGAGGAGGAGGGCAGCACTTCCAACCACACAGGTAACAAGTGCGATCACTGATCCGCTTCTAAGCCACCCCTTAAATGTGAGCGGCTCTCCTGTGCTCTCTGATAGGGAGACAACGAGTACGTTGGAAGCCGCTCCGATCGGAGTCAGGTTTCCCCCAAACCCGACTCCGAGGGCCAACGCCCACCACAGAGGGGCGACAGGGATCCCCTGGCTGGCCAGCCCTTTCAATATCGGAAGCATGGCAATGGTGAACGGGACGTTGCTCAATACCCCGGATGCGAGGGCGCCTGTCCAGAGAATCACAAGTACAGCAAGAAACATTCCATGCTCGGTAAGATGGGTGATTCCTATCCCGGCTAAATCCAGAACTCCTCCTGCCTCTAGCCCTCCGACAATGACAAACAGCGACATAAAGAACAACAGGACGTCCCAATGAACGTCCTTGAGGATTTGATCCAGCTTCGGCCTCACCCACAGAAGGCCAAGACAGGAACCAATGAGGGCAACCAATCCCGGATCAAGGCCTATCCGATCGTGAATGAAGTAAAGAAGGATCGTCACTCCCAAGACTTTCAGCATCCGGCCCGTAGTAAGAGGATCGACAATCGCCTTTTGCTCATCCATCGCCATGAGGCGGTTGACGTTCGTTGGCTTTTGTGCAAGGGATCGGCGAAAAATGAAGAGAAGGAGTCCTTGAGCAAGGAGCCAAGCGACAACGACGATCGGTGCCAGGTGTGTCAGGAAATCAGTGAAACTGAAGCCAGCCGCAGAGCCGATCAGAATGTTCGGCGGATCGCCGATCAGAGTCGCAACGCCGCCAATGTTAGAGAGAAGAACCTCGCTCATCAGGAATGGAAGTACAGGTATTCCCAGGATATCAGCCACAGAGAAGGTCACTGGGACCATGATGATGATAGTAGTCACGTTATCAAGAACCATCGAGACGAGGCTTGTAACCAATCCCAGATACACCATGAGCAGCCACGGCTTTCCCCGCGCAAACTTGGCTGCTTTTATCGCCAGGTACTGGAAGAAGCCGGTTTCCTTGAACATCCCGACAACGATCATCATCCCTAGGAGAAGGGAGATGGTGTTAAAGTCGATCGCCTCCACCGCTTTGTGCATGTCGTAGAAGGAGAACCAGCTTCCGATGGCAATCATAAATACCGCGCCGGATAGAGCGACGATCGTTCGATGTATCCTCTCTCCGAGGATCCCTACGTACGTAAGGACGAATAGTAACGAAGATATCAAAAGCGGCCATACCTTTAAATCGCCCATTGAAGTTCAATCCTAAACCAAGCAACCAGCAGGTGCAACAGGAACTTTCAGATCCAAAGCAACCGGATACCCCTCACCGAAGGAATCGGCGATGTATGATGTATGAGGGATGGTTAACCGCATCGTGACGGAAATACAGTTGGTAAAAGAGTGGCGGGCCCTGAGAGGCTCGGGCCCGCCTACGGAGGCCGCAAGGAGGTGTGATGTGAAAAACTCTCTTATCCTTTCTGTTCTCTTATGTTAACCGTCTCCCAAGGGGGTGAAATAAATTCTGGTTTCCTGCTGGCCGGTGAGGACAGGAAACGTTGGCGGTTCCGGATGGATCGGCTTGTGGCTGCAGTAAGCCGGATAACCCCCGGATCTTTCCTTTCCCGCGCCCTGCAGGAGCTCCCAGCAATGGGGAGAGGCCGGAACGCCCGGAGAGGAGTGTGATAAACAAGAAGTCCAGAACCGCCACCGAAAAGTCCGCTCCGCGCTGAGAATGTCTCCCCAGCGCAGCCAGCAGCGAAACGGCGGGTATATCTTTTGAAATGTGAGTCGCTAGCAGTCACTGTGAAGAAGGACTTATAAGACTGCTTTTTCTGCACCTCTGTGAGGCCTGACGAACCGCGCTTACCAGCCTGGCCACCTGTAAGTATTTTCGCAACAAAAAAGAGATATATAGAGACAACGCGACAACAAAACACCATCAATTTTACCTTCGGCGGTCCGGCGACCATGGAAATTCTCCCTTAGGCCCGTAACTTTGCGTCCCCAGCTTTCACTTGGGTTTGCCATTATCGAGCATTGGTTTTACTATAGCATAAACTTATTTAGGATGCAAACGAGCGCTTCGCATGTGAAAGCGGAATGCTCTAACGATCCGGCAACTGGCGCAATTCTTGCTTTTTTACGAGAATGCTTACCATGGTAAAAGATGCTGCTCTCGATCTCTTTCATCCGGCAGTGAGGCGTTGGTTTAAAGAGAGTTTTAACGCGCCGACCCCACCGCAAATCCTCGGCTGGCCGCCGATCGCCCGGGGAGAGAACACCCTCATCCTTGCCCAGGGGGCAAAGCAGCGGTCGATTAGGCTGCACAAATGGGATAGTCTCCCCGCAGGAGAGCCGCCCGCGCGATCAAATCTAGAGGAGATTGGGTTCATGCGCGAAGATCTTAAGATGATCTACTACCGAAAGTACGTAAGGCAGGAGAGCACGTGAGTGCTAAAAATCAAGAGCAGAAAGGGGAAGAGACCATCAAGGATGTGGTGACAATCCTTCGTGCCGGCCCGATCTGCGATGATTGCCTTGGACGCGCGTTCGCCAAGCTCGGGCACGGCTTCTCTAACCATGAGCGCGGCCGAACGCTGCGTACGCTGCTTGCCATGCTCGGTGTCGACGGAAAGCCCGGAACCTGTTGGATCTGTGATGGACTATTTGGACGCGTCAAAGACTGGGCTGATCGCGCCGTCGCTGCTTCCAAAGGGATCGAGTTTGAAAGCTACCTGTTCGGAGTGCGGTTGCCCTCGCGGCTTGCTCAGATGGAGGCTTTCTTTAATGAGAAGTTCCCTACCGGGCTAGCTGAACCACTCAAACACGCGTTCAATCGCGAGGTAGGGAAAGCGTTTGAGGCGCTCGCCGGACACGGAACAATCGATCTCTCTCACCCACACCTGTCATTCATCATCGATCTGGAACGAGATAAGATCGAGCTTCGCATCCTTCCTCTGTATATTTACGGTCGCTACCGCAAGCTCGTGCGCGGGATCCCGCAGACCCGCTGGCCGTGCCGGAAGTGCAGAGGTAGGGGCTGCGAAGCATGCAGCTTCACCGGTAAGCAATACCTCGAGTCGGTGGAGGAAATCGTTAGTACCCCGTTCCTCGTAGCAGCAGGGGCAAGCGAGTCGCATCTGCACGGTGCGGGACGCGAGGACATCGACGCCCGCATGCTCGGGACGGGTCGACCGTTCGTCCTGGAAGTCGTCTCCCCGAGAAGCCGCTGTCTCGACCTTCCTCACCTTCAGAGCCTGGTAAATGCCTCTACCGCAGCGAAGGTTCAAGTGAACGGCCTCCACTTTGTCCCTCGCGAGACGGTCGCCTTAGTCAAGGAGACACACGCCAAGAAGACCTATCGCGCTCTCGTCGCCTTTGAGAAGGACATTCACTCCAAAACGCTCACTGAAGCGCTTGATAGCCTAATAGGAACGATTAAACAACGAACCCCACAGCGTGTCTCCCACCGCCGCGCCGACCTGGTGCGTGAGCGTCGCCTCCTTGAGGCAAAAGGGAACCTTCTCTCTCCTCTCCAAGCGGAGCTCGAGCTTTGTGGTGAGGGGGGGCTCTACATCAAAGAACTCGTCTCCGGGGACAACGGTCGCACACTTCCCAGCTTGGCAGCGCGGCTTGGCGTTGCGTCGCGCGTCGTCGAGCTTGATGTAATCGATGTTACATCTGAATCTTTTCCGGATTCTTGAAAAGCGGTTCCTCACTGCCTTGAGTGGGTAACTCAAGAGAAAGAATGAAACGACAAGATTCTCGCAAAGGCGCTTAAGACGCAAAGAACGGCGGAAAACAGGATCGATAGGAATCCAATAACCTATGAGGAATCCAGGAATCCATGAGAAAGCTAAGGATGTACAAATCAGCGCTTTTCCTGGTCTCCTGGTTTCCTAAG
>JAUWGE010000042.1 GCA_030606565.1 Candidatus Bipolaricaulota bacterium | reverse complement strand
CCAAGGACACGTGCGATCTCAACACCCTTGATCTTACCCGAGAAGATCGCGGCCGAGGCCTCGGCAATCTCCTCGGCGTCCCCGGCGTCAAAGACGGTGAACCCGTATTCCTTCGCCTTGGCCGTGAACTCGTTCACCGGGTCGAGCCCGACCGCGATCAGGATTGTGTCGCAGGTGTACGACTCCTCCGTCCCGGGGATCGGCTGGAACTGCTCGTCAATCTCCGCGATCGTCACCGACTCCACCTGCTCCTCACCGTTCGCGGAGAGGATCGTGTGAGAAGTGTAGATGGGGACACCGAACCGGGCGAGCTTATCCCTGTGCACCTTGTACCCACCGCACTCGGGGAGTGCCTCGACCAGGCCGACTACCTCGATTCCCGCTTGCAGCGCATGATACCCGGCAATCAGGCCGACGTTCCCTCCGCCGACGATGAACAGCCGCTCGGCCGCCTTGACGAGATCGCGGTTGACTAAAGTCTGGAACGCCCCCGCGCCGTAGACGCCGGGAAGGGTGTTCCCACGGAAGACGAGCGACTTCTCGCGCGCACCGGCAGCGACCAACAGTACCTGCGGTTTGACGAGTGTGTATCTCTCCCCGTCGCGCAGTATTCCCACCTTCTGATCGCTGAACACGGCGAGGACAGTGCTTCGCGTCCAGATTTCCACCGAGGGGTGTTCGCGAACCTCATTCTCCAGGAGAACAGCGATATCGATCCCCCGCGTCCCTGCGTGAACGGCCTCGATCGACCCGAAGAACCGATGGGTCTGGAGGACAAGCTTTCCGCCCAGGTGCTCCTTATCATCGACGAGGAGGACGCCGATCCCGCGCTTCCCCAGCTCGATCGCCGCCGACATCCCTGCCGGACCGCCGCCGATGATCAATACCGGCATCTCACTCATCGCAGGGACCCCTTTCACCTTTCGAGCACGCTCGGGGGGAAGGGTGGGAAGCCCATCGAGCGGTTCGACGTGCATACCAGGTTTGACAGGGGTCATGCACGACTTCACCGGGATACCATCGGCGATCACCATGCACTGGGCGCACTGCCCATTCGCACAGAAGATCCCCTGCGGCGCGCCGTCCTTGTGATGATGGCCGAAGATGCGAATGCCATGCGCAAATAGGGCGGATGAGATCATCTCGCCCTCTTTCGCCATGAGTTTCCGCCCCTGCCAATAAAATTCCACCCGCTCCCGCGGTTCAACCGCCAGGATCGGGTGCTCCTCAATACGGTACTCTGTCATCTTCTCCTCGCTTGAGAATCAGTTCGACCAACCCGGTCGCCTTTCACTTCGCGGAATACTACTCCTCTCCGTCGCCCTCTTCCAGATTGAATCCTGTTGGAAACGGGTCGCGATCTGTAAGCACAAGGGAGGAAATAGCCATCACGTAGGCAGATCCTCTCACCTCCAGGAGTGAAGGGATCCCCCAGAACTTCCTGCGTTGACGTATTTGCAGCACGCACATTGATAGTTGCTATGCGTAACCAATTATCTGGCGACGTCCATAACAATTCCCCTACATCCTTTACGAAGCGTATTTCAAAACGAATCATGATCGGTCCGGGCGATGATCTCGTCCTGGAGGGCCTTGCTCAGGTTGCAGAAGTAGTCGCTGTACCCAGCTACACGCACGATGAGGTCGCGGTACTTTTCGGGGGATTGCTGCGCCGCGCGCAGGGTGGCGGCGTCGATAACATTGTACTGCACGTGGTGACCATCGAGCCTAAAGTAGGTGCGCACGAGCTTGACGAACTTGTCCAGGCCGTCTGAGTCTGCAAGGAGCTTGGGAGTAAGCTTCTGGTTGAGGAGCGTCCCGCCAGTGCGTAAATGGTCTATCTTGGCCGCGGACTTAAGAGTAGCGGTCGGGCCGCGGCGGTCTGCCCCCTGCACGGGGGAGATCCCCTCGGAGAGCGGAGTTCCTGCCTGACGGCCGTCCGGGGTCGCCCCGAGCACCGACCCGAAGTAGACGTGCACCGTGGTCGGGAGGAGGTTGATCCGGTAGTGTCCACCCTTGGTGTTCGGTCGACCGTCGATCGCGTTAAAATAAGCATCAAAGAGCAGCTTCATGATGTCATCAGCGTAATCGTCGTCGTTTCCGTACTTGGGGGTCTTATTGAGCAGGAGCTGACGTAGGGGCTCATTCCCGGCGAAATTGGATTCCAACGTGGCGAGGAGCTCGTCCATCGTGAGGTCCTTCCGGTCGAAAACGTGGTACTTGATCGCGGTCATGGAGTCCGTCATTGTCCCCAGGCCCACCCCTTGGATGTAGGCCGAGTTGTAGCGCGCCCCGCCTACGTGGTAGTCTTTTCCGGTTTCGATGCAGTCGTCGATCAGGATGGAGAGGAACGGGGAGGGCATGTACTTGGCGTACAATCTCTCGATCACGTTGTTCCCGCAGATCTTGATGTCGATGAAGTAGTTAAGCTGCCTCTCGTAAGCGGAAAAGAGCTCTTCGAACGAGGTGGATTCTCGTGGATCTCCAGTCTCCAAGCCTATTCTCTTTCCGGTGCGCGGGTCTACTCTGTTGTTCAGGGTGATCTCCAGGACCTTGGGCATATTGAAGTAGCCGGTGAGAATGTAGGATTCCTTCCCGTACGCCCCTGTCTCCACGCACCCGCTCGACCCGCCACATCTGGCATCGACGATCGATTTCCCTTGGCGCAAAAGCTCCTGCACAATCGCATCGGCGTTGAAGATCGACGGCTGGCCGAACCCGGTGCGGATGATCTCCGCCGCCCGCTTAAGGAACCGATCCGGGTTCTTCTTCGAGACCTGAATGCGCGCGTTCGGCTGGATCAAGCGCATCTCCTCAACTACGTCAAGGATGAGATAGCTGAGCTCGTTCACCGCGTCCTCCCCTTCTGGGGTGAGCCCGCCGGGATCGACGGTTACAAAGTCGGTATAAGTCGCACTCTCTTCCGCAGTTACTCCGACCTTAGGCGGAGCAGGCTGGTTGTGAAACTTGATCCACAGGCACTGAAGGAGCTCCTCTGCCTGGGTGAGGGTAAGGGTGCCATCGGCGACCCCTCTTTGATAGAACGGGTAGAGGTGCTGGTCAAGCCGGCCGGGGCTGAACGCGTCCCAGGTGTTAAGCTCGAGTGTCACCCCAAGGTGGACGAACCAATAATACTGGATCGCCTCCCAGAAGTCGCGCGGGGCGTACGCCGGAATATGGATACATACCTCAGCGATCCGCTTCAATTCCCGCTTACGCACAGGATCGCGCTCCGTCGCGGCAAGCTCCCGCGCCCGCTCCGCGTGGCGTTGCGCGTAGCGGATGAGCGCATCAGCGGCGATCCCCATTGCGGTCAGTTCCTGCTTCTTGTCGTACGCGTCCGGGTCGTTCAAGTAGTCGAGGCTTGCGATCCTCTCTTCAATCCGGCGCTTGAAGTCAAGCATCCCCTGATGGTAGATCTTGTTGTCGAGTACGGTGTGACCGGGGGCGCGCTGCTCCATGAACTCAGTGAACACCCCAGCGGCGAACGCGTCCTTCCACTCCTTCGCCATGTCGGAGAAGATCAGTTCTCTCATCGAGCGGCCCTTCCAGAACGGGATGATCTCCTCGGCGTAGATCCGCCGCGTCTCCTCTGAAACAGCGAACGACACCTTCTCCCGCGAGTTCAGGATCTCAAGATCTTCCAACGAATGACAACAGAGCTCGGGATAGGTCGGTACGGCCTTGGGCGCGGGCCCCTTCTCCCCGACGATCACCTCCCCATCACCGATATAGATCTTCTTGTTCTCCAGGAGATGTTTGAATACAAGCGCTCGGCATATGGGCGCGGAGACGGTCTTGTGATCCTCCCGGTAAAACTGCGTGATGAGCTGTGCCCGCTCAGGGGAGATCCAGGGTTTCGTCTCCAGACTCAACTTGCGCAGTCGCTCTATCCGCGCAGAAAGCGACATAGGGTTCACCTCCGATCGTCACTTTTAAACCGTAACTATCCATCATTTTTGCTATTGCTTCTATCTCATCGTTTGTTGAGGAATTGGTCTCCGCCAAGTGATACTCCTTACCCAACCGGGCGTACTTGTCGATCCCAGCGCGGTGGTAGAGGAGAAGATCAATCGGATGCTTTTCGGGGAGAGAGGAGACGAACCTTGCTATTCCCTCCATATTGTCCTTTGTATCGCTTATCCCCGGGACTACGGGAACGCGAACGACGATCCTGCTTCCATGTTTGGAAAGCTTTTCTAGGTTTTCCAGGATCGGCCCGTTGGAGACATCGGTGTAGTGTCGGTGGGCGGAATCGTTGATCAGTTTTAAGTCATAGAGGAAGAGCCCCACCAGGGGGCGGATCTCGTCAACCACGTCCCACAGCGCGTAGCCTGAGGTGTCGAGTGTCGTGCGTATCCCTTGTCCCCGCAGCGCTTGCAAAAGCTCGACCAAGAACTCAGGTTGTCCCAGCGGCTCCCCACCGGACAGGGTCACCCCGCCACCTGACTCGTCGTAAAATAGGATATCACGGACCACCTCGGCCATGATCTCTTTCACCGTTGTCTTCCACCCCACGACCGTCAACGCCTCTGTCGGACAGACCGCCGTACATTCCCAGCACCCGGTGCACTTCTCCCGATCGAGGCGGACAGAGCCATTCGCCAGGGAAACGGCGTGCTCCGGGCAGCGCGGGATGCACTCCCTACATCCGGTACAGCGAGACTCGACTAGCATGATCTCCGGTGAGAAGCTCTGACCCTCTGGATTGTGACACCAGGGGCAGGAGAGGGGACAGCCCTTGAAAAAGACCGTGGTGCGGATCCCTGGACCGTCGTGGACCGCGAACTTCTTGATATCGAAGATAAAACCGTTGCTCAACACATTCCCCTCATGCTTCAGAAAGTTGGCTATCATCCCTCAAACATGGTTCCTTTTCAATTCTCATCGCGCATCGCGATCTTTAAGAGAGTTTTAAAATTAGTATATGATATATCGATGAATTCCTCGCTATCGACCTTTATGACTTTTGCTAGCGTTCTGGCAATCTGCACAACGTTGGCCGGTTCGTTTTTCTCATCTAACTGCAAGTAGAGAGGCATGTATGGAGAATCAGTCTCGATCAAGATCCTATCGAGGGGAACGTGGCGCACAATCTTCTGTAGCGTGGTTGCAGTAGGATAGGTTATGGCTCCCCCAAATGATAGATAAAACCCCATATTAAGAAGTTGATCTGCTGTTTTCTTATCTCCATCGAAATTATGAATAACCCCACAGACCCGATACGCCCTCTCCTCCTGCAGAATCGAAATTAACGTGGAGTAAGCCCCACGACAATGAATAATGAGGGGAAGCGCTAGTTCACAGGCCAGATCTACTTGTTGTCTGAAGATTCGTTCTTGGGCTTCACGCAAATTTTCATTATTATGGTAACTTACACCAGTAAAAGCATTATCGACGAAATCTAACCCGACTTCGCTGATAGCTACTACTGTGGCTGTATTATCAAGAGCAAGATAGCGGATCTTGTCGGTCAAGTCGCGTAGATCCGTCTCTGCTGCCACCCAGGGATGAATGCCCACCGAGGCCAATACTTGCTTATGCGCGGTAGCAATTTTGACTGCTTGTGCAGATGATTGTAGATCCATTCCTGCCGTAACAATCCAACGAACTCCCACTGAGTTTGCCCGCTTAAGTACGTTCTCGCTTTCTGCGGAGGTATACTGTTCTAAATGGACATGAAGATCAGTTAGTTTTTCCTTAATATGCATTTTTCACCGTATCTGTTCTCGCGTCTTCGAATATAGCTCACGAGAGTTCCCAAATAAGTGACACCGAACAAAGTGTCCCTCTTCGATCTCCACCATCTCGGGATCGACCTGCGGACAAACACCAATCCTTTGGACGCACCGTGAGTGAAAACTGCAACCCGATGGAACGTTGACTGGACTAGGTATCTCACCGGTCGACACGATTTTTTCTGGTTTGAGCGTTTCTTCCTCGTCTGACACCACTGGAATTGACGATAAGAGCATCTTAGGGTAGGGATGTAGCGGTTGTTCAAAAAACTCGGCTGTGGGGGCAATCTCGCTCAGTTTTCCCAGGTACATAATAGCAATCCGCGTAGTAACGTTACGCATCAAACTAAGATCATGGGTGATAAATAAATAGGACAGGTTAAATTTCTCACGCAAACGAAGCAATAAGTTGATTATTTTGCCTTGCACCGATACGTCGAGCGCTGAAGTTGGCTCATCGAGGATGACGAACGATGGATTAGTTGCTAACGCGCGAGCGATCGCCACCATTTGCTTTTCACCACCGCCAATTGACTGTGGGTACTTGTAAAGATACTCATCTGGTGGAAGTTCCACCATCTCGAGGAGCGCGCGCAGCCGTAACAAGCGCTCACGTGCGTTTCCTATACCGTGCACCATCAACGGAAGGCTTAGAATTTGCTTAATCGTTCGCTTAGGATTCAGTGATGAACCCGGATCTTGAAACACAATTCGCAGATCACCCTTAAGTGTTTTAGATCGTTTCCTAAACGATGAAGCAAATTTTTTGCCTTTAAATAGGATATTTCCTCCAGTTGGTTGATACATTCCCATGATGCATTGTGCGGTAGTAGTCTTTCCTGAACCTGATTCACCAACTAGCCCAAGTATGTCCCGTCTCTCCATTGAAAAGGTGATATCGTCGACCGCTCTGACTACACCGTTCTTTGTTGGAAAGTATTGCAGCAAGTGTTCAACATGCAGAATGATCTCTGACATCGATATCAGCTCCGATAAAGATAGCAGGCCACGAAGTGA
>JAUWGE010000027.1 GCA_030606565.1 Candidatus Bipolaricaulota bacterium | reverse complement strand
CAGAAATCGCCTTAGAAAGAGAGATCCTATCCGCACAGATTGACAGGATGTTCACAACTTTCTCCACATTCACACCGGTGTAGACCTTTCCGTCAGCACAGAGGAGGGCAGCCCCAACCGAAAAATTCGAGTAGGGACAGTAAGCGTACTTTCGCGCCTCGATCGCCAGGTTCAACAGCGCCTGATCATCCATCAGAAGCGAATCACCAATCCTACGCTTCCGGCGAACCCGTCCACGGAAATTGGCCACCAGCCTCCGCTTTGGCTGATAGGAAGCAGGAAACGGACCTCGACAAACGTCCGCAAGAACGGCAGGCCGATCTCAAACCCAAAGGTGCCGTGCACGGCGAACGCCGACCAGTAAAGCTCGCCAAGGTGAAGGGCAGCAAGAGCCGCATCCACTTCCGTCTGAAAACCAGGGGCATCGATGTTAACCTGCGGGGTGATCCTCCCTTGAATGAGGTCGAGCCCCAACCCAATATCGATCCCGGCGATCAACAGGTCGAGTCGCTTCACAAGGTCGGTGGACAGCATAAACGTGAGGAAGGAGGCATCAGCAGTGACCGTCGCTTCAAAGCCATCAGCTTCAAACTGCGCATGAAGGAGCGGCTGGGGTACCATGAGATCAAACAGGTCGGCAACCCCGCGCAGCAGTGCGTCGCTTAAGAACCCACCCGAGAGTCGCAACCCGTCGATCAGGACAAACGGGAGAGAGAACTCGATCGACCCACCGAGAAGCGGAACCGGCAGGGAGGTTACGGGTAGCTTCGTCTCAATCTCCGCTAAAGCGGTATTAAGCTCAGCGACCACCTCGCCCACATCCGCTGAGGGCACACCGAGCGCGTCAAGCGAATCCTCAACCGCTGCCGGGACCTGTGCCAGAGTCGCGGTGAGATCAATCGTATAAAACGGGATTTCAAGGGCGATCCCGCCGGCAAGGACAAGTGGCGAAATGAGGAGCACAAGCGTAATTGGAATCGCTCCCCTTAGCAAGGTACCTCTCTTTGTCATCATCTATCACCTCTTGTTGTCATCGTCTTTCCCACCCCTCCCACTCACGGCGCTTCAGCACAGCACGTTTGATCTTCCCGCTGGTCGTCTTGGGAAGTTCACTCACAAACTCGATCGCCCGTGGGTACTTATACGGCGCGGTGACGCTCTTCACATGATCCTGCAGTTCTTTCACCAGTTCCTCAGAAGGGGTATACCCATTGGCGAGGATGACAAACGCCTTCACAATCTCCCCCCGCTCGCGATGCGGTGAGGCGACAGCGGCTGCCTCTACCACTGCCGGGTGGCTGACCAATGCGTCTTCCACCTCGAACGGGCCGATCCGATAGCCTGAGGTAAGGATCACATCGTCGGCCCTTCCTTCAAAGAACAGGTACCCGTCCGCGTCCATACGCGCCAGATCGCCGGTCCGGTACCAATTGCCAGAGAACACCTCCCGGTCAAGATCGGGAGAGTTCCAGTACCCATCGAAGATCGCTGGGTTGTCCGGGCGAATGGCGATCTCGCCGATCTCTCCCTGCACAACCGGTTTTCCCTCCTCGTCGATCAGAATCACCCCAGGACCTGGCGTTGGCTTTCCCATCGCCCCCGGTTTCACTTCAAGGCCAGGATAGTTGCACACCAGGCATATGCTCTCGGTCTGGCCGTAACCGTCGCGGATTGTCACTCCAAAAGCCCGCTTAAACGCCTCGATCGGTTCAACGTTTAGCGGTTCACCAGCCGAGAGGGCGTCGCTCAAGGTGAGCTTGTACTTTCCCATGTCCGGAAGCTGAGCGAACAGTCGGTACTCCGTGGGAGTGGCGCATAGCTTGGTCACCTTGTACTTTTGAAGGAGCTTAAGGTAGCGCTCGGCGTCGAAACGGCCGTTGTACATCAATTGGCTTGCACCGGTGGTCAGTCCTACCCCGACCGGGCTCCAGTACCACTTTGCCCAGCCGGGAGCAGTCGTTGCCCAGATGACGTCCTTCTCGGTGGCGTTCCACCAATAGCGTGCTGTGACGCGGTTGTGGCAGTACATCCAGCGGTGCTTGTGCACCACTGGCTTTGCGTTCCCTGTCGTCCCCGAGGTGAAGCTGATCGTCATTGGATCCTTTGCGGTCAACTTGACCTTCTCTGTGGGGGATGAGCTTTTCTCCATCAACTCTTCGAAATTGATCCACCCCTCGCGCACTCCTCCGATGAGAATGAACCTCGTCAGTGGGGAGTCACGGCGTGCAGCTTCGACCGCCTCCGCGGTGGAAGCGTCAGCGACGATCACCTTGGCCCCGCTTGCCTGGGCGCGATAGGCGATCTCTTTTGCCTTTAACATCTCCGAGCAGGGGACGGCGACCGCACCGGCGGCGAATGTCCCCAACTGCACTGCGTGTGCCTCCGGAAGGCGCGGCAACATGTGTAGGATCGGATCCCCCTTCTTCACGCCCAGCCCGATTAGGGCGTTTCCGAAGCGGCGCGCCTCGCCGCGCAGCTCGGCAAAGGTCACACGCCTTTCATTCCCATCGGCGTCTTCCCAGAATACTGCCACTTTGTCTGGGTTCTTCTTAGCATGTCCTGTGACGACATCAACAATGTTGTAGTCCGCAGGGATATTCCACACGAACTGGCGGACTTCCTTCTCATAGTCCAGTTGGCTGGGGCACATTTTTCTCGACCACCCTGAAGTTTGTTTTGAATTGCAGTGGCAAAGTTTATAGCATATCGGTAAGTCTCTTTGCAAACGGGGAGGACGATGAAAGCCTGTGTTGTTTTAAATCCGAACGCCTCCAAGCGATTGATCGCCAAGGGGGTGGCCGCGCTCCCGGTGGTGAAACAGGCTTTGACCTCGGGGACGGTGGTGATCACCTTAGGGACGACCAATGCCCTCGTCGCCGAGGAACTCCTTAAAAGACCGATCGACCGAGGAGCGTTTGCGGCTGGGTTCATCGACGATCGCTGGAACCTAAACGCCCGCCTCGGCGAGGCAGAAGAGATCGTCCTTGTAAAAGGAGAGCCAGTGGAAGTGTCCCCACAGGAACTGCTTGACACACTTAAGGCGGGGGACGCTGTAATAAAAGGGGGAAACGCCCTCGACCCCTGGGGAAACGTCGGCGTTCTCATGGGCTCCCCCACCGGCGGGACGGTTGGTCGTTATCTCTCGCTTGCACTCACCCGCGGAGTGGATCTTATCATCCCGATCGGCCTTCAAAAGGCGATCCACACGCCCATCACCGATCTCGCAAACGAGCTTGGCAGCGGCCGACTCGACCTTTGCACGGGAATTCCATGCGGGATGCACCCCTTGGTGGGAAGGGTAGTTACTGAGATCGATGCCCTGGAGACGCTCTTCCCTGTCGAGGCGATGCAGGTCACTAGCGGCGGTGTCGGCCAGGGCGCAGGGAGCGTCTCCCTCCTGATCAAAGGGGAAGAGGCAGCCGTGAGGAAAGCATTCGAGCTAGCAAACTCACTGGTCGACGAGCCGGACCCAGGTCTTGAAGGGAGTGCATGATCGATTCTTACCTCACACTCAAAGAGCCGGTCTCTAAGCGTATCACGCGTAAGAAGTCGCGTTTCATCGGGCTCCTCTATCCGGCTACCTCCGAGAAGGAGATCGAAGAAATCCTCGGGCGCGTGCGGCGCAACTACCATGATGCCTCTCACGTTTGCTATGCATACCGTCTAATGGGAAAGCCCGATCCGATTGTACTCACCGAGGATGCCGGTGAACCGGCAGGCGCGGCCGGAGGCCCGATCATGCAACAGGCAGAAGCTGCAAAGTTGTACAATGTATTGGCAGTAGTAGTTCGTTACTTTGGCGGCAAGAAGCTTGGCCTGGGAGGGCTGATCCGCGCATACGCCGATGTCACCAAGGAGGCCCTCGGAGAGGCGACGATCGTGGAGGTAAAGCGCCACGTCAAGATCGAAATCCGTTTTCCACCTGAGGTGAGCTCGACGGTGATGGAATTGATCCATCGCCACTCGGCAAACGTGGAGAAAGTGACATACGACGAGGTTGGCCACGTGCGCATCTTGTTGCCGCCGAGCCTCCTTCCTCGCTTCACGGCGGAGCTCGCGGAGGCGAGCGGGGCGCGGGCAAGTTGGGAGGAAGTTCAATGATCGATTCGATCACCGGCCGCCTGGTGCGCATCGGAGGCGATCACCTGGTGATCGAGACCGGGGGAATCGCCTACCGTATCTTCTGCTCGACGCGGGACCTGTCCACGTTTCATTCCGGAGAAGAGGCAGTCATCTACGTCCACCTCGTCGTACGCGACGATGCGATCCACCTCTTCGGGTTTACCACTGAGGAGGAACGGAGGATCTTCCGTAGTCTCCTTCCGGTCGGCCAGATCGGACCGCGCCTTGCCTTACAGCTTCTCTCCACACTTTCACCGGAGGCGTTCGTGGAGGCCGTGGCGACCGGCAACGTGGAGCAGCTAGTGGCGGTGAAGGGGATCGGGAGAAAGACGGCACAGAGGATCTTGGTCGAACTGCGCGACAAGGTTAGCCCTGAGCTCCTTGGAGCACCCACGGTTCTTCCTCTCTCGCAGAAGGAGGAGACTGCCCTGCGCGCCCTCACCTCAAAGTCCCTCGGTTTCTCGCGCCGGGAGGCGCAGCGGGCACTCGAACGCCTGCGCGAAGAGGATCTCCCTCTAGGAGAGCTCGTACGTCGCGCACTCGAGATCATTGGAACGTGATCGTGCGTATCCTCGGCATCGACTACGGCCGCCGGCGTCTCGGACTTGCCTTAAGCGACGAGGGGGAAATCCTGGCAAGCCCTCTTGCTGTCTACTCACGCCGTAAATTGGACCAGGACCTTGCTTTCCTCGCCCACCTCATCGAGGAGAGAGAAGTAAAAAAAACCGTCCTTGGATTGCCGCTTAACATGAACGGTTCCCTCGGGGAGATGGCGCAGGAGGTGCTCGCCTTCGCCGCAGCATTGCATGAGGCAAGCTCGCTTCCAGTCGACACTTTCGATGAGCGCCTCACAAGTGTCGAGGCAGAACGGGTACTGGTACAAGCGAACCTATCGCGCAAACGCCGGAAGGCTCAGTGTGATAGCCTTGCCGCTGTCCTCATCCTGCAAGGGTATCTTGACAGCTTGAGAGACTAACGCCCTTTTCTTCACCCACTATCTTGTCTACCGCCTTCCAAGCAAGCCTCGATAAAGGCTGCAATATCGCCGTCAAGGACAGCGTCGACGTCTCCTGTCTCTATTCCAGTACGGTGGTCCTTCACCATATGGTAGGGGTGAAGGACGTAGGAGCGAATCTGACTCCCCCACTCGATCTCTTTTAACTCCCCCTGTAGTTCCTCCAGCTTCTTAGCCTCCTTCAGGCGGAGGAGCTCGGCAAGCCGGGAGCGAAGGACCCTCATCGCTGTCTCCTTGTTCTGGCGTTGGCTGCGCTCGTTCTGACAGGAGACGACGACCTTGGTGGGAAGGTGGGTGATCCGCACCGCTGAATCGGTGACGTTGACGTGTTGCCCACCCGCACCAGAAGAGCGGTAGGTATCGATGCGCAGATCTTTGGGATCGATCTGGAGCTCCTCCTCCTCTGTGACCGGGATGACGCTCACCGCGGCAAACGAGGTGTGACGCCGGTGGGCCGCATCGAACGGTGAGATCCGCACCAAGCGGTGCACCCCCTTTTCCACCTTGAGGTTGCCGTAGGCGTAGCGTCCCTTGACCTCCAGGGTGGCGCTGCGGATCCCCGCCTCATCACCCGAGCTCACCTCAAGCAGCGCCGCCTTGAACCCCGCGCGCTCGCAGTACCGTCCATACATGCGAAGGAGCATCTGGGCCCAGTCCTGGGAGTCGGTCCCTCCTGCACCAGCGTTGATCGAGAGGTAACAGTCGCCAAGATCGTAGGGATCGGAGAAGGTGAGCTCGATGCGAAACTGGCGCGTTTCTTCCTCCAGCTTGGAGAGCCTTGTTTCAAGCGTCTTTAGTTCCTTCTCATCCTCCGCCTCCAATGCCATCTGATGGAGAATCTCTACCTCCTCCATCTCCTCACTCAAGGCGCGGTAACGAGAGAGCAAGGCGCGGTTTTGCTCCAGACGACGGCTTGCCTCTGCGGCATGACCGCGTTCTTTCCAGAACCCTGGGGAGGCCATCTCCCTCTCTAGATCATCAATCTGCGCTTTGATCCCAGCCGGGTCAAAGGTGATCACCGATCTTTCCCAGGATGCTGCGCAGGTTTGAAAGCCTCTCTTCGTCCATTCATCCCCCTTAATTCGGCTCTTCGCTATTCAGTGTGGGTAACCTGGTGCTGGACTCAGACAAGCTCAGCTTCGGGTTATCCGCTTAAACCGAGGGCCTTTAAAACTATTAGGAAGCCAAGAGACCAGGAAAAGGATTGACTTTTTGCTTCCTTCATATCAGAACTGCGGCCTTGTCTTTCCTCCCGGATTCCTGGTTTCCTTATTGTAACTGTGGGTAAGCTTACCGTCTGACTACCCACTTAAAACAGCGAGGAACCCTTAGTTCCATACACGACACCTGTCGCTGGAGCGCCTTGCGGCGGCTTTCGCCTAGCTAATCATAACTTTAGTCGGTTGCGCGTTTCAGCTCAAGATGAGGCGCTCTTTGTGCCTATCTCCTGCCCCACATCGGCGCGGGAACTCGGTCGGCCCGGAAGAGCGAATCGTCCCTCTACCTTGCTGGATCGGCCTATTGTAGATTAGTATCAAAAGCGGAAGATACGAAGTAACGGAGGTAAGATAGTATGGAACGGTCTATCACCATCATTGGAGCCGGTATTGCCGGCCTATCTGCAGGGTGCTACGGCCGGATGAACGGCTATCACACTCAAATCTTCGAGATGCACAACATCCCCGGAGGACTGTGCACAGCCTGGAAACGCAACGGTTATACCATCGACAGCTGTCTGCATTGGTTGGTCGGCTCTGCGCCGGGTAACGGCTTCTACCGGTTGTGGGAAGAGGTGGGTGCTGTGCAGGGACGGCGCATGATCAACCACGAGGAACTCGTACGGATTGAGGGAGAGGGGGATAAGGTCTTCATCGTCTACACCGACATCGACCACCTGGAGCGGCACATGAAAGCGCTGGCCCCAGAGGACAAGGACCTCATCGAGACGTTCACCAAGGCTCTCCATCGCTTCACTCGCATGAGCATGCCGGTGGGGAAAGCCCCGGAGCTATACGGCCCGATTGATGGACTGAGGATGATGACGAAGATGCTCCCATTCCTGGGGCTCTTCAAAAAGTGGGGAAGAACATCGATTAAGGATTTCGCAGAACGCTTTAAGAATCCTTTCCTGCGTGAAGCGTTCGCGCTTACGCTTGATATGCCCGACTTTCCGATGATGGCTCTGATGATGACGCTTGCCTGGATGCACAACAAGTCGGCCGGCTATCCAATCGGAGGCTCGCTGCCGTTTGCGCGTGCGATTGAACAACGCTATCGCGATCTGGGAGGAGAGGTTCAGTATTCCTCCCCGGTCAGCAAGATCCTGGTGGAGGACAATCGAGCGGTCGGCGTACGCCTGGCCGACGGCACGGAGCACAAAAGTGACATTGTCATCTCTGCTGCGGATGGTCACACCACGATCTTCGATATGCTTGAAGGAAACTACGTCAACGACAAGATTCGGGGATACTACGAGAACCTCCCCGTGTTCCCTCCCCTGCTGTACATCGGCTTGGGTGTGGCGCGCTCGTTTGACGACTTACCGCAGACCGTTTCGGGGATAGACTTTCCCCTTGCTTCGCCTATCACGATCGATGGGAAGCAGCGCAAGCACCTGGCAGTGCAGGTATATAACTTCGATCCAGACCTCGCCCCACCGGGAAAGACCGTTTTGCGCGTCATGTTAGAATCCGACTACGAACGCTGGAAGAGGCTGCAAGAGGACCCTGACCTCTACAAGGCGGAGAAGGAGCAAGTCGCCGAGCAAGTTATTGCGGGCCTTGAACAGCGGTTCCCGGGGATAAGCTCGCAGGTGGAGATGTGCGATGTAGCGACGCCGATGACCTGGGCACGCTACACCGGCAACTGGAAAGGCAGCTTTGAAGGGTGGTTGATTACTACGAAAACGATGGGCATGCGGATGAGTAAAACCCTGCCGGGCCTTGGAAACTTCTACATGGTCGGCCAGTGGGTCGAACCCGGGGGTGGTCTGCCGACCGCGCTCATGTCTGGTCGCAACGTCATTCAGGTAATCTGCAAGAAAGATCGAAAGACGTTTGTCACCGCAACACCGTGATATCCAACTCGTCGATCATCGCATCAAAGGAGGGATGGAATGAACGAAGAGAAGATCCGAAAAGAGGAGTTCGCCATCAGCGGCGAGAAGCTCGTCTCCACGGTCAAGGAGCTGGTGCGGCAGGGGAACATCCGCCGCGTCACCATCAAGAATAAGGAGGGCAAGACCCTGATCGAGATCCCACTAACACTCGGTGTGGTCGGTGCCGTGCTGTTGCCAACACTGGCCGCCATCGGCGCCATCGCAGCACTCGTGACCGAGTGCACGATTGTCGTGGAGAAAGTCGAGGAGTGAAACGATCCTGCCAGAAATGAGTAGAATTTGCTGTCGGATTGCAAGACCAGACCCTCCCAACACGAGATATTTGTCTTGCTCCCGAAATTCACGGTGTTATCTGTCGCTGGGATAGGCGTGATTTCATGCAGGGGGCACTCCTCTTACCGCGCACACTGCAACGTAAATCATTGATCCCACAAACGCGGCAACCCCAGTTCCTACTGTCAGCAACACTAATGTCACAACAACGAGACCTATCAACGTAATTGTTGCCGCAATTGCTGGCGAAAACCGGCTCTTCCACCGTTTTTCGACTTTAACAATAACTGCGAAAAGCAACCAATAGGGGGCAGAATAGATATATGCCGTTAGGGAATAAGCACACCACTCTACTGCTCTTGGGCCATACACCATTGGCCCAAACGCGGCCCAGATCTCCCTCAACGCTCTCCATGGCGGAACAGCCCACAAAGGCACAGACCAGTTAAGGGCCACCACCAAGTCGCGTGCAAAGTCGCGCCAGCCAAAAATCCAGGCAGAGATCAGGAAGGGTAGCAACACAAGCAAGAGCAACCACCACTTCCTCTTCCTGGGTTTCGGCTTGTTGTCCTTCTCAGTCTGGATAATCTGATCCTTATTCACCAATTTCCTCCGTTCCTCGTATGCCACCCTACCCCCACTTGACTATCATCTATAGTAAAAGGGGACAGTTCTCAGTCATGATCCTGAATCGCTGATTCCACCGTGGCTCGGACCTCTTGACCCGCAAGAGCCCTCTTCAACAGATGCTTTTCCCGCCCGGTTATCGTCGGCTGCAAGACCTAGCAGTGCACTCTTGCCAGGCGGAAGAACTGAGAGGCAAGACTCATCGCAAACCCAAATACCAGAATCAAAAAGCCCGTTCTCAGAGTCCATTTCATCCTTGCTATGTTGATCCATTCCCTGAACAACTCCTCAGTGACAACCGGGATGCCCTCCTCTCCATCTATGGTCGTTACTCGAATGATATTGTAGAAGAGAACGCCGCCGTCAGAACTGTACGACATTCGAGGCTGATTGATGATTGCCTCAATCACATAGGATCTGAGGGCGGGCCGATTTGACTGTATGAGCATGAGAGCCTTCTTGAAGCCCTTATCCTGCGGAGTCAGGGTTGCTCTTCGGCTAAGGCTGAGATCTTGTGGGTCGAATATTGTGAGTTGTTCCCAAGCGCTCTCAAGCCTAATGAATCCGCCTAGCCTGTCTACGAGACTGGCTCCCCATTTCCAGTAATCCATGATCAGCCAGACTGAGGCACAGAGCGAGATCACCAATCCCAGAATGGCAAGGTAGTTGATCCTCTCTTGTGAAAACACCACTCGTTTCATTGCGCTCTAGACGCATTGTACTACGGTTCCGCGTGGAAGAGAACGAAATTCAGGAAGAATTTCCTAAATAACGAGACCCTTGGCTTGGCGCAGGCTCTTGTCCGCATTCCAAGCCACGATCTGCCGGGAATGAGGATCAGATCGCGTTGTTCACTGCCGCTTGGCTGCAGAATGGATATCGAGGTTCAAAGCTTGTCTTTTGATATTCGAGGCGGTCATGATCCATGGCTATACGCGAAGAGCGCTGCAGAAACGTCTTGGCTTGCATCCTTCTACTCTGAGTCGAATCGTAAAACGTATCGAGGGAGAGGGACAAAATGCAAAAGACAAGGTTTGACCCCTTGCCCTTGTGCCCTTGGGGGTGAGCCTCAGCCGAATGTGGTAATAAAAGGCCTAACGCGGGTACCCTAATCTCGACCCCAGATGTTGAAAGGAGGTTCAGACACACTCCAGTCGTATTGAAAAACGTCATCGAGATAGCTGTACACCTCATCTGATCGTATCTGAACGGCGAGTTCCCGATTAACCTTAGAGGAAACTTCGCTACCGTTTATGCTTCCAATATGGACGTAACCTTGTCCCTCGATCCGTGCCAGTATCATCTTGTTATGGATGCCTTCATAATCTCGTCCGGCGATTATTTCCTCAACAACCACACCACCAGCGGGGTTCCCTAAACGCACTTCCAATTGCAAACCCTCCGTTCTGGCAATATTGTTTACGTACTCGCAAGTGGCTACACTTCCCTTCGGATCTGAAAAGCTTGCATGACAATCATCCAGAAGAATTCTGACCGTTGCACCGCGACGAGCCGCGGCAATATACGCCTCTAAGCGTGGGTTGGGATCCGCCTCGGGAGAGCTATCTTTCGGTCCCCAATACTTATCTTCATACAGCTGCTCTACAAGAATAACATCACCTTCCCCCGCTTTACCTATCAGCCCCAGCAAACCGCCTTGATCTCGTAGACTGTTCTCAGGAGACTGAATGATCTCAAAGTCGAAAGTTCCTGTAAGTCTTAATGGCTTAGCCTTAAGAACCGTGTAAACTGTTCCACCTGATACTCGATCGGGAGTGAAATCACTAGGAGGAGCACCGTATTTCTCATCGTTAGCCTGGAAGTGAAAGATGTCTTTGAAAGTCGTATTGAAATCAGCGTCAAAGATCTGCCGTGCATAAGCAACTAGAGTAGGTGCATCAGTGATCAGCATAACACCGCGTTGCCCGCGAGTGCCGTCCTCTTTTGGATCATCGGGCATACCCCCATAGCCTAGGTTCTCTGAACCCATGATTAAGACTTCGTCGTCGATGATGATGAGCTTGGCGTGTTGATTCTTGTAGCGTGCGTATACTCTGTCATCTGGGTTCTGAGCCATTAAATAAACCCGACCACCAGCCATCTCCACTTGTTGACAGCACCACCTCTCCTGATCCGTAATCCCGCCCATAGGGCCACCCTCAAGAAGGATTCGTACGTCGACACCCGCCCGAGCCCTTTCAGCCATAACCTCTGCCAGTGCCGCATGTTCAAAAGTGTACACTTCGATATGAATGCTATGCTTAGCTGACTCAATCTGTTTCTTTATTGGTTCGTAAGCGTTATCAGGGGCTACAAGGATCGTTAGATTTGCCATTTCCGTTACCTTAGCCGTATGGAAGACCGCATCGATGTTCCAACCTGGGTACATCACCTTTCGTCCATTGATTGGATCATTGGGATCCTGCGCCCAATCAGCAACTGTATTTGTATCAGGGACCGGCCCACCGGTTTCTTCATCAAGTTTGCGGTAAAGGATCTGACCTTTTGCCCGTCCCACACTGTACGGCTTCACCGAATCACCTTCCCATCCTGCTTGCGCTACGTTCCCAGCCCCATAGACCATAGCGTCAACCAGGAGCCCGCCCGCATTTAGCAGAACAAGTTCCCCTCCTGCCTTTATGAGGTTCAGCGGTGCGCCGGTCATGTTGGGGACATCAGTGTTGGAGTCCTTGCCGTACTCGAAGTTAGGAGGGAACCCAAACTCTTCCTCAAAAGCTCTAGCGGTCCGACTGCACCAGATTTTCTCACCCGAGGTAAGAGCCACTCCAGGAAAAGTAATTGTAGTCTTGTTGTTTGTAACACTCCACCCAGTGATATCGATCTCTTGATATCCTACATTCATAAGCTGGAAAGCCTCGTCCCTCCCGCCTGTCTGATAGCCATCAGGATAAACAGCCGAAATGAGAACAGCCGGCATCTTGTTCAACGGCTGAGCTTTCGGAGTTACCGTTATGGAAAGGAAAGCTATTAATACTATGATTAATACTTTCAGAAACAACACAAAATTGGCGCGCATCTCTAAGCCTCCTTATTAGAACGTCAGCAAGTGACTATGCACTTTCTCAAGAATTCTACAAGTGGTTAGAACCTCCGTCAAATTACCCCTCCCCTCCATGGCCTGCCCCATAAGTTTGTACCGCAGTAGAGAGCTACGTTGTTAGTGGTGATCACAGTTTGTAGATCTGCTTCCCTTTTGTCGGACTGTCCAAAGATCCAAACAATTTGCCCTTCTGTGAATCTAGCTTTCTTCATGAGAATCGACTCCTTTTCTTGGGCGGCTCTTTACTTCCCAACTGGACCAGTTTTAAGGGCGCACGCCCCCCCAAGGGCTTCAATGCTGGCGAACCTTATAGGTTGCGGTTTAGCTACTTATCAAGGGTGAGTAGCGGCGATATACTTTGTTTGTTGGGTTTTCCCCAAGAGGGAAAAGACTCAAATTCAGAAAAGGAGGAAACGATGCGAAGTCTCCTTGCTTTACTCTTAGTTTGCGGTCTGCTTTCCGGTTGTGATAGTTCTAGAACGGGAACTGCAGAGTTGGAGAGAAACATAGCCAAAATCGAGAGACAAAACAGGGAATACTGTGCTGAAGTTGATACTCTAAGATCTCTAATCGAATACGTCTATGCGGGAACGAAGCCGGAAGATTCCCCACTTGCTATCGATCTGAGCGAGCCAGTCTCCCAGGCTAAGCCCGGTGGTACTGCGAAACTGAAAGTAAAAACACAACCCGGAGCGATTTGCTTCATTGCCCTTTGTTATGAGTCCGGCCTCAGTGAAGCCAAAGGACTAATTGAGCACAGTCCTCAGAAAGTCGATCAAAACGGCGAGTGTTTATGGCGCTGGAGAGTTGGGACTACCACGGCACTTGGCGAGTGGCCTATTGTAGTGATAGCTTACCTAGATGGAAAGATGAACACGCTCAAAACGAGCATCAAAGTAGAATGATCCTAGCGCATTTGTGGGGAAGTCTTGCGATCCAACACTAGAAAGTAGTAGATCATGATGGGATTGCGGGGGCGGAATACTAATATCATCCCCGTGCGAGACTAGTCAAGCCAGATCGTGTCCGCTAATCCACAGAGCTCTCGGGCGGCGACGTATATCAATTAACAGGTGATCTTACGAAAATCACCCCTTGACTTAGCATAGACTAGACTCAGAATGGTGCAGGATTAACACTGTGCGTCCTCCAGTTTTCAAGAGCCTTTTTCCGTACCATATCATACAAAGTATCTAGGCCTAGAGGCAATTAGTACCTAAAATTACCGAAACTCTTGTTCTGAATATGGTATAATACTTCGAGGTGATCAGAATGAGAAAGACGTTTCTGGTTCTTTGCATTGTCGCCCTTGCGCTTCTTGGACTCAGTGCCCTGCCAAGAATGACTGCAACAGCCGACTCTGACTTTGCCATTGGGAATCTATCAAAGCTTGCAGAAGATCTAGGGGTTCTGCCAGAAGAGACTGGCAAGTATAGCTTGGCTAGTATCTTGGAGGCTCTCTATGCCAGCATTGAAAACACTAACAAACAGGTATCTGATCTGGGAACCACAATTACCAAATTGAGCGGTTCTATCTCTAGTCTTCAAGTAGAGGTGCATAGCATCAGACAGGAAGCCGTGGGGGTAAGCGCAGACCAGCTAGATGAGCTTGCTGATTGGACGGAACGTGAATTGAATAGGTTATGGGACAACTGGAATACATTGGATAACAGGAATATTGAATCTCGATTGTGGCAGATAGAAAATCAGTTGCGTGAAAACTCGGGAAGCAATCTTGATTCCCGGTTACGGCAGATGGAATCACGCATACAGCAGATAGAATGGACACTACAAGGCATTAAGTCTTCTAATAGTAATGATTATCGTCTACAGCAGATAGAATGGAAGTTGAATGACTTGCAAAATCAAATCAACAGTCTCCGCCGGTAGACAACGGATCACCTAAAGGCGAGGTGTACCTGATGGTAGTTTTGGCTTGTATGCATGTTCTGTAGTCGTGTTGATTCCATCGACTCTATCCTCCTTTTTGTTCGATGTGGCGGTGGGAGCACGGCGGGAAAACTGAACCACCGGATGAGCTAAAGAAGCGAGCAAACATAATATCCCGAGGGATTCCCGGGACATAATACCTATTTTGTCTCCCTGCAAAACTAGTTACACCAGATCTTGTCAGTCAATCCACAAGGCGCCGGGATCAGACCTTGCCTTTTCACTTCAGAACGCCCTCTCGCTTCGTTTACCAACCTCGATTCCAAGCTGGCCTTCTGTCGCAAGTCGGGAAGGCTGAGATTCGTTGCTGCGTAGGAAGATTCAGCTATCTTCGTCGAGCGACGGAGTTACATCGCCGCTTTTAGTCTTTCCAGCTTCTCGTCATCATTGACACCGACGGCAAATCAGAGCAGTCTGAAATAGCTACGCCCCGTTATCTCTGCCCGTTCGTGCCCGGTACGAATGGATATCGCCTGGGAAATACAAAGAATGAAGATCATCTCCGATGCCCCCACGCACACGATCAACCAGATGGGTAAGCCTCGTATTAGCAGTGCCTTGCAGCAGAAAATCGCAGATCCGTCTTGTTTGCTACAGGGCAAACATCTCCTGGAGAACCAGAAGTGACCGTTGAAGCGCATGAGGCGATAGTGCGCCTAGGTGCCGGACTAAACGCTCACGATCTACCGTGCGAATCTGATCGAGAACCACATGACCCGATTGACCCTGAAAACGACAGGCAACCCGAAAAGGGTATGAGTGGCTCCCCTTGGTTAATGGCGCTACGATGAGAGTCTGGACATGATCGTTGAGTTCATCGGGAGAAACCACCAAGCACGGGCGCATTTTCCGAATTTCCTGACCACGAGTGGGACTGAGGTTGACAAGGTACACGTCGCCTCGATGCACTTCGGGAACTTTCACCAATTCCACTCCTCAATGTCGAAGTGCGTTGCAGTGGGTTCATCGAGAAGTCGGTCTTCTTCTCGAGTGGCAAGCTTCTTTGCCGCTTGAGCCCACCTCTCACGAACGCGAGAAACCCGCGAGATAACGATCTTCCCTTCTTGCACCTGAAGTTCAACGTCCTCGGTGAGACCAGCTTCCTCAATCAACGGCTTGGGAAGCCGAACACCTCTGGAATTACCGATGCGAACTAACCGTGCCTTCATCTTATACCTCCAACTGTGCTTACATAATAATCACAGTGAACGCTCTTTTCAACCGTCCCTATCGTCGCTGCCCTCCAGCAAACGGTGCTTGGTAGGGAAGGGTGGTCACATCTTCACTTTTTGTATTTCCTTCTCTCTCTGTCACGTTCACCTTGGCACTGATTGTGGATCAAAGGGCGCCGTGTCAAACCTTGCCGCTTGATATCAGGATTTCCTCTCGCTCCGTTTGCCAATCTCGATGTCTCACTGGCCTTCTGTCACAGAAAGAATCTGTAGTTGGGGTCGCACTGTAGTTGGGGGCAGATCTTTCATTGCCACATTTTTCTTACTTGCGAGCCTAACCAAGCCTGCCATCTGCCACAAGCTCATGCGATGAACTGAAGGCTTGCAGAACATATCCTCCAGTACCGCTTCTATTCACCGGTCCGCCAGAGCGTACTCACCGGCAGGGCATACAGGTTTGAGCCGAAAGGAACGGGTTGATCACCGGTATAGAGAACGATCCCTCGTAGGAAGCGGTCACCCAACAAGTCGCTGAGGTACTTCAAGCCTTTGAAGTCGTGCGCTTTGACTGTTGATGAGGCCTTGGCCTCAATCCCCACGACCTCACCGGCAGGGTTCTCCAGCACTATATCTACTTCCTGCCCTTTTCGCGTACGAAAAGGATGCATTTCAACCAACAAGTGGTGGATTAGCGCCCACTCAGTGGTCAATTAGCACCAAAGAAAAAAGAGCTCGACCCAGGAACGGATCAATAGCAGGGTGCAGAGTTGCGTTTTGCAATCCAACAATGAGCCGCCAGGACACCTCACGTTTCTTGCATACCTTCCCCACCGGGTAGCATGTTCCTGACGGAGGGTCGCCAGAGTTGCGACAGCTTATACCCGATCGTACGCGGAAACGCCTTGCGCTTGACGATGTCGGCCTCATTCACCACGTTCCTCAGGAGACTCTGTTCCTGACCGGTCTTGGCGATGGTTGCCCGTATGTCCGATTGACAGCACGCATGACAGCAGTATAATTCACTGCGTATGCAGTAAAGAGTACTGCGGTGAGGTGGCCCGATGCTTGATAAACTACTCCGCTCACGGTTGCGTGCTAAGGTCCTGGGTTGGCTGTTCACTAATCACGACCAGCGGTACTACGTACGTGAGCTCACAAAACTCCTGGAAGAAGATTCCACCAACATTAGCAGAGAGCTTGCCCGCCTTGAAGAGATGGGTATTCTACTTTGCCAAAAAGAAGGGAAGCAGAAGTACTATCAAGCCAATCCCCATTGCACCATCTTCGAAGAGCTCCGCGGGTTGGCGCTGAAAACAACGGGGTTGGTTGGGGTGCTGCGTGCAGCATTATCTCATTTCAACGAGCAGATCGCCTTAGCCTTTGTCTTCGGTAGCCAGGCCAAGGGGACAGCCACCTGGCAGAGCGATGTCGACTTGCTCATCGTCGGCGATGTGGAGGAAACGGCCCTTCATTCCGCTGTCTCTGCTGTGGAGGAACGCATTCATCGGTCCATCAATTACACCCTCCTCAGCCGAAAGGAGTTCCTTAAGGGTAGAGGGAAAACAGGCAGTTTCCTGACGCAAATCCTGGCCGGCCCTAAGATCATGGTTATGGGGTCAAACGATGATCTATGACGAGTTGCTAAGGTCTGGGCGCATTCGCGAAGAAAAGGTCTCTCGACTCAGCGTCCGCCAAGCCCTGGAACGGGCGGAACGCGATCTCCAGGTTGCCGCTAGGCTGATAGCAGAGGACTTGGACTGGGCGTTCGCTATTTCCTACAACGCGGTATTACAAGCGTCGCGCGCCTACATGTTCGCCCAAGGTTACCGACCTGCCAGTGCCGAGGGGCACAAGAACACGTTTGCATTCATGCGAATAGCGTTAGGGAAGGAACACGAGGAACTGATCACCTACTTCGATCGGATGCGAGTCAAGCGCAACCAAGCCACTTACGATGTAGCCGGGCTGATCACGGAGACTGAAGCACAGAACCTACTCGAAAAGGCACGTGATTTCGTGGCATGGATCCACAATAAACTGGCTCAATATATCGAGTGACTAGCCTCCACGAGCCGTCGCGGGGATGGGACCTGATCTTGCTTTTTTGAATTCCATCAAAAAGACCCCAAGGTTCAAGGAGATAGAGATCTCATTCTTCACATTGAGCCTTGGGATCATGGCGGCTCTGCCTCTCCCCTTGCCGCATCCTCACAACGTGTTCTGACAGTTTCCATCAAGCACTGACTCAACTACACCCTCGGTTGATCAATGCCTTGCGATAGACTACATTGGCAAAGACTATGATCGCAGGGAGGCCATGATGAGCGATATTCTGATCTTGGTTGAGGAAGGCTACGAGGAGCTCGAACTCTGGGTCCCCTATTACCGCTTCCTTGAAGCGGGCTTATCGATAGAGGTTGTGGGAAAGGAAAAGGGGAAGATCTACGTCGGAAAACACGGGATCGCGGTCAGTGCGGGGGACTCGTTCGTCGAGGCGAGTTTAGATGGAGTCAAAGCCGTCGTTATCCCCGGTGGGCTAGCCCCAGACCGGTTGCGGCTCCACAACGATGCGCTGGACTTAGTTCGTCAAGCGGATAAAAAAGGGATCGTGATTGCGGCGATCTGCCACGCCGGTTCGGTCCTCGTCTCAGCGGGGATCGTCTCCGGTCGCCGTCTTACCTCCTATCGCTCGATCCGTGATGATTTGGTCGCCGCCGGTGGGAAGTGGGTGGATGAGCCAGTCGTAGTTGACAAGAACCTCATCACCTCACGCACACCAAACGACCTTCCGCAGTTTCTTCCGGCGATCCTTAACGCTGTGAAGGGGTAGCATGACCGGTCATCTCTACCTTGTCTCTCTCCCTATCGGTAACCTGGAGGATATAACCTTAAGAGCGATCAAGACTCTGAGGGAGGTTAACCTGATCGTCGCCGAGGATACGCGAAACACGCGGCGGGTGCTCGAACGCTATCACATCAAGACCCCGTTTTCCCGCAGCTACTACCAAGGGGTGGAAAGTAAGCGCGTCGAGCCCATTCTCTCTCTCCTCAAGGAGGGCAAAGACTTAGCCTTAGTGAGCGACGCCGGGACTCCTCTTGTGAGCGACCCTGGTTACCCGCTCGTGCGCGCAGCAATCGAGGCTGGCATACCCGTCATTCCCATCCCTGGCCCTACCGCGGCAATCGCCGCCCTGGTTGCCTCCGGCCTTCCGACCGATCACTTTGCCTTCGACGGGACGGTCCCTCGCAAGGAAGGTGAGCGACGAGCCTATCTCGAGGCAATCCGCGAGGAACAACGAACGATCATCCTATATGAGTCTCCCCACCGCCTCCTCACCACCTTGAAAGAAATTGCGAAGGTCCTCCCTGAACGGCGAGTCGTCCTTGCCCGCGAGTTGACTAAAATCTACGAGGAATTCCTACGAGGTAGCGCCAGTGAGATTTTGCAGACCTTGGATGCTCGTAGTGAGGTAAAGGGAGAATGCGTTCTCCTGATCGAGGGGGAAAAAAGGTCGGCACAGAAACGGAAGACTGAGTCTGTGGACGTAAAGGAGGTCGTCTCTCTACTCAAAAAGGAAGGGATCTCCAACAGGACGGCGATGAAGATACTCATGTGCTGTCTTGACCTTCCACGCAACGAAGCCTACCGGCTGATCCACGCAGATTAGGTGTACTTATCCGCAACTGACGAGGCAGCGTAGGCCTGCGGTTTGATGCGAACGGCGAAGCCGCTACCGATGATCATTCCAACGACCTCGTCGATCATCTCCTTGGTTCGTCCGTTCTCCCCGATATCGACGTGGATCTCCAGGTTGAAGTGAAGGAGAGAAGAGGCCGAGAGGCGCTCCAAGAGGTGTTGGGCAAGTTCGAACGACAGCCACGCCTCGCGCCATATCTTCTGCCGCAGCGAGGGGGTCTTCCGCTCTTTTCTGCGAGTCCAGAAGTAACGACCACCCTTGCCGATCTTATGGAGGACGATCGCGCTGACGAAATCGTCGTGGGTGTATGCAGAAGAGGAGTCGGTCCCAACAAGGATCTCATAACGCGCCTTGGAGTCTTCCTTCATTCCCTCCACAATTGTTCTCACAACTTCGTCGAACGTCAACTCGCCAGCATGAGGGTTATAAAACCGTCCGTCCATGATCGATCATCTTATAGCCAATGGGGGATCAGTTCAAGTAAGTGGGAGTCGGACGACAAAGCGCGCTCCCGTTTGTTCGCTGTTCTCAGCCCAGATCCGCCCACCGTGCGCCTCCACCCACTGCTTGGCAATAGCAAGGCCAAGGCCACTTCCTCCCGCAGAGCGGCTCCTCGCTTGGTCACCGCGATAAAACCGCTCGAACAGGTGCGGAAGGTCCTCGGGCGGGATTCCGGGCCCGCTGTCTGTCACCCTCAGCTCGAGCTCCTCGCCTTTCCGCGAAACCTCAACCCAAATCTCCCCCGTGGTCGGCGTGTGACGCAAGGCGTTGCTCAATATGTTCGCCATTACTTGACGAATTCGTTTCGGGTCGAGAGAGACTTTGGGGAGCGAGTGATCGACCTTTACATGAAGCTTCGGTCCCCATTCCAATGACGAAGATACCATCTCCGTGACCTGATTTACTAAGGCGACTAGGTCGGTCGGCTCCTTGTTCAAGCGGAGCTCCCCGGCTTCGGCAAGCGCGAGGTCGCGCAAGTCGTCGATCAGTCGGCCAAGGTGAAGGGTCTCCTCGTAGATAGGAGCGATCGTCTCGGCCGTCGGCTGGTAGACCCCATCGAGGATCGCCTCCAGGTTCCCCTGGATGATCGTCACCGGCGTACGCAACTCGTGCGCGATGTCGGCGGTCATAGTCTGTCGGATCGTCTCGGAGCGGCGGAGGTTATCGATCATCCGGTTGAAGGAGCTTCCAAGTTGACCGAACTCATCTTGCGCTTTAAGCGTCACACGCTGTGTAAGATCCCCGCGGGCGATCCGCTCAGTAGCACGGGAGAGAAGGCGAAGCGGGGAGAGGACCTGTGATATGAGGAAGGCTGAAAGGAGAAGGGCGATCCCGGAGGCAATCCCCCCTCCGAGTAGGGCCGAGCGCTTCGCCGAGGCGAGGAACTCCTCCTCAGCTGGGTCGAGCACCGACCCCTGTTCACTGAGCAGAAGCACCCCCATCTTCTTTTCTTCATCAAAAAGAGGGATCCCAGCAGCGATCTCCTGCGGAGAGAGAAACATCCCTACCTTACCCTCCTCGGTGGAGACGACCACCTTCCCATCCGCATCGGCCAGTGAGAAGGGGCCAACGAGCGAGGTTCTTCGCACGATCAACCGACCGTTGATCCAGACAGTATAACGAGTCGACAGGAGCTGTTCGATCCCAAGCCAGGTCCCAGTTCGGCGACGGTATTCGCAGAGCAGACCACAGATCTGCCTTGCCACCTGCTGCTTGTTCTGCTCACGAAACTCGGCAAATCGGGAAGTGATAGCACGTGCAGTGAGAAAGTAGACAAGGGCAACGGAAACGAGGATGACAATGACAAAGGACAGCCCCAGCTTTAGGGCAAACGGAAAGCGGCGATTCATCTTACGATTCCCTATAAAAGCGGTAACCTACTCCGTGGACGGTAAGGATATAACGCGGTTCTTTTGGATCCTCCTCGATCTTCCGCCGCAGATTCTTGACGTGAGTGTCGATGGTACGGGCGAACACGTCGTAGGTATAGCCCTGCACCTCACGTAGAAGCTGCAGCCTAGTGAAGACATGCCCAGGATGGCGGGCCAGAAAGGCGAGGAGGTCAAATTCGGTCGGGGTGAGCTCGACCTCTCTGCCATTTACCTTTACCTCACGTGTCTTTAAGTCGATCTCGAGTTCTCCGGCAACGATCCGCTCCGTCGCGCTCGCTTCACCCTCAATCCGACGAAGGACCGCACGGACGCGAGCCACAAGCTCCCGTGGGCTAAACGGCTTCACCAAGTAGTCATCTGCGCCGAGCTCTAACCCAACGATCCGGTCGGCCTCTGCTGCCTTGGCAGTCAGCATGATGATTGGCACGCTCGATTTAGCCCGGATTCTCTTAGTGACCTCAATCCCATTCAGCTTGGGGAGCATCAGGTCGAGCACGATCAGGTCCGGTCCCTTCTCCTCAAAGGCACGCAGAGCCTCCTCCCCATCGGTCGCAGCGTAGGTCTTGAACCCCTCACGGTCCAAATAGGCCCTCACTGTCCGCACGATCATCTCTTCATCATCCACAACCAGAATTCTCTTCATAAAGAGCCTCCGCTGGATACCTTAAAGCTTGCTGGGGGGAGGAAAGCGGAGATTCGCCACAGGCGAACCTGCTTGTTGTTTGTACGAGCTACATGAACTCTGTTAGGAACAAACCTCTCAACGTCGGAGACAAACTCCGACGCTACGAAAAAATGGATGTAGCGTCGCACCTTGTGTGCGACGTTATTTCCGATGCGACAACGCGGTACATCAAGTTGCAGCATGAAGACCAACTCCGCTTAGACCTCTAGGTTTTTGCCTTATTAATGCCCCGCAGCTTGCTGCGGGGTTCTTTACCTCGTCTTCTATTATAGAGGAAGAAGCCTCTCCCCATCAGGGGGAGGCCCAGGGCGCCCGAGGTCCCTGATTACGCTTCCCTTCGATTATCGGGCCTTGCCCTGGGTCCGCCCCTTCGGAGGTGATGAAAGCAAACGGTGTCGGCTTGCTCACTTCCAACTACTCTTATGAGTTTAGCCCCTGCTTGTGAAGGGGGTGTGAGGGAAAAGTGAAGATCCTGTGGAAGGCCACCGATCACTGAGCCGGCTCGATTACGTATTCCGATGTGACTTTGGTTACTCCGGCAAGGGTGGTGACGATAGGGCAGTATTTGGCAAGGGAGAGGTCGATCGCTTTCTTCAGGTTCTCTGCGGGAACTTCCCCTGTCACACGGTAGATCAAGTGAAGCTTCGTGATCACCTTGGGGTAGTCCGGGGCCCGCTCGTCCTCAATCTCGATCCTAAGAGAGGCTGGCTCAATCTTCATCTTGCGCAAGATAGAGATAACATCCATTCCGGTGCACCCCCCCAGCGCGCAGAGCATCACCTCAACCGGCCTGGCCGCACTATCTTTTCCTCCGACCTTGGATGAGGCGTCCATCGCTACTTCATGTCCGCTTTTTCCATGTCCCGCGAATCTCATCCCTTCAACGAGCTTTACAAGCGTCTTTCCCATCACTCCTCCAATTATTCAAGTATTTAAATACTTGACAAAATCGATAACCCACGTTATCATTCTAGATGAGCAAGAGATAAGGAGCAACCGCTGATGGGCAATGAACAAAGAACCAAATGGGTGGAGGTCTTCTCCGCCCTGGCAAACGAGCAACGCATCAAGATCGTGGAGATGCTGGCATCGGGAAAGCTAGAATGTCAGGCAATCCTCGATCGCCTCGATCTGAGTCAACCGGCGGTCTCTTATCACTTAGGAAAGCTGGAACGAGCCGGAATCCTAATCAAAGAGAAACATGGGTCAAGAAACTGCTACCGCTTAAAGAAAAGCATCTACAGGCTTATAGAGACATTGAAAAAGGAGGGAAAAGGATGAGTCACGAGGTTACGGTATACACCACGCCGACCTGCTCATGGTGCCAGGCGGTGAAGGACTACCTACACGCGCGGGAGATCGACTTTGAAGAGATAGATGTCTCTGCCGATCAGTCCTTAGCCGAAGAGATGATGAACAAAAGCGGGCAGATGGGCACGCCGGTACTGGAGATAGACGGAGAGATAGTGATCGGCTTTAACAGGCCGGAGATTGATCAACTGTTAGATCTAGTGTAGGAGGGAGCATGTCACTGATTGGGGAGAAGGATCGAGAGTACCTGAGGAATGAGTTTTCCAAACTGTCAAGGCCGGTGCGACTTGTGTTTTTCACACAGGAGTTTGAGTGCGCCTCATGTCGTGACGCCCACCAGTTACTGGAGGAGGTCACCGCCCTCTCCGAGAAGATCGAACTGGTCGTCTATGATCTGGAAAAGGACAAGGAGAAGGCGAAGAGTTACGGGATCGATCGCGTTCCGGCGGTGGTCGTTGAAGGAGAACGTGATTATGGGATCCGCTTCTTCGGCATCCCCTCCGGGTATGAATTCCCATCGCTGATCGAAGACATCATTGATGTGGGAACGGGAAAGGTAGACCTCTCAAACACGACGAAGGATGAACTATTGCAACTAAAGGAGGCTGTCCACATCCAGGTTTTCGTCACACCAAGCTGCCCTTACTGCCAACGCGCAGTACGGACGGCCCATATGATGGCGATGGCTTCAACCAAGGTAACAGCGGATATGGTAATGGCGAACGAGTTTCCGCACCTAGCCAATCGCTATGGGGTGATGGCGGTCCCCAAGGTTGTTTTAAACGAGTCAACGAGCTTCGAGGGGGCCCTCCCTGAGGAGGACTTCCTCTCCTTTGTCATGCAAGCCACAGCTTAAATAATAAGACGAGAGCTTTTGTGATGAGAGGCGTCCCTTTTTCACCGGGGCGCCTTCTCTTCTCGCTACTGGGCGAAGAGCGGTAATGGCTTTAGTTCGTCGACTCTTCGGATCCGCTTTCGACGAGCCATCCGTGTACGCTTTTTATGCCGAAGTGGGGATAGTAACGGCACTTCGTTGATGATCTTCGAAAACCCTTCATCCTCGCCAACTGCTTCGTAACGGCTATACATCGCCTCGTAGCGATCTTTAGGGAAGCCACTAACCTTGAGCCGGGGGTAGTCATGGACAAGATCTTCTAATTGCTGCTGTTTTCTCTCGTACATCACCTTGAGGGGAAGAAGCGGCATGACATGCGCGACCGGCTCACGGTCAGAGAGACAGGCTACCTCAATCAGAGGTTGCCTTTCCGCCCGCGTAAGGTTGGTGTTATCGACGCAGACGACCTGCACTGAAGATTGCACCGTTTCTACCAAGGCGGCGGTAAAGATCCGTTCCACAGCATCCTCGTAGTCAAGATCGAAGTCGCGATGAAAGACTGTCCGGCGAATATCGTCCTTCGAGACAACCGCCCACTTAGGATGCCTCCCCCGGAAACTTGTCTTCCCCGATCCGGGAAGACCAACCAATAGAACCAGTCGCCTCATTGTAACCCCACCCCTTTTTTACCCCGGTAGGAGTATGGTGAAACTTCGCAGTGCGGTCAAGTTGATGGGTCCGTAACACCGATCAAGCAGAATACTTTTCTATGGGCAACGCAGGTGGATTACCGTTAGGTGTGCATAGCCGGGGTCAGCGAACAAGAGGAGACTAAGGTAGGACGCTTACCAAAGGGTCTTTAACCCAAGCGTAAACTTCCAGTGGAGGGAAACGGGATGGACCTTGTCTCGCAGATCCTCAATGTCTTCACAGTGTACGATTACTTGACCGAGGCGATCGTAGCGAGCGTGTGCCATCCCCGCTATGTGCTTGACGCCGCCACCCTCGGCGCGGAGATCGCCACTGTCCCCTACGCGGCTCTTCAACCATCCGCTCACCGACGTGGGGATCGATCGCTTCCTCAAGGATTGGGAAGAGGCGTCGAAATAACCTGGCACGAGTAGAACATCTTCACCGCACACGTTGCAGCACACCTTCGCTACCGATCTCTGCCGGAAAACGGGGGAAGATCCGTCTTGTGCAAAAGGTGCTTGGTCATGCCGACCTATCGACCACGATGATCTACACTCACATCTTCGATGAGGAGGTGGAGAGCGCTCTCAAATCCTTTCGTCAAGAAGCGGTAGCGGTCTGAGAGGAGAACGTAACAGGGAACTTCAAAGAGTCTGCGCTGGATCGAACTGGAGCCCGTTCGTGCAGACTTCCGACTAGATGGATGAAACATAGGGACGAATAC
>JAUWGE010000032.1 GCA_030606565.1 Candidatus Bipolaricaulota bacterium | reverse complement strand
AACCCGTCAATCTTGCCGCTGAGTGGAAGCTCATAGATGCATCAGGGAGCAAGAGGAACACGCTGGTTTTCAGCGACTATCTGACCAACGAGTGCTTATTGCCTCCCGGGGGGCTATTGCGGATTCACTCCGCCTCCATTGCTACGGGCAGAAATGGAGAGCATACACCCTGTGGAGAGTCAGAAATAGATTTCTACTGGACTGGGTACTACATCTGGGATCAAGAAGGAGATATAGGCACCCTCTACGGGCCCAACAGTGCAAGTGAAGTCTATTCTTACACATACCCTCTTACAACTGACTACTGGAAATAGGCCTGGCAGTATGTCTATCTTGCCTGTCACAAAGAGAAACGGGGCCAGATCTTTACTTTTGGTATTTTTTCCCTCCGCCACACGTTTCGCGATGACGCTTATGGTGGAGTAATACAACCCCAGGAAGTTAGCCACCTCTCTGAGCGTGTACTGGTGAATGTGAACGGCCTGGTCCGCTCGTTGCGAGCCGCCTTATCTTGGACGCCTGAGAATAGCTCGGCTAGGCTCGGTCGAGCGACCAAGCGTTCTTTCCTCGGGATCTCCTTTGCAGATGCCTGCTCCGTGAGCAGGGGCTTCAACTTCTCCACGAAGCGTTCTGTTCCCAGTAGAACTCTGCCTTGGAGGTCATCCCACACGCTGAGGCCGCGCCCTTGTCTGACGAACTCTCGATAGGCACGCGCAGCATGTGCAAGGTCTTGATGAAACTGTGACAAGATCCAGCCGGTGGTCAGGAACCCGGGGGGTTCACTCTGCCCGGCTGTTGCCCGGTAGCTGAGTGGGAGGAGCGACGGAGTTGAATCCGCTACTCGTGAGGGAGATTCTCCGGTATGGTGGGGTTGCTTTTCCGTACGGTTTCGCGTACGATATATTATCCTGGTACGGAGGTAAAATATGTCCTCGGTAAACGCAACTGAAGCCCGGTCCAGACTGTATAAACTGCTGGATGAGGTTGCACAGTCGCACGAGCCGATCCTGATCACTGGCAAGCGCTCAAACGCGGTTCTTGTCTCGGAAGAGGACTGGCGGTCGATTCAGGAAACGCTGCATCTGCTTTCGATTCCTGGTATGCGTGAGTCAATCCGTGAAGGATTGAGCACGCCCGTCAAGGAATGCTCGGATCGACTCGACTGGTGAGCTGGAAAGTTGTCTTTACGAAACAGGCGCAGAAGGACGCGCAAAAGCTGGCTGCCACCGGATTGAAACTCAAAGCAGAACAGCTCCTGGAGCTTCTGCAATCGGATCCTTGGCAATCCCCTCCCGCGTTTGAGAAGTTGATTGGGGATCTCGCGGGGGCGTACTCTCGCCGCAGCAACATCCAGCATCGCCTCATCTACGAGGTGCTCGGAGAAGAACGAGTCGTAAAAATCCTTCGGATGTGGACGCACTACGAGTAGCCACACATGAAAGAGATAGCCCGCCGCGGCTTTCGCCGAGACGGGCTAATGTTATAGAAGCGGAAGGCTTCTTACTACTGGATGTACTGGAGCTTTGCCTCCAGGATATCGACGATCTGCTGAAGCGTAGCTAGTCGTTTATTGGCCAACCGTTGCGCCAACAGAGGATGATCGACGCCGAATTGTCCTCCTATTTCCAGTGGGCGTTCATCAAAGGAGCCGAACGATCTTTCTTGTCCTCCCTCAGCACGAAAACGCTGCGCCATCTGCTTGCGCATCTCGGGATGCATGTCGATGAACCCGCGCATCCTATCCGCGATGGGGCCAGACGCCTCATCTCCAAACTGGGTGCGAAACTGCTGTCCCATTCGACCACGGCCTTGTGGGGTGAGCTGTTCACCCTGCGTGCGCCTCCTGTCTCTCATCCCCGTAAGACCGGCCTTTCCTACCCACATTCGGTCGTGCATCGGCACGAGACTCTCGCGGAGGATCTCACCCTGCTTGACCGTGAGGATCCCCTTGATCTCATCGAGAGCCCCCTGCGCCCTCTCCTGCAACGATGCGGCCTTGTCCTTCATCTGCTCCGCAAACGATGTCAACCTCGCGTTAAGCTTGTCAGCGCTTCCGCTGAAGAGGAGCATCTCCTGGGCGAACGCGTCGCGATCCGTCTTGAGCGCGTCCGCCTCACTGAGGACGCCTGCGAGGATATCATGGATCTCTTGCATCTGGGTTGGTGAGAGTTTCATCCGATTGATTGCGATCAAGAGCCTGAGGCTCATAGTGTCGCTAGGGCTCACCTCTTCCGGTGAAGCCTGAATCTGTGTGCTTCCAGGGATCACGACGAGAAGCCCCACGATGAGCGCCAGCGAAATCGAAACCATGATCTTTTTCATGCTGAACCACCCCTTTATGCGTTTTTATTGATTGCAGCTTATCCACACCATGTGAAGAAGCTGGTGCAAAAATGTGTCATTTTTGTGAAGAAATACGGCCTGTGGGCATCGAGCCAACACAGGTGCCGCCAGGAGCCGCTACGCGTTTACTGAAGCTATCGCAACTCCGCTCTTAAGATTTCATATGCGTCCGGGTATACTGTCTTGACAAACCATAGAGTACAAAGAGGCAATACCTCAAATAAGGAAACGCGGAGACCCTTGCTTCTTGATGGTCTTTTCTCATCGAAAGATGAGCATGAATGCGTGAGTCACGAGATCAATATACTCGGTTTGGCGAAGGAGGAAACGATGAAGAAAATCACGGGTTTACTGATGTTATTGGGGTTAATGGGGTTTGCCGTATCGGCGTTCGCACAAGCCGATCTCGACGTATTCCCGATTGGGACGACGAAGATGGTCTACAACGTGTTCACCGAGGAGATGGATGAAGCTCAAATCCTAGAGTTAGTCGTTGTCGCTCGCGAGAGCGGACGATACACGCTGCGGATGGTCACCGAAGCGAGCGGGACGGAGGATCAGCTTGCGGGATTCGGGTTCCTCTTCGGCGCGACGAGCGTTGCGTCCGGCGGCGGCCACGACATGAGCTACTCGTCATTGCAGGCGCTGATGGATCAACGTTCCCGGCTAGAGGAGGGAGCCACGTACGAACTGCCCGGAAGAGCGCAATTTACCGACATCGTTGGCGTAACCATTGCCGGTGTATGGTGTCTCGAAGGGTCGTTCGTCACTCCTGACGAGGAGGACACGCGGATGACGGTGGCGTTCGCCTTGTCGCACCCGGTCTACATCTCCCCGAGGGTTTGCGCCGAGGAGCTGCGCGACGGAACGTGGATCGAAGTCTTCCGAATGGAACTGATCGAATACACGTTTACCGCGCCGGAGGGCTAGCCATGCCGCTGCTCGATCTGAAAGGGATCACCAAGGAGTACAAGCTGGGAAAGACAATCGTCCGCGCTCTGCGCGGCCTAGATCTCAATATCGAAGAGGGGGAGATCATCGCCATCATGGGACCATCGGGCTCGGGAAAGTCGACGTTGATGCACATTCTCGGTGCGCTCGACACGCCGACGGGCGGCACCGCGATCCTCGATGGCCAAGATTTGCAGCAGCTCAAGGAGCGCCAGCTCGTCACCCTGCGGGGGAAAAGGATCGGATTCGTATTCCAGACGTTCAACCTGATTCAGACACTGAGCGCCCAGCAGAACGTGGAACTGCCGATGATCTTCCAGGGAATCCGGAAGGGTGAGCGTGCCCGACGGGCAAAAGAGCTCCTCTCGAAGGTCGGCTTGGCCGACCGGGTTCGGCACAGGCCGAACGAGCTCTCCGGCGGCGAGCGGCAGCGGGTGGCGATCGCGCGCGCGCTGGCAAACGATCCGGAGATCATCCTCGCCGACGAGCCGACGGGAAACCTCGACTCCGAAAGCGGCGCGCCGATCCTCGCCCTGTTGAAGAAACTGAGCACGGATGACGGGAGGACCGTCATCATCGTGACCCACGATCCGGATGCAACAGCGATCGCCGATCGGATCGTCCGGCTCCGAGATGGCTGCGTGGTAGAGGAGGTGCGGAATGCTTAAGGACTTCTTTCTACTTGCCGCGCGGAGCATTACGCACCGCAAGATGCGCAGTTGGCTCACGGTCATCGGTGTGTTCATCGGGATCACTGCAGTGGTCGCGCTGATCTCGATCGGCCTCGGGCTCGAACGCACGATCGAAGAACAGGTCGCCAAGGTGTTCGGCGTCGATACGTTCATGATCATGCATGAGGACACGTTCGGGCCGCAGCGTCACGGCGGGGATCCAGATGAGTTCACCCTTGACTTGGCATTCCTTCGGTCGATCGACGGTGTTAAGGTCGCTGCCGCGGTGCGGGAGCGAACGGGATTCATACAGGGTCCGCCGGGAAATGACGGGGTATCTACCCAAGGGTTCCTACCCGTGATGGGACTCTCCCCCGAGATGAGGACGGAGTTCGAATCGTTCTTCGGGACGCTCGAAGTGCAGGCGGGAGGACGCCTGTTCGGCGAAGGAGAGGAGCTAGTGGCCATCCTCGGCGACGAAGTGGTCGAACGTTTGCACGCGAGTGTCGGCGACACTCTCGTCATCGCCGGCGACACCGACGCCGAGCTTTCCTTCACAATTGTCGGGGTTCTGGCACCGAGCGAGGAAGACGAATCGGACGGCGGCGGGTTTTCGGGCGGTATGGGGCCGAGCCAAGACACGATTTACATCCCGTTTGAGACGATGGATCTGCTGTGGGGGCCCGCCGAGGATGTACTGATCACGTTGGTGCGAACCGAGCCCGGAAAGGATGTCGATGAAGTGGCCGACCGAGCCGAGAAAGCGCTGAAGGCGCGGGGATCGGAAGTGACGGCGGTGACCTATACCGATATTACCGATACCATCGGGACGATGACCTCTACGATCAGCGCATTCCTTGCCGGAATCGCTGGGATTTCGCTGCTCGTCGGCGGTGTCGGCGTGATGAACACGATGTTCACTTCCGTCCTCGAACGGACGAAAGAGATCGGTGTAATGAAGGCGGTCGGGGCAAAGAACAGCCACGTGCTGACGATCTTCCTGATTGAGTCCGGATTGATGGGCCTCGTCGGCGGAATCGTCGGAACCCTCTTTGGACTCGGCTTGAGCGCGGTGGCTTCGTCGTTCATTGGCCGGTTCTTCAACGTCGATCTGATCGTCGTCGCCAGTCCGACCCTGATCATCATCACACTGCTCGGTTCGTTCTTCCTCGGAGCGTTCGCCGGACTATGGCCTGCGCGAAGAGCAGCAAAGCTTCCGGTGGTCGACGCGTTGCGTTACGAGTAGCGCGCAGCAAGTGGGGTTAGAAGTGGCACATTAACTCACGTGGCAATGGCAAGAGTGTCTGTAATTGCTCTTTGACGTACAAGGATCAGATCGCCTCGAACTCCTCTTTCCCTGCCCCGCAGTCGGGACAGGTCCACCCTTCGGGGAGGTCCTCAAAGGCCGTCCCTGACTCCACTCCAGTGGTAGGATCCCCGACAGCCGGATCGTAAATATAACCACAGATCGTGCACTCCCACTTCTCCATCGTACCACCTCCTTACGGTTTCATTATATCAGTCTCGCTCTCCGAGGACGGTAGCTCAATATGAAAGCGAAATTCCTCCACGCTGGAGAGTCCAAAATAGCGAAGAAACTCATCGGTAACGTGTAACAGGAGGGTGCGGCCGTGCTCCTTGGTCCGGACAAGGCCGCGTTCGATCAGCTCCTGCACGTGGCCGTAGGCCTTGTTCCCACGTGCTTTCACAAGGTCAGCCTGAGTCATGGGGTGGTTATAGGCGATCACGGCTAGGCTGCGCAGGACTGGGCGCGGAATATCCTGATGAGGGGCAAGGTGAGCGACGGCGTCGATATAGCCGCGTTTCACCTGTAACAGAGCCTTCCCTTCCTCACGATGAAGCTCGATCCCATGACCAGGCGCGGCGAGTCCCTCTTGCAATTCGTCGAGCAGGCAATCCACGTAGGTGGGTGAAACATCCCCGAGGATCTTTGCCACCTTCGTGCGGGAGAGCGGTTTTGCTGCAAGGAAGAGTGCTGCTTCGAGCAACCCCTTATCGCGATCCTTTCCTTGATCTTCCTCGCTTTGCATCGCTTCCCCCTGGAGGACCAGCTTAGCCTTCCCCTTCCAGAGTGATGAGGATGTCACCGAGGAACTCTTCCTGGTAGCAGTCGATCTCCCCTTGCGCCGCCAGGAGAAGCACCTCGAAAAAACGCCGGATTCGCTCCTCCTTGTCTCCCCGCTCCAGGAGGCGGAAGAAGCTCAGAACCCGTCTTCCGGAAAGGAGCTTCTTGATCTTAGCGAAGAGGAGACGCAGGCGATCAGTGAAGTCCTCGCCTCCAATCTGGAAGGGACTGAATTCATCCTCGACGTACTTCATCCGGTCGATCAAGCGCTCAGCTCGGCGATGGCTCACCGTCATCGCTGCGGCAAGGGCCAGTCGAAGATCCTCCAGGGTCACCTGCCGTCGTGGTCGCCGAAGAAGTGGAAGGGAGAACTCCTCCGGCTCGATTGGCTCATCCCACTCGGCCGCCGTCTCCTCTACTACTTCCTCCAATTCTTCGATGAGATCACTTTGATCGGTGGAGCAGGCGGCAAGGAGATCGTCCGATTTCATACGCAGCAGGATTGAGCAGGTAAGGACCATCCGCCCTGGAATCTCGAAGCGAAGTTCGTGCAGGGCATCAAGATATTGACGGTAGCGTTGAGCGAGCTCTGCGATGTCGATGTCCCACGGGTCCATGTCCGCGGTCAGGCGTTCCAAGGTCCCCTCCCAGCTCTCTGTCATCAATTCGTCGATGGGTACCTCGGCGATCCGTATCTGTTCCATCCGATCCTGCTCCTTCAGTTCAGGTTGAGCGCCAGTATTTGCGAAACCCCATTCTTCATTGTCACGCCGTAGGCTCGCTCGGCGTGACGAACTGTTTCCTCGTTGTGTGAGACAACGATCACCTGAACCCGCTTGGCGTATTCGTACAACATTTCTGACAGCCGGGTGGCGTTCATCAAGTCAAGGGCAGCGTCGATCTCATCCAGGATAAAGAACGGCGCCTTTTGATACTCCTGTAAGGCGAAGATAAACGCCATCGCCACTAGGGCCTGCTCCCCTCCAGAGAGAGAGTCGATCACGTGCAGTTCCTTCTCCGGAGGGTTCGCCTTGATCAACAGCCCCGAGGAGATGTTCCCTGGCTCCTCTAGCTCCAGGGATGCACTCCCCCCTTGAAACAGCACCTTGAAGATGCGGTCGAATTGAACGGTCAACGCTTCCAAGGTTTCGAGGAAGCGCTCCCGCTTGCGCTCCTCGATTTGGCCGATCAGCAACTCGATCTCGTGCTTTTCCGTCTCCAGGGAATCGACACGCTCGCGAAACAGATTGAACTCCCGCTCGTAGGCCTCGTACTCCTCGATTGCTCGCATGTTCACCGGTTCGAGCCGCCGTAGCCGCCTTTCGTTCTGCTCAATCCGCTGCTCGAGCTCCCTTAGCGAGCCCTCGATGTAGTAAGAGGGATCGTTCTCCTCATCGCCCAGGGTCTCGAGTTCCGCTTGGGCCTCCGCCTCCTCGCGCTCGTAGCGGGTCAGGCCCCGGCGAAGGTTCTCCAACTGCTGATAGGTCTCACGGCGCTTCTCGCGCAGGGCATGTAACTCGTCACTTCGTGTGCTCGCCGCTCCCTTTACCCGGCTTTCCTCCTCCTCTCGGGTGTCAAGCTCCCGCTCTTTCTCCTCCAACAGGGCTTGCCTCTCTTCGATTTTCTCCTCAAGATGGGTAATCTCTTTCTCCAGGTGGGAGATCTGCTGACGTTTCTTCGCTGTATCGAAGCTGGCGCCTTGCACCCCGGCCGACCCGCTCTTTTTCTTTCGCGAGTCCGGACGCCATCCACCGGTAAGCGCCCCGCCCTTACTCTGCGAGTCCCCGTCGAGGGTGACCGCGCGCACACCATCGACGTCACGTAGCACCTCCAGATCCTCAGTGACAATCGTGTCGAAGAACACGTATTCGAACGCACGACGGTACTTGGAATCAAACTCGACCAGGTTGATCGCGTAGTCGATCACACCAGGGAGCTTGAGAGCGTCGGCCGAAGCGAGGCTCTTGCGCGAGGCGACCAATCGGCGCAGGGGGAGAATGCGCGCTCGACCAAGACGTTTGCTCTTCAAATACTTGATGCAGGCAATCGCGGTTTCGCGCGAATCGACAACGAGGTCGTTCAAGTGGCCACCGGCCGCCGTCTCGAATGCCACCTCGAACCCGGGACGTGGGGTGGCAAGGGAGGCGACCGTCCCGTACACACCACCTTGTTTCCGTTCGAGAAGAGCTTGCACAGCCCGATTTCCATCACTTGTAGAATCCTTGGCGCGAGCCGCCTCGGCGGCCTTGATTTTCGCTACCTCGTCGATCATCTCTTGCAGGTTCTTCACCTGCTGACGTTTAAAGTTGATCTCTCCCTGCTTGTGGAGGATCTCCGAGCGTATTCGCTCCACCTCTTTCACTAGTGTGATCTGATCATCGCTCTTAAGATCATCCTGCATCCCTTCGAGTTCCCACTCCTTGTTCTCGACCTCAAGGTCGAGTTTGGTCACCTCCGCCTCGAGACCCTCGATCCTCTTGACCATCCCACTCCGTTCCTGCTGTGCGCGACGGAGCTTCTCGGCTATCTTCTCTCGTTTGAGGTGGGTGATTGATCGTTCTAGGCGCACCTGCTCTTCGGTCAGCCGCTGGTGCTCCAGGGCGGCATCGCGCTCCTGCGAAAGGGCGCGGAGGCGCCCCCGCCGTTCGGCGAGAATTACACGGTGGGTATTAAGTTTCGATTTGACATCCTTAAGTTCGACGATTGCTTTTTTCTTCTTTTCGTCATAGGCGGCGATACCACTTACTTCGTCAATGATTTCCCGCCGCTTTATCGGACCCTTCTTGATCACCTCGGTAATTCTCCCCTGGGCGATCAGTTGTTGGCCGTCGGGGTCGATTTTTGCCTCCTCGAGGATCTCATCGATCAACCCACGAGAACACGTTTTCTCCATGAAAGTGTAGGTGGAGGAGCGGCGGGTGATACGCCGGCCAAGGATGATCTCAGGGGCGTGGTCACCGTTTTCGATGAAACGGTTGAACACACCTTTCGTGTTATCGAGGTGAAGGGTGACCTGAGCGCTATCAGCGGGAGGATAGCGCTCTCCCCCGTTGAAGATCAGATGTTCCAACCGGTCGGAACGCAGCTGTGACGACCGGCGTCCCATAACGAAGTTAATCGCATCGAACAGATTCGACTTCCCGGAGCCGTTCTCCCCGACGATGGCGGTCAGCCCATCGAAGAACGGTATTACAGTCTGTTTCCGAAACGATTTGAATCCAGCCAGCACGACCTTATTGATCTTGGTCATCTCATCTACCCGATCTCCTCTCTACGACTGGCGAACAGGTTGAATTGAACGATCCGCTTTTGAGAGGTAAGAGGAGATTGCGTTGATCTCCCATCGGCGAGAAGCTGTTCGATCTTGTAGCGGTTGTAGTCATTTGGCTCGCTAGCCTCCTCTTCCCACCGAATGATCGATGGAATTGAGACTCCGAGCTTATCTGCCACCACCCGCTTGCTCCATCCGCTTTTAAGCCGGAAACGTTGCAAACGCATTCCTAAACTCTGCATTGTGGCTCCCCCTCAATTGGTTTACTAATATAACTTCTGTTACGCATGATCGCAAAAAAAAGGATGGGAGGGGCCGGTTTGAGCCCCTCCACAACGTATTTCAGCCCCTCATCCAATTTTTTTTGCACTTAACTCCCTACGAAACCCCAGATGAGCGCTCCAACCCCGGCAAGGAGAGCGATGATGGCGAGGAAGTAGAGAGTGCTCACCTGCTCCTGGAGATCGGCGACCATCGTTCCATCCTCAAGTGCCATCAGTCGCGCTTCATGGTCCTCAAGGAGGCTCATGTTGGCTAGAATGCCGCTCTTGTTGGCTTCGATATCGTTTGCCAACCCAGCAATCGCATGATCGAACCCCTCCAGCTTGGCACGGTTGTTGTCAATCTTAATCGACAGGGCGCTCATTAAGCGTTCAAGCTCGAGCACCTTCTTCTTGAACGTTCCCACGTCCTCATCCTCTATCTTCTGTACCCGGGCCACAATGTCTTCATGGCCCTTTTTCAGGGCGGAGATGTCGGCGGAGAGCTCGGAGAGACCAGCCTCAAGGGCAATATTGAAGGTCGCGGCCAGCTCGTCGCAGGAGGCGGAGAGCTCGGAGAGACCGGCCTCAAGGGCAATGATGCGCACCTTGAACTCCTGCTGTACATTGGACATCTTGTTGACATCCGCCCGTAGGCTGACGATCCTCCCTTCGGCTGCTTTAAGCTCGAGGGTAACGGCATCGAGGATGTCACGCAGATTTTTGACATTTTCATCGAGGCGAACGATGCCAGCCATATTACCTTTCACTTCACCGATCAGCTCGCCCATGAACGACTCCAGGCCCTCAAAGACGGTTTCCATCGCCGCGAGTTCCTGCTCAAGTAGCTCAGGGACTGCCTCGCCACCTCCCTCTTCCTGAGCATGAACCACTGCCAGGAAAAAGATAAGCGATAAGGCGGCCACCAGAGCGATAGAAAGCGCTTTCTTCATCGTCTTCCTCCTTCTACTCTATTCTGAATAAACGCTCGATGAGGATAGCCGGGAGAGCTCCTTTCTATAAGGACCGCTGCGGCAAAAGGCGTGACTGTTTGTCGGTCCTGGTACGGACAGGTGTCCCGTATTTACGTGGGGATAGATCGTCACTATAAATAGATCGTCACTATAACAAGTCACCGTCTCATTCGAACCGTGAAGGATGAGCGCGGTCGTCCGTTGGTTGAGGTCGGTTAAACGTTGTGCGGCGATTATGAGACAAACAAGTGGACAGAAGCTTCGCAAGGTGATCTCCTTGCTCGGATGCCAGGAAACCTCCATGGGGTTTGAGTTAGCACTGAAGTCCCTCCTTGAAGTGATTCTCTGAGCGTGTTACAATTGCGCGATTTTTGGAAACGGTAATCACGGCCCACTGGTACCATAGTTATCAAAGCGGAGGGCCTTTAAGGCAGGGGGCTAAAAAGAACGCAAGCAACGCGTATCTAAAACAAAAGGGGTGGAAGTAGCAACATGACAGCATTAATCGTCATACCGGCTGTGATTTCGGTGCTAGCTCTGACGAGCGCGTTCTTCTTCAACCGATCGGTGGTGCGCAAGGCGCAGGGGACCGACCGGATGAAGGAGCTACAGGGCTATATTCGTTCAGGCGCGTTCACGTTTATGCTGGAGGAGGCACGAGTGATGGGGCTAACCATGCTCATCATCGGTGCCATCCTTTGGGTCCTGTTCTACTGGGAGATCGCTGTGGCGTTCTGGATCGGATCGGTACTTTCCATGGCCGCCGGGTTCATCGGGATGAATGCGGCGACCCACGCCAACGCTCGGACGACGCACGCAGCGCGCAAGTCGTTCAAGGACGCGCTCAACGTCGCCTTCTCCGGAGGGAGCGTAATGGGTCTCTCGGTCGGTGGATTGGCGTTAATCGGCCTGGTTATCGCCGTGGTCCTCTTCCGTAAGTGGTTTGCTCCAGGTAACTTACACATTGAGACACGGTATCTGTTCGGTGTCAAGTCGATGGGGGTCAACTTCATCCGCGGGGCGCTGATCGTCAGTGCCTACTCAATGGGGGCCTCTCTCGTTGCCCTGTTCGATCGCGTCGGCGGCGGGATCTACACCAAGGCTGCGGACATGGCCGCTGATATGGTGGGAAAGGTTGAGATGCACATCCCCGAGGATGACCCGCGCAATCCAGCGACGATTGCCGACAACGTCGGTGACAACGTCGGTGACGTCGGCGGTCTCGGAGCGGACCTGTTAGAGTCTTTCGTGGGAGCGATTATCTCCGTCATCGTCATGGCCCTCTACATCTATGTCGGGCGGGGGAACGAGAGCATTCACGGCCTCATCCAGAAGCTTGGATTGACCGCTGGCCTGAATGAGGCAACCTACTGGTGGATTATACTCGCGCCACTGGTGATCGTCGCTGGCGGGCTCTTCGCTAGTCTCCTCGCGATCATCTACATCCGCTTTTCCCGCCGACAAGAGGGAATGCAAGCTGTGTTGATGAACGGGACACGCTTGGCCGCGATTCTCACCGCGGTGACAACGTTCCTCTTCTGCTGGCTTTCACCGCTGGGATTGAATATCTTCGGGGAGGTTGTTCTCGGTCTTATTGCAGGGATCGCTATCGGTTTTTTCTCCGAGTATTTCACGTCGACCCGGTTCAAACCCACGCGTGAACTTGCCAGGATGAATCAAGACGGCCCTGCGATCGCGGTCACCGAAGGGCTGGCACTGGGGATGATAAGCACCTTTTTACCAGTGATTGTCATCGCGGCAGCGACGATCGGCGCCTACCAGCTAGGCGGACTCCTCGGGGTAGCGTTCACCGCCATGGGGATGCTCTCCTTCGTCGCAATGACCGTCGCCGTGGATACCTACGGACCGATCGCTGATAACGCCGGTGGAATCGCGACGATGGCCGAGCTCCCCCCCGAGGTGCGCGAACGCACGGACAAGCTCGACTCGATCGGTAACACCACCGCCGCTATCGGGAAAGGGTTCGCCATCGGGTCGGCCGCCTTCGCCTCCCTCGGACTGATCGCCGCCTTCATGTGGTCGGCGATCGGGAGCGCATCGCAGGTCGTTCAGCCGCAGCTTCCGATCGTCGGACAGATTGCCGCGCAGTTCTCCCCCTCGGGGAGCCCGATCCAGGTCGGGGCGTTCGTCATCGCCGGGTTGATGCTCGGAGCGATGGTCCCCTATGTCTTCTCCGCCTTCCTCATTCGGGGGGTCAGCCGCACGGCCGGGGTCCTCGTTGAGGAGATCCGCCGTCAGTTCAAGGAGAACCCGAAGATTATGACCGGCGAAGAGATGGCCGATTACAACCGGTGTATCAGCATCACCGCCTCTGGGGGGCTCCACAAGATGTTCCTCCCAGCGATGATCGCCGTCGTCACCCCGATCGCCTTCGGGCTTATCTTCGGACGCTATGCCCTCGGCGGGTTCCTGATCGGAGCGCTCCTCTCGGCGATTCAGCTCGCCATCTTCTGCGGCAACTCCGGTGGGGCGATGGATAACGCCAAGAAGTACATCGAGGAGGGGCACTACGGCGGTAAAGGGTCCGAGGCGCATGATGCCGGGGTCACTGGCGACACGGTCGGTGATCCGTTAAAGGACACGGTCGGCCCGTCGCTCGATATCCTGATCAAGCTGATGTCAGTGATCTCCCTCGTGTTCGCCTCGCTCTTCCCGATCTATCCGATCTTCATGTAAACGGTGCAATACCATGTGAGAACGACGGGCCCTGCCGCTACCAAATGGCAGGGCCCGTAACTCTCTGAAAAGGAGGAGAGATGAGAAACCCATTCTTGATCGGTGATAGGATCTACTTAAGACCCCTCGAGGAAGAGGATCTCGATCGCTGCATGCGCTGGATCAACGATCCCGAGATCCTTACGACCTTGGGCCGGCGCTTCCCGATGAGCCGTGCGTTGGAACGAGAGTGGATCACGAGTCAGTACAAGAGTGAGAAAAACCTTTCCCTCGCAATCGTCATAAAAGATGGCGATTTGCATATCGGAAACTGTGGCCTTCATCAGATCGACTACGTCAACCGGAACGCGGAGTTCGGAATCATGATCGGGGAGAAGGACAACTGGGGACACGGCTACGCTCCCGAGGCCGCAAAGCTGATCCTTGGCTACGGCTTTGACGAACTCAACCTGCACCGCATCTCACTAGAGGTCTACTCACAAAACAAGCGGGCGCAGCGTGCCTACGAGAAGGCAGGATTTACCCATGAGGGAACAAAGCGCGAGGCGTACTTCCGCAACGGCCGCTACTACGATAATCTGATCATGGGAATCCTTAAATCAGAGTGGAGAAAAGATAGAACTACCGATGTGGAGTGATAAAGACCATCTGTTCATCGCCTGGGCACTGGGGATCACGATCAACTTCAAGTTCATCGCAAAGAAGCTCGGCCTCGTCAAGACGGCGGGCCAATCGGTCCACAAAGGAGAGGCCCCTCAGAGTGAGCCTGTTCCCCTCTCACAGAAGGATCGCCTCCGCGAGCAGATTGAGGCCTCCAAGTATGAAGAGAAGCGCTGATCAGGCGTATTCTCTCTCGTTGGCCCTGAATAAGGCGAAACGCTAATGACTGTTGGCGCTGTGCTCCCCTGATCCTATACTGGGAACAGATCCGTTTTCGGATGTCCGGTACAGAACCTGTTACAAGTGGGAGATTGGGGAGAATGACCAACCACGCCAAGCGCGTTTCTAATTTGGCCACAGTTCTTGATCATCACCGAGAGGAGATCGCCACGGCTTGGGCCGAGATGGTCCACCGGCTGCCCAATGCTCACTACCGTGAGCGGTCCCTGGATGAGCTTCGTGCCTCGACGATGCGGGGACTGGGGGGCATCATCGAAGCCTTAACCACCGGTTCCTACGCCTCTCTGAAGAGCTACCTCACCGACATCAGCCTTACTCGCCTGCAGATGGGTTTTGACATCGCCGAGGTAATCGAGGCTCTGCTGCTGTGCAAGGACGCGGCCCTGCCGGTCATCTGGCGTACCTACCCCTCTGACTCCGCCGCAGGCCGGGAGGCCATCGCTCGGCTGGACGGTTGCTTGCGCTTCACCGTTGGCTGTTTTGGCAGGCTATACGCAGAAGAGATGAGCCAACACCTGCGGAAGGCTCGCGACGAGCTGGGACAACGGGTGGATGAGAGAACGGCTGAAATCAGAAGAGCCAACGAGAGCTTACGGGAGCAGATCGCCGAGCGGAAGCGGGGAGAGAAAGAACTACGGGAAAAAGAAGCCCAATACCGCAGTATCTTCGAATCAACCTCCGACGCTCTGCTCATATTCGACCTTGATGGGACAATCGTTGAAACTAACCCCGCTGCATGCAGGATGTACGGTTACCCCTACGAGGAACTGGTCGGATTGCCCGGACAGGACATCGTCCACCCGGATTACCATCACCTCTTCGAGGATTTCAAGAGACAGGTGCAGGCTAGCGGCCGGTTTCACGCCCAGTCGATTGATCTCCGAAAAGACGGAAGC
>JAUWGE010000012.1 GCA_030606565.1 Candidatus Bipolaricaulota bacterium | reverse complement strand
CATTACACGTGCGTCTGTCATCATCAAAATCATGCCTCCTATGATTCGACACACGCGCTTGCGTTACCAGTGTTATCTCATGCTCATCTCGCACGAGAAACACCCCCTCGCTTCATGCTCATCTTGTATGGGACAACTCTGTCCTTCACATTCCCCCACAAAACGGGTATGATAGATTGTTCGTCTAAGACCGAGAGATAAAGGGGTGATGCGCAATGAGAAAGGGTGCGCTTCTCAGTTGCACCGCAGCCTTACTCTGTTTGATCGGGATCGTTGTTGCCGCCTCTGGCGGCGACCTGCAGGACAGAAACCCCATCGTAATTACGGGTGATTACGAGTTTACCGCGAAGAACGGTGTCGTTGCGGGGTCGGGGACAGTTGATGACCCGTACATCATCGAGGGGTGGCAAATCGATGCTGGTTATCACGATTATGGGATCCGTATCGACCGGACAAGCCGCTATTTCGTCATCCGGGATGTGGAGATCAGTGGAGCAGCTAAGGCGGCGATCTTCCTAAGCTACGTGAGAAATGCCCTTGTTCAGGATTGCAAGCTCACTGGGAACTGGATTGGGATCATCCTTAATTTCGCTTCCGCCAACCGGATCAGTGGGTGCACACTTATGAGTAACATAGACGGACTCCACCTCTACTTTTCAAGCGACAATCAGATCCTTTCCAATACGATCGAGCGGAATGATTACGCAATCTGGTGCGATGCCTCCAACACGAACGAGATCATCAGGAATACCATCGCGTCCAACCACATGGGGATTTACCTCGAACTTTGTTCACAAGGCAACCTTCTCTACCACAACACCTTTCTCGACAACCTTCACAACGCCCACAGTGATGATCTGAACCAGTGGGACTACGAGGGAGAGGGAAACTACTGGTTCAACTATGTGGGAATCGACGCGGATGAGAATGGCATCGGGGATTCACCTTATGTAATCGCAAGTGACAGCGACCAGGACAACTTTCCGCTCCTCCGCGCACCGTAAGCAAAGATCGTTGAAGCAAGTTGGCCCGCAGCACTTTGCGGGCCGTTTTTCATTAGCCTCGGTTGACTTCCGTTCGTGCCCCTTTACACTAACAACGACTACAAAATGAGAAAGGGGAGGTTGTGGCCGCTGAAAAGTTTGCTGAGTACCTGCGGGGAGAGGTACCTTACCCGTTAATGCACGTCCTGATTCAGGAGATGCGGGAGGGGCAGCGAATCTCCCAGTGTTTTCTCGTCAAGCAAAAGACCCAGCGGGCGACCCGTACCGGAGATCCCTACCTGGAGATCCTCCTCGCCGACCGCTCCGGGACCATCCCCGCCCGCGCTTGGGCCGAAGTGGCGCAACGCTACGCCACCCAGTTCGACGAAGGAGACTTCGTTTACAGTGAAGGACGAACTGAAACCTACCGAAACTCACTTCAGATCATAGTTGAATCGATTCGCCGCCTAGAGTCCTACGAGGGGGAGGCCGGAAAGATCCCAGGGTTTGACCCAGGGCTGCTTGTACCGACAAGCGAGTATGATATCAACGAGATGTGGAGGGAGCTTCTGGGGTTAGCCGAGACGATCACCCCTTCAGCGCTGCAGCAGCTGACAACCGTGATTCTGGAAGCAAATGCAGATCGGTTCAAAGAGTTTCCCGCGGCGATTCAGTATCACCACGCCTACTTGGGTGGTCTCCTCGAGCATTCCCTGGAGGTTGCGAAGAGCGTCGCCCGCTTTGCGGAAGATCACCCGGCGCTTAACCGTGGCCTAGCCACGGCTGGAGCGATCCTGCACGACATCGGGAAGTTAAGGGAGCTGGAAAACCCAATCGCGCCCCACCACAGCTTTAGCGGTCAACTGATCGGCCACCTCCTCCTTGGTCGTGACATGGTGCACGAGGAGGCGAGTAAGATCGCTTGGCCAGACGAGCGCCTCCCTGGGCTCCTGGAGCACATCATTGTCTCTCACCACGGCGAACTTGAGTTCGGCTCAGCAATCGTTCCCAAGACAGCAGAGGCGATCGCTGTTTACTACTTCGATAACCTCTCAGCAAAGCTGAACATGGTGCGGATGCACATCACTAAAGATAGCGAGGAAGGCGACTTCACCGACTGGCACAAGCTCCTAGAGCGTAAGTTCTTCAAGGGAAGACTAGTCGACTCCTAAAGTGCAACAGTGAATAACCGTCCGCTGGATACATAAGGGTCCTTACCTTGCAGCGAGAGAGCGATACGTGAAAACGAGAACAGGACTACCAGTTGTGCCCCATATACGGACAACAAAAGACTTGTCGAGTGCTTGCCACTCGGCGTTGCGCATCCTTGGTATCAGCCTATAATAGACCCATATCCAATTGACCAACCGGAGGAACACTCCATGCACCGAACCGATTACTGTGTTCATCTATCACCAAAGGACATTGGGCGCAAGGTGACTCTGTGTGGCTGGGTGAAGCGCCGCCGAGACCTAGGAAAACTCACCTTCATCGACTTACGTGACAGTTCGGGAGTAGTCCAGCTTCTCCTATATGGGGAGGATCCCAAACTCGAAGCTGGCCATACACTGAACCGCGAGGATGTAATCGCAATTAGCGGCGTGGTAGCCGCTCGCAGCCAGGCAAACGTAAATAAAGAGATGGCAACCGGAGAAATCGAGATACAAGTGGAAGAGCTTAAGATCCTTAATCGCTCTATAACTCCTCCCTTCCTCGTGGAAGGAGATGGCTCAGACACGACCGAAGAGACACGCCTACGCTACCGTTACGTTGATCTGCGACGTGAGCGATTGCAGCGAAACCTCGCCCTTCGCCATCGTGTCTTCAAAGTAATTCGAGATTATTTCTCCGATCTAGGGTTTCTGGAAATCGAGACCCCGTTTCTCACCAAGTCGACGCCGGAAGGAGCACGTGACTTCCTTGTCCCTAGCCGGATCTCTCCCGGCCAGTTCTACGCGTTGCCTCAATCGCCGCAACTGTTTAAGCAATTGTTCATGATCGGTGGGATCGACCGCTACTTCCAACTCGTCAAGTGCTTTCGTGACGAGGACCTGCGCGCTGACAGGCAGCCCGAGTTCACTCAACTTGACCTCGAGGTCTCCTTTCCCCACGGTAAGGAGCAAATCCTCGAGCTATTGGAGGGGATGCTGGTCAAGGTCTTTGGAGAGGTTCTGTCAATCGATCTTTCTGCCCCCTTTTCCCGCCTCTCTTATGCCGAGGCGCTCGCTCGCTATGGATCGGACAAGCCCGATTTGCGCTTCGGAATGGAGATCCATGACCTCTCACAGTTGGTGGGCAAAAGTGAGTTTCGCATCTTCGCCGAGGCGATCGAAAGTGGGGGAAAGGTGGCCGGTATTAACGCCTCAGGGTGTGCCGGCTACTCACGCTCCGCAATCGACCGGCTGCAAGAGGTCTCACGTTACGCCGGGGTTAAAGACCTTTTTTGGATTAAGGTGAGCGAGGATATTACTTCCCCTCTTGCCAAGTTCCTCCCTCGAAGCATGATAACAGCAATTCGAGAAGAGCTTTCGGCGCAACCCGGTGACCTGATCCTAATCCTTGCTGGGGCGAGCATCGAGAAGGCGTTGGGCGAGCTCCGTGTGGAGGTTGCCCAACGTGAGCACCTGATCAATGAAGGTTGGAACTTTCTATGGGTAACGGATTTTCCTCTGTTCGGCCTCGACGAGGAAGGGAATCTGACTAGCGAGCACCATCCATTCACCTCCCCCCAGGAGAAGGATCTGGCCCGGCTCGAGAGCGAGCCTCTGACGGTACTGTCGAACGCCTACGACCTTATCTTAAACGGGACCGAGCTTGGAAGCGGGAGCATCAGGATTCACTCGCGCAAGCTTCAGGAGAGGATCTTCCGCTTGCTTAATATCTCTCAGGAAGAAGCACAGCTTCTATTTGGCTTCTTTCTACATGCTCTCGAATACGGGGCACCCCCGCACGGCGGCTTTGCCCTCGGCCTTGACCGATTGGTGATGATGATGGCCAATGAAGAATCCCTGCGCGACGTCATCGCCTTCCCGAAAACCACAACCGGGTTCTGCCCACTCACCGCGGCGCCGATGCCAGTCAAAGCAGCCCAATTAGAGGAATTGGGACTCAAGCTCAGAGAGCAATAGCAAGAACGACACGAGGCAAACCGAGCCTTCTTGCGGTCGTCCTTCTTGCCCTGTTCGCCATCTTGTTCATCCTGATTGAAGGCCTGTACCAATAAGTCCCCCTCCAAGAACACGCAAAACAGGAACCGTGGTAGGTACTGGATCGCTCTTCCCCTGCCGGTGCCCGCGGATTACTCAGCCCCTAATCGTAGAGGGGAGCGTTAAAAAAGAAGGGACGACCGTATAGGCCGTCCGCGATGTCATTTTCAAATACCTTTGCTTTCCCTAGCGTGGAATGGAGTGGTCTCCGCAGACGGAGGCCTTGATCCTCCCTTCCACATAGTAGGCGCTTATAACCCCACTCAGCTCAGGTGCACCAGTTGCATAAGAGGGATAAAGCCGATAGGAGAACGTCCGCGTCTCCCCTCCTATAAGCATCTCCGCCCAGAGGACCTGCAGAGTTCCATCTGTCACCTTTGTGAACGTCCCTCCGGAGTCGAGGATCTCCACCTGCCATCCTCTGGGAAGCTTCTCCTCCAAAGCGAGAGCGGATACTACAGCCCTAGCGGTGAGTGTAACGAGGACAAAGGTTCCCCCGTTTTCTTCAGTCAACAAGTTGCGTACTGCGAACAAGGGTGACTCTCCCACGAGAATCCCTTTCGTACGAGTCACCGCCCGTCCACCTGCGTCAACAACCCTCAGCTCTACGTCGACATAACCGGGCTCAGTGAAGGTGTGTACCACGAGCGGTTCCTCGGTCGCGACCTCGTAGAGTCCGTCCCCATCAAAATCCCACTCGTAGTGAGATATTCCACCGCCCAGGCAAGGTTGACAGACTTCGAACGTTACAGTCTCTCCTAAAGCGGGATTATAACTCGATGGACTGAAGTCAGCCTCCACCCCCAGCGCAGGGAGGCCGATCGCCAGCAAAAAGGCACTAATACAAAAAACACATGTTAACCGTTTTCTCATTCCCCCTCCTCTATCGACCAATCGAGCACGATCCACACCCCTAGGGGAGCGGATCGTGCACCGAAGTATCGGTCAGCCAATAGGCAATCAGATCCCGAATTATATCAAGATCAATTACCAGATTATCCGTATATGGAACCACGTTTCCGGACAACCAGCGCGAAACGGCGTATTGAATCTGGTCAAAGGCAATTTGCTCAGGAAGATAGAGATCAATCTTCCCCTGCTCGCTATCCCAGCGCGAGATGACGACCGGAATCGGAAGCGCAGCCACACGAGTGACCTTGTCCTCGCCAAGAACCATCTGCGAGACACGAGGGGATGAACTCCCCACAACGCCATTAATCGTCAACTGCTCACGTCCCTCGTCAGTGTTGGAAAGCGAGGTGCATGGAGCAGTGAGGGTATAGCTGACCTCACGAACATCTCCATCAAGGAGCGTTTCCAGGTAGAGCCAGTCGACTGTCTCCTCTCGGAAGGTAGCCCGCCCGTGGTCCACTTCGGTGAGCGCCCACCCATCCGGAATCGCCTCGTGTAACGTCAGCCCGTTAAGCGTCGTATTGAGGGTGATCATCACCGTCACTTTGACCGTCCCAACCGCGATGGTTTCATCATCAGGGAGACCGGTCTCTATCGTGCGGATGGCGCTCACGCAAGGAAGGACTTTGAGAGCCTTCTCATACAGCTCGCTTTCTCCACCCTCGTCGTCCGTTACCTTCAGAATTACAGTTACCTCCCCTGCTTTGAGGAAGGTGTGCAAGACCTCCGATGAGGCTGTTTCCTGATCGAAGATTTCATCCCCATCGAAGTCCCAATCGTAAGAGGTGATATGCCCATCTGTGTCCACCGAACCGCTAGCATCCAGCATCGTCTCCACTCCCATGCGCGGCTTCTTCGGCTCGCAGATAAATAGGGCCATCGGTTTACTGTTTAAAACTTCAATATTTAACTCCTGCGGTTCGGATGCCTTACTGCGGTCGTCGATCACAACGAGAGTCACGGCATAAGTTCCGCTATGAGAATAGCGGTGTTCCGGGCTTTGAGCTTCGCTTTTTTCACCGTCGCCAAAGTCCCACAGCCAAGCCGCGATCTGCCCGTCCTCATCGCTCGATTCATCCGCAAACTCCACTATATCTGTAGTCGTCGGTGAGGCTGGGGCATGGGAAAAGGCCGCTATAGGAGGCCAGTTCGGCTCGATTGCGGCAAGCTCAAGGGCGGGAATCGAAATCTGTTCCTCCACACCACGAAAACCAGCGAAACTGACAGAAGAACCCTGATCGGTCGGCCAGCTCCCCTTCTTTTTCGCCTTAAGCGCAATCTGGGTTAGCCACTGCTCACCAATGGTGATCTCGCCGATCTTCCACGTAAGGGTCGTCGTCCCGTCCGCGTTCTCCTTCACACCGATCGGAGCCGGACTCGCACCGTAGTAAGAAAGTTCCGGTGGAAGAACCTTATCGACGGTTACCCCTTGCGCGGCCAGATCAACGTAGAGAAGATCCTTGATCCGATCAACGGTAGTCCCAGTTGGTCGCTTAAAGAAGACTCCCCCTGTCTTAGAAGCGAATTCCTCAAGCAGGTTGCGATTAATCAGATTGCCGATTCCAACGGGGATAACCTTGATCCCTGCCTCTGCGGCGACTTCTCCTTCCACCTTGGGATCACACCCAATGTTGCTCTGGCCATCTGTTAAGAGTATCTCTACAAGGATGGCATCACCACGGCCGTTTGCCACTAGTTCCTTTCTCGCTAGCTGCAGCGCCTCGCCGAACGCGGACCTGCCTCCGGTCTCCAGGTCGGCAATTGCAGCCTTTAAACCAAACTTGTCGCTGGTGAGGGGTAGGTCGAGTCGCGCTGAAGTAGCAAAGGACACAAGCCCAATCCGATCCTGTGACGCAAAGAGCTCAGTTATATCAAACGCGAACCGCTTCGCTTCTGCAATCGCGGCTGTAGCCGAGACGTCAACCACCAAAATACAATCGATCGGGAAGCGCTTCTTAAGTCCTGCTCCCTCGAGGACAAGGGTGAGGGTAGCGATATCCGGCACCTCCCCTGTTCCTGAGACATAGATCTCCCCCGGCTCGAGGAACTGCCTCACGTGCAGGTACGGCGCCTCTGATGCATTTAAGGGGACCACGACGAGTGTAAAGGCAATCAAAAGAGCGGCGAGGGGTATTCCCCTCGCCCATGATTCATTCATTCTCATCTGCACCATCTCCTATCCTAATCCTAAAGCTGCTTTTTTTGTGAAGCCCCATTACCCGCTACAAGGCGGGACAAAAGGAGCACACGGATCGAGATCGGGTTCACACGGACCTCGAACCGAACCGGGCAGGGGATCGCAGATGTTCGTATTGGTGAGCCAGTAGGCAACGATCACCTTTAAGGTCTCATAAGTAACCGTATTCCCACAAGTGCGCGGGACAACCTCGTCTTCCAGCCAGAAGGCGATCGCCCGCTGTACTTGCTGGAAGGAGATCTTGTCCGACAGGGTGATGTCGATCATGTCGTTATCCACATCCCACCGGGAGATGGCCACAATCACGGAGAGGCAATCGCTGACATCCACTGCACTGTCTCCGGTGACCACGGTCTCCTGGCAGGGGAGAGCGACGTCCACCGTGCCAAACAGGTCGCTGCTAGTGATATAGCACGGGTCAGTTGAAGGCGCTTCGATCGCTTCGCTCTGTGGCACCTCCACCTGGTAGATGATCACCTTGCACTTGCCGGCCGGGAGTTTGTCTGGGAAGACCCACTGCACACGGGACCACTTGAAGAGGAACCCATCGTTCTCAATCGGGGTGACCTTCCATCCCGTGGGGAGTTCTTCATCCAACCCGACACCGTACAGATCCTGATCTGCCCAAATCTCGACTTTAACCGTAAACGTATTTCCAGCGGGATCGCCACCGCTGCCATAGTAATTCAAAAGAACATTGTTACACGGCACCGGCGTGGCAATCGTGCGCACAGCGTTGATGTTCGTCTCCGGAACAAGCGGAAGCGGGAGATCAACCGGGGTGCAGGTGTAGGCATAAGCCGACAGCTCTTTCATCATCTCAAGTGCGATCGTTGCGCCCTGGGTCCACGGGACCACTTCATCGTTCTGCCACATCTCCAGAGCACGGCTGAGCTGATTCGGCCTGATTATCTGCGACAGACGCAGGTCGATCGTGTCGTCCGTGTCCTCACCGATACGCGGAACGAGGTGAGCAATTGCGGTCTTGATTCGTAACACATCGGTAACCTCAATCGCTTCGTCTCCCTCAACCGGGAGCTCAAGCGCAGGAGTCAGGGCCTGTAAGGTCCCCGTGATATACAGACAAACAGGCAGGGTCGTAGCGATGAGTTGCTCGCTCGAAGGGACCGTTACTTCGTAGGAGATGACCTTGCTCGTCCCCGCCTTAATTTTATCGATGAACACCCACTGCACGTCGGCCCTCTTGAAAGCCGCCCCGGCGTTCTCTAATGGTTTGATCTTCCAACCAACCGGGAGGTTCTCCTGCAAACCAACCCCGGCAAGGTCCATATCTGGTTCGATCCGCACCACCACCTTAAAGGTACTACCGGGCAGTGCGGACATCGTGGAGATCGTCCGCGTGACCTTGACTGCCACCTCTGATACGTCCAGGGCATACATCTTGCGAGCACTTGCCCCTTCGGCATCGGTCGCGCGCAGTGTCACGCTCTTGATGCCACTCACCTGATAGGTGTAAGTGGCCACGGGCTCGTTGGTGGAGAGGTCGAAGAGACCATCTCCGTCAAAGTCCCATTCGTAGTTAACGATTGTCCCGTCTGGGTCAATCGACCCACTGGCGTCGAAGGTAACCGGTTCGTTGATGTGAGGACCAGCCGGCGACACTATAAACGTGACCTCCGGTGGCATGTTCGGGGTTCCCTGAAGGATGATCGGATCGATCAGGTTGAGCGAGATCGCCTCCGGCGCAGCGATGCCTCCGGAGAGGAACTTAACCGCTGTAATCCCCGAAGTAAACTGGGGATAGAGGGTGAGATCAAACTCCACGCCAAGAGGACCAAGAACCATTCCGTCCCCCTTTGTCTCATCCCATGCCCAGGTAACACTCCCCGTCGGCGGAGTTATCTCCCAAACATCGCGGAAATCGTACTCATCGTCCTTTAACAGGAAGTCGGCACCTGCCGACACACCAGATAGGGTGAGCGCCGTCGTCCCAGCCGTGCCGGTGGGACCACTCAACAGCACAAACAGCGAGATCGTTCCAGTAATCGTATCTCGATAGAGGAAGAACACCGCGGTGTTTGCCTCTTCCAATCCTGTATTTGACTGGCTGTTTATATAGTTGTAGTAGTCAACGGCGTTGGTGGGCCCTTCGAGCGGTGCAATCTGCACTCGCTTGTCTCCTTGGCTGACCGTGTAGTACCCTTCACCTTGGGCGAATCCCGTCACCGCTAGGAAGAGAGCTATCAACATCAAGAAGAGGGAAAGGCCATAAAGGCTGACCTTATACACCTTCATTGCTACCTCCTTTGTCCAGATCTTTATAATTTGCATTCTTCTTTCTAAGTAACAGTCCATCCTAACTGTAGCAGAAACCCGGGTCGAAAGTCTGTAACACCGATTACGCTTCCTCCTTTCGCGGTATTATCGTTCATAGGACGACCGTGAGTTGGAAAAGAGCCGCCTCGATCGCTCTCTTTGCCGCTTCCAACGGGTCCGCAGTGAGCAGCGAGAAAAGAGGCTGATCTGCGTAGGTGACCATAGTGGTGAACTCGACATCCCCTGAAGGGCTGAACACTGTTGCAAACAGGGCGACTGTTGCTTCCTTCTCAAGGCCGAATAGGATTCCTAAAGGGCTTGCGAGTAGCTTAAGGGAACTGGCAAAAAACGATGTCGCACCGACAAGCAACAGGGACCGCTCCAGCTTAAACGAGAGCTGGTTCTCCCAACGAACAATACGAAAAACGACGATATGATCAGCATCGAGGGTTTGGGCAAGCCTCCTTATCCCGTTTACAGAGATGCTGTTCCCGACGTAGGTATTAGTGAAGCGCTGCGCGTACATCAACTCGCCAGCAGAACAAACCTCCACATCGGCGATAACAGCACAACGCTGGTTAGCAAAACTCTTAAGGATCTCTAGCTGTGCTGGAGGTACAGGAGCTGCTGCCTGGATGCAAACGACAACCCTCTGTCTCTGTCCTAATGCTGGCACGATCGCCGTTAGAACCATGAGGCCTACGACAACGCCACATTGGACCCTACGTACTTTGTTTGACATACTCTGTCCACCACCCGTTTGGAAACGTCTTTCTGCCCAGGCAGTCTAGCTGAGCACACAAACAGGCAGAAGGAAGGGTGTCAACGCGTTCCCCCTGATTTGTCTAAGGGGGTATGGACAAATGTCCGGCGGCGTTCAGTCGGATATCTCCTTTGCGGCTCTTCGCTATTCGGCCTGCCTGCCTGTCCGACTGCAGGCAGGTGGGGTTAAACTGTCAAGATCCCGCGTAAGCAAACTCGATTAATAATTGGCGAGTTGGACCGCGGTCTTTTTGAACTCTTAGGAAGCAAGAAGACCAGGAAAAGAATCGACTTCCTGCTTCCTTATATCAAGAACTATGGTCTTGTCTCCCCTCGGTGGATTCCTGGTTTCCTTATTGCAAGATTGTAAGGAAGCTTAACGTCTGGCTACCCACTCAAAACAGCGAGGCGTCTCTTTTACAGGGTGATCTCCTTCGGCCGCTGTGCAGTATGCGGGTGCTCTGGTCCCGGATAGACCTTGAGCTTACGGAGCATGCGACGACCGAGGGTGGTCTTGGGAAGCATGCGGCGCACGGCTTCTCGCACTGGGAACGTCGGCCGCTTCTCGATCAGTCGACGGTAGGGAGTCTCCTTCAAGCCTCCAATATAACCGCTGTGACGCTGGTAGAGCTTCTGGTCCCACTTGTTTCCGGTCAACTCGACCTTGGACGCGTTGATGACCACCACGTAGTCACCCGTGTCGACGTGGGGAGTGTAGATAGGTTTACGTTTCCCCTGCAAGATCATAGCGATCTTACTCGCTAGACGCCCGAGGCGCTTTCCCTCAGCGTTAACTAGGTACCAGTCTCGGTTCCAGCTCTTCCCGATCTCCTCATTCTTTGCCACAAAGGTCCGTTGCATCATCTTGCTCCTTATTTGTCGAGAGGGTGATTATAGCAAGCGCCTTCGTGACTGTCAAAGCTAGGTTACAATCGTCTCCTCCGGGGCTGGACCGACCGAGACGAGCCCTATCGGCACGCCTACCTCTTGTGTGACCACTTCCAAGTAATCTCGAGCCGCCTGGGGGAGTTCCTCGAGTCTGCGAACGTCTCGGATTTCCTCATTCCAACCAGGGAAGGTCTCATAGATTGGCTCGCAGAGGGCTAGCTCTTCCCCCCTGCCGTGGGGAAAATCCGTGATCTTGCTTCCTCGCAAGCGATATGCCCGGCAGACTTTGATCTCCGCCATTCCTGAGAGGACATCGAGCTTGGTGATGTCAAGCCTAGTAGGATCATTCAGGGCGGTGGCGTGCCGCAGGGCAACCAGGTCGAGCCAACCGCAGCGTCGCGGCCTACCGGTGGTGACTCCAAACTCTCCACCCTGCTCACGTAACTGCTTTCCCCCTTCTTCATCGGCAAGTTCAGTGGGAAAGGGGCCCTCACCCACACGCGTTGTGTAGGCCTTTACCACCCCGATGCGCTGCTCGACCTGGGGGGAAGGAATTCCAATGGCATTCCCCAACCCGGCCAATGTAGTGGAGGAAGAGGTAACATAGGGATAGGTCCCGAAATCGAGATCGAGGAGGGCTCCCTGTGCCCCTTCAAATATGACCTGTTTCCCCTCCTTGAGAGCCAACCTGATTGCCGCAGAAGCATCAGTGATCGATTCCAGGAACGGCCGCGAGGCAGCCAACAAGGTTTCGGAAAGACTTTCAGCCGAGAGGGAGGCGATCTCCGATGAAGCCGGCCACATTCGCTTTAGAAGATCAAGCCGGTGGCTCAGCTTGTCGCACAACCGCTGCGGGTGCAACAGATCCCCAGCACGGATCCCTGCACGGGCTGCCTTGTCTCGGTAAGCAGTTCCAATCCCCCGACGCGTTGTTCCGATGCGCGCACCGCTTCCCTCAAGCTCCTCCAGGGTTCGGTGATAAGGGAGGATGAGATGTGCGCTTTCGCTTACAAGAAGCTGTGGTTCTCGCCCCAAATGATTAGATATCGCCTCATACTCCTCCCGCAGAACCCACATGTCGACCACCATCCCACTTGCCAGCACACAACAAGTATCCGGGTAGAATGCCCCGGCAGGAATCTGGTGCGTCCCGAACTTCACCCCGCGGTCGATCATGGTGTGGCCAGCGTTCGGGCCACCGTTGAAACGCACAACCATATCAGCCTGTTTCGCCAGAAGATGGGTGATCTTCCCCTTCCCCTCATCTCCCCACTGCATCCCCAAAACCGCCGTCGCCATTCCCCCCTCCTTCACGCTCCTTTAGGGTAGGTAGTCCGTGACAATCCAAACACAACCGCATCACCTTCGATCTTTACTTTCTGTTGCAGCTCGTAGTCCCCTGCAAGGGTGGGTTTCACCTCAAGTGCGAGAACCTCGGCCGCGATCGTCTCGCGGTTTTTCACGAGAACTTCCCCGAGGGGCGAATCGGCCCGGTAGCCGAGCACGATTCGGTCGGTCACCTCGAAGCCTGCCTCTTTGCGTAGAAGCTGAATGCTGTGGACAAGCTCGCGCACGAGCCCCTTCTCACGTAGCGTCTCATCGAGGTTTGTATCGAGGAGAAGGCGCAAGGCTCCCTCTTCCACAAGCACAAATCCTTTGGAAAGGACCGCTTGGAAGGAGATATCCTCCTTCTTAATCTCCACCGGCTTTCCGTCGACCTCGACTTCCACGCTGCCGGAAGCCAACGCTTCACGAGCATCTGCCGCCGTTTTGCTCCTGATCCACTCAGCCGCCTGTTGAGCCAACGGGCCCAGGCGGGGGCCGAGGGTGCGTAAATTTGGGGCGAGCACCTCGTGGAAGTAGGGCTGAAGAGTCGAGACAACCTCCACCGCGGCCACGTTCAGTTCCGTTTTAACCAGAGTTAGAACCCCTTCAGAGAGGACGCAACCCTCCGCCTCAGAAGCCACTTCAACAATGGCACGAGAAAGAGGCTGACGCACCTTAACCTGCGCCTGGTTGCGCGCTTGGTGCCCAAGCGAAGCGATACTGCGCGCAAGGGCCATCTCCCCCTCGAGAGTAGTATCGATCCATACCTCGTCCACCTGCGGATAGCCACAGAGATGAACACTTTCAGGATCGGAGGATTTACGCAGTTGTTGGTAGATCGCCTCAGCGATGAAAGGAACAAACGGAGCGACAAGCTTGACGAGGTTCACCAGTACCTGGTACAGGGTCGTGTAGGCCGCAATCTTGTCCGGCTCCATTCCTCCCTTCCAGAACCGCCGGCGCGAGGAGCGAATGTACCAGTTGGAGACCTCATCGAGGAACCCCTCTAGCGCCTCTGTAGCGGTTATTACATCGTAGTTGTCGAGTCCTTCGGTCACCGCCTTCGTTGTGGAAGAAAGCCGGGAGAGGATCCAGTGATCGAGGATGCCCAAGTGCCTTTCCTCCACGTGGTGACCCTCTGGATCGAAACCGTCGATCGAAGCGTACAGGGCGAAGAAGTCGTAGGTATTGCGTAGGGTATCGAGGAAGCGATAGAGTGGTCCCTTCACGTCGGCCTCGCCGAGGCGCTTCGATCTCCACGGCGCACTCGATGCGCAGAGATACCAGCGTAGGCAATCGGCACCATAGAGATCGACCAGATCCCAGGGATCGATGACGTTCCCCTTGCTCGTACTCATCTTGATCCCGTCCGCATCAAGGCCAAAGCCGGTGACGATGCAGTTGCGGAACGGGGCCTCCCCGTGAATGATCGTGCTCGTAGCGAGCAGTGTGTAGAACCATCCACGCGTCTGGTCGGTCGCCTCGCAGATGAAATCAGCAGGAAAGCTCTCCTTGAACTCCTCCTTGTTCTCGAATGGGTAGTGCCACTGGGCAGTGTGCATGCTCCCGGAGTCAAACCAGGCATCAATCACGTTCGGGACGCGTCGCATTGTTTCACCACACTCCGGGCAGCGCAGGGCGACGCGGTCGATGTACGGTCGATGGAGCTCAACTGTGCGTGCAAGTTCCTTATCGCGCGCTTTATCCACCAGTTCAGCCCGGCTCCCCACGGCGATCACCTTCTCGCAGCCCTCACAAGTCCAGAGATTGAGCGGCGTTCCCCAGTAGCGATCACGGGAGAGGGCCCAATCCTTGAGGTTTAAGAGGAAATCACCAAGCCGGCCTTCACCAACGTGTGATGGGTACCAGTTGATCCGACGATTGTTTTCGATCAGCTGATCCTTCACCGCAGTGGTTCGAATATACCAGGAGTCCATCGCGTAGTAAAGGAGCGGGGTGTCGCAGCGCCAGCAGAACGGGTAGTCATGCTCGTAGAGCGTGTGCTGGTAGAGGAGATCGCGTTTCTTCAGATCCTCGATAATCACCGGGTCGGCCTCTTTAACGAAGGTCCCCGCGCAGAGAGGAAATTCCTCGGTGAAGGCTCCAGCAAGGTCGACCGGGTGAAAGAAGGGGAGACCTTCCTCCTGGCCAAGCTGGTAGTCGTCCTCGCCAAACGCTGGTGCGGTGTGGACGATCCCTGTTCCCTCCTCCATGTTCACAAACTCTGCCGCATGTACGCGGTAGGCCCTCTCGTCATCGAGCAGCCGATACGGAGGCTCGTAGGAGAGACCGACGAGGTCCTCCCCCGGGATCTCGCACACGAGGCGATAGTCCCCTTCCAAAGCCTGATCAAGGAGTGCCTTCGCAAGGATCAACCGTTCATCATTCTGCTCGACCTCGGCGTAAGTGGCTTCGACGGCAATAGCCAAAGCAACGTTCGCCGGCAGGGTCCATGGGGTCGTTGTCCATGTAAGAAGTGAGGTACGGCCTGGGCGTTCCTGCTTGTAGCGTGCCCCATCATCGGAGACGATTCTCATCCGCACAGAGATAGAAGGATCCTGCACCTTACGGTACCCCTGCGCCACCTCATGTGAGGAAAGGCCAGTCCCGCAGCGTGGACAATAGGGAAGAACCTTGTGCCCCTGGTAGAGGAAGCCACGCCTAAACATCTGGGCAAGCTGCCACCAGACACTCTCGATGTAGTCATCGGTATAAGTGATATAGGCGTTCTCAAGGTCAATCCAGAACCCCATTCGCTCTATCATGCGTTCCCATTCGGCCTTGTACCGCCAGACCGACTCCTTGCATCGGTTGACGAAGCGCTCCACGCCGTAGGCCTCTATCTCCGGCTTGCTGTTGACGCCGATCTCCTTCTCCACCTCAAGTTCCACCGGAAGGCCATGCGTGTCCCAGCCACCTTTACGAGCCACGTAAAATCCTTGCATCGTCTTGTAGCGGGGGAAGAGGTCTTTATATACACGTGGCATCAGATGACCAAAGTGCGGTCGTCCATTCGCTGTCGGCGGTCCCTCATAGAAAACGTAGCGCGGCCCACCCTTCGTTGCGTCAAGCGACTTTCTGAAGATCTCTTTGTTCTCCCACAGGGTGAGGACCTTCTCCTCACGCTCAATCGGGTCTTTTATCAGTTTCTCATAACGTTTCATCCGCATCTCCTTCTTACACACAGACAAACTTTAACACTTAAATGTTTCTAAGGATTGAACGACCGCAAGGGTCTGCAGAATCGCCCCTCAGCGGGGCACATTAATGTAGATGAGAAGCGGCAAAAAGACTAAATCTTTAGTTAGCATCGCTCGATCACACCCCCATCTTAGCGCTGGCGCAAAGGAGAGTCAAGCCTACGTGCCTTACGGGGAAAGTCGCAAATCCTGCATCGCATTCTTAATCGAACCGCGCCATTCCCTCGACGTCGCCCCCCTGCCTCCGTCGCATGTAGCGCAGGACATCAGTCGTATGAATCACGGGGGAGAGTGTCTAACTGAAACAGGTCGTGCTTCATACCAGCACCGCCGAACTACAATAATATAACAAAGAGGTGAGAGTTTTGGCGCAGCACTGGTCAACCAGGCGCAGTTGGCTCCTCATTCTTATGCTTATGGTGGCCTCAGGGATCGCCGGGTGTTTGGGCAACCGGGCTCCGATCGCTATCCTGAGCGCCGCGGTGATCAGTGGACCAGCACCTCTTGAGGTTTCCTTTGACCTGTCCTACTGCAAAGATCCTGAAGGCGACGCGATCTCTTACCGACTCGACTTCGGTGACGGCTCCGAACCAGAGGAAGGAAATAACTTCAACATCATTGTCCACCACACCTACCACGCCGGTGGAGTGTTCATCGCCACGCTAACCGTCGCCGACGCGCGTGGAAAACAAGCCAAAGACCACCAAACGATTACGGTGAACGATGTCGGCCCGCCGGTCGGCCTCACTGTCGGAAAGACCGCCCCAGGCTTCACTGCACACACCACCGATGGCGGAGGGATTACCCTGTCTGACACCCGCGGTCTTGTCGGCCTGCTCGACTTCTGGGGAGTGTGGTGCCCTCCGTGCCGGTTGAGAATGCCGCATCTTAAAGACCTGTATAATCTGTACTCGTCAAGGGGCTTGGTGGTGATCCTCGTCAGTACAGACCCAGATGAACAAGACACAATCGACTTTTTAGATAGCCACAACTACACCGATTTCATCAGCGTCTGGGAGCCAGGAGGAAAGAGTGAAAACCGGATCAAACAACTCTATGAGGTAAAAAGCTTCCCCCACACATTTCTCCTCGATCGTCAAGGCGTGATCCGCTATGTTGGCCACCCGGACGACCTCAGCATGAAGATGATAGAAGGGCTCCTTTAACCCATTACAGGGCGAATCATCCTACAGGACAAGGCTGACGCCTTTCCCAGCGCCGGAACCAGGTGACCACAAACCCGGATCCCACAAGGCCGACCGCACTCCCGAACGGGAAGACCGCCGCCAGCCCGACTAGGTCGGCTACCGCACCGAACGCCAGCGGTCCGACCATCTGGCCAAGAGCAAACGCCCCGCCCTGCAGTCCGGCGAGTGTTCCCATCCCGTGCGTCCGCCCGAGCTCGGTACGGATAGCGATGATCGAAGCCCGTGACAGGGCGGAGAGCGCCCCGATGACGAAGGTGATAAGGATCACCATCCACACGTGGCGGACAAACGGCACGGCGAGGAGGAGCAATGGAGCGGCGGTACTTCCGAGGACGATCTGGGGGAAGCGCGGGTAGCGATCAGCGAGGAACCCGAACGGGATCTGAAGAAGGCCGCCGCCGAGCATGTATACCGAAAGGACAATCCCGATGCTCGCCTCCCCGAGCCCGGCCGTCGCCACCGCGTACAGCGGGTAGAAGGTGTTGAACCCCTGCCGCCAGAACCCACGCGTCGCTACGTAGACGCAGATCCCCTTCACCGCATCGTTTCGCATCACATGCCGCAGTGGAACGATCTCGCGCGGGCGGTTGTGGGAGTCGCCACTGTGGGCGTGATCGGCCGGTACGGCGGCTGAAACGAGGAGCAGAGCGACGATGCTCAAGGCGCCCATCGCATAGAACGCTCCCTGGTACGACCACACCGCACTAAAGCCTCCACCGAGGAGCGGCCCAAGCGCCATTCCAAGGAACATCGAGGAGTAGAAGAAGTTCATGTAACGCCCTTCCCTGCCAGGCGGGGTGATGTCCCCGATGTAGGCCTGGGCAATCGGTGTGACCATTACTGAAGCCGCTCCTTGCAGAAGGCGGAACAGGCCGAGCTGCCACAGACTCATCGCCATGACGTAAAGGAGAGAGACCACCGCGTAGCCGGCAAGCCCAATCATTAGAATGCGCTTGCGCCCCACCCGATCGGAGAGGCGGCCGACTAGCGGCCCGAGAAAGCTGCGGGAGAGGGAAAACGCGGAAAAGACCAGTCCGATTGACACGCCACTCGCCGCGAATGTCTTCGCATAGAGCGGGAGGATGGGGGCGATAATCCCCACCCCGATCATGGCAACGGCGACAGCGACGAACAGGCTGACAAAGACTTGTTTCATACTCGTCCCAAGACCTTTCGCGTTTCACTTACCATAGCCGATCACCAGTGGCTATTCCACTTGGAATCGGGTTGCCGATGGGTACACACACGCTATGAACCCCTCGGCGTGGTGGCAGCACAGGAGACCCTCCCTGGGAAGACCGGCCTTGTCATGGGACTCGCTTAGGGGGTTGGAGGATTGGCTCTGACTCCGATTGGTTTCTTTGCCGACCTCTACGGCCTCGTCCCCGTGATGACAGCCGTCGCTCTTTTACCGCTCATCGCCGGGGGCCTGATCCTATTCTATCGAGAGAAATAGAGAGTGCTAGAGCCAACCCCTATCCCGGATCTCTCCCGGGACGAAACAGAACAGGGGCTTGCGAGGCAGCGATCATCTGGAAAAATTCAGCACTTCGCTCTCTCGAGGTGCTCGATCACTAATGGGGCCGTCTCCGCTACCAATATTCCGTGCAACAGGAGGACGATCCCTTCGTCGCCGTTGCGGCCGATCATAATCGCCGCGCGCCAGCGGACCTCTAGAGAGGGATCGCTCCTAAGAGCCGCCAGAAGAGCAGCGAGGGCGTCCGACCCGCCAATACGGCCCAGTGAGAGGACGGCTTCCTTGCGGACGTCCTCCGATCCTCCCTCTAGAACAACGATCAGCCTCGAGGCGGTCTCATTGCTCCATACCCGACCGAGCCCCCGTTCACCGCCTCCCAGCCCAGGGTCGCATTCTGCGCGCTCGGTTGCCAGGATGAAAGAAGGAACCACTACTCACTGAGGGCCAGCAGCCCCTCCCGCGCGCTTTCACTTATCACCACTGGACCGGCCACTATGGGAACGTCGCTTCCAAGAGGTAAAGGTGTGTCGCCACGGGCATGGGCGCGGTGATCTCCACTTCCTCATCTTGGTAGAACACGCTCGGATCGCCAGCGTCTGGGCCGGTGTAACGCACGGTCTCCGTGCGCTCCTCTACAGTGGTGCGAAGGAAGGCCAAGGTCAGGGTACGGCCGTTGAAGGCGACGTCCACCTGGCTCTCCTGGTGCGGCTCGGCGGTGAGATGACGAGGCTCTGAGCAGGTATCTGCGGTCGGATCATACATGACTGCGAAGAGGTCCGGCCCTTGGTCGCTGAACTCCTGCCACACTACCGCCACCCTGCCGTCCAGGGCCTGGGAAGCATGGAAGTCGAATATACAACATCCTTCAAGGAGCGTGTTCTCAGGGCCCCAACCATCCGCGCCGAAGGACCTGGTTAGAAGCACTCCCTTCTCTCCGTTCTCGCCAGGCTGGATGCGAACCCACAGGAGCATAGCCCTCCCCAAGCCGGCCGGGAGGAGCACCGGCCGTTCATCGTCTAGATCGTTTTGCGTTAGGCGCTTAAGCGACCCCCGCTTAGCTCCGTCCCAAACAGCCGAGAAGAGCTCCTCATCATCGGGGGTCGCCCAGTCCCCGTCCAAGTCCTCGACCCACACGTAGAGGATCCTGTCGCCAAGGTCGACGAACGCTCGCATAAGGGCGGTGTCCTCTTCGCGCAGAACTTTCGGTGCAGTGAGGGCCTCGCCATCCCAGCGTGCTAGGTACAGCGTGTCCGGGGCAGATACGTCAGGGAAGATCTCCCCTTTCGCATTGGCGGTCCAGATGGTCCCAGTTATCCCCCAACGACCCCGGAGGATCCGTGGGGAATGGTCAGGGAAGGTGTTATCCGTGAGGCGTTCGGGCTCGCCCCAGGAGCTGGCCAGCCGGTCGTAGCGCGCATAAGCAATCTCCAGACCGGCAACGAGGTCCGGAGTAAGGTCCTGTTCCGTCTTGGGCGGGGCAGGGGGGGAGACATGCTGGACCCAAATAGCCACCGGGTTTCCAGTCCAATCGAAAGCCAATTCCACTTGGGAGTCTGGGAGGAGGTTATTGGTGACAGCTCGTGGTGCGCTTAAGGTATCCAGATTTCGACCGGAGGACCAGACGATCTCTCGGCCCAATGGAAAAGGCTTGGCCAAATCGTCCGTGGTCCATGTGACCATGGTGAGTCTGGAATCCCGCACGAGGCTGGGACGCGCATAGGGAAAGACCTCCTCCACTAAGCACACCTCAACGGTGTCAAGCTCTTCCACCGCCTGGACCTCGCCGCGGAAGGTGGAGTACGTTGGGCTGGCATACGGCCGCTCAGGGAAGGTCCAAGGCCCTTCCATGATGGTGGCAAAGCCTTGAGCCAGCGAGAGGATCTGGCACTCAAACGGCAGCGGCCAGTCCTTGGTGACCTCTGCAAACCAGAGATCTACGGTGACAGACACTCCCACTTTGCCCGATAGGGTCAGCGATTCGAAATCCAGAAAAGCAAGTTCTTCCCCCGGTGCTACAAAGGTGGCGATCAGTTTTCCCCCACCGTATCCTGTAGCCGATACGATCTCCAAATCGATCGTCAGCCCTGCTTGGAGCCCTCCTGAGAGGGATACCGTGCCACTGCAATCGACTCCTTTAAGGCAACAACCCGGTTCAGCCGACCAGAACTCCGTGCTTCCTCCCACCCCAATGGAGAGGCCTAGCCCAAGCTTGGCCCGGCTTGCCAGCCACTTGACTGCACGACCAATTACGGGGATTCGGGTTGCAGCTTTCACCTGGGGAAAAACGTCGGAAATGTTAAAACTCTTGGCTATCGAGCCCTCCAGATCTATTGAGAACTCACCCTGGGTAAGGCTTATCGGCGGGTCGTTGCGCAACAGGGCCCGCCCCTTCACTTCACCGCTAAAACCGAACGTCCAGTCCCCGGTTGACTTCTCGAACCCCGCCGCTCCTTCAAGCTCGGCTCTCCCTCTCCCAGGGAAGGAGTCTAGGAAAAGGTCAAAGCTCGAGCTGGCGTTGAAACTGTACTCCCCATCGATGAGCGGCACCCAATCCGGGATTGCGTAGCTGATGTCAATCGGCGGATGGGGAAAGCCAAATGAGGCCTCATACAGCACGGAACCAACTTGAGGGGTGGCGTGCAGCGGCTCTGCCCCGGCCCAGGTACCAAAGTGAGGGTCCATTCAAGCCAACTGGGCACCGGGGCCACGGGGATGCTCAAACTCGCCTCTCCTATGACAGGATTCCCCCCCTCGTCCCGCGCCGTCACCCGCACCACGAGTTGATTGTCCTGTGGCCAGGCGCGCATGGCCCCCAGGTCGTAGGACCAGGAGTCCGTGACGGGCTGCTTCGTACTGAAAAACCGCGTCTGCATGACTTGCCCGTTCAGGATGAACTCCACTCTCTCCAGCGTGTTTCCGTTCGGATCTACATAAGCGTCGTAGGTGTTGGGCACCTGCACCCGATGCACGAACACTCGCTTGTACTTCGGATGGATCTTTACTAGGGGCTTGTCCGTGACCTCCACCACACGGGGGGCTGACCTGTGGTCATCCCCAAGCACGGTGGTCAAGGTGATGGTGTAGCGGCCGTTTTGGAAGTACTTATGCGTCGCCGTCTTCCCGACAGCCTTGGTTCCGTCACCGAAATCCCACTCGTAACGCAGCATCTGTGGACAGTAAGGTTGACAGGCAGGCACTCCTGTGAGGGGCTGCTTCTCAGGGTCCCGCGTTGCGGGCAGGTTCGCTTGCCCTACCAAGGAAAGTGGACGATCTTTCCCCACCACCCAGCTCTTATCTGGATTCTCCTTGAGTACCCCTTCCGTATAATCGATTTTAGGCTCGCCGGTCTGAGTAAAGGCTTGTTCACAACCCTGCTCCAGCACGTTGTTTCTCTCGTCCTTTTCGGCAACCGCGTTTGCAGGGTCGATGGTGAGTTGGAACGTGGGCAGGCCGTTGCCCAAGGTGACCGGCAGCACCTCTTTGATCTCCCACAACTCTCTTGTGCCCTGCCATTCGGGCGAAGAAGGATCGGGGCGCTGGCCAGGGGGACGGAGGATAACGTCCCGGACAGCCAGCGCCGCGCCGTCCGGCGCCAGCACCGTCAATCGCACAGTGAACGGGGCGGGTACATCCACATCGCCGTCGTTGACCACCCAGACGTTTATCCCCACCTCACAGCCAACGGGAACCAAGATCTCGTCAGGCTTCAGCCTCCGGTCCCGGTAGTGGAAGACGGACAACTCTTCCTTTAGGCGGAAGAAGGTTTCCCAGTCGGTGTTCCTTGGGCCAACGGCGAGGCACAATGAACGTTCGTGAAACCTGAGATCGGGCTTGGCGGCCGATGACAAGCACACATCGCCCAGTCCATAGCTCGTCATCCCGAGAATCGAGAATCTGCTGAAGCCGGTTATCGTCTTCTCCTCATAGCCGGGTACGGAGATCGTGAACCCGCCGATGTCCTCGGGAGAGGCGATCACTTCGCCTTTGGGGACCAGGGTGATCGAGAACGGCTGGTTCGGAAGGGGGCGCTGGCCGCATTCGGTGAGCCGGCCGCTCACCGTCGTGCTCGGAAAGGGAAGCGGAACGCTGATCTTGCCCTCCTCGTCGGTGGTGCCGGTGATCGGTTCCGTCGGGATAACCGGCTGCGTGGGTCGAATAGGGGGCAAGCTCGGACGCAGACACACCCGGCCCACATCCACCGTGGTGTAGGTACGGCCGTAGATGTCCATAGAGGAAGCAAACCTGAGCTCGGTGATCACCGTCTCCCCGTAGCCAGGGGAAGAAACCCGCACCGCCCCGATGTCCCCCACCGCCCGGATGACGCGCACCCCTGGCTTCGGCACCAGGGCCACTGCGACCGTAACTCCGGCAAGTGACCGCCGTCCGCACTCTGTAAGCTGTCCCGTAACGGATGTGTGCGGAAGCGTGGGAGTCGGAACCTCGAATCGGCCGCTTGCGTCCGTGGTCCCGGAGAAAGGGGCATACGTAGGCTCGGCTGGTTCGGTCGGAGGGGGCGTTGGGGTGATCCGAGCCACGATGTCCAAGATCACACGCAGCTCGAGGGAAGGCACCCCGGCCGTCCACGCCTGGAACCGGAGCTCGTACCTGCGCCCAGCGTTTCCAGGTGGCAAGGTAAAGGTATAGGTCGCCGTTGTCGTCCCCCACCCTGAGGCCACCTGGAAGCTCGGCCAGCTCGTGGGCAGAGACACCGCCGAGATGTTCACCGCCCGGGCCGGGGTCGCGTTGGCCTGAAGCTGTATCTGACCCTGGCTTCCAGCGGGAACTTGACACCGAATGAGGTTCTGCGCGATCTGTTGACACTGGCCCACCGTGCGAGCCTGCCCTGAGAAGCGCAGACTGACCTTCGTCCCGTACTCACCGGTGTACTGTGCCCACCCAAAAACGAGCCATAGTAGTACCAATACCATAACAAGTCTTAATATCCGCGTGACCGTCACCTTCATACCAGCCACCTCCTACATGATTTGTTGAACTGAGCCTTGAGAGGCAAACGATGTTCTAGAGTCGTGAGAATTAGCAGATATCCATACAATACTCCTTCCCTTCCAATACTGTCAAGTAATACCCTTGGGGTGGACCATCGGCGATTGCCTCTGCCTGTACGAATCCTTTACAATGACGAGAACTCAGATGAACCGAGTTTTCCATGCCCCCTTAAGAAGGAGACTCCACGGAGACGTGTCTTGTGAGCGAAGGTCAGATCTGGTACCTTAAAGGTGATACCACGTTTCTGGGGGACTGATGGCGAATCTGCACATCCTTGACCATCCACTGATTCAGAACAAGCTGACCCGTCTGCGCAACATCGCTACCAATAACCACAACTTCCGCCTCCTGCTCGAGGAGCTGACTGCACTCATGGTCTACGAGATAACCCGCGACTACCCTTTACGCGAGGTGGAGGTGGTGACTCCGCTTGAGCGGACGATCGGGAAAGTTCTTGACGTGCCGATCGTCCTCGTTCCCATCCTGCGCGCCGGAACGGGGATGCTTGGTAGTGTACTAAACCTTATTCCCACCGCGAAGGTTGGCCACATCGGGCTCTACCGGGACCCTAAGACCTTGAAGCCGATAGAATACTACTCCAAGCTCCCAGCGGAGCTTGAAGACGCGCAGGTGATCATCGTTGACCCAATGCTCGCTACCGGTGGAAGCGCGGTTGCTGCGGTCGATCTCATCAAGAAAGAAGGTGGAAAAAAGATCCAGTTCCTCTGTCTTGTCGCCGCACCCGAGGGAGCGGAGGCTCTCGTCCAGGCCCACCCGGACATACCCATCTACACAGCCGCCCTTGACCGACGGCTAAATGAGCATGGATACATTCTTCCCGGACTGGGAGACGCTGGGGATCGCATCTTCGGGACATAGCGAACCCTGCTAACGTTGGTTCAGTTGCCGGTACGCACGTCAGGCCGACAACCAAGTTACAAGGAACGACACATCAACGCCGCTATCCACCGGCCTTCCTGCACCGCTGTAGATGGACACACCTCACCCCTTTCAGTGCTCAACTGTGGAGCTCGGCCGGCCTTCGGTGATCTTTATCACCAAGCCCACAGATACTCTTAATTCAACAACTATATAGAGGAGAAGCACAATGCGACACGCATCTTTCCTTGTTGTCTTCCTGTTTGCTTTGCTCGTAGTTGCGCTCGCGGTCGGGGCACAGGAGGATTCGATCAGCATCAGTGGAACGTTTGGCGGTGAGGCAACGTTCTTGCCGGCGTTTGAAAGTAGGCTCTGGCTCGACCTTTCCATCACTTTTGCCAACCTTACACTGATAAGTGAGACAAACTTCACCCTCGTCCCAACGTTGACCGGGGCCCAGGTGTTCAAGCTGGAATATGCATGGGAGTGGCTAACACTGGGAAGTGAGTTAGATTTGGGCCTTGTTCCGCCAGCGTTTCAATCGCTGAGCCTATACGCACAAGCAAGCATCATCGATACGACTCTAGGTGAAAAGGAACCATCTCTTAACCTTGTTGCGGACCTGGGTGTAGTCACTGAGATCCTTCCAGCATTCTCTGTGGTTGCCACACTTGATCTTGCAGTCGAGATTGGCCCACTAGCAGCGAGTAGTTCCACAGAACTGGATTTTATCCCCCTCTTCTTCCAATCACAGGAGTTCGAGGCGAAGTTGCAGTTCCTAAATGTGGCAATCGGAGAGGGAGAGGGCGCACCCACGATCACCGGGGAACTTGGAACAACTCTTACCGTTCTTCCTTCGATTGCAAGCGACATCTAGCTCGACGTCTCCTTTACGCTCGGTGACCTCACCGCGGCGAGCAAGACGGAGTTTGAGCTCGTTCCATCGGGAACGGGGACGCAACTATTTACTATCGAGTACGAGCTTGACAAGGTAACCTTCACCAGCGAGACAACCTTCGGTCTTATCCCGTCCGGGTTCACCTCCCAGTTGTTTAAGATCGAGGCAGTGTTTAACGCCCTTTCTCTCTACGTATGGACGAGCCTCACACCCGCTTTAATGGAAGCGGGCTTAGGCTTCACGTATGCCTTCCCGTAGGAGATAGAGCGATGTGAAGTATAACCAGAAACGCCGATGAAAAAGGGCCCCGGCTGAGTGCCTAAAGGCCCATGTTTTAAGTTAATTTTTAGGACTGGAATTTCTCGAGGAGTTCCGGAATCTCTGCAAAGTCGTGCGTTACGTAATCGACGATCTGCTCTAGCTCTGCATCCTTGGGGTTAAAAGCAATTGATAGGCCGACGATTCGCATCACTGGGACATCGTTCATGTGATCGCCGATATAGCAGATCTCTGAAAGCGCAAGGCCTCGTTTTTCTGCGATCTGTCTCATCACCGCATCCTTTGTCCACAGGTCAACGATGGTCTGGCTCTTACCCGTAAAACGTCCGCCCTCAATAAAAACGTGATTAGACACAGCAAACTCAAGATCAAGGTCGTCACGTACGTGCTCAGCGACGAGGTCTACGCCAGAAGAGAGGATTCCTAGCTGGTAACGGCCGCGGAGCCGGGCTATCGCCTCACGGGCACCGGCAGCATAGGGGGGCGGGAAGATTCGTTCCGTCACGCTTTGCACAGAAATACCAGTGAGAAGCTCGGCGTCTCGCTTTACCCACTCGGGGTAGGCATCGCGGCGCGGAAGATACTCGTCGAGCAGGCGTTGCGATTGGGCCTTCACTCCAGCGGCAGCGGCAATCGCGCCCCAGCTCGACTCGAACTCCACCCCCTGGTAGCGCACAAGGGTTCCGTCGAGGTCGAAGATCACCGCTCTGATTCGGTCCACCTTTAGTTCTCCTCCATGGTGGTGCTCCTCACGAATGCGCCGCTTCCATTAAAAACGCGGTGTCAAACTGCTGTCGTTTTCTCACCCTCGAAGGTAGAGTCCTGAGCGAGGGCGAGGCAGTTATTATCGTATCCGGCAAGGTCGATTAGCGTCAAGTTGCGCCTCCTCCTTTTGACCGTTTGGCAAGCCCTCCTATCCAGACGCGCGTTCAAGAGCTTCCCAGCGTGGCAAGCACCATTCGCGCCACTCGCTCGTCGATCTCGGAGGGAACAGGGTGAACCTGCGCCGAAAGCTCCTTTCCCTGTAGGGCGAGGTGTTCGAGCGATAGGGCTTGCAGAGCAAAGGAGATGTCCATGATCTCCACTGGGTGGCCGTCCGCCAAGGCGAGGTTCACAAGCTCCCCTTCGCCGAGGAGGTAGACCGTGCGCCCGTCAGGGAAGCGATAGGCCTCCACTCCGGCACGAGCCTGATAGCGCTCCTTCGCGAGACGCCCGAGCGCTTCCCGGTCGATCTCATACCCGAAGTGTCCGGTGTTGGCAAGGAGCACTCCGTCTTTGCTCCGCCGCAGCATTTCCTCGTCTATCACGCCGGCGCGGCCGGTGGATGTGATCACAAAGTCGGCTTGCTTCATCCCTCCCTCGAGGGAGACGACCTCGTGCCCTTCAATCGCCGCCTCTACCGCCTTTACCGGGTCGATCTCCGCCACGAGCACCCGCGCCCCCAACCCCCGCGACCTTAAGGCAAGCCCCTTGCCACACCAGCCGTAACCCACGATGAGCACGATCCTTCCCGCCACCAGGAGGTTGGTAGCCCGCATGATCGCATCCCAGGTAGATTGGCCGGTGCCGTAACGGTTGTCGAACAGGTGTTTCATCTTCGCGTCGTTTACCGCGATCGCCGAGACGGAGAGCTTCCCCTCTTGTTCGAGTTCCTGGAGGCGCTCAACCCCGGTCGTCGTCTCTTCGCAGACGCCGACAAGTTGCGCTGCCGCCTCCGGGCTGTGTTCGTGGAGCCGGACCACAACGTCCCCCCCATCCTCGACGATGAGCGTGGGAGAGAAGCTCAACAGGCGGTCGATCTTCTTTTCATGCTCCTCTAGGGCCTCGCCGTGGCACGCGGCCACCGTGATCCCCTCGACCTCTGAGAGCGCGGCCACGATCTCGTCTTGGGTGGAAAAGGGGTTGCTCCCGATGACGAACAGGTTTGCCCCTCCGGCACGGAGAGTCAGTATCAAGTTCGCTGTCTTGGCCTCAAGGTGAAGCGCCGCTCCGATGCGATGGGCGGCGAAGGGCTGCTCACGTTCGAACCGCTCTCGTATCTTCGCGTGCAGTGGCATGTGCCCTTGAGCCCAACGGATCTTCTCCCATCCTTTTACGGCTTGAGTCTCCATATCCCTCCTTAACGCCTCTTCTAGCGCGGTTCGCCTGCTGTGATGTGCAGCCCTGCAGATAGTGCCGTCACCGGCGGATTATGGTGCAGGGTGTATGAATTGTTGACTCAGCCAGAACAGCTGCGCCGTTTCCTCCACCTTCTCGGCCAGGGTCAGGGCCTCTTGGAGTGTGGCTCCCACCGTCACTGCGCCGTGGTGACCGATGAGGGTTGCCTTCCCCTCAGCCAAAGCATCGGCCACCGCCTTGGCCAGCTCCCGGGTGCCAGGTGAGGTGTGGGCTGAAACCGGAAGCGCTTCTCCAAAGAGAATCCTTCCCTCATCGTGCACGACTGGGACAGAGCGAAGCGCGACCGCTGCGGCGGTGGCAAACGGAGAGTGTGTATGCACGATTGCTTGGATGTCTTCCCGCGTTCGATAGATCTCCACGTGCATCCGCCACTCCGAGGACGCGGAGCCGTTGCCGGAGTGTTTCTTGCCGTCGTAGTCGATTTCAATGATCTGATCCGTGCTCAGAGCCTCGTAGGGAACTCCGCTTGCGGTGATGAGGATCCGCTCCCGGATTCGCAGAGAGACGTTTCCCGAACTCCCCCGGACAAGGCCCAACTCAGCCATCCTCCGAGCCGTTTGCCTGACCTCCTCGCGCAAGGAGTCCAACAACTCTGGCCCTGCAAAGCTCATCATTCAAGACCTCACTTCTACGCTTAAGCGGTCGTTCTGCTCTTGGCCTCCAGGCCTGATCTTACCTGGCCGGTGCCCGACCCTCACTGTAGTCACCAAGGTGCACCGGCCCCAGCGACTTTATCTCCTCTCACGTGGAGCGGTCGAAGCCCCACGTCACAATGGAGCAGGATCTCCTTCTGCTTCTCTGTTGTGTTGCTATTTCCTCTCGATTTCAAAACAGTAGGGGGAGCGAAACACTCCAACTTCCGTGATGATGGCCGCGATCAAGCTCGCTGGGGTCACGTCGAACGCCGGGTTCCACGCCTGTGCACCGTCGGGTGCGAACGCAACCCCAAATGGGGCGAGCACTTCCCCCTCGGACCGCTCTTCGATCGGTATGCCGTCTCCGCGGAGGGTGGACTCATCGACGGTCGATGTCGGGGCCACGACATAGAACGGGATATCATGGTAGCGAGCCAAGACCGCGAGAGCGTAGGTGCCGATCTTGTTTGCCGTGTCTCCGCTTTTCGCGATGCGGTCAGCCCCGGTCAGGACGGCATCGATTCTTCCTTGTGCCATCAGATACCCCGCTGCCGAGTCCACACACAGCCGGAACGGGACCCCCTCGTTGAGGAGTTCCCAGGCGGTTAGGCGGGAGCCTTGGAGGCGGGGGCGCGTTTCACACGCGTAGACCATGCGGAGCTTTCCACCTTCGTGCGCCGCCCGAACCACCCCGAGGGCGGTGCCATAGCCCCCTGTCGCCAGAGCGCCGGTGTTACAGATGGTGAGGACCCGCGCTCCCTGGGGGAGAAGCTCCGCCCCGTGTCTTCCGATGCACCGGTTGGCCTCGATGTCTTCCTCGTGGATCCGTCGTGCTTCGGCGAGGAGGATCTCGCGCAATCGGGGGGCGGCTTCGTCTTCATGGCGAACGAAGACGGCCATCATTCGATCGATCGCCCAGCTGAGATTCACGGCAGTCGGCCGGGTGGCGCGTAGCGCCTCCGCTATAGCCTCCATGCGTTCGACGGTTACCAAGCTCTCATCATCTTCGGTTCCTACTACCATCCCGTAGGCCGCCGTGATCCCGATCGCCGGCGCGCCGCGAACGCGCATCGTTCGGATCGCTTCGGCGACCTCACTGACATCCGTGAGGCGTAGAACGACCTCTTGCTGCGGGAGCTGCGTTTGATCAAGAAGGTCGATTCCGCCGTTGCGGTAGACGACCGGTGTCAGAACACCTTGAAATCGAGGAAGGCTCTCTGTTCTCATTACTGTTTGACGTAGTGTTTCCCAAGGGCTGCAGGGACGTTGGCACGCCGGATGAAGAAGGCCAGCACGAGAACCGTCAGCAGGTACGGAAGCATGATCGAGAATTGGCTGGGGATGAAGCTCTGCAGCCGCATCTGGAGTGCATCGATGAACCCGAACAACAATGCCGCTCCCAACGCTCCCACGGGAGTGTAGTTCCCGATCACCATCGCTGCGATTCCGATGAATCCGCGCCCTCCGACCATGCCGGACGTAAATCGCCCCACGCTGTTGAAGAAGAAGGCACCGGCAAGGCCGCAGAGCACGCCATTGAGGATCGTATAGATGTAGCGCGTGCGATGGACGTTGATTCCGGCGGTGTCCGCAGCCTCTGGCTTTTCTCCGACGACGCGAAGGCGAAGGCCCCACTTGGTGCGAAACAGGAAGATCTGCGAGACGATAATGATGACCAGCGCAGCCCCGGTGATATACCAGGTGTTAATCGTGTCGGAGTACGTAGAGGTTCCGCGCCACCCCCACACCGAACTGGTGATGAACAAAGCCAACCCGGCGACCAGAATGTTGATGCCGATTCCCGATACGACGTGGTTGGCACGGAAACGGATGCACCAAAGGGCGTGAAGCCCTCCGGCCAATCCGCCGGCGATGGGCGCAGCGATCAGCGCAATCCATGGGCTTCCGGTGAAGTACGCTACCAGCGCCGAGATTAGCGCACCGAGGACGGCCGTGCCTTCCACCCCTACATTGATGATGCCCACTCGTTCGGAGAACGTCTCTCCGAGAGCAACGAGGGCAATCGGGCTTGCCAACCGGAGTGCCGAAAGTACGAGGTGGATGGTGAAGATGTCTTTTAGAACGTCCATCGGGTTATCGCCTCCTCCATCGAATGAGGGTGCGAACGAGGGTCGGTGCGATGATGAAGAAGATGACCAGGCCCTGTAAGACCGCTGCGATATCGCCCGGTGCAGCGCCCGATCGTTGCACCTGCATGCCACCGGCACGAAGGGCCCCCATCAACAGAGCGGCGAAGATGGCTCCAATAGGATGAGCACGAGCGATCAATCCGCCGGCGATTCCATCCCAGCCGTAACCGGGGGAGAAGCGTCCAATGAATCGAAAATGGGTGCCGAGGACCTCGCCTGACCCGGCGAGTCCGGCAAGCAGACCGGCAAGGCTCAGCGCAAGGATCAACTTGCGCTTGATGCGGATCCCTCCGTATTCTGCCGCGGGAGGGCTCAACCCGACACTGCGAAGCTCATAGCCTGCCGGAGTGCGAAACAGGTAATACCACACCAGGAGGGCGAAAAAGATGGCGACGGCCAGGGCCATGGATACCTGCGTCGGTTTGAGGATGCGTGGGAGAGCTGCGGTGGCGGCGATGCGGACGGTTTGGTTGGCCCAATACTTGTCATCATGAAGGGGTCCGCGCGGGGCAACCAGATAATCGGAAAACCCGATCGCCACGTAGGAGAGCATCATCGTGGAGACGAACTCGTTGACGCCCCGTTGGGCCTTGAGATATCCGGGGATCCATCCCCAGAACGCACCAGCTAACCCCCCGGCGGCCAAGCAGGCGACTACATGGAGGACGATCGGTAGATGAAGATGTGCCCCCACTACCGCGGCCACCATCGCCCCAATGTACATCTGGCCTTCGGCGCCGATGTTGAACAGGCCACATCGGAATGCAATCAAGAAGGATAACGATGTGAAAATAATGGGCGTTGCCTTGGTCAAGGTCTGTCCGATCGCCAGCTTCCCACCGAACGCGCCCTTCCAAAGATTGATGAAGACTGCGCTCACCGAGAAACCGGCGGCCCAGATGATGAACGCGCCGATGCCGAAGGCAAGCGTGATGGAGAGCAGGGTAATCCCCATCTCTCGCAACAGAGTGGACCGTTTCAACATCGAACCGATGGCCTCCTCACTCTCCCTAGGATTTATATCCAGCTGCGTGAGACGGTGAGCCGCTCAGCATCAACTCGCCGAGTTCGCGGCGATTCGTTTCTTCCGGATCCTTGATCGCGACGATCTGACCGTCATACATGACGGCGATGCGATCGCTGACCATGAGGATTTCATCCAAGTCCATCGAGATCAGAAGCACAGCCGCGCCCTGGTCACGCATCTTGAGCAGCTGCTCGCGAACGTACTCGATTCCACCGACGTCCAGTCCCCTTGTCGGTTGCGATGCGATGATCACACAGGGCTCTTTGGAGAACTCGCGTCCGACGATCAGTCGTTGTTGGTTCCCTCCTGAGAGATTTTGCGCTAGCGTGGTTGTGTTGGGTGCCTGCACGCCGAAGGCCTCGATGATGCGGCGGGTGTGATTTGTGATTGCGCGCTGACTTTGCCAGAAACGACTGAGGGTAAACGGCCTCACTCGATGCTGTCCGAGGATCGCGTTTTCCCGCAAAGAGAAATTCATCACCAGTCCGCGTAGCTGCCGATCGGCGGGAATGTGGGAAATCCCGGCGGCGATGAAATCGCGGGCCGTCTTTCCGGTCAGATTGAGGCCATCGAGCGAAATCGATCCCGACCGGAGCGGGCGCAGGCCGGTCAATACCTCCGCGAGTTCGGCTTGGCCGTTCCCCTGGACGCCGGCGATGCCCAGAATCTCGTACTTACGAAGGTCGAACGATACCCCTTTCAGAGTCAACAAACCACGGTCGTCGCACGCCTCGATGTCCTTTGCTTGAAGTGCGATTTCCGGCTCACCGGTTGCCTGGCTGCGTCGGACCGTGAACACGACATCGCGGCCGACCATCATCTCGGCGAGCTCCCGCTCGTCCGTTTCGTTGGCGTTGACCGTACCAACGACGGTTCCCTTCCGAAGGACGGTGATCCGATCGCACATGCCGATCGCTTCGCGCAGCTTGTGGGTAATCAGGACGGTGGACTTGCCCTCTTCCTTTAGCTTCATCAGCGCGGCTTTGAGGTGTTCGACCTCCTGCTCGGTGAGCACGGAGGTCGGTTCATCGAGAATCAGGGTATCTGCACCACGGTAGAGGGCCTTGATGATCTCCACGCGTTGCTGCGCGCCGACGGGGAGTTGGTTAACTCGTGCGTTCGGGTCGATGGGAAGCCCATATTGCCTCGAAAACTCTTCGATTCGCTGAACCGCGGCGTCTCGATCGAGCAACACACCGGATTTGGTCGGCTCTTGGCCGAGCATGATGTTCTCGGCGACGGTCAGCCTGGGCACGAGCATGAAGTGCTGATGGACCATGCCGATGCCAAGACCGATGGCGGTCGCTGGACTGTAGTGCTTGTGTGGGGTTCCGTTGATGAAGATTTCTCCTGCATTGGGGCGGTACAGCCCATACAGGACGCTCATGAGCACAGTCTTCCCGGCGCCGTTCTCGCCGAGAAGACCGTGTATCTCACCACGCTGCAAGGCGAAGTCGATGCCATCGTTGGCGACGACGCCCGGGAATCGCTTGACGATTCCGCGCATCTCCACCGCGAACTCAGGCATCGACTCGCCCCACTTTCGTGTTAATCCGGATGGACGGCTACGGCTCGATGACGATGGTGCCGTCAGCGATGCCGTTCGCAGCTTCGATGAGCTTCAGAATGACCTCGCACGGAACCTCAACTTCCGATTCACTCTTGGTGATGTACTGATTCACGTCGAGATTGCCGACCGCGATACCCGTGCCGAATCCGAAGTCGGTCAGGATTCCGTAGCTGAAGATGCCGGCCGCCCACGTGCCGTTGACCATCTTCATGATCTCGGACTCGACGGCCAAGTCGACGCGCTTCAGACCACTGGCAATGATCACGTCGGCGTGCTCGGGCGCGGTCGCTGCCTGGTCGACGTCGGTCCCGAGGGCGTACCAGCCGTCGTTCTCTTCCGCTGCGGCGAAGACGCCGAGGTGCGATTTCCCGGCGGCGCCGTAGATGATGTCCGCGCCAGCGTTGTACATCTCGCGTGCCAGCTCCGCTCCGAGCGTTGGGTTCGCCCACTCGCCCACGTAGCGCACCAGCACGTCAACATCCGGGTTGGCCCACTGGGCGCCCTGCGTATACCCGTTCATGAAGCCGATGATGAGCGGGATCTCCATGCCGCCCTCGAAACCAACGACGTTCGTCTCGGTCATCATACCGGCCACGACTCCGCACAGAAACGCCTCCTCCCAGTCGTTGGTGACGACCGAGGCGACGTTGTCGCCGATGACGACCATGTCGACGATGACGAACTTCTGGTCGGGGTACTGCGGGGCGACGATCTCCAGGGGTGCGGCCTGGTCGAATCCGATGCAGACGATGATAGCATACTCACCGGAATCGGCGAACTGTAGTTGGAACCCTTCGTATTCCGCAATATCCGCAGGCTCCACGTAGTCAAGGACATCTTCCACCGTCACGCCGTACTGCGCTGCGATCACGGCGGCGGCGTCATCCGCTCCCTTGAAGCTCTGATCGTTGAAGGACCGGTCCCCCAGTCCTCCCGTAGCGAGGATCAGGCCGATCTTGGGAGCCTGTGCAACCCCAACGCTTGCCACCAACGGAACCAGAACCAACGCTGCAATGACAACAGCGACCCATCTCTTCATCTCTTCCCTCCTTTGAGATTGTGCTACCTTGAGGCGTCCTGATCAGCGTTTTTTAGCGCTTTCCAGAGTGCCCCTTCGCTTTCTAAAAAGATAGCAGGTTTGGATGGAATCGTCAAGCGTCCCATTTCCCCTTTGACAAATGGAGGATCGCTTCCAACGCGCAATCGATCTCCTGGGAAATGGCGCGGCTGACCACCTCTCTATGAGGGTCGTACGCTCCGGCCGAGGCCCGTCGGGCGTCGCCATCGATGGCCAGAATGGCCCCGGCCTGTACACCCCGCAGCGCGGCCACACAGAAGAGCGCGGCACACTCCATCTCCACGCAGAGCGCTCCTGCTTGCGATAGGATCCCGAATTTCAGATCGAGCACTCCTTGGTAGAAAGCATCTAGAGTTACTACAACTCCTCGATGAACCCGAGCCTCTTGAGCGTGGGCTGCCCACCAGAGTGCTCTTGCCACATCAGGGTCGGCTAAGGCTGGATACTCAATAGGGAGAAGCTGCGGGCTGGTCCCCTCACCCCGTACCGCTCCAAGGGCCACCACCAGGTCTCCATCCTTCACATCATCCTGTAGGGAGCCGGCGGTGCCAATCCGCAGGAGCACGCGGGCACCGGCTCGGATCGATTCCTCCACGCAGATCGCTGCCCCGGGCGCGCCGATCCCCGTGGATACGACGCCTACCGCAACGCCCTTGTAAAACCCGCGGTAGGAATGGAATTCCCGGTTTTTCGCCACCTCTTCTGCTCCGTCCAGGCGCTCGGCGATATGGGCCGCCCGCGCGGGATCTCCGGGAAGCAGAACATATGATGGAAGGTCTCCAGGTGATAAAAGCAGGGTAGGAAGGCGTATTTGCACTCTGTTACCTCTCTTCGATCATTGGTCTACACTAGGGCCAGCGTGACTTCCAGCGCCTAGATAATCTTCCAGAGGTTACTATCAAATCCTGCGCTGCAACGACATGCCCTCTGTCTCACAGCCTATCTCATGTGTATCGAGCACAATAGCACAGGCGGTTTAGGCTGTCAAGTGTTCGAACTGTCCAAATAGAGCGCTACGAGATAACTGTAGGAAAGCGGGATTGCTCTTTGACAAGAGACCTCCCAAAACAACCCTAACGGCGATAGTAGCTGTGGTTTGTCAATGAGGGTATGACTGGTTATGCTGATTGTACTATGGGAAAACCTGTGAATTTAGCCGTAATCGGTGGTTCTGGGCTCTACGAGCTTGGGAGCATTGCGGACTAAGAGCCGATCCACTTACATACCCCGTACGGCCCCCATTCCGGTGGTCTCGTGGTAGGCCGAGATGGTTGGACGACGCGTTGCCTTCCTGCCACGTCACGGGGTTAGCCATCGGATCCCTCCCCACCGCATTCCATATCGAGCCAACATCTGGGCCCTTAAAAAACTGGGTGTGAAGCGGATTGTGGCGGTATCGGCCATGGGAGGGCTGCGGCCTGAGTACGAGATCGGCGACCTCGTCCTCCCAGATCAGTTCATCGACTGGACCCGGGGTAGACCCTCAACCTTCTACGACGGTCCGGTGGTGATTCACACCTCGCTGGCCGACCCTTTCTGTCCGGAGCTCCGCGGGCTCCTCCTGGAGACAGCAAGGGAGACGGACTTTCAGGTTCATGGCCAGGGGACGTGCCTCTCTTTTGAAGGGCCCCGGTTTTCCACCCGTGCCGAGTCGCGCGTCTTTCGCGAGGTGCTCGGGGCGGATCTTCTCAGTATGACGCTTGTGCCAGAGGTAGCCCTAACGCGGGAGCTCGGGATCTGCTACGCGACTTGCTCCGTAGTCACCGACCTTGATGTATGGGGCAAGGAAGCGGTACAGGCCAATGAAGTAACCCGGGTGATGGAAGAGAACGGTCCCAGGCTCGCCAAGCTCCTCCTGCGAGTCATCCCGCGTATCCCAGAGACGCAGGGCTGTACCTGCGGCCGAGGCACTCGCCCCCTCTTCTCACATACCGAAAAGCATGACTCCTCACTGTTTTAAGAGGGTAACCCAAAGTTGAGCTTATCTGTAATTTTATTATAAGGAAGCCAGGAAGCCATGAGAAGTCGGGTATGAGGGAGAAGAGAGACGCGAAGATGGGGGATAGGGAGATGGGGAGACGTGAAGACATGAGGATTCACGCCCTCCCCGCACCATGCTTGTACCATCTCACACCCGCGCCGCATCCTGCAAGCGGTGCGTCAGCCTTAGGTTTACCACCGCCCATTCACCATCTTGGACTTTGGACCATGAATTAACACATCTTTTCCTGGTTTCCTGGCTTCCTAAGAGCTCAAAAGGACCTGTAGTCCAAATTGGCAACCCGAAATCAATCTTGCCCGCACGGAAACACCTCTTGGCAAGTTACCCACACCGAATAACGAAGAGCCAAAAGCATAAAGCTTGATTCACCTAGAAACAGGAAACTGCAACTGAAGGCAGAGGATGGGTATTTGATGTACCCCCTCAGTGAAGTGCGAAACCACTCTATCCTCCCTGAGAACGTAAGGGTAACGATCGCTTTAGAGAGATCAAGCGACCGTTACCCTGCTCGGATCTGGTTAAACCTCAGACCTGGTGGTAAACGATGGTTCTCGCCCCATCTTTAGTCCCCCGTGGGGAGGAGAAGGCGCGAATCGGCGCCGATACCCCAAGCGGAGAGCGAGCCGCTTTGCAGCTCAAGCGCGTATTGAAATAAACTGTTAACTGTGTACCGGTCGGAGGAATCCGCCTCCATAGTCGTGCTCCCCACAAACGCTCCGCTTCCATCGAAGAAGGCGATGTCGAGCGGGAAGGGGACCTTCTCCATGGTGAAGGCTTTGTCAGTGGGGCCGGGGCCACCCTGGACCTCTTCCCCGTAGTCAAACAGGATTCCGGGGAAATCCTCGATCAGGAGGGCGGGAAAGCCGCGGAACCCAACGAACCGCTCGTATCCCTCATCTGCAATGAGTGCAGCAATCTGCACCTTATCACCACCCTCAGTCAGCACGGCAAGGACCCTCTCCTCTAGGGTGGAAAGGACCCCGAGGCCGCTTATAGCCCCAGTCGGTGAGAGCAAGGGCGCCGTGTCATTCACTCCGGCTGGGAGCACCAAGACTGGATCATCGCCAAACCCGTCGCCATCCGCGTCGCATCCATCGTAGTCCTCCCAGAAGTTCCCTTCCCCGGATACGGTCCACGTATTCCTGCCGGGATCATAGACCCGCACGTTTGAGATCACTGCCCCAAGGAAGAAGTTACGATAGAGGCGGTTACCCTCAGAGTCGTCGTTGAAGCTGATGTGGCGATGGCTGTTATCTGTGAACACGTTGTTGTAGAAAGTATTTCCGCGGATCACTGGCTTACCAAATGTGGGACGAAACAAGACCCCATCGGAGTTCTGTGCGATTAGGTTCCGCGCGATCTCATTGTTTGATCCCACTATCAACATCCCATATGCCCCCCCAACGATCGTGTTCGCCAGGATGGTGTTGTTGTACGCCTGGGTGCTGAGAAGGATCCCGATCTCACTTTGCACAATCGCGTTTTTCTCCACGCGGTTTCCCACCGCTTGTTCAATGGCGATCCCGTACTTCGTGTTCTCGTGATGGACAATGTTCATCGCCACCTCGTTTCCGGTGGAACCAGCGCTTATTTCAATCCCGGTTGGATTGGCAGCCACCACATTATCGTAGACGCGGTTGTCATCCGAAGCAGCTATGATCAGGCCGTAGTCGTTCGCCAGAAGCTGATTGTTCAATATGCTGTTTCCCGAGGAAAGCCACAAGTGCATTCCGGCACGGCGGTTGTTCTTCAACATGTTGTCGCTCACCGTGTTCCCGGTCGAGCGGTAGAGGCTGATCCCGTGCTCACTTAGTGTGGGTTCAAGGCGGTGAACCGTATTCCTACTGATCAGTGAATCCTCGACAAAGGCAAGCTGCATGCCGTCCCCGCAGACGATCTCGTTCTTCGTGATCGTCATGTTGCGGCTTGCCGCCACGGTCAGGTTACTTGAGTGAATCCCGCTTACTGTTTCCCCATCTTTCCCATAGATGTAATAAATCGGGTAGTCGTTCAGGATGTTCGTCTCGTCGATCTCATGGCGATACTCCTGTGCCGACTCCCCGATGACGCGAAGCCCTCGACCTAGAACGTACAGAACGTTACGACGCACCGTGACATCCGTGGAAGAGGATATCTCGATTCCGTTTACCGAGTTTGCGATCGTGCCAATCATGCAATCCTCGATCGTAGCGGCAGAGACAAACCCGAGGCGGATTGCTGCTCCCTGTGCCTCCATCGCTCCACGGATTACAAGCCCACGCAGGATGAAACTTACACTCGCGTTTTCCACCTTGATTCCATAGGGGGTCCCATTCGGAACGTCAATCTCCCAACCAGCAATCAGGTAGGGGTCCTCCACAGTTCCACTTCCCGAAATAACACCGTTCTCCGCTGTGAAGTCCCCGTTGCCGAGGATGGTGATCGGATCATGCGAACCTGACGCGGCGACTATACTCGCAATAAACAAAACACCCAATAGGAAAAGAAAAAACGTGCGCTTCATGCAATCGACTCCTTTTGCTCTCATTATGCCATCCACCCGGAAGACAACCACAACATACTTTAGATCATTATAGCGATGCATGAAGGGCCCCACAATGAGTGAGCTTCAGCGCATCACTCAAGGCAAGAATTTAACTAAAAAAGGTGTGGAGAAGGTGAAGGCGTTGTGTGCAATCTGTGAAGAGCGCGCTTCCTCTCTTAGCAGATCCTCTCCGAGCTAACCCAAGAATATTCGTGGCTTTGCTCCTTCAATCTTGAAAAGGAGACTGAGTGTCCCTGTTAATCCCTCACCCCATCCCTCAATGAGACGTGCCAAAAGTCCTATACAAATAACACGAAGATGACCGTACAGCAGACCGAAACCGCATATACTCGCATGCATGGCGCATTCGACTATTCTCCGCTTCCTGATCGTCGGATTCATTTTCGTCCTGCTCGCCGGCGCGCGGGTGGATCAGGGCTCGCCACTTGAGGCAGGGCTCCCTTCCCCTCATAATCGGGTAGGGATCTACCTTACTTCGTATGCCCTCACCAAGCCAGAGTGCCTCAAAGAGATCTTCAAAGCGGCCAGGGAGAGGAAACTGAACGCAGTGGTGATCAATGTCAAGAACATGCACGGTGAGGTAACCTACAACAGCACCGTCTCACTTACGAAAGAGATCGGCGCCTCCACCGGTCGGCTCGACCTTCATTCACTCTTACCTGCCCTGCGGGAAAAAGGGATCTACCTGATTGCCAGGCAGGTTCTCTTCTACGATCCTAAGCTAGCCACCTATCTTAATCAGCAGGGTCCGTGGGTTTATCCAAGCGATGAGCGGGCGATCGCCTACAACCTTGAGATCGCCGAAGAGGTAGCGTCCTTAGGCTTCGACGAGATCCAGTTTGACTACATCCGTTTCCCGGACGGAGGCGAACTTATCCCCATTTACGAAGAGCGCTACGCAGCGGTGAACCAGTTCCTGGAAAAGGCAGGAAAGCTCCTCTCCGGTCAAGTCGTCATATCGGTTGATATCTTCGGCCGTATAATGTGGAACTGGAACAAGAAGAGGATCGACCCAATCGGCCAATCTCTGGAAGAGATGGCATCCTACGTCGACCTCGTCTCCCCAATGCTTTACCCTTCCCACTACCGGGAACAGCACTACAAAGATGATCCCTACCGCGTGGTAGAAGAGGCGCTTACCACCGGGAAAGCGCGAGTAACGACACCATTTCGCCCCTTCTTGCAGGCCTTCGACCAGGCGATCCCGCCTGGAATGAGCCTCGAAGACTACATACGCGCCCAGGTCCGCGCCTCGAAAGAGTGTGGAGCCGACGGGTACCTCTTCTGGAACCCTGCGTGCGACTACGCTTCCCTCTACCGGGCCCTCGAGTAGGAGTCCTTCGTTTCAGAAGCTTTCACCGCCGAGAACGCGGAGCACGCAGAGAGTGAATGGGAACCTTAATGCTCATCTCAGCGACCTTTGCGGCTTGAGTGAGTGCAACGAACGGGCGAGAGGAAAAGGATTGTATCTCGCAAAGAACGCGGAGAGAAGGAGCGAGGGGGAGCGAGGGATTGAGTAATTTAGCGATTTAGCGAGTGAGTGATTTTACTGCCCAATCTCCCGATCTACCAATTATTCAATCTCTCAATCACCCGATCATTCAATTACCCGATCATTCAATCACCCGATCTCCCGAGGCGGTGAAATGATTGCACCAAGGACAAACAAACTGATAGCTGCCTAAGCCAAAAACAGCCCCAGGGCCGGAATTTTGTAGCGTCGTACCTTGCCTGCCTGTCGCGTCCGCGACGCAGACAGGTGTGCGACGTTCTCCTCTTAAGAGGTAATTGAAATCTACCCCACCGAAGCTCTCAGCCGGGCATAAGGGACCTCAAGGGTCTCCGTCCACGCCCTGGTCTCAATGATCCGGTGGAGCTCATCAGCGACCTCAGGGGCAAAGTACTCCTCCCCGCAGGTGCGACAGACCTCAGCCGGGACCCCACCGATGGCCACCAATCGGCCGCCTTCTTCCTTGGTGTAAGTCACCCTCTTTTTCTCAACCTCCCCTCCACAAACAGCACAGCGATCCATAGCTTATCAACCCCTCCTCTCTCTGAAGCCTTCCCTCCATTCCTTAAGATTAGGCTCATACAGGGTGATCACCTTGATCTTCGCACCAGGATGTGGGTAACTAACCTGGAGATGCAAGGGTCTTTTCTTCTTTGTCCATCCCAAGATGAGACAGCTCGGCCTGTATTTGTCCTTGGGATAATCCTCAATGATTTCGCCCGTTCCGATCGCCTCTTTCACCTCATAAGACCAAATCCCCCGCTCAATGACCCGATCCACCGCATGCTTAGTATACACCCATTCTCCACGGGCAAACTAGTGTTGGATTTCGATGAGGAGACGTTCTTCATCTCCCTCGCGCTGATCTTGCATATTTTCCACTCCAGATTACCTTGTCCAAAATACACCTTTGTTGAGTACAGACCAAGCATCCTACGGGACAGCTCACCTTTTTCGTATGTAACTGTACCTACCAGCTCACCACAAGCGACCCACGAAGCTGACTGTTCAGATAGGCATGAGTTACAACGGCATAGTCGAAGGTGAAGTTTCTAAAGCGCGCGCCCATTCCCAGGCTCCACATCCAGATATCCTCGTACTTGAATCCACTTCGGAAAGACACAGCAAGGTGACTAAAAAGCATATGTCAGCAGTTACTGTAGTACTCTCACCTAACATGGCAATTTTTAGTATACTGCTTTAGTAGCGAGATGTCAAGATTAGATTTGTCTCACACAAGACAACCGCGAGCGATAAGGGAAACGTGAATGGTAAAATGGTAGTAACTGGTAAATTGCGGGTAGTGAATGGAGAAAAGCTGATCGCTGAGTGCTGAAGGCTGACACGTTTCTTCTTCTCCCCGCGTCCCCCTGTCTCCCCCTTCCCTTCTCCGCGTTCTCTCCGTCCTCCGCGGCGAGACGCATGAAAAAAGCAACCTGTCCCTTTTTCCCTTTTTACCAGTGGCAACAATAGTTCCTTGCACTTGCACGTTGTCTTTTGTTGAGATAGACTTTGTAAAGGCCCGCGCGGCGTGGTGGCTGAGTTTGGCCGTTAGGCGTGCCTGGGAAAAACGACCGTTGAGGTTATAACATGGAGTTAAGCACAGATGGAGCGAGCGATAAGAGAGCGTGACTCCAACAATATTTCGTGAGCGAGGTTTCCGGTTCTTCTTCTTTTCGCGCGAGGAGCTGCGAATGCATGTGCATGTTTACTGCGGGCATGGCGAGGCCAAGTTCTGGATGGAACCCGACATTGAGTTGGCACAAAATCACGGTTTGACAGCCAAAGACCTTCGGGCTGTGCAAAGCTTAATCGAGGAGCACAAAAGTGAAATCAGAAGCGCTTGGCAGCAGCACTTCGGAGCCTGAAGTTACTCATATTTCCCAACACGGATTTTGGCTCCTATTAGCCGACAAGGAATTATTTCTTCCCTTCAGCGAATTTCCGTGGTTCAAGGAAGCGCCAGTGTCTGCAATCTTAAATGTCGAGTGGCCACAACCGCACCATTTGTATTGGCCAGACCTTGATGTCGATTTGACCGTTGAGTCGATCGAACATCCAGAGCAATTCCCTCTAGTGGCGAGATCTAGCGCCTAACAAGGCGCTGCAGCCGACGCGCAACGAGTTATGTTTAGCCATCAGCTGTCAGCCTAAAAGCAGATCAAAGGCAGGGAAAATAGCCATCAGCCTTAGAAGCCTTAAGCTGAACGCTGAAGGTTTTTCGTCACTGATCACTGACTGCTGAAAGCTGACGGCTGTCTAAACAAAAAACAGCCCCAGGGCTTTCGCCCCAGAGCCGTGAATGACGTAGTTATCTCAGAATCGCGAGCTTCTTGGTCTTGCTCTCGATCCACTCACCGCCAATATTGGCGTACATCCTGTACAGGTAGACTCCGTTTGCCAGGGTTTCACCATAGTCGTTCTCCGTGTGCCAATCAACGCTCGTCCCCGCGATCTCACCGCTAGAGTAGACCAACCTGCCGGAGAGGTCGAAGATCTGGACCTTGATCGTGTCCACCAGGTACGCTGCCGCGCCCTTCACCTCAAAGATGGTGGTGTGGACGTCGACGACTGGGTTCGGGGAGTTTCCGAAGGTCAGGGTCGCCGCGGAAGGCTTAAACGCAGGAGGCATCGGAGGCAGGTCGGCCGGAGCGAAGGCCATCGGCGCGTATGCCGTGCTCACAGGCGTACCTGACGCGTACAGGAGCTTGAGCGTGAGGCCAGAGACATTTGCTCTTACCCAGTATCCGTACCACGGGTCTATCGTGGATGGAGTAGTGTAAGCACCATCGGTAGCTACGTAACCATATATGTCATCGCGCACCCAGCCGGCAGTTACCGCATCGGCCCAAAACTTAGTTTCCGTGCCCTTGATCACCTTGATCGCGCTCTTCGGGTAGCTCCAAGGAGCGCTGATCTGATGCCAGCCTTTGCTTGAAATATCAATGATTACATCCGTTGTGACCTCATGACCGGTATCAGTGACTGTCCTGCTTGAAGGCAGGTTGACCCAGTAGCCTTTGGTGGGCTCGATAATTGTAGGCATGTCGTACTGCCCTGTTGCCGGATTCCAGCGATAGGCAACCGTGCCGAAGAGCTCAGCCGCCATCCCGCTGTTCAGCGGGACTGAAACCAGCGACCAGCCAGCAGGAAACGTGTGAGTCTCCTGATCGGATGGAGGTGGCGGACCTGGTTCGCTTGTTGTTTCAGCAAGCCAGCTGATTATGTTTAGCCCCAACTGAAGATTATCGGCTTTGTCTGCCACTGAATTGTACAAGAAACTAGCGTCAGCCGAGAAAACCACTTTTCCATTCTCGTATTCCAACCATGACAGAACGGTGCAACTTCCGTGTCCAGGCCTATACTCCTCGCCGGGATCCTCGTATCCATTCTTATTTTGGTCTATCCATGTATGCTCCCGAGGCTGGTTTGGTGATTCACGCCAGTCAAACCAGGCAAGAGCTTTATCAGGACTGCCTGCCTCTATGAAAGTGCCATTCACCATGTAGTAACTTTCTATGCCGTCTGTAATGTGCGTAAGGGAGTGGTTGCAAGGAGGAGATGAACAGCCGAAGTTCCTGATACGGGGGTGGAAAGGGTCCCCGTTCAAATTGCTTGTTGAATTGGCCACCCTATGCCCATCGAACTTGGTGTCGAAAGCCTCCGCTACAGCGTTTATATGAGGGGCATACTGAAACCAATCGCCCAAGATCAGCACGCTGCCGCCGCCAGAAACATAACTCTCGATGGCATTGATCTCAGAGCTACTGTAGTTGTGTAGGGTTGGCATGATCACGAGGATTTTGTAGTTAGCCAAGATGGCGTTTGTTATGAGGCCGGAGTTAAGTTTGTTTATCTCATAGCCTGCGTTTTCCAGTGTGGTTCTGAATGTGGAGTAACCTATAGTCCCTGTGCTGTCAATATCCGGGAAAAGTTGGTCACCATAATGATGTTGATCCCGTTGATCAAAGAGGATATCACCACTACCAGGAACTGGTTCTTCGCCACCTTGCGTAACCGTGTGTGTTTGCCCTTCGATAGTTATGTGCCCGGTGCGTGTAGCTCCACTGTTAGCTGCAACGGTGTAGTTCACCATCCCGCTCCCAGGGCCACTGCCTCCTGAAGTAATCGTAATCCAGGCGACATCCGTCTGAGCGGTCCACTGGCATCCACTCTCGGTTGTTACACTCACGCTGCCACTTCCGCCAGTATGAGAGAAGTTACGACTTGCTGGGTCCATGGAGTAGGTGCAAGGTACCCCTGACGAACCTGTGAGCCAGTGGAAGACGTTTCGTGCAAAGAGTGTATTGTCCTCTTCCTCAATCACTGGGATACCGTTCCCGTTGTAGTCAACATTTGTGAAGATATCGCTGTCTCCAATCGTGACGACATGCCCAGCATCAGCGTGTAGCGCACGTACGAGAGCCTCACCGTTTTGATCCAGAATCACTGTGTCTCCTGCAGTCCCCGCGATGGGCGAAGAACCAACCAGATGTAGAGAAGACACACCCGTCGAAATGGGATGCTCAAACACTTGGGCGGGGGCATCCCCTGTGCTTGCTGTAATCTCCCAACCGAAGCGGTAAGCAAGCTGATTCAGTGGGAATGCTGAGATGTCGCTTGGCCACGACCATCCTTCTCCCATGAGGAGAAGCCCACCGCCAGTACGAACGAAATCCTCAATTGTATCAAGCTCGTTGCTAGCGAACCCCGCGTTGCTATAACCGACTACAAGAACATCCACGGTGTCGAGGTCATTGGTAGTGAGCGAACCTTCTTCGTGTACGGCCCATTCAAACCCTTCTTCGTTGAGGACTTCACAAAGGTTGTCAAGGCCGCGCTCGGTCTGGTTCGTCCAAATAGGATCATGGGACTCCAAGAATAGAACAATGGCCTTTTCCTCCGTGGGAGCGGTGTCAATAATGGTTCCGGGAGGCGGGTAATCCATTGCTGGGTCATTGCTGATTTCGATAACGGCTACGCCGTTGTGCGAGGCCTTGCAGACGCCAAAGGAGTCCAAAGAACCATCGTGATCTGAAACGCGCCATCTGTACAGGGGTTCCCAGATACCCAAACTCTCCCGCATTATTTGGAAGTCCCAGAAGTAAACACGGAGCAGGCCTGAGCTATGAAGGAACTCCGTGAAAAAGATAAGCGTTTCCCAAGGATCAAGGTAGCTAGCGTTTCCATCCGGCAAAGCAAAGGCCATCTGATACGTCGCTTGTCCGAATTCTACGGTCACGTTCCATTGACGGTAGGTGTCAGCGGGAAGATCCGTCCCATCCGCTCTCCATCCGGAAAGGTCGGTCACAAGACCGCCGCGCATCATTGTGACCCCACACTCCCGTTGGTTCATATTCGTCTGAGAGATCAGATCGGTCTTCCAGACGCCGGCGATGCCATCTATTTCGTATGTTTGCCTGGGGAACATCTCGGGGGAGAACGTCTTGGCACCTGTTTTCCCAGCGGCAACATAGTCGGGGACGGCCACCCTGAGGCTCGATTCACCAGGGACGTGTGTACCCTGCATGGGCCAGGTCGTGTAGACCCAATCATCATACCGAAGTCCCCTGTCGTACAGATTATACTCCAGCAGATAGGTGTCCGGTTGAGTACCGCATAGTCTGCTATCAGAAAACAGTATCTTCAGGTTGTGGCTGTTGTTGTCCGCGACGTAGAATCGGAATCTGACGCCGACTCCATCCTGCGGCGGCGCATTGCCATCCCAGACCGGGCGAACACCGGTCCGGCCGTACGTCTGGGCCAGATCTGTTGCCGGTGCAATTTTCTTAATGTAATAACTAGCAGTTCCTCCTAGACTTACATTGCGCCCACTATCATAGAACAGCTGTTGTTCAACAGCCTCTATCTTAATACTTAGAAGGCAAGAAGTTACGAGAAGTACCAGGAACATAACCGAGAACCAAGTCCAGATCTGCCTTACTTGAGTATGCCGAGCACTCGTATCAGTCACCATTTTCCCCTCCTTAATCCTCCAGCCTTATTTAATTGCTTTGACGCCTTCTACTACACATCTTACCTCAAGATCGCAAGCTTCCTGGTCTCACTCTCAACCCACTCACCGTCGATCAGCGCGTAGATCTTGTACAGGTAGGCTCCGTTGGCAAGGAACTCTCCATCGTTGTTAATCGTGTGCCAGTCGAAGTTTGTTCCAACCTCTTCCCGCTCGTACACCAACCTGCCGGAGAGATCGAAGATCTGAACCTTGATCACCTCGACCAACGCCGACATTGGACCGGTTACCACAAACGTCGTTGTGTGAACATCAGTAATTGGGTTGGGGATGTTGGTGAACACAAGATCGACCGCACCTGCTGCCGGAGCCGGAGGCATCGGAGGTAGATCTGCTGGGGCAATCACCTTTGGTGCCGTTGGAGTCAACACCGCCGCCGGAGGTGGAGGCATTCTTAAAGCGGAGCGGAGCCTCAGGCTGAGCCCGGAGACCAATGCTTTCACCCAATAGCCGTACCATGGACTAATGGTGGTTGGCATAGTGTAGGCTCCATCAGTCGCCTTATACCCGTAGATCTGATCGCGCACCCAACCTGCAGCTACCGCATCAGTCCACGCCTTAGTCTCCGTACCCTTAATTACTTGGATCGCGCTCTTTGGATAGTTCCATGGAGCGCTGATCTGGTGCCAGCCAGCGGTCGAGATGTCGATGGTGACATCTGTTGCAACCTGATTACCAGTATCCGTGATCACCTTGCTAGCCGGCAACCTGACCCAGTAACCTGCGCTGGGCTCGATCGTTGAAACACGGTCGTACCGGGCCGTGGCTGGGTTCCATCGGTAAGCCACAGTACCAAACAGGTCAGCCGCCGTGCCGCTGTTGAGCGGGACTGAAACCATATACCAGCCTGACACTGCACCATAAGTGTGAGTGTGAGTGAATGGCTCTGCGTTCCAGACGAATGACCAGGTGGAGCTCCATGCACTGGGGTTCCCATAGTCATCGAAGGCGCGCACCGCCCAATGGAAGGTGTTGTTCGGAGGAAGCGCGGTGACAAACGAAAGGTCTACCGAGTATTGTGTTTCAGCGATCGTCGCCCATAAATACCCCCCATCTTCGCCGATATCAGTATCTCCTCTGATGTTAATTTGATATTCCGCCGCACCTTCGACAGCCCCCCATGCGAACTGCACCGGGTTCCCAACTGTGCTGCCGTCAGTTGGTGTCTGCAAAACAGGGGATGACAATACCCCATCTCCATCCTGCGTAACAGTATGTGTCTTGCCTTCAATGGTGATATGCCCTGTGCGTTTAGCGCCACTATTAAGCGCAACCGTATACCGCACGGTCCCGTTCCCGGTTCCACTACTACCGGAAGTAATCGGAATCCATGCGCTGTCTGACTGCGTCGTCCACGCACAGTCGGAGCGAGATGTGGTTACGCTGACTGTGCCAGATCCGCCATCCTTTGTGAAGTGCCTGCTAGCTGGAGAAATAGAGTACGTACACGGTTCGTCAGCTCGATCCTGCGTAACAGTATGCGTCTTGCCTTCGATGGTGATATGCCCTGTGCGTTCAGCACCACTATTTGCTGCAACCCTATACCGCACGGTCCCATTCCCTGTTCCACTACTCCCCGAGGTGATCGTGATCCAACCGGCATCACTCTGCGCCGTCCACGTACAGGTCGAACGAGAAGCAGTCACATTGATCGCTCCCGTCCCTCCATCCTTGGTGAAGTGCTTACTAGTCGGAGAAATGGAGTACGTGCACGGTTCGGGAGCTTTATCCTGCGTGATCGTATGCGTCTTGCCTTCGATGGTGATGTGCCCTGTGCGCTGGTTCCCGCTATTTGCTGCCACCGTGTAGTGGACAGTCTTACTGCCAGGTCCGGTGCCATTGGCCGTAATTGTGATCCATCCCACATCCACTTGAGCTGTCCAGTCGCAGCTGGGAAGATTGGTGGTCACGTCGACCGTGCCAGCCCCTCCATTCGCGTTGAAATGACGGTTGGCTGGGTCAATGGTGTAGGTGCATTGATCCTCGACCGTAACGACACTTTCTCCTGTCACGGGGTTCTCAAACTGGGGCGAGGCGCTCTTCACAACTCCATCAATCGCGTATTGGCCGAATGCTGTTCCCGTGGGGACGGTGACGTTGTACAGAACGGTTCTAGTTTCCCCGGCGTTGACCTGTAGCCAAAGCCAGGCGGTCTCAGATGCACTATAGATGCCCCCGTTGTTGTCTACTGGGGTGAGCCCCCACCCAGCGGGTAAGTTCTCATCCAAACCAAGACCGTTGATATTCTGGTTGATCGTGACTACTACCGTGACTGTTAAGGTATCACCCGGCGCTACTGTCGCGCCCGATATGTCCCGTACAGCCGTTGCCTGCGCAAATCCCATCAGCGAGGCAGTGAAAGACAGAAAGAGAGAGAGAAAGATAAAACTGAGTCGACAAGCTCGACAAGTCATTGTATTTCCTCCTTGTTCAGCGAGCGCACTCACAACAGAATCGCCAGTTTTCTTGCCTCACTCTTGATCAGTGTGCCATCGCTGGCACGTACCTCAACGACAAACAGGTAGACGCCGTTTGCGAGCAGCTCCCCATCATTACCTCTCAAATGCCACTCTAAGGAGTTGCCGGGCACGATGCCGGTACTGAATACAACCCGGCCCGCGAGGTCAAAGACTTGCACACTGATGCTCTCAACCACTTGCCCCTTCACCGCAAAGGTCACAGTGTGTACGTCCTCGACAGGGTTGGGATACGCTACGATCTCGAGTTCATTGGTCTGAGCTACCTTCACCTCCACGTCCCCCAGGACATCTGCAGTAAACTGTGGTGAGGCACTCCGCACAAGTCCCGTAACGCTGTAGAGTCCGCCAAGCGGGGAATCACTGGGGAGGGTCACACGGTAGCGGATCATTTTCGTTTCGCCTTCAGCGACTGTCAACCACAGCCATTGCAGTTCTTGGGGATTGAAAGCCGCGTTGTTGTTCTCCACTGGGGTGATCTCCCAACCCTCCGGCCAATCTTCATCCAATGCCAAGCCCACAAACGTGTGACTCGCTGTCAAGGTTACGGTCACATCGATGCTTTCTCCGGGGGCTACCTGCGTCGAGAAAAGGCTTCTCACGGCTTCCACATCTGCAACTCCTATCTTCGTTGAGAACCCGGAAATGATTCCAGCGGCGGTTGTGGACTCGACGCATGTCCCAGCTGCCCACTTTGCAATCAGGTCAAGTATCTTGTCCAAATCGATGGTCTGCCCGTCTGTCTCCGGCACAGGGGTACCGTCCGCCCACCAAGCGATTGCCTGGAGAATCTGATCCAAGCTAATCTCACACGGGTCGTTCGGATTGACTGCGCCGTTGACCCAGTGTGCCACAACGTAGTCGATGCTGTAACCGCATTGCTGCTTGACCTCTATCTCTTTGTCTCCACACACCTCACAGTCTAGATTGGGTGAGGCGCTCTTGACCGCCCCATACCACGTGTAGGTGCCGAGAGGTTGGCCAGCAGGCACCGTAACATCGTACTCTACTCTCTTCGTGTCTCCCGCGTTGACGGAAATCCACAGCCACTGAACGTCATTGGCGTTGAACGTCGCGCCGTCGTTCGAGACGGGTGTAACCTGCCAAGGGCTCCAGTTACCAGGGAATCCAGTGAGGTCTTCATCTAGCGCCAAGCCCGAGTAGTCACGATCAAGGGCAATCTCGACGATGACTCGAACTGTTCCCCCAGCTGCCTGAGTAACGCACTTCTGAACGATTGCGCGCTGGAACTCCGGGCAGCACGCTCCATCCGGTACATCCATGGACACACTCACGGACTGGTTGGCCCCATAGTTTGGATCGATAGTGACTGTCCCAGTGTAGTGGCCAGGAGAAAGGCCGGATCGATCCACTGTGACGGTGATGGTATCATGCTCTCCAGTGCTGGAGCCCGAGGTAGGACTCACACTGATCCATGCCTTGTCATCCGAGATTGTGTAGGTGAGTGTGTCTCCACCGCAGTTCCACACCTCAAACGTCTTGCTTGTTGAGGTGGTGCCAAAGTCCAGGCCGCTCTTGTCCTTGCACAGCACAGGGTCAGGCGCGGGTACGTCCATAGACACATTCACGTATTGGTTCGATCCGTAATTTGGGTTGATGGTTACCGTGCCGGTGTAATTGCTTGGGGCAAGCCCGGAGCGATTAACCGTAACCGTGATCGTGTCGTGCTCTCCGGTGCTGAAGCCCGAGGTGGGACTGACACTGATCCATGTCGTGTTATCCGAGATCGTGTAGCTAAGTGTTCCCCCTCCGCAGTTCCACACCTCAAACGTCTTGCTGGTGGAGCTTGTTCCAAAGTCCAGGCTGCTCGTGTCCTTGCACAATATCGGGTCAGGAGTGGGCACATCCATAGACACACTCACGTTTTGGTTGGAGCCGTAGTTGGGATTGATGGTCACTGTACCGGTGTAATGGCCAGGAGAGAGCCCTGAGCGATTAACCGTAACCTTGATGGTATCGTGCTCACCTGTACTGGAGCCCGAGGTAGGACTCACACTGATCCATGCCTTGTCATCCGAGATTGTGTAGGTAAGTGTGCCTCCACCACAGTTCCACACCTCAAACGTCTTGCTGGTGGAGCTTGTTCCGTAGTCCAGACTACTTGGGCTACGGCAGAGCGCAGGGC
>JAUWGE010000053.1 GCA_030606565.1 Candidatus Bipolaricaulota bacterium | reverse complement strand
CTCAAGTGGCCGAACGACGTCTTGGTGCGGGAACGGAAGATCGCGGGGATCCTTATCGAGGCCGTTGAACAGTGGGCGATCGTAGGGGTTGGAGTGAACATGGAACAGGCTCCCCTGGCGACAGCGACCTGCGTACGAGGGGAGACGAGTGAACCTGTCACGCGTGATAGACTGGTGCGGTCGATCCTTAAGAACCTCGAAGGCGTTCTCTCTGGGGAGATCGTGGAAGCCTACGAAGCTCTCTCGGCAACGATCGGGCGAGAGGTGCGCATCGAGATCGAGGGAGCCGAGGGCGCGAGGGTGATCTGCGGGAGGGCGATAGGGATCGATCGAATTGGCAGGCTACTCGTCGAGGCGAAGGGAACTCGGCATACCATTGTCTCTGGCGAGTGTATCCACCTGCGAAGCCCTGCGGTTTGACCGCGATCGAAGGGACGGGTAAGCTGAAACAAGTTAATTAAACGAAGAGGGGGAGCGAATGGCCTTTTGGAAAAAGCAGAAAAAGATTGAAACACTTGTCTTGGAACACCTCCATTGTGTCGACGAGAGCCTCGTTTTCTTCCAGGAGGCGTTTACCGCCTACCTTGACGGGGATATGGAGAAGGCGGACCGGCTTGCCCTGGAGACGCACCGTGCCGAGGGGCTAGCCGATGACGTGAGGCGAAAGGTGGAAACAGCGCTGTTGGGTGGCGCGCTCCTCGCTCCGTCGCGGCGCGATATCCTGGAGATTATCGAGGAAGTGGACAAGCTCGCCAACGCCGGGGAGGCGATCCTCGATTACCTTTTGCTGCAACAGGTTAGGATACCTGAAGAGTTGAAGCCGATGCTCCACGAAATAATGTCAAAGACGCGTGAGATATTCGATGAGGTCAACCAGGCTCTTAATCTGTTCTTCCAGGATATGAACCGGGCGCTCGAACATACCAAGGCGATCGAGATGAAAGAAGGGGAGGTCGACCAACTGGAACGAGCCGTGATCAAGCGGTTATTCGCGATGGACCTAGGCCTGGCGGAGAAGCTTCAAGTACGAGGTCTGGTGGAAGAGCTGGTTGAACCTTCCGACCGGGCCGAAGACCTCTCCGATCGTGTCGATATGATGATCGCGCAGAGGCGGTTCTGAGCGGCTACAAGATGAGCGAGATTAGCTTGTAGAGACCAAAGGAGAAGAGCCCTGCTGTCAGTGGGGTCGCCACCCATCCGCCGGCGATCTCTGCCACTCGGCGCCCTTTTATTGCGCTTATCCCTTTTACGAGGCCCACTCCTACTATGGCGCCGACAACTGCCTGGGATGTCGAGACCGGGATCCCTAAGCGGGAGAAGAAGTGGACGGCGAGGGCAGCGGAGAGCTGGGCTGCGAAAGCGCTCAACGGGTCGAGCGGTGTAATCCCTGCCCCGACCGTTTCTACCACCCGGTGGCCAAACATCACCGCCCCCAGTGCGAGAGAGATACCACCCAAAAGGGCTAACCAAATAAAGGGTATGCCGAGATTAGCGATCGGTCCGACGGAATTTCCAACATCATTTGCTCCCAGCGAGAAGGCGATGTAACAGGAACTCGCGATGAGGAGAGTCTTTAGGATACGGTCCCATAGTTCAGGTCTTCCCACATGGCGGAGGGTGAACGCGAAGAGATGGTAGAGCATGAAGGCAATAAGCCCCGTTAGGAAAGGGCAGACGACCCAGACCTGTGCGATTGTCAGGAGTTTCGAGAGGTTTACCTCCGCCCCCGCGGCCAGCCCGACACCGGCTATACCTCCCACTATTGCCTGGGAGGTCGAGACAGGAAGCTTGAAGAAGGTTGCCAATGTCACGAAGAGCCCTGAGGAGATCAGTGCTGCGAAGATTGCGGCTGCGGGAAGTTCTGTCGTGACGATCCCTTTCCCGATCGTCTTCATCACGTACTGACCTTGTAAGGTTGCTCCAAGGATGACGAAGATAGAAAGAAGAGTCACACTCTTCTTATATGATAGAAGCCTGGAACCCACGGTGGTTCCGATGCAGTTTGCTGCATCGTTCGCTCCGATATTCCAGCCAACGTAGGCCCCTGCTATAAAGAGAACGGTCAATTCCCACATAGTTGGTTTTATACGATCTTTCGCTACATGTCGCAAGATATAGTGCAGGTAGCATCCATGCCGAAGGTTTCGAATTGATGAGGGTTCTTCGCTGTGTCGAGTGGGTAACGGTTTTCACCTTTGGTTATTCAGCGGCCCGCCAGGGATGCCCCGTTCTCTCGGGCAAGGAGAGCAAGGTCGAGATTGAACGCGCTTTAAATCTCCGATACGGCAAGTCGGGTTGCCACTAGGCTGTTTTCGATTCCACCTATGCTCCGTTTTCGGTTACCATCACGTTCCTATGACGATCCGCATGACACTATTTGACGTGGATGGAACAATCTGGGATGCTCCGATCGATTGGCTGGCTGTACGTTGCGAGCTCGGTCTTCCCGTTGATGGGCGTTTGATCTACATGCATCTCATGGATTTGGTCCCACAAGAGCAGACCGAGGCGCGTGCTCCGGAGGAGATGCGTAAGAGGGCGAACCTTGTGGTGGAGCATCTTGCTCTGTTCTTGAAGGATTTCACCGGCCGATTGGCTCAACAGGAGGTCAGGACATGACGGGGAAGACATTCGACATCGCGATGATCGGTCATTTCGCGAAGGACAGGATTGTATTTGAGGATACCTCCAGGGTTGCTTCGGGAGGGGCTGTCTACTATGGATCGATCGCCCTGGCCCGCCTCGGATATCGGGTGGCGGTAATCACGAAACTGCGGGAGGAAGACTTCCCCCTTCTCGACGAATTGAAGAGGGAAGGGATCACCGTATTTGCCCGTGCGGCCGCGGGGACCTCAGGTATGGAGAACATCTACTTCACGAAAGATCGGGATAAGCGGGTCTGCAAACCGTTGGGATTCGCCGGCGCGTTCGAGGAGGATGAGATCCCGGATGTCGAGGCAAAGACCTTCTTTGTGATCCCTATCCTGGCTGGCGAGGTCAATCTATCCCTACTCAGAAAGCTCTCCAAGAAAGCACGGATCGCGTTGGATGCCCAAGGGTTCGTCCGCTTTGCTGAAGGGGAGAGGGTCGTGTTCAAAGATTGGCCGGAGAAGGAGGAAGGGCTATCCCTGGTCGATATCCTAAAAGTAGACGATACCGAAGCGCAGGTCCTTACAGGTGTGGACGATCCCCGTGAAGCGGTGTCGATCCTTGCTTCCTACGGCCCTCGTGAGATCGTCCTCACCCGCAAGGAAGGCGTCCTTGTTTATGCCGAAGGTCAGTTCTACGAGGCCCCATTTCGGCCGAGGGAGATAGCTGGGAGGACAGGACGAGGAGATACCTGTTTCGCCACCTACGTGGCAGAGAGACTCTCCACAGATGCCGAACAGGCCAGTCGCTATGCGGCGGCGGTCACCTCCCTCAAGATGGAGGTTCCCGGCCCGTTCACGGGAATCACGAAGGACGTGGAGACGTTTCTGAAGAGTTTATAGATTTCACACGCGAGGTAAATACGCCTTCCAAATGGTCTAATCGCTGTTGAGGCCCGAATTAATCGTATTTCTATTGACAAAGGCTCTTTTTTGTGCTACCGTTTGCATGATTTCACTATGAAAATCTTTGCAGATCATGATGCGACAACCTGCTTTCGAGAAAAAAGACATCTAGCTCTTCTATCCGGTTTAGGTAACTACTCGCTTGAGGAGGGGGGTCCAACCGGGGTACATCTCACGCTGAAACAACCGCCTCTAGGGCTGAGATTGCATCAAAGCACGAATAAATACTTCTTAGATAACGCATACAATGCAGATATTATCCCTGTTACAGGAGGTGATTCGCGAGAGAATACACTGTTAGGAAGAACGTGTACCACAGCCCATAAGATCAAGGAGGAGGAAAAATGAAACGTTTGTTTGTATTGATGCTGATCGGGTGCTTTGTGGTGTCCGGAGGGCTTATTGCCCTGGGGCAGGATACGGAGACTATTACCATCACTGTTCGCTGTCGGGCGAAGCCGCCGATGGAGAACTGGCGAGGCAACAACTTCATTCTCGCTGCAGAGGCACTCAACGCCGACCTGGAGGCCGCAGGTGACCCTAGGCGCGTAGAAGTGGTGATCAATCAGGACAACATCGACTGGGGAGATTACGTGACGGAGTTCGTGTTGAGCTACGGCGCGGGCGAGGACCCCGACATCTGGCTCACCGGGCACGAGTACATCGGAGTTCAGGCCGAGGCGGGCCGGATCATCGCGTTGGATGAGTTGATGAAGGAGTTCCCCGGGTTCAAGAACGTTATCGATAACCTGTGGGACAGCACGAGTTACAAGGGTGAGATCTGGGGAGTCCCTCAGGATGCTGAGGCACGCCCCCTCTACTTCAACAAGGCTCTGTTAGGCGAGCTGGGTTGGACTGCGAACGAGATCGCGGCTCTACCGGATAAGATCGAGAAGGGCGAATTCACCCTCTACGACATGCTGGCAGTGGCCAAGGAAGCGGTGGACAAAGGCGTGGTCGCTGATGGCAACGGTTTCTGGACGCGCCCGAAGAATGGGCCTGACTTCACCGCATTCTACTACGCTTTCGGCGGGGAGACGATCGATACTGCGACCGGCAAGCTGGTCTTCGATGAAGCGGCTGGCCTGAAGTACTACCAGTTCTTCTACGACGCCGCGCAGAACTACGGTTCAATGAGCTGCCTCCACGGCGATTGGTCCTTGTGGCATGGCACCATCACCGATGGCAAGGTACTATTCTGGGTCGGCGGGACGTGGCAGTGGGCCGAATGGGCGGAACAGTACGTCAAAGAGCTGGGCGGTGAGGACTACCTGTGGGAGAACTGGGGCTTCGGGCTGATCCCGGCGGCGGCGGAGGGCGGCCAGCCGAACTCCCTTACGCATCCGTTGGTCTATACCATC
>JAUWGE010000036.1 GCA_030606565.1 Candidatus Bipolaricaulota bacterium | reverse complement strand
GCGCAAGGGCGGGACTTCGATCGATCGGACCTATTTGCGATCGTTCTCGGGGCTCAGGTAGCGACAGATTTGGGTGTGGTCGTTGGTGATGCGGTTCAGATTGAGATGACCGATTTTGAAGTGATCGGCATTCTGGAATCAACCGCAACCGAAGGAAAGGGATCAGGAGGAGCGATGACCTTCCGCGGCATGGATACCGGCCTGTTCGTCCCGATCGAATCGCTAGAGACGCTCTACGGAGGGGAAGGAAAGATCTCCCAAGCACTTGTCGAAGTGACCGACCAGACCGATGTAGTAGAGGCGTCGCAGGCGATAAAGACCCTCTTCTCCCAGCTCGGAACCCCGGTTCAAACGATAACCGCCGAGGAGATGAGCCAGCAAATAAAGTCTGCCATGTCAAGCATCCAGATGACCCTGACGGCGATCGCCGCGATCTCGCTTCTGGTCGGGGCAATCGGCGTGATGAACACCATGTTCACCTCGGTCCTGGAGCGGACCCGCGAGATAGGGATCATGAAGGCCATTGGAGCGAAGGACCGGCACGTGCTCAGCCTATTCCTGATCGAATCGGGATTGTTGGGGATCATCGGTGGAGCGATCGGTGTCCTGGTTGGGGTCGCCATCAGCAGCCTCGCAGGCGGGGTGCTGAGTGGGGCGCTCACACAGGGCCGTGGCGGCGAAGGCATAGCGTTTGCCGCTCTTCGTACAGCCCGTGGCTGATCATCGGTGCGCTTCTTCTCTCCTTTGTTCTGGGGGCGATTGCGGGGGTTCTCCCCGCACGGCGTGGGGCGAAACTGCGGCCGGTGGAGGCGTTGCGCTACGAATAGGAGGTTGCATTGAGTGATTGAACGATCGGGAGATTGAGAGATTGGGAAATCAAGATGTTAGATTCCTCAATCTCTCACTCGCTAAATCACTCAATCCCCTAACGCCTAAGGAGGGCAGCTGGTGACTATAAACAGGGTGTTTGCAATAGTGTCTATCTTGATTCTAGGGCTGGGGATGGGAGCGTTTAGTAAGGCGTTCGGCGAGTGGGATACGACAATTGTTATATCGCCCGTGGCCGGGTCACTCTCCTTCGCCGGATCACGATCCACGCTCAAAGCGAGTTATTTCACCGGAGAGGTGGCCGATATGTCTAACCGCTCGCTTTCCGCCCTATTCATAACGGATAAGGGCCTTACCGACACCGGCATGGGCGTGCAGGCGTTCTTTGAGCTGCCGCTGGTCGCTGGTAAGCCCCCTTCTACCTTTCGTATCTCGACCTACTTGAAGGACGACATCGTGATCGACTGGCCGATCGGAACCTGGACCCTCCTCTCGGATACCTCATTCTCCGTTACAACCGCCTCCCTGCAATACGGGTGGATGGAGTGCATCATTGCGGCTTACGGCACCAAAATATCGGGGGCGCTCCTGTTGATTCCAACTCAAACAGGGTACACCCTCGGTGCGGAGCTTGCCTTGCAAGGGACGACGATCGCTGGGATGGCGCTGGAAGCGGTCACCACCTTCGGCGTGGGAGCCAATCTGTCAGAGGCAACGAAAGCCCCGCCCATTGACGATACCTGTTTCTGCTACACTGGGACGGACATATTTCTGGGCGGTCTTGCACTAGGATGCGTTCACTATGAGAACCTCACCCGGTTCAGCGAGGGCGGGTTCGAATTCACTCGCTTTGAGTTTGAGATCGATCCTCTGGATGACTGGGTTTTGCCGGTGAGCTTTGATGTCACGTTGGAATTTACCACGCAGACCAAGTCGCTCGTTCTCGTTGTGCCGACTCTTTACGTGGGTGGAGATTGCCTTTCCATTTACATCGGCCTTGACTTGCCTGGGCTGGGAACCAGCGGAGGTGTGGCATTTGGAGGACTCAACCTTGCTGGGCTCCGTCTTTCCGATGCCTCCATAGGTTCGGTGGCTGTAAGCGGAATCATTGCGGCCGATGGAATTCTCTACAAAAGGGGTAAAGAAGACGATATCGCCCTTCATGCCACGGACTACTTCATTGGGTATGACAGTTCCTCTTCCCAAAGTTCGACAAAGTACGACATGGTCGTCACACTGGAGACTAGCAAAGGGAACCTCGACGCTGCCGTTGATGCCTACTTCCGACCTACGGGGGGTGGATCGCTCTTCGGTCTTGCGCTCTTCACCGGAGAGCTGATCTACAAGCTCTCGAGTGAAATCGAGTTTGGGATCGGTCTGGCCATCAACCCTGTTACCGGTTGGGAACGACTCATGCTGGACTTCACCCTATCGCTCTACCTTTAGGCGCTTGGATATTTCGGTTGCTTGTTGTTTCGAGTGGGTAGCTGAAGATACAGTGCGGAACAGAGTGCCTCTCGCAAAGACGTGAAACAGTGGTGCGTAATGAGTGAAGGGTAATGAGAAAGAGCAAAAGCATTTTCTCGCAAAGACGCAGAGGCGCAGAGAACAGCAGGAAGAGGGGAAAAGAACAAGAACACGAGGCATCTCTTAGCGATCTTGGCGTCTTGAGTGAGTGCAACGAACGGGCGAGAGAACAGCATTCTATCATTTGCGGTCAGGAGCTCGTTACCCACTCCAAACAGCAAAGAGCCGATATTTCCTACGGATTGTAAGGGGTGCGGGCGCTGTATACTTAACAAAGATGAATAAGCGCATTTTGGTCGTCGACGATGAGAAATGGGTTCGCGAGCTCGTCGGCCGCTATCTGGAACAGGCGGGGTTCGACGTCGTGATGGCTGCCGATGGGCGTAAGGCCCTCACGCAGTTCGGCAACCACTGCCCCGACTTGGTGATTCTTGATTGGATGCTCCCCGGCCTCGATGGGCTGGAGGTCGCCACACGCATCCGAAAAGAGTCTAGCGTCCCGATCATCATTTTGACCGCACGCGCCGATGAAGGTGATCGGATCAAAGGACTGGAACTGGGGGCCGACGACTACGTTGTGAAGCCGTTCAGTGCGCGGGAACTGGAAGCGCGTGTACGTGCCGTCTTACGTCGCTCGCAAGGCGATCCTGGTAAACCGGCGGTGCTTGAATTCGGTGATATCCGGTTAGACATAGATCAACATGAAGCTTGGCTCAGCGGCCGCCGGGTTGAACTTTCCCCAATGGAGTTTGACCTGTTGGTTTTCTTAATGGAGCATCCCGGACGCGTCTTCACCCGGCTGGAACTGCTAGAAGCGTTGCGCGGAACCACGTATGAGAGCTTCGAGCGCTCGATCGATTCCCACATCAAGCGGTTGCGCCAGAAGATCGAACCAGACCCGAAAACCCCACGCTACGTGAAGACCGTCTTTGGAGTCGGGTACAAGTTCGCGAAAGGTGGGGAGGAAGGATGAGCGTCTTCAACCGGCTTTCCTTTCAACTGAAACTGCTCCTTTCGTTTGTTCTGATCATCGTCCTTACCACAGTCGTTGGCTACTACCTGATTGATCGTGCCGTTGACCGCGCTTTTGCCGATTTTACCGCACGCAGTTTTAAGAGGCAGGATCTGATCTTTCAGCAGATCCTGGGTGGCTACTACGAGCGTACCGGAAGTTGGAACGGAGTGGAGCGCCTGTTTACAAGAGCTCGTGAACTATTGCCCTTTGTGCTCGTCGACGCCAAAGGGAAGGTGGTGATCGACCCGGAGCACGAGCGGATTGGGGAGAAGGTGTCGCGTGAGGATCTCAAATACGGAGTGGCGATCGTGGTTGACGGAGAGACGGTGGGGACGATCCTCCCGCCGCCACCGACCATGCACTACAGGAAGTCGATCGAACAAGGATTCCTGCGCACGGTCAGCTTAGCACTGTGGATCGCCGCTGCGGCGGTCGGAGCGGTCGGGATTCTCTTGAGCGCTCTCTTGTTGCGCCAGTTGACCGGCCCGTTGAAGAGGCTCGGTACTGCAGCGCAGCAGATCGCTTGCGGGGAGCTTTCGAGTCGGGTTCCGGTGTCGAGCAGCGATGAATTGGGACACTTGGCGCGATCGTTCAACAAGATGGCAAGGAGTTTGGAGGAGTCGGAGCATGCCAAGCAGCAGATGATAGCCGACGTCTCCCACGAACTACGTACCCCGATCACGGTTGTACGAACTGGATTGGAAGGGCTGCGTGACGGTCTCCTCGAACCGACCCCGGAGAACTTTGCCGCCTTGCATAACAAGATCCTCTTGACCTCGCGGTTGGTCAGAGACCTTCAGCAACTGGCGCTCGCCGATGCGGGTCAGTTATCGATTAAGAAAGGGGCCTGCGATTTGGGAGAACTGGTCGAGCAGATTCGTGCGACGATCGGGGTAGAGCTGGAGGATATGGGAATCGATCTCGTCATCGATCTTCCCGCTAACCTCCCAGCGGTAGCTGCGGATAGTCAACGTGTTGAACAGGTACTCCTGAACCTTCTTTCAAACGCGGAGCGGTACAGCCCAAAGGGAGGATCGATACGAATCTCAGCCCGTGTGCTCGCTGGGGGGAAAGTGCGGGTGAGCATATGCGACAGCGGCCCCGGGCTCTCCGACGAGGATCTCGTGTACATCTTCGACCGCTTCTATCGGGCGGACAAGTCGCGCACGCGGGAGAGCGGTGGTGCCGGGCTAGGACTCGCCATCGCCAAGGCCCTCGTCGAGGCGCACGGTGGACAAATCTGGGCACAGAACGCTCCCGAAGGTGGGGCGTGTTTCTACTTTACGCTTCCTAGTGCGTGATGCATTGCGCGAAGTGGTGGCTCCGGGTCTTCTTCGTTTCGTTGGGTATTCAGGCTCACTGCCTATTACAAAACACCAAGAATCAAGATCTGACCCCCAACGCTTGGTTCGCGCAAGGGGCTAGCTCTGCGACATCACTGAGACCCATGAGACACTGCGAATGGAATGCTCTTGGCAATGGAATCAGAGGCAGCCTAATTCGTCTGGACAACGACCTGAATCATCGGCTTGCCTCCTTTACGGGTTCGCTGCTGGTTAGTAGCGGAAGGACAAGAGAAGCGTATAGAAGCACCTAGGCAATCTCAAGTACAAGTTCTGCATCCTCTTTGAGTGCTCATGACCCAGGACAGTTGACTCACTTAAGGTTGGATTAGCAGCCTGGCGGAGAAGTGACAGAACAGGCCTTGACTTATGTCATTAGGGCCGCTATACTGTCCAGGCAGGACGAAAGGAGGTCCATATGATCAAATACGCGTTTTGGAATAACAAAGGTGGCACAGGCAAGACGAGCCTAATTTTTCAGACAATTTGCCGGTATGCAAATCTCCATTCTGAGAAGAGAATACTGGCTGTTGACGCTTGCCCTCAGGCAAATCTTTCGGAGCTCCTCTTAGGTGGACTTACAAATCAGGGGAGTGACAATCTGCTCAAACGCCACGGTCTGCTGCAGCGGTGTTCGATCGGTGGCTACTTCCAGATTCGATTGCCCACTCCTTACACACTTCCGGACTTCAGCATAGATGACTTCCTCACTACTCCAGGAGAATACAACTCGACCATACCTCCAAACGTTGATCTCTTGTGTGGAGATCCGCTGCTCGAACTTCAGGCAAACGCGATCAACACTCTTGCGAACACGCAGATACCTGGAACCAACACATGGATACAGATCATCGATTGGCTTGGAGATCTTCTCCAACAAGTTGACGACCGTTATGCTGTGGCCTTCATTGACGGTAATCCAAGCTTCTCTATCTATACGCAAATCGCCTTGTCAATTGCTGATCAGCTGATTCTTCCGGTCATGGCAGATGATTCCTCTCGGCGAGCAATTCAGAATACATTCTCACTTGTGTACGGGTTGAAACTTCCTTCCGACATATACACACAGCATGCCTTCGCGACCAAACTGAGAGCTGCCAAGCGTACTCTACCGAAGGTCCATCTGATTGCGAAGAACCGTCTTACTCAGTACATGGGGCCAGCTTCGGCCTATGCGGCCGTGTTGAGATCGATAGAAGAGGATGTGACAGCGTTGCAAGCAGCCCATCCTGACATCTTCACTTTCGCGGATGTAGCGAACGGAATCGTTGACATCCGCGATTTTCAGACGACCGGAGTAGTGGCATTTGCGAAAGGGTGCCCCTTCTATTCGATGCCAGTGGGTAGGCTTGACATTGGGGGGCATCGAGTGCGCGTAAATCCAGACTACAGGCAACACTGCATTGATGCCATTGACGGTTTGGTCAACAAGCTTTGAGAGTGTTGTAGAAGTAGCTGTTCGCACATGTTTCGTTTGCTCCGACGGCGGAGCAGCAAGGCCTAGCAGGGGTACTCACCAGAGGTGTGACCCAGACGTGTGCAATCCGGGGGCAGATCTTTGCTTTTGGTGTTTTGCCCTCTAACTCCACGGTCTGCCGACAGTGGCATGGATGCAGTGCGGAATTCGAGAAACCTGAATGCTAACGCGGTAATGAACCGTCTTTTTTGGGGAACACCGTATTGACTATGTCTGTCAAGAGCGATTCCGGTCGGCGATTCGCCCAGAAGGTCGAGTCTAGGAATACTACGAGCCTGCGCTTGGTCCGGCCGATTGTTGTGTTGAGGAGCGCTTTGCCGTCACTGCGATTGGAGTCAGTGAAGAAGGGGGCGTTCATCTTCAGATTGCCTGTGTCAGCGACGCTGAAGAAGACCCAGTCCCACTCACGTCCTTGCGCCTGATGCGTATTCAACACGTCTACCTGAACGGGGATCGCGGTATCCCGAAACCTCTCTCTGAGTCGTCTCCGGATCAATCTGGCTTGGTTCTTGTATGGGGTTAGGATCGCAAGCGTCGGCAGGTTGGATTCAAGCTGTGTCGATTCCCACCATTCCTGGACCTGATCCAGTATCGCATCGGCCTCCGCATCGTTCTCCCTCCTGCGTCGGCCTTTCCTTTCCCGAGGCTCACAGTGAGTGCATTGGATGTACGTCTCATCAGCCGCCAAACCCGTCAGCCCGATGCCTCCGTAGATGTGCCGATCAAGAAGGGAGGCAAGTGACTGTCCAAATCGGTATGACGCGCTGAGGACACGTTGTTGCGTCAACTGGAACTGCGGTTCTTCGAGTCGGTTGAGATCACGCCAGTTCTCCCCCAATTCGAACGCGTTCTCAAGGAAGATGAATGGCTTTGCCCAATAGGCACGGACCGTCTCATCGTTGCTGCATTCGCAAACCGGGGGAAGCTGAAGGTGGTCTCCCAACATGGCTATGGGACGACGGAGGCTCAGGAGAGGGAGGACCTTGGCTATGGGAGCATAAGGCGCTTCGTCGATGAATACCCTGTGGACGCTCAATCCCATCTGAAGAGTGAGTCCCATGAACCCATCCAGCGTCATCCCCAGCACCGACTTGCTGGCCAGGTCTTGCTTGAATTGAGACAGACGCGCTTCGAGTTGACCTTTCTCCGCTCGCCAGGTCGCGAGGAGCTCATCGGCGTTTTCGGCAGTGTGGTCTGCGCCAATGCGCGATAGCTCTTCGTGCGCGGCCTTGATTTGGCTCTCTAGTGAACGCTGAGCCTCATGGTTCTCCGCAATCTTGGCTTCGAGCAGCCCGCGCTTCGCCTCCAGATCAGAGATCCGATGCTGAAGATCGGCAATTTCCGTGCGCGCCAGCTGGCATATCTCCTCCAGTGCAATGATCTTTTCTTGGAGCAGGGAGGCGGTGGGCGCAAGCTCATCTCGTTTCTCACGCCTGCTCTCAAGAGTGGCTTCGGTTGTCCGAAGATGTGCGCTCAGGTCGGAAATCGAGGTGGTGAGCCTTTCCTTCCGCCTGGTGAATACTCGCACGAAGAATCCCATATCACGGAGCTCTTCCTTCGATCTTGCCACTTCTCGTATCGTTTCGGCCTGCTCGCCTTCCAGAGTCTCGATGTCAGACAGAAGCTTCGGCAAGGCCAGACGATCAAGCTGGTTGCGCTTCGACTCCAGTTCGCGTTCATCAGGATCGAGTTCCTTTCTGTGAGCGTCGAGGGTAGTCTTGCTCTCGCGGATGCGTTCCAGCGTGACAGTCAGACTGGCCTGACTCTCAGTGGCTTCGCGGCGCTTACTGGCAGCCCGCGCTTCGCAATCCCTAGCCTGAATCTCCAGTTCCTGTCGTTTTTGTAGGGAGCGAATGCTCTCCTCTAGCGCTTTGATCTGAGAGCGGATCTGTGTGATTTCGTGTTGAAACGCACGTTCTTCACAGCACTCGGGGTACTTGTCAAGGAAGCCGGGAGAAGGCACGCCTATACGGACAACTCCCTCACGTGGGACGCCTTCCTCCAGAATGGCCGACAAGGCGTTGTCGACAGCGATATTGGTGAGCGTAAGGACAAGCACCTTCTCGTCTTCGCCGACGCATTGCCGAACCGCTTTTGCCAGGACCCACTTCGTCTTGCCTGTTCCTGGTGGTCCCCAGATGTACGATAGGGAAGTTGTCAGCATTGTAGTAATCGCCTCGGCCTGCTCACTGCTGAGTCCGCTATCGGACACCGATGGGTCGGGGATTTCCCGTGCAGGGGTTTGGATCCCCGTTATGTCGCAAATGGATGAGCCCCGCTGTTGGTACCACTCCAAGCAGCGGCGCACGAGCCAGCGGAAATCGATCACGATGAAGCCGGTCTCGCCGGGCACGGGGTTCCGCGCTGCGAACCTGGTTTGCCCGTCTCGTCGATCGTATTCCAGGATTCGAATCTCTATGTCCTCCACATGCGCAGCTTCGGGCGCAAGCGTTGCTGCTGAGGAATCGAAACGGAGCCTGAGCCCCGGGGGAAGCTCGCAGGTATAGGTGCTCCAGATCGAGTTCTCCAGCAGCAAAGATGTTTCATCATCAGAGCGAATGTTTGCCGCCGCGTATCTCTCGACACCCCGGTTGCTGTCATTCAAGAACTCGAGGTAGCGCTGCGTGCTCTTGACGACAGCACTCACGACTTCTCGTGCAGTCAGGAATGGCACAACAGGTTCTCCGATCTTCCCGAACTCCCGGATCGGTTGTGTGTTGAGGTCATCAGGCCTGAGTTATCGATCTTGGGCATATTTCCTTCCTACGCGCACACGCGTCTCGCGTGCTGTATTCCTTGATTATACCCTCCATGTAGGAACAGAGGAAGACTGGTGGTGAGCCGCCTCTGAAGTCGCTACCATACTGTTTTCAGCGGAAGATGTTGGGTCAGATGCTTGGTTTTTGGCATTTTACCTCTAACTCCACGGCTTGCCGACAGTGACGCGGCGGTAAATCACCGCTACTGCGGCGCCATCTTCCGTTCCAACTCCTCCCACCGCGCGTACAGATCATCGACCTTCTCCCACCAAGTTCGCCAATCCTCTCCTCTCAACACCGCACCCCACACTCCCTTGAATTTGGCACGCCAGAATGACGGAGCTACACTAACGCTAAGGAGGTTCTTAGCATGAAGATGCCCGGGAAGAAGAAAGTCGTAGTAACGTTCCTTATCGTTGGAACCCTTGCTATCTGTCTCATCCTTGTTCTCAATCGCGGTGGTACTCCAAAGGTAGATCGCTACGAAGCTATAGATGGAGACACTATTAAGGCCTACCTCTCAGATGGAAGTTCATTTCTCATCAGGTACGCGGCAGTAAACGCACCTGGGAATCCCCAGGTGCATGTCCAGACCTTAGGCAAGACCGCCTTTGAGTTCAATAAGGCACTCATCCAAAATGCGCAGGACGCTGGTAATCTCATTATTGAGCTGAAGCCCACCGATGAAGGCAACAATGGCAAAGATCGTGACGGTAGACCACTCGCTCACGTCTTTGTGGGCGGGGGAAGAAGTGCGGAGGATAACGTCGAAGTCCGTTTAGTCGCTAAAGGATACGCGCGCTTGGACGTAAGGAAACCCTGTGACAAGGACATCGCAAATGGACAGGATTTCGATGTCCGCTACGCCGAGGACCTCATAGCCGCCCAGATCGAGGCAGCCATGGCTCGAAGAGGTTGGTGGGGAGAAGATGACGAATACGTGGAATCCAACGTGATCATCGCAGCGATCAAACAATGGAGTGACGATGAGATCGTCTATATCATCAATCGAGGGTCTGAACCCGTTAATCTTGCCGCTGAGTGGAAGCTCAAGGATGCATCAGGGAGCGAGAAGAATACGCTTGTTTTCAGCGACTATCTGATCGACGAGTGTTTCTTGCCTCCTGGCGGGCTATTCCGGATTCACTCCGGCCCCATCGCCACGGGCAGAGGGGGAGAGCACACACCTTGTGGGGAACCAGAAATGGACTTCTACTGGACCGGGCACAAAATCTGGAATCAAGATAAGGATACGGCTTGGCTTCATGACGCCGCAGGAATATTGATCTACGATTACGTCTATCGCCTCGACTGGGATTGAGCCGATACCCTTGACTCTGTTCCGTGTGGACACTTAACCGGGGCTGCAGAGGCTGTTACACAAACCTCTTCTCCTTGCGAAACAGAAGCTTTCACCGCCGAGAACGCGGAGCACGCAGAGAGTAGCAGCAGGATTGAATGATTGAGCGAGTGAGTGATTGAGTGATTGAACCTCCCAATCTCCCCTCCGCCAGACTCCGCCCCCAAGGAAATCCAGCCCCGGGGGGAGGCCCTTGGGGGCCGGCAGCCGACCATTCACTCCGATCTCTCAATTCCGCCGTGTCTTTGCTTTCCCC
>JAUWGE010000056.1 GCA_030606565.1 Candidatus Bipolaricaulota bacterium | reverse complement strand
AGATGTTGTTCAATGATCTGTGCAATCTTGCCCGCTTCCTGCTCGTAATCCTTAAAGGAGTAGATCTTGTCGTAGTACTTGGTAACATCCATACCGCGCCTCCGAAACGAAGTCTATCCGAGAGACACATTACTGGCAACGCTAGTGGGAAGGTATCATGGATTCATGCCACTGATCCAACACTCTTCGGAGGCATGCAGCGGTTAAACGCGTCTACGCGCAAGGCGGTCAACTGGCGGTTAGGTCATCTTCCGCCCGGGGCGACCGTGGAGTAGGAGACTGGAGCCAGGAGGAGCTTCTAGGAGCCGCAACTCCCCCCTTCAAGATGCATAGCATCATCCGCCAAAGACCAACCAAGCGTGGGACCTATGTCCCTCAAATTGCCAGGAAAACAGTTGACACCTGCCACTTTTCATCATAATGTATTGCAAAGTTGCACAGTAATCCTTCTTACGAGGACAAGGAGCTGGGTTCATGAGTTTGCCGTGGAAGAAGCGACAAGAGATTCCCGACCCGCGAGCGCGAAATGCTTGGGAAACCACTCACAATTCAGCCAATGGGTGTCTCGAATTCATTGACATATTTCGCATCGCGTGTCTGCGCAGCGTTATTCGGAGGCAATAGATGATGTGGCGTTCCGCGCTAGTTAGCTCAGTGCTGATACTTGTATTCTCTGTAGTAGTTATCGCGTCGACGGGGAATCTTGAATACGTGGGCTCGATCCTCGATCTGACGACCTCATACTACTCGCAGGTGGTGTGGCTCTCCTATGATCCGATACCAGGATTGACCGAGCCGACCTACAGTGGTACGCCGGCGTACGCCTCGGTCACGCTTGCCGAGAGGAGCTTCGCGCTGGCCCTCGATCGGGACGGCGACAGCGGGAAGCTGTACGTAGACGCGGATGGGAGCAAGGCTCTAGCGCGTGTCGATTGGATCCAGCAACTGTGGGACGGGAGCTATATGGGGAGTGTATCCTTCCAACTGCCGGCAAGTGATGGCAACAGCACGCGCGCGTATCGCCTCGCCCTTGTGTGGACCCCCGCGACGCCGATGGTGATCACCTACTTCCGCGACAACCGCCAGGAAGGGCAGATCGAGCTTGGAGGAGTGACGTATAGGATCGCGATCATTGATGAGAATAGCGATGGCATGTTCGACGATCTGGATCATGATTTACTCCTGATCGACATCGATCAGGACAGTGAACTCCTGGCGAGCTCCGATTCTCACGAGCGGTACTGGCTTGATGCCCCGTTCAACATCGATGGCACAGTGTACTCGGCGACGAGCGTCTCCCGCAACGGCTCCAGGATCGTGATCGACAAATCGGATAGGTGGGTTGAGACGAACGCCCCGCTTACTGTAGGTTCTCCCGCTCCACACTTCTCCGTTGTCGATGCGGATGGAGAGAGGCTTTCTCTCTCCTCTCTACAGGGGAAGATCATTGTTCTAGATTTCTGGGCGAGTTGGTGCGCCCCGTGTCTTTATGAGCTTCCATATGTGGAAGCCATCGCCAACGACTACGCAGATCGCGGGGTTGTAGTGATCGGGATTGACAGCGATCGCAGCGAGGGGGCATTCAGAAGTGCGGTCTCGTATTTTGGCCTTACCTATCGGCAGGTGTTCGATGGGGTTGATGGAAAGATCTCCTCTCTGTACCGCGTTTCTGGAATACCAATGACGTATCTTATTGACCGTGACGGAATAATCCGCGGCAAGGGACTGCGCGGTGACGATCTCAAGCAGGCAGTAGCCTCCTCCCTCGCTTCGGTGGGTGCCGCAGACGCTGCAATGTCACAGGAGGCGATCCTTTCTTTTACCGTCTCTCCGGCGGAGATAGCGCTCTCTCCCGCTAGTACGACGCTGCTTCAGCTGTCGATCGACAATGTATCGATCCATCCGGCAGATGACATCGCGGTGACCCTCGTTGAAGCGGAGGGGTTCTCTCTCGACCCCGCGGAAGCGGACCTTGAGGTACTCCAACCGTTCAGCAAGGGGATGCTAGAGCTGAGACTTACTTCCTCACCCGATGTGCCTATAGGGACGGACGAGATCGCTCTACAGGTGATCTACACCTACTGTATCGACATTAGCTGCCTCCAGATCGTTGATGAGGTTCCAGTCACGGTTGTTGTCGGCAGGAGCGGGGGGACGACAACTACGAAGCGGGAACTCCCTGCGTGGCTTGTGATGAGCATCGTGGGAGGGCTGGTTGGTGTAGGTGTCGCACTGTGGCGGCTAACTGGTGCGCACCTTCCTCTGTACATCGCCTTGTGTACGGTCATAGTTGCCGGTTTCGTGTATGGTGTTATCCTTGGTCAGCACGAGCAAGCGCAAGGAATCGCTGCCGTGCTGTGCACCTCATGTGTCGGGATCGATGAGGTGAGAGGGGAAGCGCCTCCCCTCTCCGACAGTGCGATCTCGGCTCTGGCTGGGCTTGAGAAGAGCATCGATCTGATCGTGTTCTACGCCCCATGGTGCCGCACTTGTCCGTATGCAGAGTCGATGGTGAGGGAGATGGCAGAGCGAACGGATCTCCTATCCTACAGTTTCGTGAACGTGGACACGAATCGCGAGCTGGCGGAGTCCAATGGAGTTATCCGCTCCAAGCGGACGATCGTACCGGCGATAGTGCGCGTGGATACCGGCGACATCATCTTTGGCATCGAGGACCTGGAAGCGCGCCTGCTCAAGGTCCTTGCGGGAGAATCATGAGGCTATCATTGATACGGCGGACAAGTCAAGGGTTTGGGCTGTTCCTTGCCCTGTTCGGGTTCACTGGGATTGGCATGACGCACATCATCTTTCCTGGGCTGCACTGCTACGCGTGTCCCCTCTCGGTAACGATTTGCCCGATAGGGCTGATGCAGAATCTCGTGATTTTGGGTACCGTTCCTTACTTCTGGATTGGAGCGATTGTGGCCTATGGCCTTGCTGCCGGGCGTGGTTTCTGTGGCTGGTTCTGTCCTTTCGGGATGTTGAACGATCTTCTATCGTTCAACAAGACGCGCATCATCAGGAGTCTCTCCTACTCCAAGTACGCGGTACTCGTGGGGACACTTGTCTCCGCTTGGGCGTTCGCCGACACGATATTCTGCAAGCTTTGCCCAGCCGCATCGATCGAGGCGTCGATACCCTATTTCTTCATGGGGATAGCGCGCGTCAATCGACCGTTCATCATCCATATGATCTCCCTCGGGGTTGTGCTCGCGGGGATGGCGCTCATTGCGCGATTCTGGTGTCGTTACCTGTGCCCGATGGGGGGAATCCTGTCACTGTTCAACAGGGTCAGCTTTCTGCACCTGAAGCTTGATAGCAGTCGGTGTTCGAGCTGTGACGCGTGCACCGCGGTGTGCCCTATGGGCTTGAAACCGCACGAGGAGTACGATAGCCACAACTGCATAAAGTGTGGTAAGTGTATTACCACGTGCTCGCTCGGCGCGCTTTCGCTGAGCCTGTTACCTCAGTTACCGCTCTTGCGACGGCACCAGAGGAAAGGTTGCGTTCCAGATGAGAGCGGGTAAACTGTGATCGTAGGTAGTTAACTATCGACTAACGAGTATCGTTAAGTCATGTACGCACGTTTCCCTGACGAAGAATGTATCACGGATGGATCATATTCCTTTTGCATGAGAGCGAAGGTAATTTGCTCTTGCTCCTGAAACACATCTTTGTAGAGCGGTGTGTGACGATGTTAATGAGAGGAAAATGGAGGAATGATGAGCAAGGCAAGGGATATTACTAAGATTCGCAACATTGGGATAATGGCTCATATCGATGCTGGTAAGACTACGGTGACGGAGCGGATTCTCTTCTTCACCGGGAGGAGCCACAAGATTGGTGAGGTAGATGATGGTGAGGCTACCATGGACTGGATGATCCAGGAGCAAGAGAGGGGGATCACAATCACCTCTGCGGCAACGACAACCTATTGGAAGAACCATCGGGTGAACATCATCGATACGCCAGGACACGTCGATTTCACGGCGGAGGTGGAGCGATCCTTACGTGTACTCGATGGAGCGGTGGTCCTCTTTTGTGCCGTAGGAGGCGTGCAACCCCAGTCGGAGACTGTGTGGCGCCAGGCCGAGAAGTACCGTGTTCCCCGCATCGCCTTTGTCAACAAAATGGACCGCACCGGCGCGGATTTCGAGGGTGTGGTGGAGGAGATCAAGAAGGAGCTTGGCGCTAACGCGGTTCCAGTCGTCATCCCAATCGGAGAAGAAGCTTGCTTTCAAGGGTTGATCGACCTCGTGGACATGAAAGCAGTCTACTACGACGATACGCCGAAGGGGGCTGTCATCCGCGAGGAGGA
>JAUWGE010000016.1 GCA_030606565.1 Candidatus Bipolaricaulota bacterium | reverse complement strand
CAAGCAGGCGAAGGAGGCGCTCAGGGAGGAATACGCGAAGCTGAACCCAGTGAAGCTGAAACGGGAGATCATCAGACTGCAAGAGAGATTGGATGAGCTTGTGCGGTCAAAGAGCAGGCCGAAGCAGGAGGAACGACACGTCAATTTGGAGTACATTTTCACGTGAGGCAACGAATGACCTTTCGAGTACATTTTTAAATGAGGCAACAGGGTCATGTTCGAGGGGGAGTGGGAGGAGTGTTGCACCACCTGATGTGTTAAGTTGAGAGCGGCCAGTGTGGTCCTTTCGCCACATTGACATCTAGCTTAAGGAATGCTATACTTATTTTTGCCTTTTTGCTAGATCTGTGTGGGCCTGATCCATATTCTGGATCAGGGAGGTATTTGTTTGGGCGGAGAGCTCTACTTGTAATGAATATTCCTAAGCAGAGCTCACTGAGTGGTAGTTCAATATTGGTATAAGGAGGTTACGCTGTGAGAAAAAAGTTTAGCCTGCTGCTAGTGCTGGTGTTGTTGGCCAGCGTTGTTGGGCTTGCTGGAACTGCGGAGGCCGAGCCGCGCGAGGTGGGTAGTGGTGTATGGCTTTTCGACAATGAAACTGGGGAAACGATCTCAGAACTCGTGATTCTCTTCGATCAAGTGGTTGCTCTTGAGTCGGCTGGCATCGTCGCGTTAGGTGGCGGGAAAGCTGAGGAACCGACAGTACGTGAACTCCCTCTTTCGGGGACTGGATCCTATTCCATGGCGAAGATTGAAGTGGAGCTCGTCGCAGGAGGGACGTTGCAAGTCACACTAAGCGGCGACAGCGCAGATGCCCAGGTTGTGATTGCCTATTGGCATTGGTTGTAAGTACCAGCAACACCTCGCCCGATAGGCCCGACCCGACTGGGCTATTGAGGAGAAACAGGTAGGTGAAGTTGTCGTTCCTAAAGGAGCGGCTAGAAGTTAAAAAGAGAGACAATTTCGAGTCTTATGGAATAAGGAGGTAAGAATATGAGGTGGACTAAGTTCACCGTTTTAATGATTCTGGCGGTGTCGGTGTTGATGTGGCCTGTCCTAGCGCAGAAGGTGGTACTCAATTATAATCTGGGTACCGAACCTCCTACTGCGGATCCGGCCCTTGCGACCGACACCACCTCGGTCGACATCGATGAGGCCATGTTCCTCGGCCTGACCGACTTGGCTGAAGTGGATTTGGCTCCTGTTCCGGAGTTGGCCACGCGCTGGGAGAACTCCCAAGATGGACTGATCTGGACCTTCCACATGCGCAATGACGTACCGTGGGTTCACTGTGATCCGGATACAGGGGAGGTCACAAAGGTCCTGGACGCGGATGGGAATCCGCGCATCGTTAATGCCAACGAAGTTGTGTACGGGGTAAAGCGAACCCTTGATCCTAATACCGGCTCAGACTATTCATACGTGCTCTACATCATTAAGGGCGGCAAAGACCTCAACACGGCCGATCCAGCAGCGGAGAACTTCCAGGAGCTGCTGGACGGGGTCGGGGTAGAGGCGTTGGATGATTTCACCGTGAAGTTCACGTTGAGAGCGCCCGGCGGCTACTTCCCCCAGATCGCCTCGATGTGGATTGCCCGCCCGATGCCAGAGTGGGTTATCGACGAGTACGGCGACGACTGGGCTGAGCCTGGAAACATCGTCACCAACGGCGCTTACTGCATGAAGGAATGGGTGCACGAGGACCACATGGTGCTGGTGAAAAACCCGTTCTGGTACGGTTGGGATCTGCCTGACGCTGGAAACATCGATGAAATCTATGCCGTGATGGTTGTAGAGGCCTCCACGGCATACGCCATGTACTTAAACGACGAGCTGGATAATGTTGGTGCTCCGCTACCTGAAATGGACGCCATAAGGGCTGACCCAGTCCTTTCCCAGGAGCTCTTGATCATGCCTCGCGGCTGCACCTACTACTACGGATTCACCACCACCAAGCCGCCGGTCGATGATCCCAATGTCCGCAAGGCTCTGTCGATGGCAATTGATCGCGTAACCTTGATCAACGAGGTCACCAAGGGAGAACAGCTCCCGGCGAATACGTTCGCGCCGTCGATGATCTTTGGAAACGCGGCTCACGATACCGACATCGCCCCGTGGGCGTTGCCAGAGGATCTAGGCGGCACGGGCTACGGACAAGCACTGGAGGACGCGCAGGATCTGATGACCAATGCTGGCTATCCCGAGGGTGAGGGCTTCGAGATTGTGCTTATGCACAACGTCTCCGAGGGCCACGCTCGGATCGCGCAGGCCATCCAGGCCATGTGGCTTGAGGCCTTCCCAAAGGCCAAGTTCATTGTCGAGACCATGGAGTGGAAGGTCTACCTGAAGGCGATCCAGAAGGAGAGCCCGCTAGCAGACATGCCTCATGTGTGGCGGTTGGGCTGGTGCTTGGACTACCCGGACGAGAACAACTGGATCCACGAGGTGGTGAACCCCGAGGAAGGCGCCAACCGGTATCGTCTGAGCTATGACGATCCTTACGTTGGCGACCTGATCAAGGAGTTCTCGGCACTCACCATGCAGGCCGGAGCCGAGGGAGATCCTGACGTTCGAAAAGCGCTTTACAAGCGCGCGGAGAAGCTGGCGATAGACGAGATAGTCGCCATGGCGCCTATCTACTACTACACTCGCGTAGTGATGATCAAACCGTGGCTTGACCGCACCTTTGATGACACCAACCATTGGGCCAAATGGTCGGTCGATGTGGCGGTAAGAGGCGAGTAACGCTTATTTAAAACCTTCATAAGAGGTCAAAAGGGCCTTCCCGTATGGGAAGGCCCTTCTTTCTATAAGGGAGCCTGAATTTCATACACCAAGGATCCCTTTCCTTGCCTCTACACAGCGCCTGTCCAAGCCGCAACTAGAAATCGTTGCGTCCTTCATGTAGACTGCGCATTGCTGTAGATCATTCTTGTTTAATCGATCCTATAACTTTTCACAGGGAGCCGTATCCGCCCGCGTGTTTCACCCTCTTCGCGGTATACTTAGTAGGTCATGATGCGAAGATACAGTAAGTGGGGACACTGGTTGGGGATAGTGTTCCTTGCCTTGGCAGTGCTCGGTCTGTGGGGTTGCAGCCCCCGCAAGACGGACCCCATCCGCTCGGGCTGGAGCCGGAGTATTACGGTAGGTGAGGCCAGTGCGCGGGAGGCGCCCACCATCGCCGTGAGCGGAGAAGTGCGCTGGCTGGTTTGGGGCGGTCGCGCCGAGGGCAATACGGCCCTCCTCCTGGGCCACGTAGACGCGCAAGGGAAGGTTACATCACCGGCCCCTCTCCCTATACCCCTCAATCGCACGCACGCACCACGCCTCTTCTCTACAGCCGACGGTCTATGTCTTTTCTTCTTAGCGCGTGATGCCGCGGGTAATAATCGCCTCTTTATGCAGAGCTTAAACAGTGAGGGAACCCCGGTCAGGGATCCCGTTCCCATTTCGCCCTTTAAACAACGGCTTGAAGCCTATGATGTGGCCGTACGTCAGCGCGGTTTCTGGGCCCTCTGGAACGTGGTAGAGGGTGGCCTCTGGGCGCAAGCGCTGGGTGACCATGCGATCCCGCAAGGTTCAGCGATACTTCTTCACGAACTGGGAGGACCGCCTAGTGCCCTGGTGGATCAGGCGGGTAGGTTACACGCCGTCTGGTTGGCCATCCCCACCCCAAACCGTCGTGCTCTTATGTATGCCACCTTCCCTGACGAGGACTTGACTGAAGTTCCCGTCCTTAATCTATGGGAAACCGGGGCAAGCATCGGCTCAATCTTTGCTTCCCCAGCCCTAGCCCTGGAAGAAGACTGGGTATACGCCTTTATCTCTGTGGAGCACCGGAGCGGTCTCAAACAAGGAAGCTCAGAGACGTATGTCACTACGTTTCCCATTGACTCAGCGGCGCAAACCCAGACATTCCTGCTCAGCTTGCCCGATCGAATCCCAGAAGACTACACATGTTGCACAGAGGGATTAAGCTTGGCTCCCTTACCACCCGAGGGTGCACGCCGCCCCACAGATACCCTCAGCCCAACTACAATTCCAGGGCAGCGTGAGTACGCTTTAGTGGGTGTGGGGGTGAAGATGGGAAGCATCGATGGGGGAGAGATACAACCAGCCTTGGTTGCCTTCCATGACGGAAAACTGGTGGGATGGTCTCCAATTGCAAAAACGAACGGGCTTTCCCTCTTTCCGCAGGCACGCCGGTCACCGGATGGTTGGCACGCTTTCTGGCTGGACATGCTCGGCTATGGTGACTACCGCACTTACTACGCCAGCACAGCGCCTGCGGAACGTGCCGCACTCGACCGCCTTGTACCAGCTGATGTGCTCCACATGATACTGATAGTGCTTTCCGGCATCGTGTCCGGCATAGCCTTCGTACCCCTCTTCCTTATGGCTGCTGTCCCTGGTCTGTTGCTGATCGTAGGGCATTATATCTTCGGTGGACTGGGCAATCTGAACACCTGGCGGATGAAGACTCTTCTGGTGGCGGGGCTGTTGCCCTATGCGTTTCTGAAGGTGCTTCTTACCGCTGGGGTTATGCCCCAAGTTCCCTTCAGCCAGTGGATGGCTTCTGAACTTTCCCAGACCTTAACCGTCGGACTGCCCTTTGCCTTCCTGGGAGTGGATGCACTGGTTCTCCTGGTCTATTTGTGGCGTGCGGAGGAGCCAGGGCTTCTCCCCGCTTGGGCCCTGTTCGTAGGCATGGACATTGCTCTAACAGTAATGGTGTTAGGCCCTCTGTTTGGGGGAGCGTGAAGGGATAAGGTCATCCCCTCGGGCTTTGAGAGATGGACTGCGTCCAGGTTGTTCGCGCTGTTGGGTCTGTACATCAAGTTCTTGACATAGGATCACGCCTGAACTATAGTGCATTATAGGGTCATCGGGCCCATAGCTCAGCGGCAGAGCAACCGGCTCATAACCGGTCGGTCTCAGGTTCGAATCCTGGTGGGCCCAGTTGCGAGTATGAATAAGCTGTTCGTGTACGTGGACGGTAAAACACGCGGTGAGTCCGGTGAGGCGGGGATCGGGATCGCGATCACCGACAAGGATGGAAACATCATCGAGGAGGTTTCGCGCCTGATCGGAAGGGCCACATCTCAGGTGGCCGAGTACCGGGCACTGATTGAAGGGTGTCGGCATGCCCTCCCCTACTCGCCTCAGTCGGTGATCTTCTTCACCGATAACCAGCTCCTAGCTAATCACTTAAATGGGGTCTTTGAAACCCGCGAACCGCACTTAAAGCACCTGATAGAGACCGCCAAGGGCCTATTGAACGAATTTCCTCAGTGGAGGGTCAACTTCATCGATCGTAACGCTAACCGGCGCGCTCCACACCTTGTTGACCAGGCATTTCACAACCGCGTCAAGACGCAGATGACGCAGGAGCACCTCGAGTTGCGCCTATTGTCACGCGCCGCTTCGTTGAGCAAGGAGAACATGGAGCGGCTAATCGATTACGCGGAACACCTACAAGGCGAGGACTGAGGTTGCGCATTGTTCTGCAGCGGGTAAGCCGGGCTATGGTCCGCGTCGAGCAACGGAAGATCACCTCCATCGATAAAGGGATCGTGCTGTTGATCGGGATCGGAAAAGCTGATGAGGCTCTCGATCTTCCCCGACTGGCGCAAAAGGTAGTTGAGCTGCGAATCTTCGAGGATCAAGCAGGGAAGATGAACCGCTCCCTACGCGATGTGGAGGGAGAGATCCTCGCGGTCTCTCAGTTCACCCTGTATGGAGACACGAAAAAGGGGCGCCGACCAAGCTTCAGCAAAGCAGCTTCACCGCAGGAGGCAAAGCCACTCTTCGATGCCTTCATCAGCGCTCTTAAGACAAAGGGAGCTCCCGTAAAGACCGGCGTCTTCGGAGCAAAGATGGAAGTGGAACTGGTGAACGATGGCCCGGTTACCTTCATCCTCGAGCTTGCGCCCCATGCTTAATGCAGCTAAACTGTCCGCCTCGCTTAAGATCAAAGCCTACTGAAGTGTAAGGAGGAAAGATGGCAGTTCCTAAATATCGAACCTCGCGGTCGAAGGCGCGCATGCGCCGCTCGCATCAGAAACTAGCACCCCAAAAAGTGAGTGAGTGTCCACACTGCCACGAGCCGAAGCTACCTCACCGAGCTTGCCCACACTGCGGCTACTACAACGGAATGGAAGTAGTCTCGGTCACCAAGAACGAATAGCCCCCGCACCCAAGTGAGGCAATCATCTCAGGGATCAGTCCTGCATTTCCTTCTTTTTCTGGCTCCTCACGCTCCAGGCAAGGTAAGGGATGCTTGTAAGAGGCACTCCTGCCATAAAACCCAAGACGTCATCACCGTGAGAAGCCAAATTCCCTTTCTCTCGCCAAGACGCTAAGATCGCCAAGAATTATAGATTTTCACTCTCTGCGTTCTTTGCGGCTCTGCGAGAGACCCATCTCTTGAGTCTTTCTGTGAGTTACCTTACCGTGAGGAGCTTTTTTCTTTGCCTTTTTCACCTGTGCTTTGGCACACTTTTTCTCCAGCTTCACCAAGGCCTTAACCTTCTCCTGGTTGAGGAGGAACTCAGGTGATGGAGTCATCCCTCCATCGGTATTGTTCGCTTGAGTGTCCCTTTTTTTGCGGCGTCGCGCGATCAAGCGCATGGCGAGGACACGACCAAACTGGCCGATAAACCCAGCGGCTAGTGCAGCCAGGACCCACTTTAATACGTGCCAAACTGAAGAAACGTTCATTTCCTACTCCTCCCGATGATAGAGGATTGCTCCTCATCCGGCAAGACCACCAGCATCCCTGATCACGCGTCCTTGTTGACTTTTCTCCCACATCGATAGAGAATGATGCTAGGAGAGAAGAAGATGTCAGAGAAGGACTATCAAGAGAGTTTATACCAGGAAGGGGGGTTGCGGGAACGCTGGCGTGAGGTGCTAGAAGCGATCGAAGACCGCATCCTACAGGCGTGTCTACCCAAGGATCCCCAGGCGATCACCCTTAATGACGAACAGATCACCATCGCTGTAGACAGCGAGTTCAAAAAGGAGTACTGCCAGCGCAAACAGGCCAAACTGGAGGAGACGATTGCCCGGGTGATCGGACCGCGCCGCCTCGTTATCGGCGAGCCCCCGTTGGTCGAGCGGGCACAGGAGCAGCGCCTACAGCGAGGAGTAAACGCACGCATCGCGGTGCTTGGGGTCGGCGACGGTGGGGTGAACGCGGTCGGTCGGATGCACGAGGAGCACCTGCAGGGAGTGAGACTGATCGCGGCCGACACCGATAAACAAGTCCTAGGGATCTCTCGTGCCCACGAAATTCTCCAGCTCGGCCTGGATATCACCGGCGGCCGCGGTACTGGTGGGGACGAGGCAAAGGGAAGAAAGGCGGCGTTGGAGTCTCGCTGGGAGATCGCTTCGCTCCTTAAAGGGATGGACCTTGTGTTCATCACCGCCGGATTGGGAGGAGGAACAGGGACAGGCGCCGCACCGGTGATCGCCGAGATCGCCCAGGAGAACGGGGCGCTGACGATCGGGGTGGTCACCAAGCCGTTCTCATTCGAGGGTACGGTCCGCCAGGCTCGTGCCCAAGAGGGGCTTACGCAGCTGCGGGAGGCGGTAGACGTCCTGATCGTCATCGCCAACGATCGTCTCCTGGAAACAGCAGCCACAGGGCTGGCGATGACTAAGGCGTTCGAGTTGGCCGATGGAATCCTCCACCAAGGGGTGCGGGGGATCTCCGATCTCATCACAGTTCGCGGCTTGGTTAACCTCGACTTCGCCGACATCCGCAACGTCCTCGCCAATGCGGGAGAGGCGATGATGGGGATGGGAGAGGCCCGTGGGGAGCAACGAGCCCTCACCGCAGCGAAGCTAGCGAGCACTAATCCGCTCTTGGAAGGTGGATCGATCCGGGGAGCGCGGAAGATGATCATGAACGTCACCGGGGGGGAGGATATGACCCTGAGCGAGGTGACGGCAGCGGCCGACCTAATTCGCCGAGTCGCAGCAACGGAGTGTGACCTCGTCTTCGGCGCGGTCGTACAACAGGGCTTGACGAACGGGATCAAGATCACCGTGATCGCTGCCGACTTTCAGGAGTCAATCGAGGAGGAGCTAAAAAGAAAACGCCTACCGCGCCGAGAGCGGATCAAGCCAGGCGAAGACCTTGAAATTCCCACTTTTCTGCGAAGAAGCCGCGAAGTAGAGAGTGAGCAGGAGACGCGCGAGTGACCTTTCACTCATGCTATCTCCCTCCGTGGACGGTCTTAAGAAAAAACTGTGACAACAAATGTTTAAATACTAAAGAACCCCGCAGCAAGCTAAAGGGGCATTAATAAGGCAAAAACCTAGAGGTCTAAGCGGAGTTGGTCCTCATGCTGCAACTTGATGTACCGCGTTGTCGCATCGGAAATAACGTCGCACACCTGTCTGCCCTGGTGACGCGACAGGCAGGCAAGGTGCGACGCTACAAAAACGGAGGTAGCGTCGGAGTTTATCTCCGACGTTGGTCGGAGCACCTCTCCGACGTTGAGAGGTTTGTTCCCGACAGAGTTCATGTAGCTCGTACAAACAACAAGCAGGTTCGCCTGTGGCGAATCTCCGCTTTCCTCCCCCCAGCAAGCTTTAGGGTATCCAGCGGAGGCTCTTTATGAAATATTCCCAAATATTCTAATTCTTCTTGTATGGTATCAAGATTACCTGAAGGACGTTTATTAGATTTACTATCAAGGACAGTTTAATGAACGAGTTAAGAAAGAGGGACAAGCTCAAAAAGAAACTTGCGGGGTTCCGCCGCCAGATTGCCACTTTGAAGAGACTTCGATTCCTTAAGACCCCGGTCTCCTCCAAGGGCGTTCGCAAAACAAACCAGCCGATGAGCGCTACAGAAGAACGGCTAAAACAACAAAACTCAATCAAGACAGTTTTCGCTGGCACGCCCTACCTTCTCGTCCTAAAGGATCGGGATTCTGTCTACCAGGTTGTAAATCCGGCTTTTTGCCGGTTTCTGGGTAAGCCTGCAAAGGAAATCGTCGGAAAAACGGACTTCGATCTTTTCCCCACTTCCGAAGCCAAAAGACACCGCCGAAGCGATGTCAAAGCAATGAAGACGGGCAAACCACAAATTCAGGATTGGGAAACCAAGGGAGCAGGAGGTAAGAGGTGGTTACATCTCTCTAAGACACCGGTTGTTGATGAAACGGGAACATGTACGGGAGTCCTCTGTCTTATTCGCGATATCACGCAGGAGAAGCGGGCGGTGGTGGAGCTGCGTCGATTGCATGAGTTCAATGAGAAGCTCCTTCAGTTGGCGGACTCTTTGTTTTTTGTCTTGGATCCGGAAGGGAAGGTGCTCGTCTGGAACGATGAAGCGGAGCGAATCAGTGGTCATTCACGTGGGGAGGTTCTCGGAAACGATAAGATTTGGGAGCGGCTCCAGCTGAATCCCACCTTGCAAAGAGAGATGCAAGCGATGTGGCAGCAAAAGCCCGCCAAAGATAAGTCTTTTCGGAAAATCGAATCGAACATTCAAACCAAAGCCGGCGAAGAGCGCGTCATGTCATGGTCCGGCCGAACCCTGGTTGACAGCGGCGGGAACTTAACAGCGGTGATAATAGTGGGGCACGACGTGACGGAGTGGAAGCAAAATGAGCAGCAGCTGCGGGATTACACCACTCAGGTAGAGCGTCTGAACCATGAAAAGAGTCGTCTTTTGTCCACGACTTCGCACGAGTTGCGAACCCCGCTCACCGCGATCCGAGGGTTCGCCGATCTTTTAAGAAGGGAGAAAGGCCTGAGCGCCGAACAGAGGATGAAAGTGAAAAGAATCCATGCCCAGGCTGAACGGTTAGATAACCTCCTCACTGAACTGCTTGCTATTTCGCGAATCGAGTCAGAGGAGGTCCGCCTTTCCGCAAGGGAGGTTGACCTGGGGGCAATCTTGAAGAAGGTCCTCCAGACACTCAAGCCGCAGATGGATGAGAAGGGACAGAGCCTGACTTGGAATCAAGAGCACCTTCAGACGACGGTTCACGCCGACTCAAATGCGGTCGAACAGATCTTGATAAACCTCTTGGCAAACGCCATGGCCTATACCCCATCTGGGGGAGGAATCGCGATCACTCTTAGCGACACGGGCGAGTTCGTGCGTGTGGACATAGCAGATAACGGAATCGGCATCCCCCTGCAGGAACAGGAACGGATCTTCTATGAATTCTACCGCACCGAGGCCGCACGGCAAGTTGAAGAGGGCGGAACCGGCCTGGGGTTGAGCATCGTTAAGCGCTTAGTAGAAACTTCGGGCGGTTCGGTATCGGTGAGTAGCCCCGGAGAGGAGAAAGGGAGTACCTTCTCCTTCACTTTGCCCAAAGCGCTGCCCGTGCAAAACAAAGGCTAGCCTTGTCATTAAGGATGGCTTTGTGGAGGTAGGAATGCGGATCCTGGCTATTGAGGATGAGTCTGACATTTTAGAGATCCTTCGCAGCTTCCTCACCTCACAGGGGTACGAAGTGATCACCACCACTAGTGGCACCGAAGGACTGCGGCAGTTCACCGAGGTCGAGCCAGACTTAGTCCTGCTAGATGTAAGACTCCCGGGAAAGAACGGATGGGAGGTTCTTAAAGAGATTCGCACGCAAAGCGATACACCGGTGATCATGCTGACCGCTCTTGGAAGAGTAGATGACAAAGTCAAGGGGCTCTCCCAAGGTGCCGATGACTATATCCAAAAGCCGTTTGACCTCGAGGAGATGAAAGCCCGTATCGAGGCCGTCCTGCGCCGTTACAAAACGCAGTTGAAGCGGGTGGGACTCTCGATCGACGATGCCCGTAAGCAGGTATGGGTACGGGGAAAGACAATCTCTCTCTCTCCAAAGGAGTATAGCTTATTGAAGCTGCTCTCTTCCAAACCAGGGAAGGTCTTCTCAGGCGAAGAGATCCTGGCTTATCTGTGGCCGAAGAGTACGTACGCCACCTCACAGGATGTGCAGAAGTACGCCTATCTGTTGCGCAAGAAACTGGAAGAGGATCCGGCCCATCCTAAGATCGTACTCACTGTGCGTGGGTTCGGTTACCGCCTTGCTGTTTAGACCTCGCGCACATCGCGGTAAGGCTAAACACATTTACCTTTCTACTCTCTTACCGTAAGTGTCCGCGAAATGCTGCTCAGTGCACCTTCCTCGTCGATCACGATAAGGGTTACGGTGTAGACGCCGGGTACGTCGTAGATGTGAGTAAGAGAGTGGATATCCCCGTCACCGCAGCAGCCTGGTAAGCCTGGGCAGCTCGTTCCATCCCCGAAGTCCCACGCCACATGGATGATCGCACCAGTGGGGCTCAGATCGCAGGAACGATCAATAAAGTGTACGGCTTCACCGACCCGTGGCGAGGAGGTGGAAACCCTGAACGCCGCCAACGGTGAGGCGTTGCTAACGATGATCTCCTTACTTAAAAGTGGCGACGCGGAGCCGTCATCGTCGCGTACGACCAGAGTGACCGTGTACACGCCGTCGTCTGGGAAAGCATGCGAGGCTGTCTGATTCGTTGCGGTCTCACCATCACCGAACTCCCACCGCCAACCGATGATCACGCCGTCCACATCGGTTGACCTATCGAAAAACACTGCCTCGCTTGAGTCATCAGGCAACCTCGGGGCCCAATCAAAGGCGGCATTTGGCGGCCGGTTTTTCGCTTCAAGCATGATCAGGCTGGAGAGCGCAGTCGCACCGTCATCGTCGGCCACTCGCAAACGGACCTTATAGTTGCCGTCGTCGGGGTAGCTGTGGGTAAGAGTAGGAGAGGTCGTGCACTCCTCGTAAGTGCCGTCGCCGTTTAAGTCCCACTCGTAACGGACGATCTTCCCTTCTGGGCTTCGGTCCTCGGACTTTGAGGCGTCGAAGGTGACGAGATCCTTTGTTAATACCTCCAACTTATCTTCCTTCCCGTTGGCGGTGAACTTGGCGACCGGCGTAAGATTTTTCACCGCGATATTGGCACTCGTCTGATCTTGAACACCGTTTTTATCGGTGACAGTCAGAGTCACCGTGTAGGTACCGTCCTCCTGATAGATGTGGCAAGGGGAGGGCAAATCCGAGGAAGTCCCATCGCCAAAGTCCCAACGCCACGTTTCAATCGCTCCTCCTGGATCACGCGAACAATCGGTAAAGGAGACCTCTTCCAGCTCGTTTGGGGAGAAGCTTGAGGCCCGGAATGCGGCAACAGGTTTCCAGTTAACGTCGATCATCGTGGAGAATAAAGATGAAGTAGCACCTTCCGCGTCAATCACGCGCAGGGTAACCTCAAACTCCCCTCCTTTTGGAAACGTATAGCTGGCGGTCGGCTGCTCAGTACAAATATCGATCAAACCATCCGCGTTGAAGTCCCATTCATAACGGACAACAGCGCCATCTTCGTCGTAGGAGGCCGAGGCATCAAACGTAACTTGCGCTCCCTCATTGGGAATTTTCGGGGCAAAGTCAAACCTGGCCACCGGTAATCGGCTCTCTATCCGCAGCGACTGTGTTTGAGACGCTGCCCCTCTTCTGTCGTCGGTGACGGTCAATGTGATGATGTACTCTCCGCTATGCTGGTACGTGTGTGAAGCGGTCTGGCCTTCGCTGACCTTGCCGTCGCCAAAGCCCCAGCACCAAGCGACAATCTCACCGTCGGGGTCATAGGATTCGTCGATGAACTCGATCACGTCAAGGCTCTGCAACACCCGATCCAAGGACGACGATCTAACGCTGAAATCGACAAGCGGTTGGTAGTTGACGATGACTGGCACTTCGCACTTTGGTCGGGAGACTGCTCCCGCATCATCCGTAACCACAAGGGAAACCATATACGTGCCGGATTCGACATATATGTGACTGGTTTTCTGTCCCTTGCCTGTTGCTCTATCCCCAAAGTTCCAGGTAAAGGAGGTGATTTCTCCATTCGGGTCGGACGAGGCACTGGCGTCAAAGAAAACCGGCTCACCCGGATGAGCAAGTGCAGGGCTAACCGAGAACTCGGCTATAGGACTGAGGTTGAAAACCGAGTTACCGGCTTTCGGGGTTCCGCAGATGGCATCTCCTTCTGCATCCCCACTGGAAACAGGTCGGTGAGTTGCCCAGTTCGCCAGTATATCAGGTCCAGTGGGATCGACTCGCTCCATGGAGCACCAGGCAGGAAATCCTAATCCGTTCGTTCCCGCAGGCCAGCGGTCTTCCTCCTGGTTCGCCGTATCGACGATTCTTTCGGTCGGGTCAAGGAGGCGGAGGGCCTCACCGTCGTCTCGCAGCGCTCCACAATAGATGAGATCAGCGTCAATATCGGGCACAGCCCCGTCATCGTCCCGTTCGAGGAGGTAGAAGCCGGACGGGGAGATCGTCCCTCGCAGAATGATGTCCGGACTCCCGTCTGAGGAGACCAGACACCAACCTTCAAGAGTGATAGCGTGATCAGTCGAGTTGAAAAGCTCAATCCACTCACCGGTTGGGTCCTCTCGGCACCCGCCCCACGCTACCTCATTTATCACTACCTCCCTCTCCTGCGCCAAGCCTGTGACGGTGAGGAGCGCCCCCGTGACGATCATTAGCACGACCTTTAATCCTGTGTTCACGTGTACCTCCTCCCGTCTGCGACTCCTCCCTCGAGTACAACAGACATGTTCTTTGCGGTTAGTTAATAGAGTAGCACATCGACAAGGTTCGACCAAGGTCAAACATCCCCATAAAGAGGGGAAGAGGAGACCGAATCGACGGGTTATCGACACTGATCCTGGGTGATCCGTCCGTCCTCCAGGGTGAGGAGGCGGCTCACCTGGTCGTGTAGGCGTCGATCGTGGGTGGCAAACAGGAACGTCGCTCCCTTATCCTCGTTTAACCGCCGCATCAGCCCGATCAGCTCGTGGCTCGTCTTCGAATCGAGGTTGGCCGTTGGCTCGTCGGCAAGGACGATCGATGGCTCAGTGACGACGGCGCGGGCGACGGCGACTCGCTGCTGTTCACCACCTGAGATCCGATTGGGGAATTGATCCGCGTACTGCTCGATCCCAAGCTCTGTGAGGATGGCGCGGGCACGACGGATCCGCTCACGCCGGACCACTCCTTGAAGCTCCATCACGAACGCCGTGTTCTCCAGCACCGTGAGAACTGGGATCAGGTTGTACGCCTGGAACACGAACCCGATCCGCGTGAGACGCAAACGGGAGAGTTGGTCCTTCGATAGGCTAGACATCGCGGCCCCGTTGAGAAAGATCTCGCCGGACGTGGGGCGATCGAGCCCTCCCAGCAAGTGAAGGAGCGTCGACTTTCCCGAGCCGGAAGGCCCGGCCACTGCGGTGAACTCGCGCTCGTGGAGCGTGAAATCGACACCGTTCAAGGCCGGCGTTTCGATCGCCTCGGTCTTGTACGTCTTGTGAAGATCGATCGTTTGAATCAGTGCGTTATTCGACATATCTCATCGCCTCCACCGGCTCGAGCTTCGAGGCTCGATACGCCGGGAACCATGCCGCCAGGATGGCCACTCCGACCATCGTCACAGCGGAAACGACCACTTGGGGCCAGCTAATCATCATGTGCAACACCGGGCTCATGCCGACGACCTTCATGTAGTCGGCGAGGTCGGCGCCTGGGAGAGGAATGCCGCCGAATGCTTCCACGATCCAAACCAAGGCTACGCCGATGAGGGCGCCATAGACCGCGCCGATGACTGCGATCAATCCCGCCTCGGTAAGGATCATGCGGATGACGCGCCATCGAGACGCGCCCAACGAGATGATCAGGCCCAGCTCGCGCGTACGCTCCATCACCGACAAGTACAGCGTGTTCAGCACGACGAGTGCGCCGAGACCGAAGAAGACGGCGGCGAAGATGATCATGGCCGGTTGCAGAATGCGCATGTAGCCGCTCACCTGTGGCGCCAGCTCACGCCAATCCAAGACCTCCAGCTCGTCAGGCAGCGAGCCGGTCAGCTGAGCGGTGACGGCTTCGATCTTGCCGACGTCCCAGGGACCCTCCACATCATCAACTCTGACGACGACGGCGGTGGCGGCGGGACTGCGCGCCAGCTGTCGTGCCGTGGTCAGAGTAGTGTGAATGATTGTTCGTCCCATCGCTGAGATCGGTGCTTGATAGATGCCGACGACGGGAACCTTGAGTACGCCGAGGCCGGTTTCGGGATGGGCGCACAATAACGCCATCTCATCCCCTACGCCGACGTTCAACAGGTCGGCCAGTTCTTCTCCGATCACGGCGCCGTTCTGGCCGTTTCTCAGATAGGTCCCTTCGACGACCAAGTCGCCGATGGAGCTGATGGGCGCGATCTCCTCCGGTACGACGCCCTGAATGTAGATCGTTTGCGATCGATCAGCGGCTGAGGCCAGTGCCGGCATGTCCAATCGAACGGTTCGCCACTCGACGCCGTCGATCTCGTCCAGGGCAGCCAGGACCGATTCGGAATCCTGCATCAGCGGGATGGCTGAACCCATGCCGCGCCGTTCGATGTGCCGGACCTGGAAGTGTCCGGTATCAATGCGGGTGGCTGTCTCAAACATATCTGACACGATGGAATTGCTGAACCCGAACATGAAGACGAGGAAATACACGGGGATCAGCACGGCGAGAAGCGTGAGAATCGTACGACCCCGATTCCTCTTCAAATGTCGAATCGCCGCTTTCATTAGTCATCCCCCCAAGCCTCGAACGTATCCAGGCTGAAGAACGACGGTTCGATCTCGATGTCGAATTCCGGGTTTTCGATCCGCTGGGTCGTACGGTCGCCGAACGCGTCCTCGATGACGATCGTCGTTGGGAACGTTCGCTTGCCGACCTCAATAACATCCAAGAAATCGGCCGTTTGCAGCACGCCTTCTCGCTGGTTGTAGTAAACCAGCTTCTCCATCACGTAGTCAGCCGAAACCCAGATTTCGAGCTTGCCGTACACCACGGGCGCATCCAGATGCGGAATCAGTGTCAGGAAATAGCCGGTTTCCGTAACCTCGACGGCCGCGTCATAGTCATCGGACAGGGTTCCGTGGGATAGGTCGTCCAACGAGGGTCCGGCTCCGAACAGGGCATCGCCAAGTGCCACTGCCGGCAGCTTGATCGAACCGACGGATGGCGAGTAGTACCAAAGGTTGTCGCCCAACTGGAGATATCCCGAGTTGAAATCAATCTCTGGTTCCAGCACGCGAATGAGCGCTAGCTCCTCGCCCAGGGTCCAGACCTCGAGTACGTGCGACTTGGTCTGCCCACCGAGCGTAACCTCCAGGCTCAGCACAGCGTGGAAACTGTCGCCTTGCCAAGCGGAATTGACGCGATCGAGAATGGCCTCGGCATCCAAGGCTTCTTCCTGAGCGATGGCGAAGAACCCGATCAAGACGATCACAAGCAGTGTTGTCCAAACGGTGATTCGATTCATGAGATCTCCTTTCCTAGCCTTCGCGAATGGCCGTGACAGGTTCGAGGCGATTGGCTCGCCGCGCTGGATACCAGGCCGCGACCAAGGCCGTGAACACGACCACCGAAAAGGCGGCCACCCAATACCATCCGGATGTCGAGGCATATATGATGGTGGGAATGCCTAATTCGGAGCCGAACTCCGCCATGCTGTCGCCGAAGTTCAAGCCATAACGTGACAAGTAGATGAGGCATCCGTATCCGACGCTGCCCCCGACAACGAATCCGATGCCGGAGACGAACACTGATTCCATCAGCACCATTTGAGCCAACAGCTTGCGGCTCATGCCGACGGCCGTCATCACGCCGAATTCCCTCGTTCGCTCCAGCACCGAGTAAAACGCCGTGTTAGCGACGCCAAATCCGGCCATCAGCGCGATCATGATGACCATTGGGATCATCTTGATCGTCGATCCTTGGATCATGATGCGAGCAAATGGATTGAGTGCGAAGTAGTCGGCGACTTCGATTCCTTCAATGCCTGCGACCGTCAGCTGTTCCTGTAGCCTTGTAGCGTTCCGACCTGTAGATGCGCCGGCGGGCAGGTTGATGGCAATCGAGGTCAATCCGCTCCATTCGGACATCGTGTGTGCGTCCTCCAACGGAATTGATACAACATTGTCCAGCGAGCCCAAGTTGCTGGTGAAGAAGCCGACGGCGCGAAACGCCTGCGAGCTCGTGCCGGACTCACCTTGCGCTAGCAGCACAATACGCTCGCCGAGCCGAATATCCAGTGATTCGGCCATCTTGGCAGACATCAGGATCTCACCTGGTTCTGCAATGTACCGGCCCTCGACGACCGTTTCGTGGAGCTTGGTCACGAGTTGCTCGTTGAGGGGATCGATGCCGCGAATGATCACGCCGTCGGATCCGTACGAGCTGCGAAGCATGCCGTAGGTCTCCAAGCGCGCGGAGGAAGCTTCGACGCGAGCGTCTGCAAGCACTTCCTGTGCACTGAGGACCTGCTCAGGCGTCAACCCATTGGACGGTACCGGATCGTCGGCATATCCGGCTGCCCGTAGCTGAAGATCGCCCTGGTTATAGACAATCTGCGTGTCCGTCATCGACCGGATCATCCCGTCTGCGAAGCCCCACATCACCAGGATCACCCAACTGCCGAAGGCAACGATGGCGATCATCAAGATCGTTCGTTGCGTATGGCGCCACAGATTGCGCCAGGCAATCCGCGTTGTCATGAGGTTCATCTGTCCTCCTTCTGTCTCCTTGCCGGACAGGTCAGCCCGTCGGCGATCACCTGCGGAATGAACTCGAGCATCGACTGGTACAGCTTACCGGGAAGTCGATCGCGGTTGACGGGGATTAGCTTGATCAAACCAAGGGAGTACATGATCTGTTGCGGATCCCCAGGAATGATCTCCCCTCGCTCCTGAGCCTGAACGATCTCGCCCAGCAGGGGGGCAAACATCCCCGCCGAACGTTGGAGGATGCCTTCAAAGTCCAACCCCTCGGCAAGACGCTCAAGTTCCATCGGATCGTCGAGCAAGATGCGGGCCATCTCGTTTGTCTCGATCTCGTGCACGATTTCCTTGAGCAGAAGAATCACCGCTTCCCTCGTGTCGTCTGTAGCTCCAAACGATGAATCGATGAGTCGCTTCAACATCGTTGGCATCTCCGCCATCATCACCTCAACGTACAAGGCCTCTTTGGACTCGAAGAACAAGTAGAAGCTCGACTTGGCGATCCCCGCCGGCCCAACGACATCCTCGATCGTCGTCTTCTTCAGGCCGTAGCGCAGGAAGCAAGAACGCCCCGCTCCCAGCAGCCTGTCGCGAATCGTCTCCTTCTCTGCCGCCGTGAATGCTCGTGGCATGGTTATATCCTTGAGAATATTTTCCTCATGTGGTCACAGAGTATACACAACCAGCCAGGCGCATCAAGGGCATCCACTGCCCCGCACACAACCCACGAATACAAAATGTAAGCGACAAGGCGTCACTACTCGTATTCCTAAAGGCTGCCAGCAAGAATGGGCTAATGCTCATCTGGGGAGCATGTCCTAGGGGTGTGTAGTCGCTACTTCAGCCAAGATTCGCCTCGATGACAGTGGTTGATCCTTCTGTCGAAACTCGTAGTATAGGTGGGAACATGGGGAGCGTCGCCATCATCCGTGGAACCAGGAGGGTGCATGACCAAGAAGAGGACCTTCTCTCTGGAAAGAATCAGCCAATACTCGATACTACTTCTTACGTTATTGACAGTGCTCTTGACAGCCATGGGAGTCTATTACACGATGCGTTCGTTTCAGAAAGTACCCCTGCATGTAGCGGTGCTGGGAGTAGTGGAAGGTGAAACAGTTCAAGGCATTCGCACCCTCAATCTGTCTATATCGGGGGGAAACCTGCGAGAATGCAGCCTACAGATCAAAGGACCGGGGGGCGAGTCTGTGGTACGTGTGAGCAACTGTGAGAGCGGGCTTCCTATCACACTTGATACGGTAGCACTCGTTGACGCCGAATACAGACTAGGCGTGGAGGTCCGCCATGGTCGCCGCGTTGTCTTCAGTGAGCAGACGACCTTTCGCGTCGATAACACCGGACCAGCTATCACTGTTCACGGCATCTCCGAAGGTGAGATAGTCGGAGGAGTTCTTCAACTTGGCTGCAGTTCGGTCGATGAGCAGATCCACTACGAGATGGTTCTAGATGAGATGGTTCTGATCCCGCCCGGGGCTTTCGGCACTGCTAGACTTGCAGATGGCTACCATAGCCTGCGCGTGCATGCGAGAGACGAGATAGGAAATACAACAGAGAGGGTTGTGCGGTTCGTTGTCGATAACACTGATCCGGTGATCACATCTCTGGGTATTCCAGACACGGGTGTTGTCTGTGCTGGAGCAGTACTGGAACCTGATGTCACTGAGACGAATCCTGACAGAAACGAGTGGTTTGCCTTTGGGAGCTCCGACCCTCTTCAGGTGGGGCCTAGTCTGGATGTATCTCTACTGCCAGAAGGCGAGCAGCTCATCATACTCAGAGCTGTCGATCAGGCCGAGAATACTACGGAGATGCAGGCCAATATCTTTGTTGACAAGACCCCTCCGCAGGTAGATCTCAGCATTCCATCTGGTGAGGTCCCTATCCATGAAAACGGCATTGTCGTCTTATCCGCGTTCTCTCCTGAGAACACACGCTGCGATTACGTGGTCAACGGTAAACCGCTCGGGGGGCATCTTCTATTTCTCTCCCGGCGAGAGATAGATCAGCCGATCTTTGTTGAGATCTCTTGTACAGATCTCGCTGGAAACACCTTTGTACAGACTTCATCCCTCGTTCTGGGAGAAGGTCTGGCCGAATTGCTCGGCTATGCTAAGAACGTCACACGGAGCACACAGATTGCTTTACGCAATGCCCTGAAAACTGGCGAGGACCTTCTTTCGGTCTTAGGATGTGGAGTATCACTATGGCCTTCCGGCCCACCGTGGGACGTATCTGCATCGTTCTGTCCGCATATTAGGATCGGGGGTAGATACGACGTGTTGCTCTCGAGAAATCCTTTAGCAATACGTGGTATTAGATTCCCAGTAGTTGGTCTCGATACGATCGAATCCGTGCAGGAGATGCTGCGCCCTCAACTGATCACAGAGTTCGGGGGCTACTCCTTTATTCGGGCTTCCACCCCTCGTGCATTTGATCCTGAGCCGCAACTTCTGGAAGTGCGAGACGAATACGTGGTTTCATCCGGCTGGGTCAAGCTTTCCCTCGCTCTCAACGCCCCTCTCATCTCTCTTTGGCACCAAGATGGACAAGTACGTTTCATTGACGAAATCTTCCGTCTTGGGATCGGATACCACGAGCTGCACACAACAACAAGGATCGCCAAGGACTATGCGGTCACTCTGTTCGAGCAAGACAGGTTCAGCGTAGCCACAATAGAGACGATCTATGAACAAGTAATACACACTCGACAGGGCGGACTCTTCCTCGTTTTCGAGCTTTCATTCAATCTTGGGCCAATAGGAAAGCGCTTGCCTCAATTGTTGCGATCTCCTTGAGGGGCAATCCGATGACATCCCTGAAAGCGCGCGCCGTTTCTGATGGGTGCCTCTCAGTTTGCCTCCATGGTTGCCTTTCTGTCATCCTGTCTTCGAACCCGGTCTGTCGGAGTCATCTCTGCGGTCTGAGATGAGGTTGCGCTTCCATGAGACATAATCGGCCGGTAGCACTGCCGTCAATCTCAACAGAGATTGCATACAGGCATAGCTTCAGGATGGGTACTTGGACCTTCTAGACTTATCGCAACGCGAATGTTGTTGCAGTGAATTGTGCCTGTTGCGCAAGAACTGCAACCCTTGCAGGACTTGCAGGAAGTGATCCAAAATTCGCAATAAGAGTGCCCGATACCGAGGCCACTAGTGGCACTTGTTGGAGCGGTGTTTGGCGACATTGTACTTCCGATGTCATCCCTGAAAACGCGCGCCGTTTCACGTAGATAACTCTCAGTTTACCTCCATAGTAGCCTTTTCTGTCATCCTGCCTTCGAACCCGGTCTGCGAGATCGTGGCGAATCTGTGGCGCTGAAAAAGTGACAGGAATCTCCCAGATACATAGACTCTTCTATGATAGAGAATCTGCCAATGATGAGTAGAATAGCTGCTTCCAGATAGGAGGGAAAGAAACACATGAGAACGTTTCTCATTTTGCTTGTTGCACTTGCAGCGCTGGTAGGGGCTTCCTATGCTAGTTCGACGCCACAGTTGGGGATTGCCGTAAAGGTACCCTTGGCCTTATCGGTTCAGCTAACGTTACCTATCGGTCTCGCGATTGAGGCTCGCTTGACTCCCGTCGGGCCAGCAGTTTTTGTAGCGAAGTTCTATCTGCCCCAGCTTGAGCCCGCTGGCTTGGAGATCCCTATACCAGAAACTCCCTTGAGCCTGCCCGGTGATTTGGACGTACTGGTACCGTGGCCGATAGGGGCCGGAACGACCAACTTCGGCGGCAAGGTGGGATTGAGGTTTGACTTCTAGTGTGAGAATTTTAGAGAGCATTAGGGGTCGAATCTTGTCTTTTGAGTCAGTTTGTAGTATCATTAAGTTATGGCAAGACTACTGCGCTTAGAGTATCCAGGGGCAGCATATCACATTACAGCCCGCGGGAATGCCCGCGAACCGATCTTCCTCAACGACGAGGACCGGGAAGCCTTTCTAACGGTTCTGGCATCGGTTGTCGATCGATTCAACTGGTTGTGCCATGCTTACTGCCTGATGGAGGATCACTACCATCTCCTCGTCGAGACACCCGACGCCAATCTGTCACACGGGATGCGGCAGCTCAACGGGGTCTACACGCAAGGCTTCAATCGTCGACATGGCCGAGTAGGGCACGTCCTCCAGGGAAGGTTCAAATCCATCCTCGTCGACAAAGACAGCTACCTGTTGGAAGTGGCTCGATATGTGGTGTTGAATCCCGTTCGCGCGAAGATCGTTCGCCACCCTCGCTATTGGAAGTGGTGCAGTTACACAGCCACATCAGGAGAAAGACGGGTGCCTGAGTTCCTGACGGTAGACTGGATCTTGGCTCAATTTGCGTCCCGCAAACGGAAAGCGCAACTCGCGTACCGACAGTTTGTCGCTGAAGGCAGAGGCCAGACGATCTGGGAACAGCTGCGCGGTGGAGTGCTATTGGGTAGCGATGCGTTCGTTAAGAGAATGGTCGCTCCACTTAAAGGTAGAGCGCCGCTGAAAGAGATACCCAAGGCGCAACGGTTCCTCGTACGGCCAACGCTGTCGACGCTGTTTCGAGGAGCCAAACGCGACAAGGCAAAGCGAAACGAGCAGATATATAAAGCGTACATGGAGCATGGCTATACGCTGGGTCAGATTGGAGATTACCTTGGCCTGCACTACTCCACCATCAGTCGGATCGCACAGCAGAAGCACGCAAAGAAGTCAAAAAACAAGATTTGACCCCACTTAACCGAAATACCTCAAGAACAGGATTTTGAACGGGCTTGGTTAGCCAAGTCCTCTCGTTGCCTGGATGAGATCGCTGGGCAAGAGATCCGAAAAGAAGTGATGAAAGGAAATGGCAAGCTCTCGTCGCATTCCTCCCGTCAAGAAGTCATAGGCTGGACTAAGAAAGCGATGGAACGCCTGGAGTCGCTGGCCGATGAGGACAAACGCAAAACGACCATGACCGGCTGTGCGTGCCAGTACCCAAAATCCGCCTTGCAGGAAGAAAGAAAGACCTACCAGGAGACTAAAGACATCGATTTGGTCCATCAAATGCTCCAAGAGCAGCTCGAGTCCTTTCTGAAGGGTACCCTTGAACTGGATGAGGAGCTGATCGAAGAGATCATCAAGCGAGGATGGGGTTTAGCAGGGGTGAAGAAGGGCAACACGATCATCGCGACGAAGATCCCCAAGAGCGGCTACCTTGTCGAGTATATGAAGGAGACCGACCCCGAGAAGAGGCGGCAGTACTACTGCCACTGTCCAAGGGTGAGGGATGCGTTAAAGACCCACGAGACGATCTCATCGACCTATTGCTACTGCGGCGCCGGTTTCTACAAGGGCATTTGGGAAGAGATCCTACAGAAACCCGTTGAAGTCGAGCTACTGGAGAGCGTGCTCAAAGGAGATGACGTCTGCAAGATCGCGCTATACCTTCCTTTAGATCAGTGAGAGGGAGCTTTTGAGTTCAGAGGGATGTACGAGAGCTTGTTTTTTTTCTGATTTTTGGCCGTTGATCCGTCCCTTTAAGTCAAAAATCAAGCTCTCATACCTCTAGTTTAAGAAGGCTGCCCTGTCTCGTGCGGGGAAAAAGGCAGGACATCGCGGGCGGATACTGCCGAGATACCTCCACTAGCGGGATTCCCTTGGGGCCTTGCAATGTCTTTCGTCGTCAAAAGGGTATTCCGACAATCTGATAGCCAAAGCTGCCGCGCAAAGTGTGGGATGGATATCTCCCTCTGAAGCCAGCCAACGGCCCAGTTCTAATCCCCCGAGCCGGGGTGGTTGCCGCTTGTGTTGCCGCCTGTGCGATTCTCTTTCTTCTCGTAAGCCTCGATAATCCGTGCCACGAGCTGATGGCGTACGACATCGCTCTTGGTGAGGTGAACGAACGAGATACCTTCGATCCCCTGTAAGATCCCCTGTACGGCCATCAATCCAGAAGTCCCTTCCTCGAGATCGATCTGAGTGACATCGCCAGTGATCACCGCCCTGGAGTGAAAGCCGAGGCGCGTTAAGAACATCTTCATCTGGATTGAGGTCGTGTTCTGCGCCTCGTCGAGAATGACGAAGCTATTGTTCAAGGTGCGGCCGCGCATGAACGCGAGTGGAGCCATCTCGATCCGGCCGTGTTCGGTCAGCTTCTCGAATTCGCTCACTGGAATCATGTCGTAGATCGCGTCGTATAGAGGCCTCAGATACGGGCTCACCTTAGCTTGAATGTCGCCGGGGAGAAAGCCGAGTTCCTCCCCTGCCTCCACCGCCGGACGGGTGAGAATAATCCGCTTTACCTCCTCCCGCTTCAGGTAGTCAATCGCCATTGCCACAGCGAGATAGGTCTTCCCAGTCCCTGCAGGGCCGATGGAAAAGACAATATCATTGTTACGAATCGCCTCGATGTATCGGTGCTGTCCGACCGTCTTTGAACGTATCTCCTCGCCCCAGTGCGTCACCCGCACAACGTCGGAGAGAACCCCGTCCACCCTTCCGCCCTCCTTAATCTGGGCGATCAAGTAGCGAACCTCCGACAGAGAGGGAACATGATTTGATTCGATGACGTCGAGGAGTTTTTCAAACAAGGAGCGCACCTGCTCCACTTCCTCACGCGTTCCCTCAATGCGAACAGTCTCCCCACGCGCGATGATTCGCGCCGGAAACGCCTTCTCGATCTCCTTCAGATTTCGATTGAACTCACCCAGAAGGGCGGTTGACTCCGCATTATCGCGCAAGGTGATCTCAGCGTGTGTCTGTTCGATCTTTTATCACCCCTCCTAGATAGCTGTCGGTCGCTTTCTCGATCTTCACCGTTACTTCATCGCCAGCAGCGACGCCGTTTCCTTTGAGGAGATAGGTATCGATATAGCCCTGCGTATAACCGCGCCACTTCCCGTCCCGCTTCTCCTCGACCAAGACATCCTCTTTACTCCCGAGGAAACGTTGATGAAGGGCACAACGGATCGCTCGTGCCATCTCTCGTAGGCGCTCAACCCTTTCCCTCTTCTTACTCTCTTGAACGTGGTTGGGAAAATTAGCCGCAAATGTCCCATCGCGGCGAGAGTAACGGAAGATGTGGAGGTTCGCAAATCCCACAGTCTCGACCATCTCGCAGGTCCTCGCAAAGGCGGCCTCGCCCTCACCGGGAAAGCCGACAATCACGTCCGCCCCGAACGTCGCCTTCGGAATGAAGCGGCGAATCAGTGAAATCTGCGAGCGGTAGAAGGAGGTGGTATAGCCGCGCTCCATGCGGCGAAGGACCACATCGTCGCCGCTTTGGAGAGGAATATGAAAATACGGGCAAGCACGTTGATCTGCGGAGAATACTTTCACCAGCCTTTCAGTAATCCCGCTAGGGTTAATTGAACCGAGACGCAAACGGCGAAGCCCGTCAACTTTAAGCATCCTTTGCACTAGCTCGGCTAGGTCACCATCAGGGGGGGCGTACTGGGCAAGGTTGATCCCGGTGAGGACGATCTCAGGGTAACCACTTTGGACAAGGGATCGTGCCTCAGAGAGAGCAGCCGCAATCGGCTTGCTGCGTGAGGGGCCGCGGACCTGGGTAGTGCGGCAGAAGGTGCAAGAGAGGCTGCACCCATCTTGCACCTTGAGGAGGGCACGCACGCGGCCGCGGTGCTCTTTGATCCGCTCTCGCGCTAGCGGGATTTTTTCAGTATCAGGGAGCATCCCGTGCTCACCGGCTAGAGCGCGGGTTACGACCTCATCGATCCTACCTTTCCAGGCGTTCCCTCCGAGGAGATCGGCCTCCCCAACCTGGGTCAGGCTCCGGGCAACAGCATCGGCAAGACAGCCAATCAGGACGATCTTCGCCCCTGGGTGTTCGCGGCGAAGGCGGCGGATCGTCTGGCGGGCCTTGCGCTCAGCGAGAGAGGTGACCGTGCAGGCATTCACAACATAGAGGTCTGCTTTCCCGTCAACAACATCGAAAGTAGTGGCCAGAAGACCGCGCATCATCTGCGTCTCGTATTGGTTAACCCGGCAGCCAAAGGTGAGCAGGCCAACGCGCGGACGGGTGTTCCCCGCATCCATCTAGGTATGCCGCTCCACGGTAAAGCGATAGAGGCGTACCGGCTCCTCCGAGCCGATCCCCGCCTTCATCCGCGCGATCTCTATCTGCTCTGAGACCGTCTCCACACCAGGCAGGTCGGGCAGAAGCAAGCCGCGGCGCCATCCACTCTCCACGATTACCCCATAGCGTTTGGGATCGAGATCTTCCTCCTCGCAGGGCTCAGGTTCGGAGAGAACGTCAACAGAGACGGTGAGCTCCACCAGTTCCTCCTCGCACACGGGTGGAAACCGCGGGTCCGCACTCGCTGACTTGATCGCGTTTGTGATCACCTCATGGGTAATGGTCTCTTCTGTGGGGAGGTACGTACCGATGCAGCCACGGAGCTCGCCCCGTTTCTTGAGCGAGACGAAAACCCCGGCCCGCTCTCTCATCGGTTGAGAGAGAGCCTTGGGAGGTGAGATAACTTGCTGGTCACGGACGTAGGTTTCGATCGCGGCGGTGGCAAGTCTCACGTAGGGATCCAATGTTTCTTTGCTCATATGGTAAGGATACCCCCGCACTTCTGGGTGTCAACCCGGAAGAAACACCTCGCCTGCCTCTAAACGCACCCCGCAACTTGACTCGATGCAAGAATCTAGGTTATATTAGTTACACAAGGAGGTGTGTCGTATGAAGAGGAAGTTAGTGATTAGCATGGTTGTGCTGGCCATGGTGGCGTTGGGTGGTGGTGGTCTTGCAGTAGCACAGGAAACCTACACCGTGGTTTCGGATATTCCCTGGCCACCGTTCGAGATGGAACTGGAAGGCGAATTCTTCGGGTTTGACCTCGACGTCATTCGTGCAAGCGCGGTCGTCGCTGGTTTCAAAGTCGATATCCAGAACTGCGAATGGAGCATACTCGTCAGCAGTGTGCAAGCTGGAGCAAAGGACATCGGAGCCTCCGGATTGACTGACTTTCGGGAACGGGCTGAAAAAGTCGACTTCTCAAATCACTATTGGCTCGCAAACCAGGCGGTTGTCATCCGCAAGGATTCCGGCCTCAACCTCGTTTCCGCCATGACCGGGAAGGGGCCAACTGGAGCTGTTGGCGCGCAGCGAGCAACAACGGGTGGCTGGTGGGTGGAAGATAACATCCAGGCGGCTGGGTTCAACGTGGAACTGAAACAGTACTCGACCTATCCGTTGGCCATCCTCGATCTAGTGGCCGGAAGAATCGACGCGGTGATCCAGGATGAGCCAGCGTCCATCTCATCTCTAACCGCCTTCCCCGATGAGCTCACCATCGCTGGAATAATCAACACGAATGAGTACTTCGGCTTCATCGTCCCCAAGGGAGATCCAAATGGGCTCCTCCCCAGGATAAACGACGCCATGGTGGTACTCGGGGTGAAGACGGCCATGGCATCGACAGGTGTCGAAGAGTTCGAAATCACCGAGGGGAGCTTCTGGGAAAACCTGGTCGCTACCTACTTTGGCCCACCTATAGAGAAGATAGAAGCAGCTTGGTCAAAGTGCAAGAACCTTCTGTTGTCCGCCACATGCCTGGAGGACTTAGAGAACTACGCACGCTGTATGGCCGACGCTGTAAAAGAATAGAGGAAAAGACGAGTACCAGTAAGTAACAGGGGGAAGAGACCTCCTTTCAGGAGATGGAGGTCTCTTCCCCCATAATAGAAAAGAGGATAGTCATCGAAGGCATAGCCGTCATCGGAAGGTATCTTCCGGGTCTTCTCCAAGCCTTGTTGACTAATGTGCAACTTCTGCTCGCGTTGCTAGCAGTGGGTTTTGCTATAGGGACGGTCGTAGCCCTTCTACAGGTCTACGCGGGGCATTTCTTAGGCGTACCAGCTTTCCTCTATGAGTGGGTCTTTCGGAGCATCCCTGCGCTTGTCCTCCTGTTCTTATTCTACTTTGGACCATTGCAGTTCGGGGTAAGCATTCCTCCTTTCTTCGCCGCCACCCTTGCACTTGGCTTTCGTTCCTCAGCGTATCAATCGCAGATATTCCGAGGGGCGATCCAAGCTATCCCACAGGGCCAGATGATGGCTGCTCGTTCCATGGGAATGAGCCGCGTGCGGGCGATCATCTCCATTATCCTTCCCCAGGCGTTTCGTCTTTCTCTCCCTGCTTGGTCTAATGAGTTCTCCTCTGTCGTAAAGGATACTACCCTGGCTTACGCAGTCGGACTAAACGAGATTCTCAGGCACGCACGTTTCATCACAGAGCGATATTATAACCTAGCAATGTTGGCCTACTTAACCATCGCGCTGATCTTCTTGGTGTTGACGTACAGTGGAAACTGGAGCCTAGGGTGGCTTGAAAAGCGCCTTCGGATTCCCGGCCTTGAGATGGCAGGGGTGAGTGGGAGAGGGAGGAACCTCAGCAAATGAATCTACTGAAGGTTGAGAATATTCACAAACGATATGGCAAAGAGGAGGTTCTAAAAGGGGTCTCCTTTGAGCTTAAACGAGGAGAGACAAAGATCGTCATTGGCCCATCAGGAACAGGAAAGAGCACGCTGTTGCGGTGCATCAATCGCCTAAGTCTACCTGACAAGGGTCAGGTTTGGCTAGGAGGGGAGGAGATCACTCACTCTAAATCGAACATTAACCAACTACGTGCCAAAATAGGCTTCGTATTCCAAGACTTTAACCTCTTTTCCCACTTAACTGCTTTAAAAAATGTGAGCATTGCCCCGATAAAAGTCAAGGGAATGAAGAAGGAGGAGGCAGCAAAGCTGGCAATGGAGGAACTAGAGAGAGTGGGCCTAGGTGACAAGGCGGATGCCTACCCGGCGCAACTTTCCGGGGGCCAGCAGCAGCGCGTATCGATCGCTCGCGCCCTGGCGATGTCCCCCAAACTGATCCTGTTCGACGAACCGACCTCTGCGCTGGATCCGGAGCTGATCGGTGAGGTACTTGAGGTGATGATCAATCTAGCGAAGGATGGAATGACGATGCTCGTCATCTCACACGAGATGGGGTTTGCCCGGTCGGTCGCCGATGAGGTCATCTTCATGGAGCACGGAGTGATCGTTGAGCAAGGACCTCCACAGCAACTATTCTCCAATCCGAAACACCGACGCACAGGAGAGTTTCTCCACAAAATTACTGAACTCTACGGAGAGACGAACTGATGGGACTCGTTTTTGATTGGGCCTGGCTCCCTCAGCTTGCACACGGACTGCTCATCACCGTAGAGATCACAGTGGTCTGTGTTCTTGTCGGGATCGTCTTAGGCCTCTTGCTCGCGTTGGGGCGTGTCTACGGGGGACGACTCCTCTCCATCCCATGTAGCCTTTACATTCAATTCTTCCGAGGAACGCCGCTGCTCGTCCAGCTTCTCATGGTCTACTACGGGTTTCCGACGTGGGGGATCACACTTTCACCGATCATGAGCGGCATCCTCGCCTTGGGTCTCAACACGGCAGCCTACCAGGCGGAGTACTTCAGAGGAGCGATCCAGGCAGTCCAGGGCGGTCAGATGATGGCAGCGAGATCAACAGGGATGAGCCTTGCACAAGCCATCCGCTACATAATCCTGCCCCAAGCCTTTCGTATAGTTATCCCCTCTTGGTCAAACGAGCTGATCCTCATGCTGAAGTATTCCTCCATCGTGTATATGGTAACGGTTATGGACATCATGGGGGTAGGAAATACGATCGCCGCCCGCCACTTCAGCTTCTTCGAAGTGTTCATCATCGTGGCGTTACTCTACCTGGCTTTGGTCTTTATCGTTTCGCAGCTTCTGAGGATGGTTGAGAGGCACGTGCAGATCCCCGGCCTCGGAGAGCACGCCGAACATCGCTAGAACCGCGCGCGAGAAGAAAGAACAACTCTCCACTCGACCTTAAGCAAAGGGGTGTCCCTTCTATCGGAAACGGTCACCGATCAGCTTACTTCTCGATCTCCATCTTCGAAAGGACGAGACCCGTGAGGAGCTTTGGGTAGAAGTCGGTCGACTTCTGCGGCATCTTCTCCCCGCGATCTGCCACGCGCTTGACCTCATCAGCGGTTGTAGGGTTCAGAAGGAAAAAGATCTGCTCCTCTCCGCGATCGACCTTGCTTAAAGCACCTTCTGGATCACGACTGTAAGTCACGTTTTGCTGCTCTTCAAGCGCCTTAGCATCGATCCCCAACAGCCGTTCGAGGATAGCGGTATGGAGAATGGATACGTCGAGGTGCTTCCAGTCGGCCGAGCAATCGCCGGTGATCAACCGGTCCATCAGCCCTTCGTCCCGTAGGGTGAGAGTAGCGAAGGTTCCACCGGCGTAACAGCCAAAGGTGTGGCTCTCACAGCCAGCCTTCACCGCCTTCTCCAGCTCGGAAAGAGAGGCGTGTTCCTGCACCTGAAAGTCGTTCCCCGCTTTTTCGAGGAATGCCTTCGGGTCAAAGTCGGATAAGGCGTGAATTAATCGATGGATCGGTCGGATCGTCATTCCCGGCTCATCGATGTTAAACAGGGTCATCATGCGAACGTCAAACGACTCCGGAGCTGCTTTTGTCCATCCCCTCTTTTTACATTCCCGCATGAAGTTGACCGCGGTCTCGTAGCGGTGGTGACCATCGGCGATGTAGAGGTCCTTCTCCGAAAGAGCAGTTTGCACCCGCGCGATGACCTCAGGGTCGGTGACCGGCCAAACAAGATGGCTGTTTCCAAAGTCATCGGTTGCCTCGATCGTCGGTGACATGCCGTTTATCGCCGCAATGAGTGTCTCATCGGCTCTACAGGAGGGATCGGAGTAGAGCATGAAGATGTGGCCGAAGTTGCCCTCAGTCGCTCGCATCAGACGCAGGCGGTCCTCTTTGGGCCCTTTGAGCGTCCGTTCGTGAGCGTGTACCCTCTTAGGCTCGAGCTTCCCCAGCGCGATGAAACCCTTTCGCGTCAGGTTCTCACCGCCGAAGGAGTACTCCTGATGGTAGACATATAAAGTGGGCTTTAAATCACGCTTAAGAACTCCTTTATTTAACCAATCGGTGAGGAAATCCCCCGCACGGGTATACACATTCTCGCCATTATCATGTGCTACTGACTTTCCTTTAATGATGCGCACGATGTTATATGGGCTTCGATCGTAGTAAACCGCCTGTTCCGCTTCACCGATGCGATCGTAGGGCTGGGTGACAACGCTGCTCATGTCGCTGATCTTATCAGGGTCGTAGCGAATACCTCGAAACGGAATGATCTGGGCCATTTTTCCTCCTAGAGGGACTTCGCGAACTCGATAACGGTCTGCGCCGCCTCCTCCCCTACGCGACCTTGTGCCTCTAAAGTGGCGGCCCCGATGTGCGGGGTAAGGGAGAGGCTCTCTTGTGCAAAGAGAGTTCGACCGGTATCTGGTGGCTCGACAGCGAAGACATTAAGCGCCGCTGCAGCAACCTTTCCGCTCGCCAAGGCAGCGGCGAGGGCCGCCTCGTCGATAATTCCGCCGCGCGCACAGTTGATGATGCGAACACTATCCTTCATCATCGTGATCTCTTTTGCACCAATTACTGCGCCCAGCTTGGGATCGTACGGAATGTGAAGTGAGATGAAGTCACTCTCCTTCAGCAGTTCTTCGAAGGGGACCATCATCACCAAGTCGGGGAGAGGGTTCTTTGCGACAAATTTGTCGTATGCGATCACGTGCATTCCCAAGGCTGCGGCCTTACGCGCCAGATACTGGCCGATTCGACCGATCCCGATAATTCCCAGAGTCTTACCGTCAATCTCTACACCCTTTAATCGCTTCTTCTCCCACTTGCCTTCTTTTAGAGAGGCAGTCCCACGACCGATGTGGCGAGCGGTAGAGAGCAGATGCCCCAGGGCAAGCTCGGCGACGGAGTTTGAGCTAGCAGCAGGGGTATTCCGTACCGCGATCCCTTTCCCTCGCGCGTACTCCACGTCGATGTTGTCCAGTCCAACCCCGGCACGGACGATAAGCTTCAACTTAGATCCGGCATCGATGATCTCTTGGCATACCTTGGTAGCGCTACGGACGACGATTGCCTCATAGCCCACGATCGTCTCCTTCAGGGCCTCGGGAGTGAGGTCGGTATTTACCTCCACTGTGAGGCCAGCCTCCCGCATCGTTGCGACCGCCGCATCTGCCAGCGGATCTGACACAAGCACCTTGAACCCCATCTTCGCCTCCTTACAGGTGAAGAACCGTCTCGATCACCCTTAGGAGCCCCTCGATTTCGTCGACCTGGGTATCCCCCATATGGGCGATGCGGAAGGTCTTCTCTTTGATTGAGCCGTAGCCGTTCGAGATCCGCAGGTTGTAGTCCTTGGCGAGGGTCTTGATCAAATCTGCAACCCCGATCCCGCGGGCATTCTTAATACAGGTGAGGGTCTTTGACCAGTATCCCTCCTCAGGATAAATGTCGAAGTATTTCACCGCCCAGGACTGCACAATTTTTGCCATGGCCTCGTGGCGAGCGAAGCGCTTGTCCAAACCCTCCTCAAGCATATCGTCGAGCTGAGTGTTTAACGCGAATAGATGTGGGATTGCCGGTGTTGACGGGGTTTGGTTCTTCAGATGGGATTTATGCATCTTCGTTAGGTTGAAGTAGTAACTACGCGGCGGGACAGCTTGGGCACGGGAAAGGGCACGCTCACTCACAGAGGCGACCGCTAGGCCCGCTGGGAGTGCGAACGCTTTCTGTACGCCAGCAAGTACGAAATCGATGTTCCAATTGTCGGTTTCGATCTTGACACCGGCCATCGCACTCACCGCGTCGACAAGGAAGAAGACCTCCGGATAGCGGCTCACTACCTCTGCGATCTCGCGAAGGGGATTCATTAAGCCGGTAGATGTTTCGTTAAACACTAAAGTTACCGCGTCATATTTCCCGCTTTGCAACTGCTCGTCAACCATCTCCGGCTTTAATGCGACCTCCCAGTCGATCTCAAATGCATCGCAGGGAACACCGTTTGCGACCGTGATCTCGTGCCAGCGCTTGGAGAAAGCGCCGTTCACCAGGTTCAGACAGCGCTTGACAACAAGGTTTGTCACCGCCGCTTCCATGGCTCCTGTCGAGGAAGAGGTGAACAGGAAAACAGGGTTCTTTGTGTACATGAGCTTCTGTAACTTCGGTTGAATCTCGGCGTATAGTTCGGAGAACTCGGGGGAGCGGTGGTGAACCTGCGGGGTAGACAGTTCCTTTAAGATCTCGGGCCGGACCTCGGTCGGGCCCGGGGTAAACAGTCGCTTGTGCATGGTTGCCTCCGCGATAGATATTAGTAAGGCTGCAAGTCAAATGGTAACGCGATCATCTCCCTTCTGCAATGGAAGGAAGCGCGCGGGAAAGGCCAAGCTCTCGTGCCTGGATGACCGCCTCTAAGTACTCGCGTTTAGTAAGCGGTCGGGCGAGTTCAGGGTAGGAAAAAGCGCGGTAACAGGGACGGTACTGTCCCATGACGTTCAGATAGGTCCCCGGCCCGACAATGGCGGCGATCAGCTCAAAGACGCGTTTTGACGAGGCGATACCGTCCGGTAGAACAAGGTGGCGGATCAACAGGCCGCGGCGAGCGATCCCTCCTTCGATCACTAAATCACCCACTTGGTGGTGCATCTCCCGGAGCACTGCTTCGATGTTACGCACGTACCCTGGAGCGTCGGAGTAGTGAAGAGCAGCGCTTTCCTCACCGTACTTGACGTCTGGCATATAAATATCGACGATCCCTTCCAACAACTGTAACACCTCGACGCTCTCGTAGCCGCCACAGTTCCAGACAATGGGGATTTCCAAACCAGCCCCCCCTGCCAACCCAAGCGCAGCGACGATCATTGGGGCCTGGTGCGTCGGGGTAACGAGGTTGATATTGTGGCAGCCGCACTTGGCCAGATCGAGGAAGATCGCCGCCAGCTCCTCACTCCCCATCTTGCGCCCTTCCTTAAACTGGCTGATCGTGTAGTTTTGGCAGTAGACACAAGCCAGGTTACAGCCGGAGAAAAAGACCGTCCCTGAGCCGTGGCTCCCAACGAGAGATGCCTCCTCTCCAAAGTGGGGTCCGTAACTTGCCACCTTAGCATGAGCACCGACCCCACAGTGGCCGCGCTCTCCTGCTCTGCGATTAACGCAGCAGCGGCGAGGGCAGAGCGTGCATGAGGAGAGAATTCTCTCTAGCTTGGCGGCACGCTTTAGAATTTCGCTTTCGGAAAGGCGCAATCGCATCACCCTGTTTGGCCGACTTGCTCATCGACAGTACAATCTTATCCATCTGGAAAGGAGGAAGCATGGGAGCAGGTTATATTGTACTGTTGGTAGTGGTGTTCATCCTCGGATGGGGCGTGTTGAGCTACAACCGGTTGATACGGTTGAAGGTGCGTTCGGAGGAGTCGTGGCGGGACATCGACACACAATTAAAGCGTCGCTACGACCTCATTCCAAACCTGGTAGAGACGGTAAAGGGATACGCCTCCCATGAGAAAGGGGTCTTCGAGCAAGTAACGCTCGCCCGTGCCAAGGCGATCAATGCCTCCTCACCCAAGGAACAGGCTATCGCTGAGGAAGGGCTGAGAGGCGCGCTCAAGTCGCTCTTCGCAGTGGTTGAAAACTACCCCCAACTCAAAGCAAACGAGAACTTCCTCGGGCTGCAACAGACCCTCGAGCAGGTGGAGGACGCGGTCCAGCGCTCCCGTGTCTATTACAACGCTGTGGTACGCGATCTGAACACACGTATCAATATCTTCCCACAGAATATCATCGCCAACCTGTTCGGTTTTAAAGAACGGGAGTTCTATATGCTTCCCGGTGAGGAGCAACGGGAAGCGCCCGCGGTCAGGTTCTGATGAGAAGAATCCTCGCTTTTCTGCTTGTCCTGTTAAGCGTTACGGTCGCTGCCTCGGCCAGCCTGCGGATCACCGAGTTTCGCGTTAAGATCGACGTTCTGTCCACCGGAGAACTGGCGGTCACTGAGAGATTGGACGTTGATTTCTACACGCCACACCATGGAATCATACGGGAGATCCCCTATTCCTACCGACGTTCAACCGGGGAGAGGCTGACAGTTGACCTCGACGTTGTCTCAATCTCCCACAACGATGGTACAGTCCCTTACACCACGCGGAGGAGCGGTGGAATGCTGATCCTTCGTATTGGCGATCCCAACAAAACGATCAGCGGGGTTCATACATACACGATTCGCTATGAAGTGAACCGGGCTCTCTTGTTCAATAATGAGGACTATATTCAACTCTACTGGAATGTAACAGGGAACGACTGGCAAATCCCGATCGACCATGTAACGGCGTTGGTAAGCCTACCTGAAGGTGTCACGGGCTTGGATGTACCGACGATCTCCTACGTCGGCTACTCAGGAAGCACCACCCGTGGCCAGGTGGCCCAGCTCGACTCCGAAGGACGGTTCATGTTTGAGGCGGGTGCCCTATCACCGGGCGAGGGATTGACGATCGATGTGGCGATTCCACGCGAGGCGTCCGGCATCATTGCACCAACCGCCTGGCAGCGGGCCCTTTGGTTTCTGGGCGCCAACAAGTACGCGTTCCTCCCCGTAATCACCCTCATCGGAATGCTTTTTGTCTGGTATTACAAGGGGAAGGATCCGCGCAAGGGAACGATCGCACCTCGCTTTGAACCACCCCGAGGAATGCACCCCGGTGAGGCCGGCGTGCTGATCGATGACCGAGCTGACCTGCGCGACATCTCAGCGATGGTGATCGGCCTGGCAGTGAAAGGGTATCTCAAGATAAAGGAGCTCCGTGAAGAGGAGCTCGGGCTCGCTGCGAAGGTAAAGGAACTGTTCAAACGCTCCTCCCCAGTTGACTTTGAGTTCATCAAGCGAAAGGATGCGGACGGTAAACTTTCAAAAGTGGAGAAAACGCTATTTGACGCCATCTTTGACGCCGATCACCAGGAGAAGAGGTCCCTCTCCTCAATGGAAAATGAGTTCTACAAGGTCCTGCCTACGATTAAGTCAAACCTCTACGCCGGTCTGATCAAGCAGGGGTACTATCCGCATAACCCAGAGCGGATCAGGCGTTCTAACGCCGGCTTTGGGCTGATGATTCTGGTCGGAGGGATCGCTCTCGGTGTTTGTATGGCCTCCCTCTATCTGGGAATCTCCATCGTCATCTGTGGGCTGATCGTCCTTAGCTTTTCTCCCATCATGCCCCGCAAGACCGCCAAGGGCGTTGGTGCGCTCCGTGACCTTCTCGGCCTTGCTGAATACATCGGCCGAGCTGAAGTAAAGAAGATGGAATTTCACGATGCGCCGGAGAAGAGTCCACAGTTGTTCGAAAAGCTCCTCCCCTATGCCATCGCGCTTAACCTGACTTCGATCTGGACAAAGCAGTTCGAGGGGATGTTTGAACAACCTCCGGAGTGGTACGCCGGTGCAAGCCCCGTGTTCAGCGGGTATCTCTTTGCCCTCTCGATGATGCACCTCTCCTCGGGGATGGAGCGGACCTTCGTCTCCGCCCCACGGACAAGTTCCAGTGGTCGCTCGGCCTGGGGCGGCGGTTCAAGCTTCGGAGGCGGATTCTCCGGCGGTGGGTTCGGTGGCGGAGGAGGAGGAGGCTGGTAGCGCATCAACATTGGGCGCAAGGCCCCAAGAAACTGGCATTCTCCTGTAGCGGCGCACCTTGCCTGCCTGTCGCGTCCACCTGCTGCGTGCGAACACGCACAGGCAGGCAAGACAGACAGGTCTGCGACGTTTGCTTAGCTTGCAGCTAAGCGCCAGGAAGTTGCATCTTAGTACACTTCATCGTGACCGCCTATTGTCAGGAGCAGGATCTCTTCTTCGCCCGTTTTGGGGTTCTTGAGCAATTCAAAGAGGATCCGGCTATCGTAGCCGACCGTGCAAGCCCACACACCAACCAACTCGCCTTTCAACTTATGCGTATGCAGTGAAGGATGAAAGGGATCTTCAGCAAGCTGCTGGAGTGTAGCCACGAGTCTCTCCTGACTCTCCGGTCGACGGTGCACCGTTCGCTTGCAGGCGCGCACGAAAGTCGAACTCCAAACAAGGTTTCTCACTCTGCTACTTCTTCCATCAGGTCAGCCGTCGTGCCCCGGTGAACTTCATCCCGCTTGTAGGCATCACGTGCCTCCCCAACTTCTACCACTAACTGAGCACGTCGGTGCTCGATCAGCCGCTGGCGAATGATCTCGATCAACAATGCCTGGTCATCCGATGGTAACGCCTCAACCGTCTCGATGACCTCTTGGAAACGGAGAGAAACCCTCTTCTTGTCCATGCTGCTCTCACCTCCGTGGCACACCAACATCGGGCAGGTGTCACCGATTCCTTACGTAATCTGTAAGTATGCCGCGATCTACTAGTGCGGATCAAGTCCAAGAGTTGTCTCATACAAGATGAGCATGAAGCGAGGGGGTGTTTCTCGTGCGAGATAAGCATGAGATGACACTGGTAACGCAAGCGCGTGTGTCGAATCATAGGAGGCATGATCTTGATGATGACAGACGCACGTGTAATGAGTATCGACGAACTGAAGGCATTCCTTAGCTTCGAGCGATATGTTTACGTTCAAGGGAAACTCTCGGGAAGAAACCTACTCTTGGATCGAACGTACCTTACGCACCTACTGCTACCTCTCTCGCCCCCGATCAGAGAAAGGATTGATCCGATCTTACATGCAGAAGATAACAGGAATCTCTGCTTCACAACTGACCCGGCTCATTGGCCAGTTTCGTTGTACGAGGCATGTCCGTGTTTACCCCTACAAACGGCATTGTTTCCCCACCAAGTACACGCGAGAAG
>JAUWGE010000044.1 GCA_030606565.1 Candidatus Bipolaricaulota bacterium | reverse complement strand
AAGCCCTCCTCTTTGGTGGTGAGGACTATGAACTCCTGTTCACCCTTCCTGAGAGCTCGATTCCTGCCATCGACAAAGAGGTGTGTTACAGCGTAATCGGCAAGGTCACCGAAGGCAGAGTTCTCCTCGACGGCCGCGAGCTCCCTAACAAAGGGTACGAACACTAAAAAGGAGATGATCAAGATGCAAAAGAGATCTCTGCTACTGATCGTGATCGCCCTGATGGCGATCGGAGTTATCGGAGTGGGTACGGAAAAGCTTGTTGTCTATACCTACAGTAGCTTCGCCTCCTATGGCGCAGCACCGTTCATCGAAGAGGCGTTCGAGAAGAAACACGATGTGGACGTGCAGTTCGTCGCTACCGGGGACGCACGAATGATGTTAACCAAGCTACTAACTGAGCAAGAAGCGGGGAGACCCAGCGCGGACGTATTTATCGGAGTTGGATCAGTGGACCTCTCCATGGCCCAGGGAAGAGACCTTTTCATACCCTTAACAGGAGAGGATGTTCCCAACCTTGCCTCGGTGCGAGAGGACCTCTTGATCGATCCCACAAATTCGTTGATCCCCTACGAACATTGCTATATCACCCTCGTCTATGATAGCCAGGTACTAACAGTTGAAGATATTCCACTGACCTTCGAGCAGTTGCTTGACCCAAAATACAAGAAGATGTTAATCCTGGAGGATCCCCGGACCTCCTCGGTGGGCCTTGCTTTCCTACTGTGGACGATCCATCAATATGGCGACCCAGGCTATCTTGATTATTGGCGCAAGCTTTTACCGAACATCCTCACCATCACACAAGGCTGGAGTGCGGCCTATGACCTCTTCCTCGCTCACGAGGCGCCAATCGTAGTCAGTTTCTCGACAGATACAGCTTATTCGGTAATCGAAGAAGGGAGCACACGTTATAAGATCATGCTGCTGAACAGCCAGGGCTATCGCAGTATCTACCTTATGGGAATCGTCAAGGGGACAAAGCAAGAGGAGCTATGTAAGGAGCTCTTGGACTTCGTCCTCTCCCCTCAGGTCCAAGAGATGATTCTGACGACTGAGTGGGTGTTTCCCGCTAATCGGGAGACCTTGCTGCCCGTTCTTTTCTACCAGAACGCGGTATTTCCGCCTGATCCGGTAATGGTACCCGCAGAACGGATAGGGGAGAACCTCAACCGCTGGCTGCTGGAGTGGGCCGGAGTCATTGTGGGAGGCTAGGATCAAAAGATTTGGCCGCGCGGCGCTCATCGTCGCTCCGCTGGCTTTTTTAGCCCTCATCTTCTACTACCCCCTCCTGCGTCTCTTTCAGGAGGGGGTAGTAGAGGAGGGTCATCTCACCTTCAAGTACATCGGGGAGGTCTTCTCTGAGCCTTACTTTCGCCATGTGATTCTCTTCACGGCTAAGCAGGCCTTGTTAAGCACTCTGTTGGCGATGATCATCGGTCTTCCCTGGGCCTACATCTTCACCCGTTATCAATTCCCTTTGAAGGATACCCTACGCTCGCTCACCATCGTTCCCTTTGTTCTCCCCTCGATCACGCTTGCAGTTGGGTTCATCCTCTTCTTCGGAAACAACGGCCACCTCAACCAGTTGTTGATGGGCCTTTTCGGCCTTAAGGGCCCGCCGCTCAGGCTTCTTTACTCCCTCAAGGGGATCGTCCTTGCCCATGCCTTCTATAATGCCCCGATCATCACGAGGATGGTCCACGCCCAGTGGGAGCGGCTTAACCCGGCCTACGAGGAAAGCGCCCAAGCTCTTGGCGCAGGGAGGATACGGCGGTTCTTCGAGGTGACTCTCCCGCTGCTCTTGCCGAGCTTGATGACCGGCGCGGCGCTTGCATTTATCTTCTGCTTCTTAAGCTTCCCCATCGTCCTTGCTTTGGGTGGGGCAAGGTTTTCCACCATCGAGGTTGAGATCTACACCCAGTTCATCGTCCTCTACCAGCACAAGCTCGGCGCGGCGCTGGCGATCATCGAAATTGCGCTATCTTTGCTCTTCACATACGGTTACATCCTGCTCGAAGGTCGTTTCACCCGCGAGGTGGAAGTAACCTACACCCGCTCAACAGTTCCACTCCTCCGCCGATTGACTTTGGGAAAGGGCATCGTCTGGCTCTTCATCGGAATAAGCGGCCTTCTCTTTCTCGGACCGATGGCGAGTGTCTTCTACGACTCCTTCACCCGTGAGTGGGCAGGGCGGACGGTCTTCACGCTGCATTGGTATTCCTATATCTTCCAGCCACAATACGAGGCACTAATCGGGGCAGCACCTCTACGTTCGGTGGTCAACAGTTTCCAGCTAGGCTTACCGGCGATGGGACTCGCAAGCTTGGTGGGGCTGCCGATTGCTTTTGTCATCGCGCGATACCGCTTTCGCGGGCGGCGCTTATTCGACACTTTGGTGATGGCCTCGCTAGGAGTCTCCTCAGTGGCCCTGGGGGCAGCACTCCTCGCAGCTTTTCTTCGCCCGCCGCTTGAGCTTGGGAGTGGATGGTTTGCCATTGTCTTAGCCCACTCCATATTGGCCTATCCCTTCGTCATCCGCGCTGTCGTGCCCGTTCTTGAGGGGCTGAAGCAGGGTCTGGTCGAGGCCGCACGGAGCCTCGGAGCAACCAGATTGCAAGCGTTCCGCGACATCGAGTTGCCTCTGATCCGCCGGGGACTGTTGGTAGGGGCGGTCTTTGCCTTTGCCATCTCGCTCGGGGAAATGAGCGCGACGATCATGCTTGCCCAGCCAGGGCTAAAGACGATGCCCCTGGTAGTCAACGACCTTCGCGCGGCAAGGTCCTTCGGAGGGGCGAGTGCGATGAGCTCCCTATTGATTCTGGTAACCGCCGGAGCCTTCGTCATCATCGAGCGGTTTGGGGAGAGGCTCTTTGGAGGAACGCGATGGTCCAGGTGAAACTTGCAGGAGTAACCAAAAGGTTCGGCGAGACAGTAGCGGTGAAAGAGATCTCCTTCACCGCTTCGCCGGGAGAGTTTCTGACCCTGCTTGGCCCCTCCGGTTGCGGAAAGACGACGACGCTAAGGTTAATCGCGGGGTTCGAGCAACCAGATGCCGGCGATATTCTCTTTGACCGCAGGAGCGTCCTTTCAGACCCGCCGGAGCGGCGCCGTGTAGGGATGGTCTTCCAAAGCTATGCCCTGTTCCCCCACATGAGTGTAAAACAAAACGTTGTCTATGGGTTGCGTTTCCGTCGTGGAATTGATAAGAGAACGAGGGTGCGTGAACTATTGGATATGGTGGATCTGGCCGGTTTGGAGCGGAGGAGCCCGACAGAACTCTCCGCAGGACAACGTCAACGGGTCGCCCTCGCCCGCGCCCTCGCGCCACAGCCGCGGATTCTCCTACTTGATGAACCGCTCTCCGCCCTCGACGCCAAGCTGCGTGAGTCACTACGGACACAGGTCCACCGTATCCAGCGGGAGCTTACACTGTCCACGATCTACGTCACCCACGATCAAGAGGAAGCTCTGGCGATCTCCGATCGGATTGTGATCATGAACGCAGGGGTAATCGAACAAATCGGAACACCACAGGAGGCCTATGAGCGGCCGCAAACCGCGTTTGTTGCCTCGTTCATCGGTCGAACAAACCACCTGGAGGGAGAGGTGGTGGCTGTCAAGCAAGAAATCGTTCGGGTGCAGATGAGAGGTGCCACATTCGTCGTTTCCGCTTGTCGTACACCGGTGACCGTGGGCGACCGCGTCGCCCTGTTTATCAAGGAGGAGCATCTGCAACTGGATGAAAGAGGTGATAACGTCCTTCCAGCAAGGGTGATCTCGCTGGAGTACCACGGTGAGGCGACCGTTATCCACCTGGAGAGTCCGCTTGGCTTGCTCCGCGTCCGAGCGAGTTACACGGAGATGAGCATGCTCTCTGTAGGTGAGCAGATCAAGGTGAGTTTTCCCACGGACAAGGCGATCCTCTTTCCCGACAGCTTTGGGAAGAATCGTCCCGGGACTTGGTCGAACCGTACCGACGCTACTTGAGGCGCAGGTCAAGGACATCGCGTAGGCTATCGCCCAAGATATTGAACCCGAACACGGTGGTGATGGTACACAAGTCAGGGTAAACCGCCATCCACCACGCGATGTGCATGAACTCTTGCGCCTGCTGCAGCATCGCCCCCCACGATGGCATTGGCGGCCTTACTCCAAACCCCAAGAAGCTCAAGCCAGCTACAACGATGATGTTGACGCCAATCGACATCGCGGTCACCACAAGAGACAATCGGTTCAGCAATACATGGCGGCGAATGATGCGTCCGGTAGGGGCGCCGACCGCCCAGGATATAGTCCTCTTCTCCCACCGAGAGGACTTCGCTACGGATGATCCGTGCCTAACCCGAAGATGCCACGGAATTTTTCCAATGCCCCCGAGGAGTTTGGCCAATAGACTCCGCCATTAAGTGCTCTAATGAGTGCCCCGCATCCTCGGGTCAAGTGCATCGCGCAGGCCATCCCCCAAGAAATTAAAAGACAAGGTCGTCAGAGTGAGGGCAGCACCAGGGACCAAGCACTGCCAGGGAGCAACACGCATTGCCTGATAGGTCTCGGAGATCATGAGTCCCCAACTGGGCACGGGTGGCGTAACACCAAGGCCGATAAAGCTGAGGAACGCCTCGGTGAGGATGTACCCGGGAATAGCGAGTGTCTCAGCGACGATGCAGGGCCCTATGATATTGGGGAGTATATGACGGAACACGATACGCAGATTGCTCGCCCCGCTCGCCCGTGCAGCCTCGATGAACTCTTTTTGTTTGACGGAAAGCGTCTGTCCCCTGGCCAAGCGAGCCATTCCGATCCAGTTTAGAAGCCCGAGGGCAATGAAGACAAAGAATAACCCCCCCATTGCCTTGTCTATATCGGTCAGAACCGCGGTGAGTCCAACCCCACCTCTACGACTCACTGCCTTAAAGTATGCCTGAAGAAGGATAATAAAAATTATTATAGGGAAGCCATATAAAAAGTCTACAAAACGCATCATAACGTTGTCGACACCTGTGCGAGCAAAACCAGAGATGACCCCGTAGGTCAACCCGATGAGCAGGCTGACCGTGGAGGCCACCACGGCGACAGCAAGCGAGATGCGTGTCCCATAGAGCGTCCGGCTGAGTACATCTCGCCCAAGATAGTCAGAACCAAGAAGGTAGCCAGGGCTTCCAGGCGGCAGATCCCTGTTACGAAAGCTCACCTTTGCATACGGATAGGGGGCAATCCATTGCTTTACTTCTAGGCCAAATATTTTCGAAATGATCAGGCTATCAGGAGCGAAGGATATGATGACCAGGCAGATAATAAATGCCCCGCCTACGACGCCGGCCTTGTTCTTCAAGAGCTGCCGAAATGCCTCACGTACAGGTCCACGCGGCAGCCTTGCATTACCTTTGAGATCCTCTAATGTCTTTCTTCTAAACACTATCCTCCTAAAAGCTAGTCATAGCGAATACGCGGATCGAGCCAGCCGTAGCTAATATCGACAAATAGATTGCCGAGCACTAATAACACGGCGTACACAAGCGTAGCACCCATTACAACCGGGTAATCACGATTTGTTATACTGGTGATGAAGTACTTCCCCATTCCAGGGATTCCGAAGATCTGTTCCACAATCAGGCTGCCGGTGACCACAGCGGCGAACATCGGCCCTAGCACGGTCACGACGGGGATAAGGCTATTCCTGAGAGCATGAACGATCACGACTCGCCCTGTCGACAGGCCTTTGGACATCGCTGTGGTTATGTAATCCTCGCGGATGACCTGGAGCAGACTCGCCCTCGTCAGCCTTCCTATCCTTGCTGAGAACGCGGTCCCCAAAGTGATTGCGGGGAGCGTAGCGTGCATCCAGAACTTAGCGGTCATCGGGGGAAATACACCTAAAATGAGCCTGGAGTAGTCAGTACCCCAACGTGCGGCCGGAAACCAGCCGAGTAGAAGGGCACATGTCCATATTAGAAATGGACCAAGGACCATGTTAGGAATCGCAAGTCCGATTACTGTGAAAAACGTTGCGCTATAGTCGATCATCGTGTTCTGTCTCACCGCAGCGATAACCCCAAGAGGGATGCCTATGAGCAGCGCAATCAAGATGGACAGGACCCCTAGCTGCGCTGATATAGGAAAGGTTTGCATGACGATTTCATTGACTGTACGTGTTTTGCTGTAGAATGAGGGCCCAAGATCAAAGTGTAGCGCATCCCAGATCCAGTGCCCAAGCTGCAGATAAATGGGATCATCAAGGTGGTACTTGCGCTCCAGATTCTTGACTACGCTCGCGGGCAACTGCTTTTCGCCCGCATAATCAAAAGGACCCCCAGGAAGCTGATGGGCCAAAAGGAAGACAGCAGTCATGATTGCAAGTAAGACGGGCACAGTCCACAAACACCGCCTGATGATATATTGCGTCATAGTCCAAGCCTCCTGGTTGCGTCATAGACTTCACCTGAAAAGGGACACGATTGCTAAGGGTAACTAAGCCTCCTTGTGAAGTCAAGATCACGCATTGCCTCACTAAAAAAGTACTCCAAACCGTATCGTTGCCTCATCTAAGA
>JAUWGE010000024.1 GCA_030606565.1 Candidatus Bipolaricaulota bacterium | reverse complement strand
GCCGTCCTTTTCCCAATACCCTGGGTTTGGCGCGCTCGCGTAGCACCCTGGACGCGTAGGAACGGTTGTAGCCTGCCAGTTCGATCACCGTATCGAGGATCTTTCCTTTCTCTTTCTTCCTCGCCCGTTTGTAATTGAGCGCCAGTTGCTTCGTTACCGCCTGTTTTTCCTTCATCGTTAGCCCCATTCCTGTCTCCTCGCTCAATTCATACTTTGGTGAAGAGACACCGTAGCTTTACCCCATGGAATAAGTCCGTGAGAGAATATTCCACGGGGTGAACCTCCTGTTTCGAGTACATTTCTTAGATGAGGCAACGATACGGTTTGGAGTACTTTTTTAGTGAGGCAATGCGGGGTCTTGACGCATACAAAAAGTACCGTTACAATATTGTAAAGTACGGGACCGTTACAATATTGTAAAGTGCGAGTAGGTGAGGATCTTATGAGGATTTCCTTTTTCGCGGTACTGGTTTCGCGGACCGTGCTTGCACTAGTGTTCTCAACTCTTTTCGCTCTCTCGATCTTCGCACAGAATCCATCCCTTCCCTCCCTCCAAACCCCAGTCGTTCAAATCGTACCGTACTTCCTGGATGAAGAAGGGAGGTACATCTCCCCGAGCCAGGGCTCAGGATGCATAATCAGCTCAGATGGCTTCATCTTGACCAACTGTCACGTCATCTGCGACATGGGCGAGGACCGCGGCGGATGTGAGAACATCAGCGAGGCCTACCCTAGCGCTAACTTGATTGTGGTTTTGGTCTGTGTGGACGAAGCATCTCCCCCGGTAGCCAGGTATGTGGCCGAGATAGTAGGGCAGGATCGGATTCTCGATATTGCGCTGCTGAAGATCAGACAGCGTATCCGTTTCTTGACTGGCGCAAAGGCTGATCGGAATCTCGCCGACTGGGCAAAAGCATTGGAGTTTCACCAGCACTCAGATATATTCGGAGAGCAATACAGATTAGAGGAAATCGTAGATCTGTTCTTGCCAGCTATCTCCCTAGGAGACTCGGACAGCATCGAAAACGGTGATTCAGTGAAAACGTACGGCTATCCAGCACTGGATACGCTGCCGTTGTTCACTGTGACTGAGGGGATTGTCAGTCAACGCCCGGAAGAGGAAAGGTTCATTCTGGTGGATAGGGCTTTTGCAATGGGTGGCAGCAGCGGTGGAGCGGTCGTCGAGAAAGCAAGCGGGCTTCTAGTGGCTGTGCTTTGCGGTGGCGTGGAAAAGCCCGAGAGCGAGTACGCAGGCGAGCTGCTGCTACGAGCAAGACCCCTCAACGCGGTTGCGTCAGTTCTCCCTGAGGAAGTCTGCCAACATCCTCTTGCGGAATTCACCTATACTCCTCAGAATCCGTCGCTTGGGCAACCGGTGGCATTCGATGCGTCTGCATCGAAGAGCATAGACGCGTACATCGAGAAGTACGAGTGGGACTTCGACGGGGATGGGGCTTTCGAGAAAGAAGGCAAAGAGAAGACCAAGACGTTCGGCTCTCCCGGTGGATTGGAGACAGTCTCGCGCCCGGTCACTTTGCGTGTGACCAACAACCGAGGCTACTCGAGCACGGTCACCCATGTTGTACCCTTGCACAGGGACTGGTTCCCTCCTTGTGAATGCAGAATCATCCGGGGCAACGAGAAGAAGACCCTCACCTTCCAGTATCTACAACAGTGCATTGACGCTGCGAAGGAGGGTGAGACCGTCGTTATCTCATCCGGCACGCACCGCGGAGGTCTTTTCATCAACAAAAGCCTCACACTCAAGGCGGATGGACAGGCTGTACTTGAAGGAGACGCCCAAAAGCCGGTGATATCGATCGTGGACGCTCAAAACGTCACCATAGAAGGCCTCACGTTAGTCAATGGCCAGAGCGGCATTCGCGTAGAAGATAGCATCGGAATCCAAATCGCCGGGAACACGTTGCGACACAATCTCGGGAAAGGGATTGTTCTGCAGGAATCCCAGGCAGAAATCACAGGAAACGAAATCGCGAACACGATGCAGGATCCAGGGGATCACGGCGGCAGTGCCCTGGAACTTGTTGATATCAACGAAACCCTTGGCAGCAGAATCGCAGATAACACATTGGCGAACAATGCGGCCTCAGGAATTAGCCTATCCAATGCCTCGGCAGAAATCCAAAACAACAAGATTACAGCCAATCTAGGAAGCGGAGTGAGCCTTACTTATGGGTCCGATGCGACGCTGTTCAATAACGCGATTTCAGAAAACGTGGGCCACGGGGTCTACATTCGCGATTCAACGAGTGAAATCCGCTCTAGCTCGATCACAGCAACCCAAATGGATTGCAACAAGGACTTCGGACACGGAATCGCCGTAGAAGGAACAGAAGGGAATGCCGCTGAGGCGATGATTGCAGACAGCCGGATTGCGGACAATGAGCAAAGCGGGCTTTTCGTGGAACGTGCCATCGCGACAATCAGCAACACCTCTATTTCCACCAACACTGTCGGCGTTCTAGCTCGCCAGAGTGGATGCGTGAATATGGAAGATTCGGACGCTATCGCGAATTCATACGCTGGCCTCTGGCTTGTTGGAAGCGCCAATGCCTCCCAGACACGTTCGTCCATCTCTGAGAACACCTGCGTGGGTGTTGAACTCTTGGGGAATGCGGCGGCACGATTGAACAGTTCCTTCGTCTGTGACAACGGCGATGCTGGACTGAGGTTGTTCGATACTTCGGAAGTGTTCCTGAACGACACGGAAATAGCCCGCAACTGCACGAATCAGGATCGCAAGAAGGGTGGTGGATTGGTGCTATGGGACGACGCAGAGGCAAAACTTGAGAACGATTGTGGTGTTTCCGGGAACGGGTCCTCGGGAATCAAGCTGTTCGGTAGTTCTTTCGCTTTCTTGAACAGGTCGACCGTAGCCAGCAACGCAGACGCAGGTCTTGAGATCTTCGGAAGTGCTCGCGCTTCACTCGCCGATTCCACGGTTTCTAGCAACGAGAAGGCCGGGATGCAAGTTAGCAATGAGAGTCAGATTGAAGTCAAGGACTGCTGGATCTCCGACAACGGCAGTTACGGCATCCATTGCGCGGACTACGCAACCGTGGAAGGATACGGCAATTGGGCTTTGCACAATCCAAAAGGGCTGTTCGGCTTCACAGCGCCACAGGGGTTCTTGCGCGAAGAAGAGCCACCTCTTCTTGATGAGGTAAGGGTCGGCCCTCAGGGGTGCGATTTCTCAGAGATCGGACCGGCGATTTGGTCTCTTCGCCCCGGAGGGACGGTGCTCGTGGAGGAAGGCAACTACCCCGGGGGGTTGGTTCTGGTTAAAGACCTCACAATCATTGGAGCGGGAACTGAGGAGACCAGAATCTCTAACTGCCTTTGGAATGGCATATCGATCGCAGGCTCAGCCGTAGTGGCGTTGTCCGACCTATCTATCGGAGAAAACAGCGAGAATGGCCTTGAGGTCGTGTCCTCAGCTCGGCTGAGCCTATCTGAGGCTCGAGTGTATGGCAATAGGGAGGGTATCTTCGTGAGGGACCGGGCTGCTGTGCAGATCCAAGGGTGCGTGATCGAGCGAAACACGTGTCACGGCCTTTGGGCTTGGAACAATGCTGAGGTCACCCTCCAGAACTCCCACATTGTGGAAAACACTTTCAGTGTCTGCCCCTACCGACAGGAGTTACAGGGTGCAGTGGAGCTGTTACATAACGCGTCGGCGACCATCAGCGGCAACGAGATTCGAGATAACTACAACTTCGGCATCGAGCTAGCAAACGCGGCTCTAGCTACTATTGAGAAAAACAAGATCCTGGATAATTCCCGCTGGGGTCTAATCCTTATTCAGCCTTCTAACTCGGAATACAATCTTCCGTTTACTGGCAGCGTAGACGGGAGTGGTAATACATTTCTGGGTAACGGCAAACTGCTTTCGGATTCAGACAAGGAACTGGGTGACGGCGTGGGGGATCTCTGTTCGGGAGATTTGGATTTGGAGTTCTTGAAAGAAGAACCCGATTCCTGAGGCAAACCGATGTGAGTACAAAGACGGGAGAAACCCGTGTGGCAATTAGGAACGTAAGCCGTAAGTAAGGCGCTATTTCGCCAAGGAAAGGAGGTGTCAAGAGGAATGCTTGGTGACATTGTGTTAGGACGGTGTACAGTGTCGGTGTTCATCTGTGTGCTGGTGATAGTCATTGCTGTGTGGGTTGGGACAGGACAAGGAGCCGAAACGGAAATCTGGGCATCCAGTCTTGAGGCTGCTCCCGAGGGCCGTTTTTCCGTCTTCTCCCTCGGAGATCGAATCGAGGTCTATTTCCGTGTTCATCAGTCTACTACTTCTGTTCAGATATGGGATTTTACCCCCTCAGGAGAGCAACCCATCCTTTTCGACGAACGTCAAGGCGTTCCCCAAAGGGCGGCTCCCCGTGAAACCGTCCATGCTTTCAGCAAAACAGCATCAGAACTAGGTTCGGAGACGTTTATTCTGCAGGCCGAGACAAGCGCGGGGACGGTCACTGCAACCTGGGACTTCAGCGTAGCAGAAGAGGGTGGCGAGTACTCTGATCTTGAAGTGATGGCGTTCTGCATAGCGCTGCCCGAGATCATGACCTTCGATGAGGCACCGCGCGGTGATCTTGATGTACTTTCCCTCGGTATCGATGAGTTGAACAAAGGCTGCAACAGTTCATATCACCTGGGCCAAAGTTTGGCTGTACGCTTCCAGGTCTCCACGAGCAATTCTGTGCGCGCCACCTTAAGCAGTGTGGATCGGGAAGGAGGTTTCAAACCATACCTCGCCCAGACCGTTCCTCCATCTACAACTCTGACCGCGGCGGGGAGCATCGGCGGGCGTCCCGGAGAAAGCACGTTCATCCTGCGAGCTTTCGACAGCGCGCGCGGTTGGCTCAATTGCACGTGTCAGATGCACGTCCGCGGAGCATGCAGCATGGAGGAAGGTTTTGAATCTGGGGCGCTATCGGAACTGCCGTGGCAAACCGGGATGTACGAGTACGATGCCTGGCGAGTAACGACTAGCCAACCGCATTTGGGCAGATACGCTGCACAAGCGGCGTCCATCAGCGATTACGAAAGAAGCTTCCTGGCATTGGGCTTTTCCACAGGTCAGCGCGGGATGCTCAGCTTCTGGTACAAGGTCTCCTCGGAAGCGTCTTGCGACTTCTTGAAGTTCTACATCGATGGCAACGAACGTGATTCATGGTCGGGAGAGGTCGGTTGGACCAAGGCAAGCTTCCAACTGTCGACGGGGACCCATATCCTGAGTTGGGCGTACGAAAAGGACGGAGACGGAGCCGCAGGCCAAGACACAGCCTGGATCGATGATATCGCTTTCGAGCCCTAGAAGAGGCTGGCGGGTTGGCAGAACGTACATAGTTAAGGGGCACAACCGGTCCGGGTCCTTTTTGCAGATCCTGAAAAGCTGGTTGTGCTGAATGAGGCAGCTTTTTGAGGCGTCTCCATTAGAGGATCTGCATTCTACACGGATGTTTCGGGAGTTAAAGACGATGAAACTCCGATCAGAATCTGTGTGTAGATAGGGATGAGGAAAGCGGGAGAAAGGAGGTCATCATGGAGATAAGAAAGAGCGCTGCAGGGTTTCACTTTTGGGACCAAATCTTGTATACTAAGAAAAAGGGGGTAGAGATGAACAAGAAACTCCTTGATCGTCAGAAGCTCGTGAAGAAAGTAGGGATTGTGACAATTGCCGCGATTCTTCTTTCAGCGTGGCTAATGACAGTGACCGTTTGTGCGCAAGAAGAGCCTTCTTCTGTGCGATATTACAATCTACTGGCGGAAATCCCTGGCGACCTGATTCTGAAACTTGCCGTGGTAATGAATGATCTTGATGAAAAGGCGGAAGAGCCAGATAAGTTCATGGAAGATCCAGGGGATTATTTGCTTGAAAGAGGCGTAGACTTTCGGGCCGGTGGTTTTCAAATCATAGGCATAAACCTCGAGGCTGCCTTCGCTTCTGAAACGAAGGTAGTGGGGGTGTCTCAGGCTTCGGAAGACGAGTACACTTTCGGTTTCTCAGCGCTCGGGCTTTTTTTCAAGAACGTCGGGGTGCTCATTCAAGAGCAGCTTCCCAAACCGAAGTCACCTGACGAAGGTTTCCCGCCGAGTAGTGCCCCGGGCTTTTCCGCATCCAGCGATGTGAGCCTCGTCATGACGACTATGCTGTCGGTGGTTGTGAGGATCCCCGAGAGGACACTCAACAAACTCTCTGAGGTCATGAGAGAGCTCAATGGGGAAGAAGCGGCTTCCTCGAGAGAAGCGTTCCTTGACAACCCTATACAGTACTTAGGTGAAAACGAGGTCCTGCTCCCATCCGAGGAATACCGAATCCTTGCGTTCGACTTGGCCAAGGCATCGGAGCTAGATACACAACTGTTCGGCGTCTCCCCCGCTGAAGGAGGGGCCTATTTGCCAGAAGGCCTCGGTTTCGTTTTCGAAAGGCGAGGCGTCTTTATCAAAGCGGCATTTTAGCTCTAGGAGGTGCACAAGCGGCACAAAGGAGGGACCTGAAATAGAGACGGTTGGCGGGATATTAGGTCTGGCATGGCAAGGAGGAACGATGTGCATAGTGGGGAGGCTCGTCGGCAAGGCTCATGGCAGCGTCTGGCATCGGTTGTGGATAGGTATCTTCATCAGCGCAGCTTTGGTCATCGCAACTTGTTGCAGTCCTGTTGTTGGAAATGGGTCCAAAGCAGATATTACTGTCACAGAGGTTGATACCGACAAAGAAGTGGCACCAATAGGCGAGCCTGTAGAAATCACTGCGCTAGTCAGGAACAATGGGCCTGACAAGGCAGGAAGAATCAGCGTCGAATTCTTCTATATCGATGAGATCTCCAGACTATCCGACTTTATAGGCAGAGTAACGCTTCCCGGGCTGAAGAAGGACGAAGAGCTCAAGGCACAGGTGACGTGGGATACCAAAGGGATCGACCCAGGAAGATATTACTTCGTCGTGCGGGCGACGCTGGACAAAGGAACGGACAACGAAGACACCAACAACGTAATTCCAAGAGAGGGAAAGCCCAAACACTACGTGTCAGTCTTTTCTCGCGAACACGATTACTTATGGCTGATACCTGATGACGAAAAATACCCTCTACTTTATCCCACCGGATGCTTCATGGGAGAAGGTAAAAACCGACCCGCCTCGTTAACTCTCTTGAATCTGGGGAAGGTCCAATCGGAAGGAAACATCAAAGATGTTGTTAGAACCTGCTATAAGGCGAACGAGAATTGGGTACATAGCGAGAACGTACTTCCAAAAGGTGTGGGAGTATTCCTAACCAACATCGACAAGCCGTCACCTGGGGCTGGTAACAGCGGGTTGCGTGTCAAAGCTACGACGTTTATGCATTTCGAGTTTCTGCAAGACGAGCTCAAAACGAAGGCGGTGAATCTGGCGACAGGTTTTGATGTGCAATTAAGGTTTCAGTTTTTTGAGTTTGATTGTGAGATACCTTATGAGGAGTCAGCTGTCAATGAGGTGGTGTTTCCAAAAGCAGGGGAGATCTTGAGGGTCTATCCGCCGATTAACCTCTGGTCCCATCCGAAGCCGTGGGAGTGCGGCGTGAGCCCGGTGAGCATAGGTACGGTGGATGTCCGATCCATAGCCGGCGAAAAGGGCATCTATCATGTCATCGTGGGGAATCAGACGTCCAGTTTGATCGCCCTCAGTCCACGCGGGAACAAGAAGTGGAAGGAAGACTACTCCTTCTCGGCAAAGGTAACATCTCCCGTGGTTGTAGTAGACTCGAGGATCTATGCGGGCTCATCGGACGGAAAGCTGTACGTCATAGAAGACAAAGATGACCACTACGTCGATGTCTACTCGATAGAGGTGAAACTTGGAAAAGAAGTGCCACCACAGCCGCTCCAAGAACTAACGCAGCTGCTCGTGGCTACGCTAGATGACCGCGAACTGGCGATCGTTGGCTCGGAGAAGGGGCTGCACGTAATAGACCTTTCTAGCAAAGAGCAGGGTTACATCAAAACGGTTGAGACTGATCAGAAGCGTGAGTTCAAAGTCACAAAACCGCCTATCAATATCTCAAACGGCGGTGGCGCGGAGATCTGGTTTGTTGCAGAGACGCTCTCAGGAAGCTACCTGGCCTCTCTTGCTCTTGAGAAGTACGTTGACGTAGGAAAGATAGACCTGAACATACGCGGTGTTCCTATGGACGCGCCAGCAAAGACGCAGCTGAGGACCAACGCGCTCTGGCGAAATAATGAAAAAGAGGAGGTTTTTCTGTTCTTTGGCTCGGAAGACGGCGGCATCTACGCGCACAACGCCAATGATCCAAACCAGATAGATGAAATCACGGTGAAGCCTACTGGAAGAAACACCGTGTGGGGCTTAGAGGTGGCATATGACGGCAAAAACACCGACGTCCTCTACGGCACGACGGAAGATGGTCGCATTTACAAGGTGAAATTCAAGGTAGATGATGGGGGGTTCAAAGAGGACCCAGATGAGAAGGCCATTGCAGACGTGAACGTGATAACAGACGATCTCGCTATACTTCGTAACGAGGATCATGAAGCACTGGCTTTGTTTGTCACTTCGCGTAGTCCCAAGAAGGAGATCATCGGGCTCGATGGGGAGCTTGAAGAATTGAAGATTGAGAAAGCTCAAATGTGGGACGTCCCGGACATAGCCTTCAGGTTCTCAACCGGGCACACGCTCATGGTCCCCGTTGTCGACAAAAAATCCGAGCCCGAACCCGTGCCCGACGATGGAGATAAGCACAGGTGGAAATTACTGATTGGATCGGGCGATGGAGTCCTGTACGTTCTGAACCTAGAGGCGATCGAGGATATATAAGGACAGATGGTAGCCTGAACAACGCGTGATAGGATGAGCGCGTAACAAACCGCAAGGGGGGAAGGAGCCGTGGGTAGGAACTGGTGGTGGCGCTTAGTATTATTTCTTCTCTTAATTTCAGTCTCTTTTGTGGGGGCTAGTACCGCACAAGAACGCTGTCACTTGCCGGACCTCGTACCAAAGGATCTTGTTCTAAGCCCTGTTTCGCCGGTTCTGGAAGGAACGGTCGTGGAGGTAAAAGCCACGATCGAGAACACTGGCGTTGCCCCAGCGGGGCAGTTTGTCATTGAGCTATCTTGGAGGCGGTTGGACAAACAGGAGGTGTGCGGCTTCAAGAGAGAAACGCTTGAGGGGCTTGACCCGAAGTCCGAGCGGCCAATAGAGGAAAGTATCGATACCAAAGAGCTCACTCCGGGAACATACGAAGTGGCCGTACGTGTGGATCCGGATAATCGAGTTGAAGAGTGCCCTGCAGGCGAAACCAACAACAGGATACACACAATGCTAGTGGTTCGGTCGCCCCAGCCAGAGCTTCATCCAACAAAACTCAGTCTGTCTCCAGCCTCCCCCGTAGAATGGGGTGAGACGGCTCGGATCTCTGCGGAGTTAGAGAACACAGGTGAGAGCGCTGCAGGGAAATTCTACGTCAGATACTACTTGTATCCTGTGGTGTACAAGCAAAAGAAAGATGATGAGACGGATGAAGAAAAGACGGGAGAACCACCTATACTTCGGGCAATCGGAAACCGGGGAACGTTACCAGGCAGAGTTCTCGCATTTGCTGTAACAGCCAGTGATCCAGATGGCGACTCGCTTACTCTCTCTGTAACCAACGTGCCAAAAGGCGCCACCTTTACAGATAACGGAGACGGCACGGGGCTTTTCCTCTGGATGCCAACCTATAATGATGTTGACACCCACCACAACATCCGGTTTCAGGTTAGTGATGGTACGCATACGGATTTCGAGGAGATAACGATCACGGTTGTTGTCATCGATCGTATTCCAGAGGATGACTGGATTCCGTTTGGTTCAAGACTTGTTCCTGGTTTGGAAAGACAGGAGCGCATACGCGTGGAGCAAGTCCTCGATACAGCTGCGCAACTTAATCAACTCCTTGAAGCTACTAAGGGGTGGGGGAACATCCAGCACGAAAGTGACAGTACAACCTACGCGATCAAGGTGGTAGTGGATAAGCCCTCTGGCGTGCAAGAACAAGACCCGGGCAACAACAAAATCATTGGCTTTCTAACCGTTAATCCTTCGAGCCTGAAGCTGCCAGAGCTTCGCCCGGTCACCATCACGTTTGATTCTCCTTTGCCGTTGCCATGGGATCGCGATCTCAAGGGAGAGGTTCTTGTGGAGAACGCTGGCGGTAGCAGAGCAAGCAACATCCTGGTTGATTTTTCTTTCCGCAAGCTCGGCGAAGAGAAATGGGATTCTTTCGACGCGGATACAATCCGCGAATTGGGTGTCGAGGAGCGCAACAACGAAGAAGAGGTGGACTTCACGCTGGATTTCAAAGACTTCGATCTCCAGCCGGGCACGTACGAGCTGAAGGTAGAAGTTGATCCACCCGATAAAGGGCCTCCCGAGAGAAGAATACGCGAGCAAAATGAGACGAACAACGTGTTGACAACGGCCTTCTCCGTTCAGGGAGCGGAGCTGCATCCAGTCAGTATCGATCTTGGAGCGGCACGGGTTCACCAAGGCGACACGATTACGGTGGTCTCTCAAATCGAAAACACTGGAGACAAGACAGTAAAGAGCTTCACTGTTGGCTTCTTCATCGACGATGTGCGTTTCGACACGTTCTACTACTGGGATCCAGATGCCGATGTGGAAGAGGGCTTAGAGAAAGAAGAGATTGCTTATGCCCAAGGAACACTCGATACCAGTGATCTTCCCCTTGGAGACTACAACGAGAAGACCGGTAGCCACGAGCCATTCCGAGCGACTCTGAGGGTCATCGTCGATCCCGATGATCAGATTCCGGAGTTGGACGAAGCGAACAACGTGATCAGTACCCCTCTGGTCGTGTATCCGCCGGCAGCTCGCTATGCTGAGCTTCATCCAGTCGAAGTTACCCTAAACCCACCTTCGCCTGTCCCAGTAGGCCAAGGAGTGCTCGTTCGGGCCACCGTCAGAAATTCGGGAAATATCGATGCCGAGCGGTTCCAGGTAAAAGTGGCCTTGGGCTATGGCGAGTGTGCGAAGAACGTCGCAGTCAGCTGCTCAGCCTGTCAAAATGTGGATCACGAAGGCGAAACGGATATGGGATACCGCTGCTGCCAGTGTGTCGACGTCGAAGACTTGCCTCGCGGTGCCAAGACAGTCATTGAACGATGGTTCTCAACAGCAGGGCTGGAAGAGGGAAGGACCTACTGGGTTAGTGTTTCTGTTGATCCTCCTAACTCAGAGGACGGCTCATTTGGAGAGATAGATGAGATGGATGAGAACAACAACGAACTCATCGTCTACTTCACCGTGGGGATTCCAACCGACGGAGCAGCGCATGGCAAGCCCAATCTGATCGTGAGAAATCTCACCGTCAACCCGCCTTCGCCCGTCGATGAGAACACGCCCATTCGGGTAACCGCCGAGGTTGCAAATACGGGCGGCGAGGCTGCGGGCAGCTTCGACATCCGGTTCCGCATTCATGGGGCATATCTCCCGTCCCCTAACGATATAACCAGGACCTGTGCAGGACTCCAGCCCGGTGCGTCAAAGACAGAGACCATATCGATTCAGCTACGAAGAGGAACCTACGAGCTTGAGGTAGCTGTGGATCCTAAAAACCGCATTGTAGAATCGGTGGAAACCGACAATCAGATTACAAGAACACTGAGTGTCGGAGTGGGGCCGCAACGGGCAGATCTTATTCCAATCACAGTTCATTTTGATCCCTCATCTCCCAAGGTGGGGGACAACGTCAGAGTGGTCGCCACGGTGGAAAATCAAGGCAGTGGCGTTGCTGGCGAAGTTAAGGCATCATTCTCCGTCTTGCTCGACGAGTACGTGACGTTTGCCCATGCAACCGATGGTGCATTGGGAAGTGGCGGTCAGACCGATCTTCTCGGGATCCTCGATACAAAGGCCATGAGACTTGAGGAAGGAACCTACAAAGTTCGGATTCTCGTTGATCCCGATAACAAGATCGTCGAGGAAAACGAGGCGAACAACACGTTCGTCGACGAGCTACAGATCTCCGGGAGAGGGCCGACGGTGACACTTGTTGAGGGAACGAGTGGCGTTGTCCATCATCTGGCAATTGGCGAACAGGCCGCGATGGTCTACTTGGCTTCGAGGAACGGCAAGCTCTTCCAAGTCCAGGCGGGGAATATGCAGGCGAGTCTTGCCTTTGATGCAGGGAACCCGATCACGGCATTCGCCTTGGACGAGGGTTCATCACGTGCCGCATATCTGGGAACCTCAACAGGAAAACTCCTCGTCTACGGACTTGACCGTGGGGAAGAGATTTGTCACGTGTCTGTTGACGAGAACAACAGCATTTGTGCAGTGGGGTTCGACAGATTCGGCAATATCTACGCCGGAACATCGACCAACGTTGTCAGTGTAGCGGGAGACTGCAGCTCACTACGGTGGGAGTACGGCCTCGGCGAAGGAGAGGTGGTAACGGCGCTTGCTGTCCACAACGCGCGAAATCGCGTCTATGTGGCAACATCTATGCCGTCCTCTGGACGACTCTACGCGTTCGCGCTTACCCAAACAGGCGTGGAGAACCTGGTCGATCCCGATTGGGAGCTCACCTTTTCGAGCCCACTCAGCGCGTTGGCGTTGGATGGCGCTCTGGACGGTCGCATCTGGGTGGGCACGGAGAACGGTGAGGTTCAGGCGGTGACGTTCACCGGAAGGCTCGACTCCGCACGAACCTACATGGCTGGAGGAGCTGTCACGGGGATCGTCCTCGATCTGGAACATCGTGACCCATTGTATGCAACGACGGATGAAGGGAAGCTGTATGGGCTGAATCTCGCAGGGGAGCTTCGCTGGGTCTTTCCGTTGGAGGGTACCGCTGCTCCTATTCCATCGGCAGCAGCGGTCGATGGCTCCACCGGCGATGTGATTTTCGGCACCAACGATGGCTCCCTGTACACAGTTGATTCGCAGGGCAACCCGGTTTGGGTTGTCGAAGGCTTCGGTGATTCGGAGAGTGGGGTCATCTCAAGCCCTGTGGTTGGTAGAGTTGTCGAGAGGGATGGCGCGAAGGTGGCATTTTACCGCGTCATCTACTTTGGAACATCAGACGGGAAGGTATATCTGGCAAAGGAGGCGTTCTAGGAGGAGCGCGCGCAGCCTAGCTGGGAAGGAGGGAGGTAGATGGGCAGGAAGGTAAGAATAGCCACATTGCTGCTGTTGTTCGGCCTTGTGGTTGGTGCGTTGGTCTTGGGAGAGTCGGAAGGGCTGCCGGAGCTACACCTTTACAAGTTGGTGCTTGATAAGCCCTCACCGGTTATTCGTGGCGAGAAGGTGGTGGTGCAGGCTTGGGTGATGAACAGCGGGGACAGACCGGCGGATGGCTTCACTATGGAGTTCTTCTACCGTCACAGAGAGGGACGAAATTGGGTCAGCTTTGAACTGGTGCCTGTTTCCACCCTCGCTCCAAGCCGTCAGCATCCACTCAAGGAGACCGCGACTTTCAACACCGGTGACGGGGAACCGGGCACGTACGAGCTTCGGGTCGTGGTGGATTCCAACAATCGGATTCCGGAGGGCGATGAACTCAACAACGAGTTAGTAACCACATTGATCGTACTTCCGTCAAAGGTAGGTCTACCTGACCTCCAGCCGCTGGAACTGACCTTCGATCCGACGTCCCCCAGTGGGGGTCAGCCGATCAAGGTTTCCACCCTCCTAATAAACAACGGGGACAAGGACGCTGGCCTCTTCCGAGTCTCGTTTCAAGTCGACAAGCAGGAGTTCGATTTTAGATACGTAGATTGGATGAGCGTTGGAGCGACGATGACGGTCGAAGGTGCACTGAACCCTGACGATAGGGAACTGAACCTTAAACCCGGGAGTCATGAGATCACGGTCGTCGTCGATGACGAAGCTCAGATCGATGAGCAGGACGAAGAGAACAACACGCTGACTGGCTACATGACGATTCGCATTGCCGAACTCCACCCGGCCAGTCTCGCTTATGATCAGCCTCGGCTCCATCTCGATGGCTCCACAACTGTCTCATCCAGGATTCAGAATACGGGGCTGGGAAAGGCCGAGAAAGTGGAAGTCGCTTTCACCCTTAACAACGAGCGGTTTGCCCTGGTCACACTTGGGCCTCTTGGCCCGATGGAGGAGTCCACGGCTGAAGCGGAACTCATCCCAGCCAACCTTACGCATCAGCTCGATGCGGGTGATTACGAGCTTGCTGTTCTTGTAGACCCAAGCAATCTGGTGACGGAGCTGGATGAAGCGAACAACAGGATTATCAAGTCGCTGACCCTCCTTGAGGCGGAGGTCCGAAGCCCTGAGCTTCACCCTGAGAGCCTGGAGATCAATCCCCCCTCACCCGTTGAGCTAGGGAGAGCGGACTTGGTCACCATTTCTTCCGTCCTAAAGAACACCGGGAAAGTGGTGGCCGAAGGTTTCGATGTCAGCTTCAGCCACCGAGTAAAAGGAGCGATTCATTGGCAAACCATCCCTTGCAGTGATGAGGTGAGCTGTACCGGGCTGAGCCTCAATCCAGGAGAGGAGCGAAAAGTCGAAGGGAGACTCCCGGTGTTCGTGCTACCACCGGGGATCTATGAGATCCGGGTGGACATCGATTCGATGGGTACTATCGAGGAGTTGGATGAGACGAACAACGAACTCGTTACAACGCTAACCCTTCTTTCGTCACGCTTGCCGGACCTTACCTCTGACGGCGTCGAGGTCGCTCCTTCCTATATGGTGAAGCGCGGCCAAACCCTCCGCTTCTTGGCCAACATAGCGAATCTGGGGGACCTCGCTGCAGGGCAGTTCAAGGTAGAGTTCGCTTATTGCCGCCAGCCAGAGTCTATTTCCCCAGAAGCTACGGATCAGATGTGTGCTGAGACCGATTTTGTGACCTTTGCCCGTGCTTCCTTGCCAGAGCTCGGTATAGGAAGAAGAGGCCAGGCTCAGGCGATCCTCGAGACGACGTCCTTGCGACCTGGAACCTATCACATCCGAGTTTTGATTGACCCCACAGGGCCGGGCAAGCCTGAAGGCGAGGTGAAGGAGCAGAACGAAATGAACAACATCTTAGACATCTCGATACTCCTTCAGGGAGCGGACCTCACACCAATCAACCTGCAACTTGAGCCGGCCTCCCCTGTGATTCAGGGCGAGATAACGAAGGTGACGGCGACGGTGCAGAATATAGGGGTAGAGCCAATAGGTAAGTTCGACGTCAACTTCTACTGGTGCCGAATGGTGAACGAGGCAAGTTGCACGCGCGAGGGTGAGTGGGCTTCCCTGGGCGGCGTCTCCTTCCCCGGAATTGCAGTGAACAATCCCGAGCCGGCAATCCGCGAGTTGGATACTTCAACCCTCGAGCCGGGAACCTACCTGCTGCGCGTAATCGTCGATCCAGATGATCGTGCAGAGGAGCAAAGCGAGATAAACAACGAGCTGACGACGCTCTTGGTGATCCAGCAGCGCCTGGCAGACCTCCGCCCAGAGCCCGAAATCAACTTCAGGCCGCAGCTGCCGGTTCCCGCAGGTACCCCGGTAGAGGTCATCGGTGTGATCACAAACGATGGAGGTACGACTGCCGAGGAGTTCAACGTCTCCTTCCGCTATCGCAAGTTGGAAGAGGGCGTAGTATATGGATTCACTGAGTTCTACAAAGTTGAGTCCCTTGATCTAGTTCCAGGTGAGCAGCGGGAGGTCACCGGAATCCTCAATACTTCCGGAATGAAGGGCGGGACTTACGAGATCTGCATCGTAGCAGATGCGGACAGCCAAGTGGAGGAGATGGAGGAAGGGAACAACACCTATTGTATTCCGCCTCCATTTGTGCTTATCTCCCCACCACCCGATCTCCAGCCAGAACCCTCCTTCACTTTCGATCCGACCCCACCCGTGGAAAGCAACACGAGCGTAAGGGTCAATGGGAAAGTGGTGAACACAGGTGGATCTCCAGCAGACAAATTCATCGTCGAATTCCTCTATCGCAAAATAGAGGAAGACGTCGATAATCCGCCCATCCTGTTTGCCAGGGACATCGTATATGGACTGGATCCTGAGGAGCAAAAGGAAGTCTCAGGAGTGTTAGATACTAAAGAGTACAAGCTTGACGAAGGAACATACGAGATCTGCCTGGTTGTTGACGCGGATGATTTCGTGGAGGAGTCAAATGAGGAGAACAACATTTACTGCACTCCGCCGCCGTTCTTAATCATTGGACCGACGGCGATAGGGAGGGCCGATCTCGTTCCTACCAATCTGGAGATCAAGCCTTGGCCGACCCTGCAGTTGACCGCCCTAACCTCGGTAACGATTACCAACCGCGGTGAGGAGTCGGCGGGGCCGTTCGACGTCTACTTCTTCTACGAGTACAAACTAAGTCCACATCTCGATCCAGCTCCGGTCCTCTTCGCCACTGAGCGAGTTATGGGTCTTGAGGTGGGAGAGAAGCGCTCCATCCAGGAGACCCTCATCACCATCGGCTTGAGAAGCGGAGACTACCTCATCACCGTGGTGGTCGATCCGCAAGCTCAAGTGGCGGAGTTAAACGAGGTGAATAACCAAATAGAGAAGACCATAACGATCCCCTGATAAGACAACAGCAATAAGCAATGGGGCCACGGTGGCGCTAGCTTGCGCCAGTCCGTGGCCTTTTTTTACATTCCAACAGTTTTTCGGGAGGATAGGCCAGTTCGGCTGATGCTTCGATCGGCTTTCCCATTTCGGGGGGAGCGAGGGTTGGAGCAGCCATGTTCCCCAAGGAAGATCAGAACACAATAGCAGATTGAAAGAAGATTTTAGACCTGCCCTTGACGTTTCCCTCCTAAATATCGTATATTAATCATTGCCTGGCGCGTACGCGTTGGGTTTTCTTATTTAGTGTGGTAAGGGGCTTTTTGTAACAGTCGGGGCGAAATGCGTCGCGAACGTCTTCTCCTAACGTTTCTTTCACTTGTTTGTTGATGCATCCATCGAATGAAGGCTGCTCTCTTACACACACACGCCTAATCGAGCTAGGAGCTGGACCATCTTCAGTCGATCTTATCTTCAGGTGGGATCGCTATATGCCCTTCGCGCATAAGGATCTTTGTTTCCGCTTGAGCGTAGCGGATTTTCTCCTCGGCCTCGTGACGCAGCTCCTCTTTTGAGAGGACTCGACGGGCGATCCCCTGCTCGATCGCCTTTGACCCCACAGCGACCGCCTCGTTGATGAACACTTCAGTCTCCATCATCGTGGGGACAATGTATTCATCATGGATTCCCCTCCTCTCCGCTGTCTCGGCGATGGCCCAGGCGGCAGCGATCGCCATCTCATCGGTGATCGTCGTCGCAAAGACATCAAGTGTGCCGCGAAAGATTCCGGGGAAACCGATCGAGTTATTCACCTGGTTAGGGAAATCGGAGCGACCGGTCCCCACGATCCTCACCCCGGCTTCCTTTGCCTCCCACGGCCAGATCTCAGGGATTGGATTTGCCATGATGAACGCGATCGCATCCTTGTTCATCGCGGAAAGCCAATCCTTGTCGATCGTGCCCGGGCCGGGTTTAGAGGCGGCGATCAGCACGTCGGTCCCAGCGATCGCGGTTGCCGTGTCTCCACTGCGCCCCTCGGCGTTCGTCGCGAGAGCATACTCCCACTTGTAGGGGTTTTTCTCCTTATTCTTTTCCAGATCCTCCCGTCCGGGATGAAGGATGCCACGACTGTCAACCATGATCACGTTCCCCGCCGGAACACCGGCGCGCAGGAGCACGCGGACGAAGGCGATATTCGCCGCTCCGGCCCCGACCAGTGCGTAGGCTACCTTGTTCATGTCCTTACCAACGAGCTTGAGAGCGTTTAGCACCCCGGCAAGGGTGATAGAGGCAGTCCCTTGCTGGTCGTCATGCCAGACCGGGATATCGAGCTCCTCGCGCAGCCGATCGAGGATGTAGAAACACTTGGGGCTGGAGAAGTCCTCCAGGTTGATCCCGCCAAACCCCGGCGCGATCCACTTGACCGCCTGGATGATCTCGTCGGGATCCTGCGTGTCAAGCATGATCGGGAAGGCACCGATCCCACCGAGGTACTTGAACAGGAGCGCCTTCCCCTCCATGACCGGCAGGCCGGCGTGTGGTCCGATGTTCCCCAGCCCGAGGACGCGCGAGCCGTCGGAGACGACGGCGACAGTGTTCGCCTTGTTCGTGTACTCAAAGACTTTGCTTTGATCCTGTTCAATCTCGCGACAGGGGGCGGCGACCCCAGGGGTGTACCAGATCCCAAAGTCCTCTACACTTGTGACGGCACACTTTAAGGCGGTCTCGATCTTCCCCTGATAGAAGGCGTGCCAGGCGGGAGCCTTTCTCCCATAAATCGCTGCTTTCTTCTCCCTCTCTTCTACGTTTAGATTTTCATCTGCCATTGTCATGCCCCCTTGTCGATCTGCTCGTGGATTCGTTCCAAGTTTTTCTTGATCGACTCCTCCAGATCGCGATACATACTCTTCCCATGGCTGTCCATGGTGATCGTGAGTGGCCCGAAGAGCTCGATATCGAGGATCCACACTGCTTCTGGAATACCAAGCTCGTCCAACCAGTAGACGCTGGTCACCCGCGTGATCGCCTGGGCAGCAAGTGCACCGACCCCACCGGGGTAATGAGCGTACACCGCTCCCACCTTTCGCAGAGCAACAAGGGTTTTGTCTCCCATCCCACCCTTACCGATGACCATCTGGGTACCGAAGGCAGTAAGGAATCTGTCCTCGAAGAGTTCCATACGGATGCTCGTGGTTGGACCGGCGGAGATCACCCGCCAGCCCGCATCCTCCTTTTTTACCACCGGCCCACAGTGAAACAGAGCCATTTTCGAGGGATCAAACGGGATCTCTGCGCCGTTGACGTAGCGTTTAAGCATCAGTCGATGAGCTTCGTCTCGGGCGGTGAACATCCTCCCGGAGAGGTGGATCGTGTCGCCGACGTGTAAGGCCCGAATATCTTCCTCGGTTAGTGGGGTATGAAGGAACTTATTCACCTACCTTACCTCCACCCTACCATTAGCATCGATCTTTACCTTCTTGCGGCGATCAGCCCAGCACTGGTAGATGATTCCCACCGGAAGGGAGGAGGGGTGCCGGTGCGCGTACTCGATGTGAACATCCAAGCAGGTGGTCACCCCGCCGACCCCCATCGGACCGATCCCGCTCTGGTTGATGAGCTCTAGGAGTTCAAGCTCTAGACCAGCGATCGCAGGATCGGGGTGGCGCGAGCCGACGTCACGCAGAATAGCTAACTTCCCCAGCTTGAGCGAGAGGTCGGCCCCCCCACCGATTCCCACGCCAATCACTCCTGGTGGACAAGGTCGGCCAGCGCATCCGACAACATGGTCGACAACGAACTTTTTAATCCCCTTGACCCCTGCGCCGGGGGGTAACATCTTAAGTGCACAGCAGTTTTCACTTCCAGCCCCCTTGGCAAGGAGACTGACCACGACCTCATCCCCGTCGACTAACTCCCAGTCAATGTGCGGCAAAAATCGGCCGAGGTTGTTTCCAGGGTTTTTTAAAGTAAACGGGTGGACCGTGTTCGGTCGCAGTGGAACCACTCTTGTCGCCTCGGCGACCGCCTCTGTGATCAGCGCCCGTAAACACCTGAGGTAGGGACTGTCTACCCCCGCTTTGATGAAGAAGGTCAAAATTCCAGTGTCCTGGCACATGGGGACCGATCCCGCACGCGCTATCTCGATGTTATGCAGGATCATCTCAAGCTGCAGCTTTGCTAGCTCGGAAGTCTCCACGGCCTTCGCCTGCTTAAGGGCATCAACTACGTCCGCGGGTAGGATCGTCGCCGCCTGCTTTATTGCCATTAACAGCGCTTCTTTCAGCTTCCTATTTTCCACCACACCACCTAAATAAACTTGACCGTTCCTCGATCATCCACTTTTCGGCGAGCTAGAGCAACTCTGGCTCATAGCAGTAGTAGTAGGGACTTTTCACATTGACTTTGCCATCTCCTGCGGGTAACTTACCGACATGTTGCAAAGGAGGGAGAGGTGAAAGCGATTCTGATTATCGCTGATGGCCTTGGGGGGCGTCCGAGCGACTGTGGAGGCAAGACCTGTTTGGAGGCGGCGCGATCTCCAAACCTGGACAAGCTAGCGCGTCGCGGCGCACTCGGATTAGTCGATCCGATTGGGCCAGGGATCAGGCCGGGAAGCGACACTGCCCACCTCTCACTATTAGGCTACAACCCACACAGAGTCTACACCGGCCGCGGGGTGTTTGAGTGTTTAGGGATCGGGATGACAGTGCAGCCGGGAGACGTCTGCTTTCGCGCCAACTTTGCAACAGTGACGCCCAGCAAGGAGGGGGTTATCGTCAAGGACCGCCGCGCAGGCCGGATTGCTTCGGGTCAAGACCAATTGGCCGAAGCGCTAAATTCAATCAAGTTAGAAAAGAAATTAGGGATTGAATTTGAGTTTCGCGCGAGTACCCAGCACCGCGGGGCGCTCCTTCTACGTGGGAAAGGGTTATCACGTTACGTCACAGAAAACGACCCGCACAAGGTCGATGTAAAAGCCCCGGAGTTCATGCCGGTCGAGGGACATGATAACGAGAAAACCCGCCGCACTGCTGCTGCGCTAAACGAACTGGTGAAGCACAGTTACGAGGTCCTTCACGATCACCCGGTGAACCGGCAGCGTGAGCGAGACGAGGAACACCCTGCAAACTATATCCTCGCGCGCGGTGCCGCTGACCTACCACACCTTGATTCGATAGAGACGATCTACGGGGTGAGTGGTGCTGTCATCGCTGGCGGTGCTCTATACCGTGGGATTGCGCTGGCCTGTGGGATGGAACGGATCGACGCTCCTGGTGCGACCGGCGGGCTCGATACCGACCTTAGGTCTAAGGCGAATACTGCCCTAAAGGTACTAGAGACTCTGGACTACGTCTTTATCCATGTCAAAGGGACGGACAACGCTGGCCACGATAAGGACGCAAAGGCGAAAACCACCTTTATCGAGCGGATCGACGCCGAGCTGATCTCACCGTTGATGGAGAGGATCGATTGGAAGACCACTCACCTCGCCTTCACCGGCGATCACACGACCCCCATCGATTATGGGGATCATACAGTAGAACCTGTGCCGGTTTTGTTTGTCGGGCCAAATGTGCGCTCTGACACAACCGTGGCCTTGGGCGAGCGGGAGGCTGGACGTGGTGGCCTGGGACGGTTCACTGGTCAGGTTCTTCCCATTCTCTTTGGCTACAACAACTGGGCCCCAAAGTTTGGGTCTTAACCCGGTAAGCCTAATAGGGCCTCAAGATTAAACTCAGATAAGAAGAGGAGGTAACGTGATCCGAGAAAAGTGGGGTACTGTTGGTGAACGGCCCGCGGTATCGAACCTTCTTCAACGTCTGTGTGAGACCCAAAAACAAGCGAAGGATCGCCATCTCTCACAACAGGTATTGAAGGGGATTTCTGAAGACCTTGGTCTCAGCATGGCATTCGTTCGTGGTGTGGCCACCTTCTACTCCATGTTCAGCGAGAGGCCGCGCGGACGGCATATCATCCGCGTATGCGAATCGCCGCAGTGTCAACTTGCAGGAGGGAAGGAACTGGTTGAAGAACTGCAAAAGTTACTTGACATCGCCCCTGGCGAGACAAGCGCAGATGGGATGTTCACAATCGAGTCCTCAAGTTGCCTGGGGGCTTGTGATAATGCTCCGGTCTTCTCAATCGATGATGCCCTCTATACCAACGTTAAGCAGGAAGACCTGCCGAAGATTCTCGAAGAAGCACGTCGCGTCGATTGGGTCGGCCCTCGACAAGGTCCATCGGTCGTTCTCGGAGAGCCTCGCCGACTGTTCAAGGATTACAAGCCGGCAGGGGAAATGAAAGAGGGGGTCCCCACAGGAAGTTACGCAGGTCTACGCCACGCCCTCACCGAGCTCTCACCCGATGAGGTTCTTGCTACGATCAAGGAGTCAGGGTTGCGCGGGCGAGGCGGGGCCGGATTTCCCACTGGCCGCAAGTGGGAGTTCACCCGCAACGCCAGTGGCGAGCCGAAGTACATTGTCTGCAATGCCGATGAGGGAGAACCAGGAACGTTCAAGGACCGAATACTCCTTGAGGAAACCCCGCATTTAATCATCGAGGGGCTAATCCTCGCCGGTTACGCCGTCGGCGCTACGCAAGGGTATATCTACATCCGCGGTGAGTTCGCGGAGTCGATAAAGCGGATGGGAGAAGCGCTTGCAGAGGCGCGACAAGAGGGCTACCTGGGAGGAAATATCCTGGGCAAAGACTTCTCATTTGACATTGAGATTCACCAAGGAGCAGGGGCTTATGTTTGCGGTGAGGAGACTTCGCTGATTGAGTCAATCGAAGGGAAACGAGGATTTCCACGCTTGCGCCCTCCTTATCCCGCTTCAGCGGGGTTATGGGGAAAGCCGACGGTTGTCAATAATGTGGAGACATTGGCGAACGTCCCGCTCATCATAAGCTCCGGGGTGAAGGACTACCGCTCACTCGGGACACAGTCGTCTCCCGGAACGAAGCTCTATCCTCTCTCCGGCGCGGTGAACAACCCAGGCGTAGTGGAGACGGAAATGGGAGTGACCTTGAGGGATCTCATATTCAAGTTTGGAGGGGGGATGGCCGAAGGCACTGAATTCTCCGTCGCACTCGTTGGCGGAGCAGCGGGCGTATTCTTGGGGGAAGAGATGCTCGATGTACCGCTTGAATATGATAGCCTAGCTGAACGCGGCGCTGTGCTCGGGTCAGGGGCTGTCCTTGTCCTCGACAAGGGTTGCAGGATCTCCCACCTGCTTTCCGACATCCTTCACTTCTTCGCGCATGAGTCCTGCGGGAAGTGCGTTCCTTGCCGGATTGGGACAGCCCGTCTGGTCGAGTTGATGGAAAGATTTACAGAAGGGACGGGAACAGAAGAGGAGCTAGATCTGATGCTTAAGACAGCGCAGGTGATGCGCGAGACGTCGCTTTGTCCACTGGGACAGTCATGTTACCCGATGCTTCAAAGTGCGCTTGACTACTTCCGGGACGACCTTCTAAGCGAGCAGAATAATCGTGGGAAGGGGCAATAATAGTGAATAAAATCGCTATCAAGATTGATGGCCACAGGATCGAGGCTGAGGAAGGAGCAAATCTCCTTCAAGTAGCCCGCGATAACGGATTTGACATTCCTGGCCTCTGTTACCACGAGCGGTTGAGCGTGGCCGGGGCATGCAGGCTGTGTGTGGTGAAGATTGATGGGAGACCCGGGATGATCCCGGCGTGTACAGTCGCGGTCACAGATGGGATGCAAGTCACCGCCTTCGATGAAGAACTGGAGTCGACACGGCGGGTGCTAATTGACCTTCTTCTTGCCGAGCATAACTGCGATTGCCTGACCTGCGAATCGGCTGGGGCCTGTGAATTGCAGGACCTGGCTTATCGCTATGGGCTTGATACCCGGTCGCGGCTGTTCTCACCTCGCGTAAGGGAACTGCCCGAGCGTGACACCTCATCCCCGGTTCTCGACTACGATTCCTCGAAATGCATTGCGTGTAGCCGCTGCATCAAGGCGTGTGAAGAGATCCAAGGAAAAGATGTCTTGAGCTATGCCTATCGCGGCCTGGAGACAATCGTTGCCGCCGGGCTGGGAGAGTGGGAAAGCTCTGAGTGTGACGGCTGCGGCGAGTGTGTGCAGCTCTGTCCGACAGGGGCCATTTCGGAAAAGCTCCCCCTCCGCCCTGCACGCAGCTGGGAGGTAGACAAAATCCAGACCACTTGCTCCTATTGTGGCGTCGGCTGCCAGCTTGAGATGTGGGTAAAGGATGACGAGATCGTGAAGGTGCGTGGCGCTGATGCCGTGCCCAATTACGGATCGACCTGCATCAAAGGACGGTTTGGGCACACCTACCTGCAAAAAGAGGACCGTCTTACCACACCCTTGATACAGCGCAATGGCAAGCTTGAGCCTGCTACCTGGGACGAGGCATTGGCCGAGATCAAGAAGAGGCTTTTTAAGATTAAGGACGAACACGGGCCCGATGCCCTAGCCGGACTTTCCTCTGCCAAGTGTACCAACGAGGAGAACTACCTGTTCCAGAAGTTCATGCGCGCCGCTGTGGGAACGAACAACGTCGATCACTGTGCGCGCCTCTGTCATGCCTCTACGGTGGCTGGGCTAGCAGCTGCATTCGGCTCCGGCGCGATGACCAACTCGATCGCGGAGCTGGAGTACGCGGACTGCATTTTGGTCACCGGGTCCAACACCACCGAGACCCACCCGGTGATCGCCGCCCTTATCAAACGCGCCGTCCGCTACAACGGTGCGAAGCTGATTGTGGTCGACCCACGGCAGATCGACCTGGTCAAATACGCCACCCTATGGCTACGCCAGAAGAACGGCACAGATGTGGCGTGGATGAACGGGATGATGAACGTGATCCTGAACGAGGGGTTAGAGGACAAGGCGTTTATCAAAGAGCGGACCGAGAACTTCGAAGAGTTCAAGAAGATCATCGAGACCTATACTCCGGAGAGGGTGGAGGAGATCACGACGATCCCCGCGGACAAGATCAGGGAGGCGGCGAGGATCTACGCCACGGCAGAGTTCTCCTCACTTGTCTACTCGATGGGGATCACGCAACACACCACTGGAACCGACAACGTGCTCTCTACAGCCAACCTCGCCATGCTCACCGGCAACATAGGTAAACCATCCACCGGAGTGAACCCGCTGCGCGGTCAGAACAACGTCCAGGGTGCCTGCGACGTCGGTGCGCTGTCGAACGTCTATCCCGGGTATCAGAAGGTGACCGATCCTGCCGCACAGGAAAAGTTTGAGAAGGCGTGGGGGGTTAAGCTCTCTCCCAAAATCGGTCTAACCGTCGTCGAAATAATGAACGCAGCTGCTGAGGGAACGGTCAAGGGGTTAATCATCATGGGCGAGAACCCCATGGTCTCCGATCCAAACCTGAACCACGTGGAGGAGGCGTTGAAGAGTCTCGACTTCCTGGTGGTGAGCGACATCTTTTTAAGCGACACGGCCAAGCTCGCCGATGTGGTCCTCCCTGCAGCCTCGTTTGCCGAGACGGAAGGAACGTTTACCAATACCGAGCGGCGCGTCCTTCTTTTGAGAAAGGTCCTCGAAGCACCGGGAGAGGCGCTATCCGACTGGGAGATCATCTGTAAGCTCTCCGAGCAGTTCGGATACCCCATGCATTACGACAATGCAGCCCAGATCATGGACGAGATCGCGTCCCTGACCCCGATCTACGGTGGAATTCACCATCATCGCCTGGTTCCGGACGGACTGCAGTGGCCCTGTCCCAGTGACGATCATCCGGGAACTGTCTACCTGCATAAGGGAAAGTTCAGCCGCGGTTTGGGTCGTTTTCACCCCGTGGACTTCATCTTGCCCGCGGAACTTCCTGACGAGGAGTACCCGTTCATCCTCTCCACAGGACGGATCCTGTTCCACTACCACACCGGCACCATGAGCCGACGAGTTGACGCGTTGAACGCCTACGTCAATGAGGGGTACGCCGAGATCCATCCCAACGACGCCGCTCGCTTGGGCCTCGAAGATGGCGGGATGGTACGCGTGCGTACGCGGCGTGGTGAGATCAAGACCAAGGTCAAGGCAACCCAAAAAGTGGCAGAGGGATCGGTATTCATCCCGTTCCACTTTGCCGAGGCAGCAGCGAACAGGCTAACGAACGACGCGTTAGATCCGAAGGCGAAAATCCCGGAACTCAAAGTTGCCGCCTGTCAGATCGAGAAAGTCACAACACAAACAAAAAAAGGAAAGAAGGAGATGTAGATGGAAGAATTCGAGTGCAGAACCCCAGCAACGATCGCAGATACGCTTACGAGGACGGTGTGTAGACAGAAAACCAGGGAGAGCATCCTTCATCTAACGATCCTCGGCTTCTTTGCCGGTGTATACATCGGCTTTGGCGCTCAGCTGGCGATCATGGTCACCTATGACTTGGCAGCTTTTGTCGGAGTGGGAATGTCTAAGCTGATCGGCGGTGCTGTGTTCAGTGTGGGCCTGATGCTTGTTGTGGTCGCCGGTGCTGAACTATTCACCGGTAACAATCTGATTTTCCTCTCCGTTCTCGACCGGCAGGTGAGAATACGGAAGCTGCTGCGCAACTGGACAATCGTCTATTTTGCAAACCTCGTAGGCTCGCTCCTTCTTGTCCTCCTCATGTATTGGAGTGGCCTGTGGAAGACGGACGGGGGGCTCGTTGGAGCTAAGGCGCTATCGATCGCCAACGCCAAGGTGAACCTCACGTTCCTGCAGGCGTTCGCAAGAGGGATCCTGTGTAACTGGCTCGTTTGCCTGGCGGTGTGGATGGCCGTCTCCGCTCGCGCCGTGGCGGGGAAGGTCTTTGCGGTCTTCTTCCCGATCATGGCGTTCGTCGCCAGCGGGTTCGAGCACAGCGTGGCCAACATGTTCTTCATCCCGATGGGGCTCGTCCTCAAGGGACAGGCTACTGTCGTATCCACAGCCGGATTGACCGGTGCGCTTTCCAACCTCACTATTGGGAGAATGATCATCAGGAATCTAGTTCCGGTGACTATTGGCAACATCATTGGTGGCGCGTTCTTTGTTGCCACACTGTATTGGCTTGTTTACATCCGCAAGGAGAAGAGCGCATCGTAGTTGATCCTTATCGCCGGCCGTGGGGTTCTCCGCGGCCGGCACCCTTCTTACTCGTATGAAAACGACAGGGACACGGAGGATTTTGCGGTTTGATAAGGGTGAGTTCGAGAAAGTCGAAGACCTCCTCGCTGTGGAGAAGGATTTCGTTCTTGTTGTCAATGGGGAACCCATTCTCGCGGGCGCCTGTTCGCCAGGCCCCCCCCGCAAACTAGTCTACGGGGTTCTCTTCTCACGGGGGATCATCGGTGCGATAGATGATGTCCTCTCCTTTAAGTCAGAAGGGAAGACGTTCTCCGTCGAGGTGCGCTCCCCTGTACCAAGCCTGGTGCCCCCGATAAATAGTTCGTTCACCCTGCCGATTGAATCGCTCATTGCGGCGGGGAGGAAATGCGGCGATCGGGCGGTAATCTTCCGAGAGACGGGAGGAACGCACGCCGTCGCACTCGGTGATTCGTCAGGGATCAAGAACTTCTTCGAGGACATTAGCCGGAGCTGTGCCCTTGAGAAGGCGGTTGGAGATGGACTTCTTCGTGGAATCGACTTCTCCGAAACGTTTATCTTCCTCTCCTCACGAGTCTCAAAGGGAATGGTGGAGAAGATTGCCCAATGTGGCATTCCAATCATTGCTGGGGTCTCGGCTCCAACGTTACAAGCGGCGGAACTTGCCCAACGGCTTGGAATCTGCCTCTGCGGTTTCGTCCGTGGAGAACGGTTGAACATCTACGCCAACGAGTGGCGGATTGAACACAGATGAGAGAGAAGGCGACCTTGATCCTCCTTGCCGGTGGCGAGTCTAAGCGAATGGGATGCCCGAAGCACCTTCTTCCAACTGCACCGGGCATGACATTGATCGAGCATCTCCACAGGCACCTCTCTTCACTTTTCACCGAGACTCTCGTCGTAGGGAATGACCCTGGCCTGCAACGCATGGGGGTACGGACCGTCGAGGACCTATACCCACTCCGTTGTCCCCTTGTGGGAATCTACAGTGGCCTGTGTGCTGCAAGAACTGATCTTACTTTCGTCGTTGCCTGCGACATGCCTTTTGTAAAGCCACGGCTGGTTCGACATCTTCTCTCTCTCGCTGCGGAGGTGGATGCTGCGGTTCCGATTGTGAACGGGTACTACGAACCGCTCTGTACCGCATATCGAAAGTCGGCGATCCCAGTGATCCAGGAGTCACTTGACCTCGGGACATTGAAGGTAACGGGAATCTACGAGCACTTGCGTGTGCGGGAGGTAAGCGAACACATCGTCCGCCAGATTGACCCCGAGCTCTCCTCGTTTGTCAACTTGAATACACCGCGGCGACTGGAACTCCTCAGCAGGCTTCGAGATTACCCTGGGCCTTCGGTTGACCCCATCTCCGACACCGTCTAACTTTCCACCACTCAACTATTCTCAGGCAATGTTGGAGTCAAGGCACATAAACGTACAGTGCGAGAGGGCGATCATCCAAGGAGCGAGGCAGGGCAAGATCTTCGGGGAGGGAAACAAGGGCAGACCTGGGCAGTGAACGGATTCTCCGCTCACACCGACCAGCGGATCTTCCTTGACTGGTTGGGGAAGACGGAAGCCGTAAATATCTTTCTTGCCCACGGTGAGGAGGACTCACTCCAAGGCTATGCAAATGCGATCTAGGATAAACCCTCCATGCGGGCTCACACTCCCTCATGGAAGGAGACAATCGGGATCTAAGATCTAGTGGGTGGGTTGTGCCGTATAACTGGGTTCCTGTAAAGGCCGATGCTCGCGCCCCTGGGAAGGGCTTACGGGGGAGATCTTCGGGCGGTGCGCTACCAGCTTTTTCACCACTCCTGTTGAGATATTCCACACTCGGTTGTCTTGATATGAGTCTCTAGGAATCGTCGCCTTGCCTGTTGTCTGTCCAGCCTGCAGCCCTTGCTGTAGAAAAGATCCGTCGGTGGTGTTTCTCGACCGCTTCTCTACTACCTCCTCCGCCCTGTTTGCAGGAACAAGTTCCATCTTGTCGTCTTCTTCACAGCGATAGCGATGTCTTGCGCGCAGGCGTTACCCTTGACAAAAAAGGGTAAATGTGTTACAGAGGATTGTGAAAGTGAACACAAGCACAAGGAGGAGGCTACACAATCGCATGCGAGACGTCGCGGACGCCCCAAAAGAGACTATCCGAAGATTGCTGTTCTATCTGCGGCAACTCGATTGCATGCTGCGAGAGGGTAAGGAGCGTTTCTCCTCCGAAGATCTTGCAGAGGTCTTGCGTATGAATCCTGCTCAGATACGCAAGGATCTCTCCTATTTTGGCGAGTTTGGCACCCGCGGAGTTGGCTATAACACGGAGCAGCTCGCCAATGAGTTGCGTTCCATCCTGAACCTGAACAAACGTTGGGAGTTCGTCCTGGTGGGCGTGGGAAACATCGGGGTTGCCCTTCTCAGAAACCCCGAGCTCAAAAAGCAGGGGTTCGAGATCCTAATGGCGTTTGACAAAGACCCTCGAGTGATCGGGAAAACGATAGGGGGAGTGACGGTCGAGGATGTATCTCATCTGCGTAAAAGGGTTGAGCAAGCGGGCACGCGGCTGGCGATCATCGCTGTCTCTGTGGAGAGCGCCCAAGAGGTTGGAGATTCTCTAATCGAGGCTGGGGT